>CAJTNT010000118.1 GCA_910577785.1 uncultured Lachnospiraceae bacterium | reverse complement strand
GCTGTTTTGGTGTAGCGTTTCGGTATCATTTTTAAGGTTTTTTCCCTCTGTATACCCCTTTGTAAAGTGCGGCAGTATTGCAGTCAGGGAATGATAACTCACGCTTATTTGTCGCTTCTCGGTACGGTTTCGGAGCCTTTTGCCATCCATTCAAAGAAAGCAATTTTGCTGACCTTGATAAGTCTGCCCCTGCGGAACGCTGGAAAGCCGGGTGTGTGTACCAGCTCATAGGCGCTCGCTCTTGAAATTCCCATAATCTGCTGAATGTCCGCCACATCCAGAACCAGCGGTAAATCCTCGTAGCTGTTCAATCTCTTTTTATCGTTCATTCTGTTCCTCCCATAAATCAAATAGGTTAAAATGCTTCCTGTTGCCGTTTTCCCCAAAAGCCGTTTTCCTGCCCCATTCCTGCGGTGTTTCCCTGCATTGGTGCGCCGGATGCGTCACTTCTCCTGCCGGTCATATCCCTTTTGGACGGTCATGGCTACATAGAGGAAGATAGGAT
>CAJTNT010000117.1 GCA_910577785.1 uncultured Lachnospiraceae bacterium | reverse complement strand
GCAACCATTGTAAAAATCTTTCTTCATAGTCACTACATATCATTTGAAAATGAGTGATTTATTTAAGGAAAATGACAGTTCCTTTCCGTGAAAAGAACTGCCACCTTATAAACTGATTTATTTGGCTGTAATCAATGTCATTTCAAGGCTCTCTCAAAAATGGTGTAGTAGTGGTATAGTAAGCGCCTTTCCTTGCCGTAAAACCATTGATTTTACAGACTTTCCCAGAATATTTCAAGATACTGCCGTGGCAGACGAATAGTATTTTTATTATATCTTGCATAACTTTGAATAACTCTGCAAAGCCTTGTATTTACTGGCTTTTCGAGCATTTTCCTTTCTTGCATATTTTTATAAAATCATGTATAACTCTGCATAAATTAGCATAGTTTGTTGCGAATTTGAAGTAAAATTGAAGTAAATTCAAAAATTTGTACTTCAAGGAGATTCCCCTGGCCGGAAATGACTTGGCAACCCGACAATCCTACATGGCATTTCTCCTTTTCGGTTTT
>CAJTNT010000116.1 GCA_910577785.1 uncultured Lachnospiraceae bacterium | reverse complement strand
GAATTTAGTGTACTTGAAACCAAAATTCCCATGCGCCCACCTCACAATTCCTTTTCCTATCTGTGGCTCCTCTGTTGGTCAGAGCCGCCCTTATTCCCTTGTAATAAATCCAAGCAGATTCCCTCTCCCTGCTCCCCGATTCCACGATTCCACGGAACGCCGTGAAAACCTGCCCTGCCTTATCAAGCTGCGGCTTATTCGGGATATGCAGCCGTGGGTCTTATAAAACCTTCTTGAACTGATATTTATACATATCGGAATACATATTGCCGGAGGACTTTGGTGTAAACCGGCCATCCAGTGCGCCCATATCCACCGCAAAACCGCTGTCCGCCACGGAGAACGCCCCATCCTTGAACTGGAACTGTGAAGTGAAATCGGGAATTCCCAAGTCTCCGCTTATCCTGATCTTCCCTATGATATCCACCAGCGCATCCTTCATCCGTTCTATCTTGGCATTGTCCTTTGTCTTATTGATCAGATCAGCCGCCTTGTCCGGCAGCCCTCCGTTCTTCCCGTCAGGCGTCAGATAAAGATTTTCTA
>CAJTNT010000115.1 GCA_910577785.1 uncultured Lachnospiraceae bacterium | reverse complement strand
AAGCAGGAAAGGAGTGGTACTCTTTTCCTGCAATTTACTATTCTGTGTCGGCGTATTCATAAGTTCGTATTATTCACACGCTCAATCTCATTTCTGTAAAACTCAATTTTCTCATCCAATTTAATCTTATGAGCCTGTAACTGTGCTATCTGCTCATCAAGTGCCTGCCGGTGTTGTACCAGCATTTCCATCCTTTCAGAAAGGGTGGGATTACCTGCTGCCCGGAGTTTGGCATAGTGCCTGATTTCCTTGATAGGCATCCCCGTGTCTTTCAGGCGTTTGATAAATTCAATCCATGTGAAGTCTTTATCAGAATAACAGCGGCGGTTGCTGGAATTGCGTTCCGGGGCAATCAGCCCTTCGTGTTCATAATAGCGTAGGGTATGGATGCCCAGCCCCGTCAGTTTTGAAAAATCTCCGATGGAGTATTCCAAAAAAATCACCTCAATCCTCTTGACATAGAGTTTACTCTACATTGTATGGTTGGATTATACCAAATCGAAGGAGGATTTTCAAATGGTTCAGGAAACAGGAAAATATACGGTCATCACC
>CAJTNT010000114.1 GCA_910577785.1 uncultured Lachnospiraceae bacterium | reverse complement strand
ATGTCCTTTCCCGCAAATGCTCCGATTATCGCGGAATATAATGGATTGACTGCAAAAAACAAAAGAAAACATACCACCATTCCTGCATCACCTTTTACGAAAGTTACCGCAAGCCACGGAAACGCCAGCATAACTACCGCCGAAGCCGCCAGCCATAAAATAATGTTCTTTTTCATATGATACCTCTTCCAAAAGCTGTTTTAATTATTCCCCAATCTGCCGGAACGCCGGGGATGCCTGCCTTGTTCGTCTGTGACTTATGGGGGATATTCTGATCAGTTATTCAGATACCCCTGTTCTTCTTCATCAGACCCTATGCGGTCATACCGGCTGCCAATGTTCTTAAACACCTCCTGCCATGTGGCGAATTTCTGCATTTCTTCAATACTGCCCCTGTTGTTTTGCAGCCAGTCGAAAACCGCCTTATAGGTATTTTCCGAAAACGGGACGCTCCAGTTATTCTTATAATCTGCATTGTCATTGTAGGACATTCCGTTAAAGCCCATAGAGACAATGCCGTCCTTCGTATGCTGCGCCAGTCCCTTTATCTCC
>CAJTNT010000113.1 GCA_910577785.1 uncultured Lachnospiraceae bacterium | reverse complement strand
AAACGGAAAGATGTGTTTATCGTTGATGACAGTCTGTTTGACCGCTCCCGGTCCAAAAAGGCAGAGATGCTTGCCAGGGTTTTCGACCACTGTTCCATGAAATACCGATCCGGATTCCGGATGCTCACTCTGGGATGGTCGGACGGGAACTCCTTTATCCCGGTCAGCTACAGCCTGCTTTCAGCGGCGGAGGACAAAAACCTGCTTTGCGGGGGTAAGCGGCATGACGGCCGCTCCCTTGCGGGAAGAAGACGCCTCCAGTCACGGCGCAAAGCCACCGATGTCATGGTGGAGCTGATCCATTCCGCACAGCGTGCGGGCATCACGGCAAAATTTGTCCTGTTCGATAGTTGGTTTTCAGCGCCCAAAACCATACTGGAACTGAAAAAGCAGGAGCATCTTGACACCATAGCCATGATGAAAAAAAGCAAGACAAAATACAGATACCAGGGTGAAAGGCTCAATGTCAAAGAGATCTACAGCCGCAACAAGAAGCGAAGGGGACGTTCCCGCTATCTTCTGTCCGTACTTGTGGAGATCGAAAAGGATGGGGAAA
>CAJTNT010000112.1 GCA_910577785.1 uncultured Lachnospiraceae bacterium | reverse complement strand
TTCCTGTTCTATTGAACTGTTTTCTTCCAACCCGATTGTTTCTTCACTCTGCTGAACACTTAAGTTATAAGAACTATTATCCTGTTCGTCCTTTCCGCAACCAGACAGCCCTAATAAAAGAAATGCCCCAACTATAGCAAAGTATTTTCTCATAGCTACACACTCCATTATCATTAATTATATTTATCCAGCCCCTCTGTCGGTCAGAACTGCCCCCAACCATAAGTCCAGGTAGTTTATTCCTACATTTCTTCCACCCGATTCGCCAATCTGCCGGAAACCGGGGATGTCCGCCCTGCCTTGTCCGGCTACGGCCTTATTGGGGATAGGAAACCACATACTTATAAAACTTTTCTGAACTGATATCTATACATATCAGAATACATATTGCCAGAGTGTCGTGGTGTAAACCGGCCATCCAATGCGCCCATATCAACCGCAAAACCGCTGTCCGCCACGGAAAACGCCCCATCCTTGAACTGGAACTGTGAAGTGAAATCGGGAATCCCCAAGTCACCGCTTATCCTGATCTTCCCTATGATATCCACCAGCGCATCCTTCATCCGTTCTA
>CAJTNT010000111.1 GCA_910577785.1 uncultured Lachnospiraceae bacterium | reverse complement strand
GAACAGCCTAAAAACAGAGGTTATTGCTACAATGAATTTGCGGGAGTGGAGGCATTTCTTCAAATTGCGGACATCAAAGCGTGCACATCCGCAAATGCGTGAGATTGCGTGCCCCCTGCTGGATACATTCCAGCAGCAGATTCCAGTTCTATTTGGGGATATCAAATAGATGAAAACGAGGAAGAAAATTTACCTGTGCTTTATTATCGCGGTGGCAGTGGTGTATCTGGGCCTGTTAACCATCCTTTTTTATTCAGAATCCGCAAGCAGCAATGCAGCGATACAGACATTTGGGGATGCCTTCTGGTATTCCTTAGTGACATTGACGACAGTGGGGTATGGCGACCTGGTCCCGGTGACCCCGCTGGGACATGCAGTAGGGTTCGTATTCCTGCTGCTGTCCGCCGGAATTATGGTGACAATGTTTGGGGCTGTCATATCCTTTGTAACCAGCGAGGGGATGCCTGTCCTTATGCTCAGCCTGCAGAAGCGGAAGAACTGGTATTATTTTGCAGACTGCGGAGCGGAATCCAACGCGCTGGCTGCCAATATTGTCAAGGAAGACCCGAAAGCCCTGAT
>CAJTNT010000110.1 GCA_910577785.1 uncultured Lachnospiraceae bacterium | reverse complement strand
TATATAGGAATGCGTTTGTTGCGTTTAGTCCAAAGTTGCTGTTTGCGTCTGAGCATATGTCTTTTTGTTGTTAAATATTCAGCAAATCTGCAATAGCAGAGAAATCAACATACAAATCATCATAGATACCGGCCTTTACAGAATCAGAAAAAGTATAATCCATAATATCTTCCGATTGGAAATCATACACAATAATGCTTTTTTTGTCAGGATCAACTATCCAGTATTCACGGACGCCGGCAGCGCGGTATTTAAAAAGCTTTGTGAAATAGTCCATCCGCCGGCTGCTGGGTGATACAATTTCAATAATCCAGTCCGGTGCACCGAAACATCCTTTATCGGTGAGCTTATTGGGGTCGCATATAACCGAAATATCAGGTTCGACATAATTTGCATCATCTTTATCCAAAAATACTGCAAATGGGGATATATCCACTTCACAAGGGCCATTATGGGTGTTGATATATTCCCAGATGACGGCAAATATTTCCCCTATAATCCGCTGGTGCTTTCTGGCTGGGGGCGACATGTAATAAATTTGGCCGTCAATCAGTTCCGCCCTGCGGCCTTCCGGAAGGC
>CAJTNT010000109.1 GCA_910577785.1 uncultured Lachnospiraceae bacterium | reverse complement strand
TGGGTTTGACCCGGCTGGGTATCGTGCTTATGCCCATTTCAAAAACAGCGACCAGTTGGGCGAAGAACTGATGACCTCTTATTGCAGGGAGATTGCAGAGGAATATCAGCTTCCTATGCCCAAAATGAACAGCAAGTATTTTGCCTATACTTCTAAATCCTTTGATTTTGCACTGATGGCTGGCGTGACTGCCATTGCCCTAATCGGCGGCTACATTGTGATCCAGAGTATCTTCCGTATCTCCATCAATGACAAAATCCAGAGCTACGGACAGCTTCGGACGATTGGCGCGACGCCAAAACAAATCAAGCGGATTGTAAAACAGGAGGGACACAAACTCGGCAGTATCGGGATTCTGATTGGCACAGTGCTGGGCGTATGCGGCGGATTTTTCCTATTTTCCAAAGGTTTTAACGCTATTTCTTATGTGGCAACGGTTATTTTGACGCTCATAAGCAGTTGGATTATGGTATCTGTTTCCATCCGTAAGCCGGTAAAAATTGCGGCAGGGATTTCCCCGATTGAAGCCGTCCGTTTCACCTCGGTACAAAAGAACATCCGCAGCCGGAAAAAGAACATCAAGCTCAATCCGGTTTCAAT
>CAJTNT010000108.1 GCA_910577785.1 uncultured Lachnospiraceae bacterium | reverse complement strand
GTCAGTTCCTGGCGGACCCTCTTCCAGGCTGGCTCCCCGGAGACCAGGCGTTCCAGCTCGTCCCTGGCGGTGGCTGTATCCGCCCCTTCCAGGAAACGGCGGATGATAGCGTTGCCGCTGGTGTTGGCCCAATAGTTCCGCGGCCTTTCCCTGCCTTCCCCATAGAAGCTGTCGCAGTAGCTGAGGACATCCCACGGGCAGTATACTTTTGTGCTGCCAAACTGGTAGCCGTCGTACCATTCCCTGACCGCCCCATAGCAGTGGGTACAGCCATAATATTCCAGGAGTTCCCTTACTTCCTGGTCCGTAAAGCCAAAGTACTGGCTGAAAAGCCTGTCGGTGAGGGAGAATATCTTGAGGTGGTTCAGGCCGGTGAAGATGCTTTCCTTGGAGATGCGCAGGCAGCCAGTCAGGACAGCAAATTCCAGGCTGGCGTTGGTCTTGAGTGCCTGGCCAAATAGGTTCCGTATTAAAAGTACCATCTGGTCGTAGTAGCCATGCTCGGATGCCTTGGCCAACGGCACGTCGTATTCGTCAATCAGGATAATGGGTTTCTGGCCATAATGCTTATGGAGCAGGCTGGAAAGTGTCTGAAGGCTTGCGTTTA
>CAJTNT010000107.1 GCA_910577785.1 uncultured Lachnospiraceae bacterium | reverse complement strand
GCATCCCCTTTTTCCTCATAATAGTGTAATGATGCCAGCAATATAAAAAATAGGTTTATCCTTTCAATATCTGATGCAGAAGCATAAAAATTATCTAAATCTCCAGTAACTGTTTCTAACACACATTCCTTTTCAATAATCGGTTTATCAAAATTAACCCTCATCTAAAATCCTCACTCCAAAAATCTCCGATTCCCCAATCTGCCGGAACGCCGGGGATGCCTGCCCTGTCAGGCTGTAGCTTATTGGGGATATGCGCTCACGGAATTTTTGAAATCTTATTGGTTATTCAAATCCCCCTATTTATGCTTTCCTGTCAAAAGACGGCTTCTCCTCCAGATAATCCGGTAACTCCTCCAGCTCTGCCCCTTGGCCGTTCTTTAGCGAGCGGTACTCATCAAAATAAATCCCATAAAACTCCCTTTCCTTTTCCCGTTCAGCCGGAGTCCTCTCACAAGCCCACCCATATCCCGAACCGAGATATGTCAGCACCTTTGTACCCTGATAGTAAATATCCGCGCCATATCCCCCGCTTGTCAGGATCGGGCAGGTCAGCGTTCCGCCCCCTGCCAGCGCAAACTTCTTTTCGGCAAGGTTCTCCGCCCTCCCGTC
>CAJTNT010000106.1 GCA_910577785.1 uncultured Lachnospiraceae bacterium | reverse complement strand
ATAAGGCTCTCCAGAAAGAAATCCAGCGCCTTAAGATCGAGAACGAAATATTAAAAAAAGCGACCGCCATATCCGCGAAAGAACAATAGCCGAGATTGTGACTTTTATCCAAGACAACCTAAACCATTACACGGTATCCCAGCTTTGCAGTGCTTTGAAATTTCCAAGGAGTACTTATTACAAAGCTTTGATCAGTGTACCCTCAGACAGACAGGAGGAATATGAAGAATTCAGCCATAAAGTGAAACAGGCTTACGATGATTCAAAACGGAGGTATGGCGCCGTCAAAATATGCCGTACCCTCAATGACAATGGGACACCCTGCAGCGTAAAGCGTGTCCAGAGGCATATGGCAGAACAAGGGCTGAGGTCTGTAGTGGTAAAAAAGTATAACCACAATGCAAACCATGGGGCTGTCCCTGATGGTAAGGTAAATATCTTGGGACGTGATTTTGAAGCAGAAACCATCAATCAGAAATGGTGTACGGATATCACCTATATCCATGTGCTGAAAGAAGGATGGACCTATCTGGCTTCCGTAATGGACCTGTGCAGCCGCAAGATTATCGGATATGCCTATGGGACATCCATGGCAGCGGAGCTGGCAGTGGAAGCGGTAAAGAATGCCT
>CAJTNT010000105.1 GCA_910577785.1 uncultured Lachnospiraceae bacterium | reverse complement strand
CACTGTGCCAAGCGTAAGGCACAGCACGACAAACATGGATTTCCCGCTGCCAACCGCATTGTTTTCTATTTCCAGCATCCCTTCCATTGCCCCGGCAATGGCAATGAACAGCACGCTTACCCCGCATGCCTTATTCAATGAATCCTGCTGTTTTTGGCAAAACAGCCTGCCTGTAAAATGGCCTGCCACCCCACCGGCTATGATGCTGGCGCTGTTAATGATTGTTCCAAGGCCTGCCATATCCCATCACCTGCTTCCTCCTGTCTGTAACGCCGATATGAAACCCCGGCTTCCCCGGCCAGCCTGCAGCATTGCAGGTTGCTTATAGCTTCTTTATGTAAAACTTATCCATCGTACTATGGACAACGTTTTCCGGCCGCCTGATTTCCGTATACCCTGCCTTTTCATAGATATGGATCGCCGCCTGTAGATTGCTGTGGGTTTCCAGATAGATTCTCTGGTACCCCATTTCCCTGGCGCGGTTTTCAATGTATGCGATCATACCGTAGCCTAACCCCTGCCCTTTGGCAGCATCCGCAAGGTAGAGCTTTTGCAGCTCACAGCAGCAGCCGTCAAATTCCGAAAGGCCGATGCCACCGATAAATCCCCCGTTTTGCAGGAGTACATAGTAGGCGCGGCCATCATGGGAATAATATCGGCTCAAGTGATCCAATCCCTCATCAAAATATACGGTTCCAGGAATATCAAG
>CAJTNT010000104.1 GCA_910577785.1 uncultured Lachnospiraceae bacterium | reverse complement strand
AAAGTGCGGTGCGCTCCATAGACCTTGCCCGGCACATGGAATTCAGTAAGCCGAGTATCAGCCATGCGGTAGGATTTTTGCGGGGTGGCAGCTTTCTTGTAATGGATAAAGACGGCTCTCTCCATTTGACATATAAGGGCAGAGAAGTAGCCGAGAACACCGAGCCGCCCACCCTTGCCGCCTACATTCAAGGCATTTTGTCACGCAAGGCACAGGCGGAAAAATCGGGATATTCACAATCGTTGTATAACCTCAAAGACGCGGCGAATATGCTGAGTTTCCTGCAAGCCAGCAACATCATGGATATGACGGGGCTTGATGAAAAATTCAAGACGAAATCCTTCTTTTCATTGGAAAAACCGAAAGAAGAACTGGAGGGATGGTCTGACTGCATCGTGAATGTGGCGGAGCGGAATTACATAGACGGATACCTGAAAGGCGGCTGGAGAAAAAGCATTGTTACCGGGATTTTTGCCTGAGTGATGAGGATGTTCCATATGAGCTTTATAATCCATGTGGAGTTCCGGGAGATGCAGCAGTAAAGCTGTTGTGGATGGAAGGGAAACGGTGTCATGGGCAGGGTATCAGATTGTGGAGATTTGTGTGTATTAATGAATACAGGCAGTATGGATTTTGTGCAAAACTCCTTTGAATTTTTTGCTTATAGCTTGAAACTTGCTTGGGGCATATCCATATCTTGGTGCCTCCACGGCCTCCGAAATCGCACAGCCAAGGCTCCCTGTGGTGCCTGGGAAT
>CAJTNT010000103.1 GCA_910577785.1 uncultured Lachnospiraceae bacterium | reverse complement strand
AAGAGTGAAAAATAGAGTAAATTTGGGACGCACTTAAATAAGGGGTCGTAATCCCCTGTTTTTGGAAGTATTCAATAACTGAATATAGGTTAGTTATCGTTGCGTTTCACTAACTTAGAACTATCGTAACCAAGGCTTTCAAGGTAAGCAAAAACATTGTCTTCATTTAATACAACACGTTCTACATGATTTTGAGGTTCCATCAATTCCTCGTAGTCAGTAGGGGTAAATGGTTTCTTTTCTGATACCATATGGTAAATACAGACCATCATCATTCTGGCAATAGCGATGATTGCTTTCTTGTGACCACGGCGTTTTTTAATTCGTCCGTATTTGATTGCAAAATAAGGTTGTTTTTTGCTCTTGATTGCAGCAAGGGCACATTGTACCATCATAGGTTTCAAATAATCACCAGCTTTTGCAATTCGGACAGATTTCTTTTTTCCTGCGGATTCGTTGTTTGCAGGAGAAAGACCGCACCAGGAACAAAGGTGTTTGGCATCGTCAAAGATGTCCATATTAACGCCGGTTTCAGCAAGGGCAATGGTAGAACTCAGTTCTGTCATGCCGGGCATGGTGCTTACGAACTCGACAAATTCATAATAAGGTTTCATACGGATGTAGAGTTCAACCTCGGTCTGGGTAATCATATCGTCCAGATATTCCAGATGTCCGCGGGCGAGTTCCAGCTTTTTAGCCTGGTCTGTTTCAATGTTGTAGCCCCTGATCGCTTCAATGATTTCATTGGACTTGGCTTTAGCTCCCTTTTTAATAAGTTTGCGGACGGCCTTTTCGTCAATGGAATCAGAGGTATGCTCTAGGAGGTAAGCCATGATTTCTGTTGCCGTCTTACCGAAAGGGTCAGACAATACGCTGGCAATACCCACATTAGAAACAGTCATGCAGTTCTGGATACGGTTCTTTTCCGAAGATTTCATGCAGACCAGTTTAAAACGGTATCTTGCAATTTCACGGAGCTGACGGAAATCTTTTGGAGGAATAAAGGAGCACCTGACAAGGTCAAATTTGTAGAGGTCGGCAATCCACTTGGAATCCTTCTTATCGGTCTTCTTGCCTTTGATGGCTTTGACGTATTTGGGATGTGTAAGGCACACATCGATGTCATTTTCGAGATAATTAAAAATAGGAATCCAATACTTACCAGTGGATTCCATACAGACGTGATAACAATTATTC
>CAJTNT010000102.1 GCA_910577785.1 uncultured Lachnospiraceae bacterium | reverse complement strand
ACCTCTGGGCCAGCTGGCCCTCAATCATCTCTTCTGGTATGGAAAGAAAACGGAGGCTGTCAACCAATGCTTCCATCCCCTCTTTTCTTCCCTCTTTTCTTCCCTCTTTTCTTCCCTCTTTTCTCCCCTCTTTTCTCCCCTCTTTTCTTCCCTCTTTTCTTCCCTCTTCCAGGATGCTTTCACCTAGGCCGCTCATATGCTCAACCTCCTTCCACAGCTCCTCGTTATCCGAAAAGCTGATATGCTTCTTTATTGTCTCCAGGAAATCCTCCTTGTGGGGGTACATGATGGCGTGCAGGAATTCCATCATGTCATTTTTTGCCTTATCCTCAATCCCACGGAAAGCCTCGTCCCCCAGGCGGATGATCACCAGGGACAGCAGGTCATAGTTTTTCTTTGCCGGGTGGCATTTCCCATAGTTCCTGGTATTGGCCATCTCAATGAATGATATGCTGAACCGCTCGTCCTTCGGCACGTCATCACGGCAGACCCAGATGGAATAGCATTTTTCCAGGCATCTGTAGTCCGTGTCCTTCGTCACCAGGGACAGCTGCGCGGAGAGCTCCCTGGCCAGGTAATAGATCCCCCTTTTCTCTACCGGGTACCCTGGGCGGTATGTCCTCTGCGCCTCTATGTCCACGTGGAGGTTCACGACAACACCGCCGCCGGACAGCCCCGGGTTAACCGCCCTGAATTTTGTGTCGAACTGGGACAGCTTCTCATTCAGCGCCACATATTCCTTGTCATCCCCGACAATCCTTGTGTTGGTGCGCCCTGGGGACACCTCTTCCGCGTCTGTGATGGAGTCGGCCTCTATAAAATCCATGATCTCCTGGCAGCTGTACCCCTCAAACTCCCTTACGACGCCTTTAAGGATAACCGCAAGCACTTCTTTGTTCTTGTACAGCTCTTTGCTGGCCTGGTCCAGGCCCTCCAGGCCTTCCGTTATCTGGAGGGAGTTTAGGACTTCCATGCTCCCCGGTATGGCTCCCGTGCCTTCCGGTATGGAGCCTGCGCCTTCCTGTATGGGCTCCATGCCCCCTTGTGTGGCCCCTATGCTTCCCTGCGCCGCTCCCATGCCCCCTTGTGTGGATCCCATGCTTCCCTGTGTGTTTTCATTTTCCATCCAGCAGCCCCTCCTGTATTGATATTATAACTGCTTCCACATGTTTTTACAATGGCAATTTCTTATAAATACTTTTAC
>CAJTNT010000101.1 GCA_910577785.1 uncultured Lachnospiraceae bacterium | reverse complement strand
TAAAGCGGATCAACCAGCTCATTCAGGATATCGAGCGGAACGGCTGCATGAAAGGAATCGGAAAACCCGAACCCCTTTCTGACGATCTGCAGGGCGAATACAGCCGTCGCATCAACGAAAAAGACCGCCTCGTCTACCACATGGAAAACGAGCGAATCTACATCGCCCACTGTAGAGGCCACTATGGAGATAAATAATCCCAACCGATTCCCGCCTGTATCCAACGCATTCTGTTACCACTTCTGATCAAAGCATATGCCAAAACTAAGCTATTACCAGAAGAAGGGGGAGCCAACACACCTGTAAAAATTAGATTGATGGAAACTACGAAATGGTCCGTAGAACAAGCTATGGATGCCTTACAAATTCCCGATGCTGATAAAGAGAAATATATCTCGCGATTGTAAGGAAGCGCCTGATGGCAGACGCTTTTGAAAGCGAGGGAATATTGACAAAAAATACAGTTTCATTTGCTGCAGAAAGAAAAGCAGATGAAAAGGGCGCTGACAGAGTGGATGTGAGATTCCGCTCAGGCAGCGCCTTTTTCCATTCAGGCACATTTCCACACAGGCGCCGGGGCGGGTGGTAAGATATGCGCAGTGGAGATGCAAAGCGTCTGGACATAAAACCAGCCACATCTACACGAAAAAACAAAGAAAGAAGGTTATCATATGGAACAGAATGTACTGCTTTCCCTGTCCCACATTTCCAAGCGGTTCAAGACGGAACAGGCGCTGAAGGACATCAACATGACCCTGCACCAGGGCGAAATCCTGGGCTTCCTGGGGCCGTCAGGGGCGGGAAAGACCACCACGATCAAAATTATCACCGGACAGCTGCGGCAGACCTCCGGGGAGGCCAGGCTTCTTGGCACGGACTCTTCCAACATCGACGAGTCCATTTACGAAAAAATCGGTGTGGTCTCGGACAACAGCGGCATCTACAAGAAGATGACCGTATGGCAGAACCTCTACGTGTTTGCCGGGATATGGCAGGTGTCCCGGGAGAGGGTGGAGAAGGTGCTGACTCAGGTAGGGCTTGGGGAGCACAGGAACAAACCCGCCGGGAAGCTCTCCAAAGGCCAGACCCAGCGGCTTGTCCTGGCCCGGGCGGTGCTGCACAAGCCCAGGGTCTTATTCCTGGATGAGCCCACCAGCGGCCTGGATCCCTCCACCGCCGTGGCCATCCACCGGATGCTGCTGGAGC
>CAJTNT010000100.1 GCA_910577785.1 uncultured Lachnospiraceae bacterium | reverse complement strand
CAGGCAAGCTGGAGACGAAATGCCAGGAAGCCCTAAGGCAGATTGCGGCCAAAAAGTATGGCCAGAAGCTGCGCCAGGAAGGCCTGCAGGCCATCCTGAACTATGGCATTTCCTGTAGGAGGAATGACTGCAAAGTTATGCTGGTGAAAGAAGGATGAACATAAAGCTGCATAGGTGTCCGCCAGCACTTGACAACCCGCGCTTTGTGTGGTTCAATGGTAAAAATGATTATAAGGTTATGTCAGTGAGGCAGAAGGGAGGCCACAATAGATAAAGCCATGAGAAAAAAGATTCCTGTAGGTATGGAAGATTTTGTGGAAATCCGAGCCGGTGACTATTACTATATCGATAAAACAGGCTTCATCCGTGACCTGCTTCAGGAGAGCGGAAAAGTAACCCTTTTCACCCGCCCCCGCCGCTTCGGCAAAACTCTGAACATGAGCATGCTGAAAGCCTTTTTTGAGATTGGCTGTAGCCCAGAGATTTTCGAAGGGCTGGAAATTTTCAAAGAAACAGAACTGTGTGAGAAATATATGGGAAAATACCCAGTGCTTTCTATTACTTTAAAAGGCGTGGAAGAGGAGAACTTTACGGACGCCTGTTCCAGGCTGCGTTCTGTGCTTGGAAAAGAGGCGTTGCGTTTCCAGTTCCTGCTGCAGAGCAGCAAATTGACAGAATATGAAAAAGCACTATACCGCCAGCTAATCCTAGAAGCTGGGGATAATAAAGAAATATTTGCTATGTCAAATGCAATATTAAGCGAAAGCCTGCAGACACTTTCCGGCCTGCTCCATAAACATTACGGCCAGAAAGCCATTATCCTGATTGATGAATATGACGTGCCATTGGCAAAGGCATTTGAAGCGGGCTACTATGACCAGATGCTGCTCCTAATACGGAGCCTGTTTGGCCAGGCGCTCAAGACCAATGCCAGCCTGGAATTTGCCGTCCTGACCGGCTGCCTGCGCATTTCGAAGGAAAGCATCTTCACTGGCCTGAACAATATTGTCACCTATTCGGCTGCCGATGTGGAATGCAGCAGATACTTCGGCTTTACCGAAGAGGAAGTGCATGGCCTGTTGGAGGAATACAGCCTCCTGGCTCATGAGCAGGAACTGAAGGACTGGTACAACGGCTACCGCTTCGGCAATACAGAGGTATACTGCCCCTGGGACGTACTCTGCCACTGCAAGAAACTTTGCGCAGACCCCACAGCAAAACCAAGGGATTACTGGATCAACACCAGCGGCAACGATATCATCCGCACCTTCATCCAAATGTCTGAAA
>CAJTNT010000099.1 GCA_910577785.1 uncultured Lachnospiraceae bacterium | reverse complement strand
GCAGGTGACAGAATGGCTGAAAGGGTTATGAAAGCTGGAGTAATAAGTCGGCTTATTATAAAAAAGCAAGAAGGAAGAATAGAGGAGGAATCGTTGTATGAGTAAGAAAATTGTTGTTATTACGGGAAGCCCGCGTAAAAATGGTAACAGTTTTGCTATGACGGAGGCTTTTATCAAAGCGGCGGAGGGGAAGGGGCATATAGTTACCAGGTTTGATGCCGCCATGAAAAAAGTAGGCGGATGCCATGCCTGCGAAACCTGCTATTCCACAGGGAAGGCCTGTACCTTTGATGATGACTTCAACACGATAGCGCCGGCAATCCTGGAGGCGGATGCCATTGTGTTTGCGATGCCGGTCTACTGGTATTCCATCCCGGCGCAGATCAAGGGCGTCATTGATCGGATATTTTCCCTTGTCGTAGGCGGAAAAGATATTGCAGGCAAGGAATGCGCGCTGATCACCTGCTGCGAGGAGGAAGATAAGTCGGTCATGGATGGGGTGCGTATCCCAATGGAGCGTATGTGTGCCCTGAACAAATGGAAGATGGTAGGCGAGGTTCTGATCCCCGGCGTGCTGAATGTGGGTGATATTGACAAAACGGACGGCTGCAAAAGGGCTGCGGCTCTGGCTGATGCGATTTAGGAGGAAGATATGGGAAAGAAGGTTGTCATTTTGAATGGAAGCCCCAGGAGGGCAGGAAATACAGCAGCCCTGGCTGCGGAATTTACCAGGGGCGCGGAAGAAGCGGGGAATACGGTTGTGGAATTTTTTCTGGACAGCATGGATATCCATGGCTGCAAAGGATGTTTCGGCGGACACAGCAGCAGGGAATGCCCATGTGCCCAAAAGGATGATATGGACGAAATATACCCGGCAGTGAAAGAATGCGATGTGGTCGTGCTTGCCACGCCTCTGTATTACTGGAATATGAGCGGGCAGCTCCGGACGGCTGTTGACCGCCTGTTTGCATTGGAGGAGGGTGATGGGAATCTGCTCAGAGGACACGGGAGGGCCTGCGTACTTCTGATGGCGGCAGAAGGACATGATTTTGAAGATGTTGTTCTTTACTATGACCATCTGATGGAACATTTAAAATGGAAAAATCTTGGTCATGTGCTTGCTGGAGGGAATGGAAGCGTGGGTGATATTAAGGGGAAACCTGAACTGCAAAAAGCCTATGAGCTTGGAAAATCGCTCCAATAGATGAAAGAAAGCTTTGGCGCTCCAACAGCAAGTACAAGCGGACGGTATGGCAGTGCAACGCCAGGTTCAAAGCTGCCGGTGCATTTCAGTGAAAAGCTTTTTGCTGAGTATGATGAGAGTACAATGCTGAGACTTTTGTTGTTTTGTGAAATAATTTGTCGTATCTGCCCCTTTGCAGCTTACATAAAAATACTCCTTTTCAGTAAGAATTGCCATATCTTAATTCTTACCAAAAAGGAGCTATTTTTTACCAAAGATACATACTATTTAACCGTCGGAGTAATATGTTACACCACCTGGTAGACCTAAAGGCTAAAAGCAGCAATCTGGCTATTTCGTCCCAAAGATACGGTCGCCAGCATCTCCAAGGCCTGGAACGATATACTTATGCTCATTTAGATGGTCGTCTAATGCGCCAATATATAAGTCTACGTCCGAATGCGCCTGCTGCATCCGCTCTACGCCTTCTGGCGATGCAATAATGCATAAAAACCGAATGGCTTTCACGCCCCTGTCCTTCAACATCTGGATAGCCGCCACACTGGAGCCGCCAGTGGCCAGCATAGGGTCAACGACAAATACCTCCCTTTCATCACAATCCGCCGGAAGCTTGCAGTAGTATTCCATCGGCTTAAATGTTTCTGGATCCCGGTAGAGGCCAATATGGCCCACCTTTGCAGCAGGTATCATTTTTAAGATGCCGTCTACCATTCCAAGGCCTGCCCTCAAGATAGGCACAACCGCCAGTTTTTTGCCGCTTAATTCTTTGCCCACCATTTCGCAGATGGGTGTTTTAATCTTCACATCCTTAAGCTTCAAATCCCTGGAAGCCTCATAACACATCAGTGCGGCAATCTCTCCCACAACCTCTCGAAATTCCTTGGAGCCCACATCTTCTTTGCGGATATGGTTAATCTTATGCTGAATCAATGGATGATCCATTACCTGTATTTTTGCCATCTTGTCTCCTCCTTTTTTGCATTGCCTGTGATTTCCCAGAACAGCCAATGTGCTTGCTGTTGCCGTTTTTCCCCTATACAAAGCGTGTGCTGTCTTTACAGCATTTGCAAATAAAACATAGGCACGCATTGTATAATGCCCATAATCGAATTATGTCATGGTTATTATTCCACTATATTATACTATACATTGGCTCGCAGGCGCAATTCTTTCTTTACGATTGGTGAAGCTGTTATTCTGATGGTCTGAAATTGCATTGTCTGAATAACCGGCACATTCCATTATACCAGTCTGCCATGTTCCATCTCATATACCATATCACACAAAACCTCTATATCCTCTTTATTATGGCTGGCAAGTATGACGGTTTTTCC
>CAJTNT010000098.1 GCA_910577785.1 uncultured Lachnospiraceae bacterium | reverse complement strand
TCCACCAGTCCTGCCACATTTTTTCTGGTGATTGGCAGATCTGTGAGAAACCAGATTGCCGGGTTATCTCCTGTGCGTCTGCACCTGGGATCCCCGCTACGGTTTTGGCCAGTCCTTCCGCGTATTCCGCCTCAAGCGCGGGGAGCAAAAGCTTAAGCTCCCTGCGCACGCCATCAAGCTCTGCCTCTGCCTTCCACATGGCAAGGATTCTCTGTTTGTTTTCCTCATGCGACCTCGACGGGACAATCTTCCATGCATACAGGCGTTTCCAAAAATCAATGAGCAGCGGCACACTGTATGGAAACCATGCCCAGTCTACATTTGCCTGCACCATAATAGGCAAGGCGGTAAGGACTGCGTATACTATCACCACGACATATGGGATAAACCAACGGTTGGCTTTTCCCGCTAAGGCGGAAAGCGATATATCATACTCCCCTGGGCTGTCTTCCGAATCCTGCTCCCCTTCTACCTGCCACCATTTCACGGCGGAAGCAATCACAGCTACCACGCACCACATAATCCAGCTGCCAAGCCAGCAATGACAGCAATAACAGCACGGCGTCTGTAATGACTCCCTTCTTCAGGCATCCATTTTCACCCATCTGCAAATCTGCAACCCCGGTTGCAAAAAATATTGGACATTTTGCATATAAGGCTTTGTATTTCCCTAAGGCTGCCGCATACTGTTTATGTACTTCCCCATGCGAGCCAGTTCCATTGATGTAGTCTGACTGGAACTGGTAAATTCTATTATCCTTCTGTATGTCCATCTGTTATCTCCTTGCATAATTTTTCATAGAGTTCTCTTTCCAAGCGCCGTGATTCGTTTTTTCTCTTGGCTTTGTCGTAGCTGTCCCAGTTCAGCCTCTGTAGCTCTGTGTCTCCATTTAGCAGATATGCTTCTTCATAGTAGGGCATTGTGACCGCCTCCTGTGTTTGTTTTGTTTTTATCCGCTGGTTATTTTTATTTGTAAAATTTCTTTTGCTTATACTTCCTTTAGCTGTTTTTCTGCTGCTTATTTTTCTGTTAAATATTTTTCAATTACTTATTACCTTGTCCTTCCCCATTTGATTACAGACCAATCAGAATAATATTTCTTTCCGCTTACCGTCTTATAGGTTCTGAGCCTAAAATAATATCGCGTCTTTGCCTTTAATTTACCAATGGATATTTTTGTTGTTGCGTTCCTTTTTACCATTTTTATTTTAGTGGCCGCCTTCTTAAAGCTTTTACCTGTCGAATACTGAATCTCGTATCCCGTCACTGCTCTCTTCTGTTTCCATGAAAGAGTAGCTTTTTTTCCATTGGAAACAAGTCTATAACTGCTTATTTTGGCTGACTTAACTTTAATTGTAATTTTCTTACTGGCAGCTTTATAGATGCCGGAGGCCTCTGCCTTAATCGTGATGACTGCTTTGCCAATATATTTTGCCTTGATTTTTACTTTTCCAGCGCTGCTTACGGTTATGTTTTTGTTATTGCTACGGTACGTCAGCTTCCCTTTGCCTTTGCGCTTTGCCTTGATGGAGAAAGACTGCGCCTTTTTGGAATAGGTTTTTGTAATGTCAGAAGCCGTGATTTTATTTGCAAGCTGCTTGACGGTCACTGTGATTTTCTTTGTCGCAGTTGCGTATCCGCCACCGCTTGCTGTTATGGTAATCGTTGCCTTTCCCACATAATTCTTCGGCACAGTTACCCTTCCTGCGCTGTCCACCTTGATTTTTGCGTTGTTTGACTTGTATTTCAGCGTGCCGCCTTTGGCTTTCGCTTTGATGGATACCGTCTGCACCTTCTGGGCATTGGCGTTTCTTGTGATGTTGGATGCGGTGATGCTGTTAGGCAGCAGATCTTTATTATTGTCATCTTTATTATTGTCATCAGGAGGATTCTTTATTTCTCGCAAAGTTTGATGTGATATTAATTCAGTTTAGTTCATTTTCTATACCGTATAGTTTTGAAAACAAGGGTTTTTCCACACATTATTTTTCGTTTCACACACTTTTAGTACCAATCCAGTACCAACACTATATTGTCATTATTGTGTGTAGTTCCGGTGGCTTGCAGGTTATTGGACCATTCAAATAATAATCGTCTGTTGGTTTGCAAGTTCACCTATGAAAATTATAATCTGAACATGTATTTTTGCAATCACAATTAGTTGATTTTCTCTTTTACTTTGCATAATTTTTAATTACATTTATTAGCTTCGCTCTCTTCTCTGGCAATGCAACTATTTTTATTTTTAGCGTTGAACGTTGATTAGTTATTTCAAAATCATTAATCATTGCCATAAAACTTCTTAGTGAAATCTCCGAATCGGAAAACCCAGAATCACTAAGATTATTATTATCACCAAATAAAGGTACTGCAATTGTTTTTCCATGATTCTCATTAACTATAGTTTTCAAAAATCGTTTCATTGTTTTCTGGTAGAAATCACTTGGTTGCTCAGACTTATTCCTGTCTGTAAAAGCCAAAAAGTAAATAATCTTATTGTCCACTTTGATTTTTATCCAAGTACCATAATCATATTTATCATCTTTTGACCGACATTTAATCTTTTCTAACTCTGCTTTTATTAGCTTTTCAAGGTCTGAAATATTATTAGGGAAATATTTTAAAACAAATTTTCCTAATAATGAATCTTCTGCAATGTAATCTCCTGTTGGATTAACATCAAAATATCTATTTGTAGTAATTACAAAACATTCTTCACAAAATAAATCTGAAAATTCAAATGAAATACTTGATTTACCAATTGTTTTTAATTTAACACTACTTTACAACTTTATAAATGATACCCCTGTTTCTTAACTAGCTGTTTTAA
>CAJTNT010000097.1 GCA_910577785.1 uncultured Lachnospiraceae bacterium | reverse complement strand
TCCATGTATAAGCGGTTAATAATAACTACAATTTTTTATAACCTATTGTTAATATAGCATTGTACCCACAAATTATCTACAATAGGTTTTATGGAATAAAGAATGAGAGGGATTCCGTAGTAGTCGGCATTGTGGAAAAATCCAAAAGTTTATAGGGCTTGTGCTTGCAAATGGTGAATAGAAAGGAATCCCTATGGCAAAAAGGAAAAACACTGAGATAACAATATGTTCGAGTGCGGCTGAATATCTTACCTTTGTGGCTGCCACGGGAGATACAGAAAGCAGCTATGAAATGCGCTACGAGGACGAAAACATTTGGCTGACGCAAAAAATGATGTCGGCGCTCTACGATGTTTCAGTGGCCGCTATTTCTCAGCATATCAAGCGTATTTATGATGATGGCGAACTGACGCCAGAGGCAACGATTAAGAAATACTTAACAGTTCAAACCGAAGGGAGCCGCTAGATTTCGCGTAACCTGGATCATTATAATCTCCAGATGAAACAATAAGCGGTATGGATTTAACGTATGAGTAGTTGTTTAAGTACAGCCAACTCTCATCAATGGCGGGAGTTAAACCAAAGGAACTGCCGTTGATGTCGTTCTCTAGAATATCAGAAAAATTATATGGCGGGCCTGGAGATGCAGCTGGGCTACGTGTGGAATCTGGTAGAAGAGGGCGCATATTTTACCATAAACCGCGCCTGGCAGTCCTTTGCAGCCGAGTTTTATGAAGAGGCAGGGAGGCTTGCATGTGAAGGCTTTCCTGAATGTGCAATGTAACACGCCCAGTATCCTATCGTCTGCATGCCTCCCTTAGCAATTAGTTTCCTGGAGCATTGCCCCGTCTGCGTAGGGGTTGGCCTGCCCAAAGCAGCGTCTGTTATGCCAGCAACGTTTCCTTCACTTCCGCAAGCCGATCCCGGATCTTAATATGCTGTGGACAGGCCTCTTCGCATTTCCCGCATTTGATACAGGCATCCGCATGCTTCTTCCCATGCCCGCCTACCAGCCATTCCTCCTGGTGCTTAGCCAGCCCTAAGTCGCGGTAGAGGGTCAGATAATTCATGGCCGTAAAAGATCCCGAAATTCCAATATCCATCGGGCATACCTTTGCGCAGTAATTGCAAGTCGTGCATGGAATCAGCGGTATTTTTGCCATTTCTTCCTGTGCCTGGCGCAGTGTTTCCTGCTGGCTGCCCGTCAGCCCCTGGAAGGAGGCCATATAAGATAAGTTGTCTTTCATCTGCGCTGTATTGCTCATGCCAGACAGCACAGTAATGATACCTTCCAAGTTTGCTGCGAAGCGCACTGCCCAGGAAGCCGTGGAGCTGTCCGGTTCCGCATTTTTAAAGATTTTCTCCACAGATTCCGGAGGCGTCGCCAGCATCCCGCCCTTGACCGGCTCCATGATAATGACCGGCTTCCCATGCTTCCTGGCTACCTCATAGCAGCGCTTTGACTGCACGGCGGGGTTTTCCCAGTCCGCATAGTTGATCTGGAGCTGGACAAATTCCATTTCCGGGTGTGCATTCAGGATGTCTTCCAGCTCTTCAGGTGTGGAATGGAAGGAAAATCCCACATGCCGGATCAGCCCTGCCTTCTTTTTCTCCTGTACCCAGTCCCAGACGTCAAAATCATCAAAATAATGTGAGCGGCCTTCTCCCAGGTTGTGCAGCAGGTAAAAGTCAAAGTAGCCGGCCCCTGTCTGTGCCAGCGAGGCGTCAAACTGTGCGTAAACGTCTTCTTTGGACTTGCAGTCAATCCAGGCGGCATTTTTGGTGGCCAGCTGGTAGCGTTCCCGTGGATAGCGCTCCACCAGCGCCTGGCGGATGGCGTCTTCGCTCCCGGCATAGGCCCAAGCCGTGTCAAAATAAGTAAACCCGGCATCCATAAATAAATCCACCATTTCCTTGACCTGTTCCACGTCAATTGCGCCGTCTTTCTGGGGCAGGCGCATAAGCCCAAATCCTAATTTCCGGATTTCTTCCCCTAAGTAGCCCATGTCTTATCTCTCCTTTTTTATTATTATGTTGTGTAAAGCCATCTTTTTCCCTATAATAGAAAGTGGGAATTCTGTATCCCAGCAGCCATTTCACTTATAAGACTGGAATATTCTGTATCCCATAGCCTGTTTCGATTATAAGGCTGGGATATTTTATATCCCATAGGCTATGTTATTTTTATAGTATAACAAGTTCGTGTGGCTCGAAGTCAATACTTTTTTAAAATTAGGGGGAAATCGTGATGGACTATACCATGAAGCAGTTTGCTGAAATGTTCCAGACAACGGAGCATACCTTGCGATATTACACAGATATTGGCCTGCTGCCATGCAAAAGGGACAGTGGGAACCGCCGTGTGTTCGATGATGCATCGGCCAATTGGATGCAGGGAATTACATATCTCAAAAAATGCGGTGCGTCCCTGCAGGATATCAAGGAATACTGTCGGTTATGCCGGCTCGAAGAGTCAGAGGAAAACTTAAGGGCAAGGTACCAGATTATAAAAAAACAGCAGGAGCAGGCGCATCGGAGGGCTGCGGAGGCAAAGGCAGCAGCCGATTATATAGACTATAAAGTGCAGCATTATGAGGATATTTTGGCTGGGTTAGCGCCAGATGATATGAATCCTGGCAGCTGGGGGCAAGGGAAACAGGGCGAATAACACGAACAAAAGTTTGTAAAGAAAAAACACTTGATATGGTTTTTGCAGGAACGCAGTAAATAAGCCGCTTTCAGCGGTTGGAAATACGGATTTGTGACAATGCTGTGACAAATTCAGAAGAAAATAGGATTTTGAAGGAGAAGAAAGCATTCAATACCTTAATTGGTATCGGGTGCTTTTCTGTTTGATATAATGCAGAGGTTACTATTTTTTTAGTAGGTGTTTAAGCTTTCTGTTTAATTCATTCATGTTTTCTTCTACATCATGCATATGCTCAATATATTC
>CAJTNT010000096.1 GCA_910577785.1 uncultured Lachnospiraceae bacterium | reverse complement strand
ACGACTTTTGTTTTTTTGCCCATGATTGGAAGATCCTGAAAACTTTTTTCGTAACGGCTATGTATTCGCGCCGATTCAGAGCCGCAATAAGGGCATCTGCATATTTTTCTGTTTGAGGCTGCATAAATAATGACTTCATTCCCTATTATTTTATGCTCCAGATAATCCAGATTTGGATCAAGCTCCTTGATAAATTCATCCATGGTATCCACTCCCGCAAACGCTTTAAAATTTGTGCTTATTATACCATGTTTTACCATTTGATAAAAGCTTTATTTCAACTAACTTCGGAAAGATTCTAATATTTCTTGACATTTCCACTTCCAACCTGGAGCTGGCAAAGCTGCTGGCCCAAAGTGGGCGGTCAGTAACCGTGGTTACCAACATGATTGACATAATGCTGGTGTTCTCCGTGGAAACAAAAATCAAGGTGATCTTTCTTGGCGGGACATTCAGTGATGGGAGGGATGGGTTTGTTGGTGCGCTGACGAACCAGCAGATTAAAAATTTCAGGTTTGACAAGGCATTTATGGGGGTGGTAAGCGTTGACCTGGAAAGCAACCATGTGACCACATATATGGCAGAGGACGCTACCACGAAAAAGCAGATTCTGGAATCCAGCAATAAGTCTTATATGATGCTGGAAACAAGAAAATTCGCGTCAGAAGGAAATTATATATATGCCAGCGTAGATGATTTCAGCGGAGCCATCATGGAGAAAGGGGTTGGAGCAGCGGTGCAGAAGCAAATGAAGCGGTATGCCATAGAGTGGATTATTTAAAATCTGGCAGTTGGATAACCCGCTGGCGGTTACATGAGAATATACAGTTATTATGATGATATGCAGTTACATGAGAATATATGGAAGGGCCATGCAGGAGTCAGGATGAAGAATCACGGCTCCTTTTTTATTGTTGTTCTCAAAATTTGATGCTGTGATCGATGTGTTCGCATACCAGCCTATCGTGCTTGGATATGAACTTATCCCTGAGCAAATGAAACTATATCGGAATTATATGGCACAGTTGTTTTCTGCACTGATGAAATCCAGGAGATTTACCCAGGTTCGGATTCCTACAGAAGCCAATGCGGAAGAATCTGGGTTACCGCCAGAAGATTATATGAACAGAATGGAAAAAGCCTATCATATTGACTATCCTATGCTCAATCTTAAGTGCGAGCAAAAAATTAAGCAGTTTGAAAAGTATCATCAATTTATCTTGCGCACGGGGGCTGATTCGGAATTGTTTTTTGACTTGACAGGGAGAACGTGGCATATTGACGCAGGCGATGGTGACTGGCCCTGTGGAGAGGTATATATAGCGCCCAATGAGACCCAAACCCGCGGAACGGTATTTTTTGACCGTCTGTTTATTGAGGATGTTGGCGAGTTCCAAAATGTCACTTTGTTTATAGAGGAAGGAATGGTTGCCCACAGCAGTAATGATGAAGTGAAAAAGTATATGGATTCTCTTCCGGCGGAAGACAAGGTGGTATGTGAGCTTGGCTTGGGGATGAATCCCAATGTGACAGAGTTATGTGGCTATACAGTGCTGGATGAAAAAATGTCAGATTCTTTCCATATTGCAATTGGGGCGAACAACATGTTTGGCGGACAAAATAAATCATCCAGACATACAGATTTCGTCCATTCCGGTTGTTTCCGTCTGCAGCCAGTGAAATGAGGTGGGATTATGGATGAGGGAAAGATGGATGCTGTAAAAGCTTATTTCTGTTCGGATCATTGATTTGCTTTGTGAAACAGGCTGAAGCCTAACAATTAACACAGCTACTTGACAACTGAATTATATTTCCTGCCCAGCCTGGATGGCGAGATGGCGAAAAAATACCAGAAGGCCAGGAACAGAAACCAGAGAAGGGGAAAAGGCGACCTGTCTTTTGAGGCTTTTCTGGAGAAGGAGAAGAAGAGCTGCGACTCTATCAAGAAGTGGAAGGCATATTATTATCTCCTGCCGTTGGTGATTATTGCAGCTGCCGTCGGCATTACATTTCTGCTGGAAGGCTTTGACGGCCCTTCCGATGTTATGATATTTGTGGGAATCCAGTTCGTCATCCAATACCTGCTGATGTCAGGGCTGTGGAAGATTGCCGATAAGGGGGCTTTGGAGCGTAAGGAATGGATAGAAGGGCAGCAGAAAGAGAGGAAAGAAGTTGGACAAAAGAGCGGTGAAGTTTCCGATTAATTTATTTTGCAGCCTGATGCTGCTGAGTTTTATCCCCTTCCTGTATACGCTGGTACGGACAAATTTAATCGCAGACATCCCGGCGACAGATGGGCTAGGGATTGCGGGCCATATGGAATGGTTCGATTTGATCAATGAGACGGTGCAGGCATTTCTGATTGTGCCGCTATATGCGCTGCTGAATCAGTGTATGCGGAACAGGGAGAAGCTGAGGGAGCGGGTTTTCCAGCCATTTTTAGTTGTGAATGTAATCTATATCGTATTTGCGGCGATTGTCCTCATATGCTGCCGAACGATTGTGTCGGCAATGGTTTTGGAGCAGGTTACTGAGGTGGCAAGGTACCTTGCATTAGAAACCATAGGATTTTGATTGAGAGCAAAAAACAGTTTTCATTTATCTGACTAAGTTATCCATTAAAAAATCAATCCGATGTCATTCAGAAAGGCGCACAATCGAATTAGCTATTTCTGCCATATGTGAATCATGCGTGATAATGATACAAATTTTATCTGCAAATAATATATTTACCGATTCCCGCACCAATTCTTGGGTATCGACATCTAAGTTGGATGTTGCTTCATCAAAAATCACAACATCTGGATTTTTGATAATCATTCTTGCAAACGCAATTTTCTGTCTTTGTCCACCAGATAAATTCTTCCCGTTTTCACTTATTATAGTTTTTAGTCCATTTTCAAATTCAGACATATCAAGTCCCGCTTTTTGGAGAATTGAAGTAATTTTGTTTTCTGTCAGCTGTGGTGCAGCATACATCAGATT
>CAJTNT010000095.1 GCA_910577785.1 uncultured Lachnospiraceae bacterium | reverse complement strand
AAAGGCCTGGGCTTTGGAACTGGCTGCCGCAAATGACAAGCATCAGATCGTGCTTGGCCTTGAGCCGACAGGGCACTACTGGTTCTGCCTTGCGGCATGGATGGTTTCCAATGATATCAGTGTTGTGCAGGTGAACCCTTACGCAGTGAAGCAGACCAAGGAGCTTGAGGACAACAGCCAGCGTAAAGATGACCGGAAAGATCCGAAACTGATCGCAAACCTTGTGAAGGATGGGAATTATGGCATGCCCTATCTGCCAGAAGGGCTGTACGCGGATCTGCGGAGATTGTCCATGCTGCGGGACCAGCTGACAGAAGACCGGATCAGGAACACCAACCGCCTGCACAGGGAGATGAAAATCTACTTTCCGGAATACAGGGAGGCATTTGGAAAGTTGGACGGGGCATTCACCCTGGAAGCCCTAAAAGTAACTCCCTTCCCGGAGGATATCGTAAGATTAGGTGTGGACGGCCTGAAGGACATCTGGCATAGCGCAAAGTTGCGTGGGCGCGGCTACAGCAAGGCAGATCAGATTGTCCAGTACGCAAAGGAAAGCGTGGGCCTGAAGCATGGGAGAGCCGGAGGAAGGAAAGCGGTCAAAATCTTTGCAGAGCAGATAGGGTCCCTGTCAGAGGCGTTGGATGGGATTGAAGCTGAGCTTCACCAGAAGTGCCGGGAAATCCCTTATGCGGAGAATATCCTGGAGATCAGGGGGATTGGCGAAAACATCCTGGCCGGGATTCTGGCTGAGATGGGGGACATCACCCGTTTCGATGATGCCAGTGAGATCCAGAAGCTAAGTGGGCTTGGTCTGGTAGCCTGTAGTTCCGGTAAGCATAAAGGGGAGGCCAAAATCAGTCACCGTGGGCGCAAGAGGCTGAGGTACTGGCTGTTTCAGGCAGCAAAGTCAGCGGTATCCCATGGGGAGGAATTCAAGGAGTTGCATGCGTATTATACGGACAAGGAAGGACAATCCGCTCAAGAAGATGCAGTCGCTGATTGTGATTGCCTGTAAGCTCCTCAGAATTATCTTTACGATACTGGGGACGGGTTGTAGATATGACCCAATGAAGATGCACAGGGATATCAAACGGCCTAAACGGGCAGTGGCACAGGCAGCATAAGGAAGAGAGTCCGGAAAAGAACCATATCCTCCAGCGCCCTGTCGAACGGCTGTTTGTGAAACAGCGGCTGGGCAGGGTCCTGGAGAAGGGAACCCGAGAATGATGGCGTAGCAGATACGGCATCCATACCAACAGCCAGACGGAACGATGGCGGCGTAGCGTCCACTGAATCAACGGTGCAGCCAGAGGGATGTCAGGTCAGAAGTAATTCAATAATGAAACAAGAGCCGTAGCCAGCGGTGGTGTTCTCCGTGGGGCAAGACCCCGTTAGAAAGCTTGGCTGGGACTCAGTGTATGGATAGGTGGGACGAAGGAAGTTGGGACATGATCCCCATAGACACGGAAGGTTCACCGCCATAGTTGAACAGAGGGAAAATGGCCTTTATAGAGCACAAACAAGGGACGCTCTATTTCCCCATACCCATCTATCAACTATTCAGTACCAGATACGATGATATCCATCACTATTGGCTCTTGTTTAAGAGGTTCAAAAACACGCCAAGCCCGCAAAAAACTTACATTTAGGGCTTGACATAATAGGAAGGGAATTGTTTTAACTAGTATGTATATTCCATTGCGCCAGAGCGGGGTATCTGATCCAGATATATTATATGCATCTTATAAATTGGTTTATGGGCAAGAAATATTGGGAAGTGATTTAGAAAAGGATCAAATACTTTGTGAGTTTAGAAAAAGAAGAAAATTAGATAGAATAGAGATACATATTAATGATCATTGTAATTTGAGCTGTGCTAATTGCTCTATGTTTGCCGGATTGGTAGATGGTGAAGTAAATGCCGATTTTGAAAGAACCAAAAAGGCATTATTAAGGCTCAAAGAGATATATTATCATATTTGTGAAATTGATTTAATTGGAGGAGAACCTCTTTTGAACCAACAATTAGGGGAATATTGCACACTTTTGAGGCAATTGTTTCCTGATGCATATATTTTTATTGTATCAAATGGGATATTAGTGCCTCAAATGGATAAAAAATTGATCGGGATAATACAAAAAATGATATTTACCTTAGTGTGACTTATTATCCGGGATATTCAGAATTGATACGACAAATTAAAATATTTTGTGAGGAAAATGAGATTGTGTTGGAACTTCTTCAAAAGAGAGTTAATTTTGTTAAATTATATGATTTATCTGGAAACAATTCAAAAGAGGAATTGTTTCAGCGCTGTAGGAGAAAATTTATGATAATTGCTATGCGGGAAAATGAACTGGCAGTTTGCTATGCGCCTTTCGCTTTACCATATGCGGAAATAAAATTTAATATTGGATATAGGAAGGATGGGGTGATTGACTTATTTGAGGAAGGATTAACAAATGAACTAATAATGAAAAGGTTTTCAGAACCTATGGATTGCTGTCGATATTGTCATAATGATTCCATAGCTTGGCAGCAAAGTTCGGAAAAGATACTTGATTTACTGAAAACATGGAGTTATTAAGGAAGGAGATGGGTAAAAATGGAAAACGTGAAAGAAACAAAAATAAATGTTTTTTCTTATAAAAAACAGAGATTGCTTGAATTTAATATTAATGAGATGTCGGAAAAGAAGAAAGCAGCAATAATTGAAGGAACAAATCTACGCGGTTGGATGAATCATGGAGGTTGGTCGAAGGAAGCAGGGTGGTAGAAGGAAATCATGGATGTAGAAAAATGTATATGAAATGGTGAAAGATTGAAAATGAAAAGTAGAGGTTATCCATTCCCTTAATCGCATCACAAACAAGCCATCTTTCGGTGGCTGCTTTAAAAATTGAATATTGAGAATGTTAAGGTTATGCAGTAGCTGACTTGATCTTATAACCTTGATTCCTTGCTATGATGATTGCCTGCTCTATCGTAATCTCACGGTCTGCAGGCGGCAGGTCAGATTTCCGGTAAAGTTCCGCA
>CAJTNT010000094.1 GCA_910577785.1 uncultured Lachnospiraceae bacterium | reverse complement strand
AAAAGCAGAAGTAGGGAACAGGGCTGGGACCGGGCATGGCAAGTGTATTTCCGGCAGAGAGATGGAAAGCAGAAACAGAAAAATGTGCGGCAGGACAGTACCCCGTAGGACCCGCAGAGTAGGGCAGGGCAGCAGGTTCCTGCATGAAAACTGAAGGAAGTGCATGGGTTTGGAAGGCTGTCAGTTTGGCAGCCTTTTTCTGTAAATTCTTATGCGGCCCAGCAACATTGGCAGGGAGGGGCTGCCCCAGCGAAGCGAGGGTACTCGTGCGAATAGAAGATGTCACTGTGTGACCGCACTCGGCGCAGCAAAGGTTCTAAGCGCCAGTGGCGCTTGTTCAGAACGGACCGAAACAGAGTGTAGACGCCAAGCCCCTCATGATTGAGGGGTAGGGGAGCTGAAGTGGGCTTGCCCACTTTGTTCTTCTATAGGAAAGACCTTGTCGCTCTAACGCGTGAAAGTATCTTTCCTATAGAATAAAAAGCTCTTATCGCACTGCGGCGGGTATGAAATCTGTCGCAAAGCGACCCGCCGCAGGCGGAGAATCCTGCAAAGCAAGATTCTTTTTTATTGTATGCGGAACTGCCCAATCAGTTGGTTCAGCGTCCGTGCCTGGGAGGAGAGCTCATTGGAAACGGCTGCGCTTTCTTCCGCGGCGTCAGAGTTAGCTTCTATGACTTTGGAAACCTCTTTAATCCTGTTTTCCACAGCAACAATCATCTCTGACTGCTGGACGCTGGCCCGGGAAATATCATCCATTAGGGCTTTGATGGACTGGATGCATTCGCCGATTACCTGCATGGCCGAAATGGCAAGGCTTGAGGATTCTGTCCCTGTCTTTGCGGCGTCAATGGACTGGCCAATCAGGGTGCTTGTATCCTTTGCGGCTTCCGCAGACTTGGATGCAAGACTCCTGACTTCATCGGATACGACAGAGAAGCCTTTCCCTGCGGTCCCTGCCCGGGAGGCTTCAATGGAAGCGTTCAGGGCAAGGACATTTGTCTGGAAGGCAATGTCCTCAATCGTCTTAATAATGCTGACGATCTGGGCGGAAGATTGGTCGATGTTTTTCGTGGCAGCCACCAACTGCTCCATTTTTGTATCGGCTTCTGCCGCATAGCCTGTGGCTTTTGCTACTAAGTCGCTGGCAGTCCCGCAGCGGGCGGTGCTGTTTTGGATTTGTTCCGTAATGTCCGTGACATTGGAAACAAGCCCGTTAATGGAAACTTTCTGCTGGGAAGTCCCATGGGACAGCGCCTGGGCCCCTGCGGACACCTGGTTTGCCCCGTTGTCCACCTGGCTTGCCACTTTGGTAATATCCCGCATGACGGTGGTAAGGTGGGTGCGGATGCTTTTTAGGCTTTCAGACAGTACCCGGAAGTCGCCGATATAATAGTTTTCATTTAGTTCTACATCCACGGCAATATTCCCGTCTGCCATTTCTCCCAGAATCCTGCCAATGTCGTCAATGGTTTTCCGCAGGCAGCCGCAGACATTGTGGATGGTCTTCGCAATCTTGCCGATTTCATCAGACCTGTCCAAAAAGGGTTCCAGTTCCTGGTCTGCCGAAAGCTCTAATTCCCCAAGGCTCCGGATTGCATGCTCCAGGACCATAAGCTCCTTGCCTTCCCGGTGCAGGATCAGCAGGGTGACAAACATAATGAGCAGCGCCACAATTGCGCACAGGGCGCCTACCATAAAGCGGACGGTGGATACTTTCCCATAGACTTCTGAGGTATCGTCGCGGACCATGAATACCCAGTTGCGGTCCTTTAAATATTTATAGACAACTAGCTGGCTGACGCCGTTTTCATCCTGATAGGAATAGGTGCCTGCTTCCGTACTGCCGTCGTCCTTGATCCGCTGGATAATTTCCAGATATCCGGCGTCTGTTGTTTCTGTATTAAGGAGGGATTCATCCTCATGGTAAAGGTATGTACCGGTTTCTACATTTAAAAATACGTATTCGCTGTGGGGCAGCCCTTCGATATCTAGGTTCAGCAAGGAATCCATTAAACGGCTGGCATACACCCCAGCCCCCACGTACCCAATGCATTCCGAGCCGTTAAAAAGCGGGTAGTACATGGAGAGGATCATGCTGCCGGTTCCCGGGGATTTCATAATCCCTAAGTTTGTCAGCTCCGGCTTGGCAAGGATGGTGTTCTGGAATTCCTCCAGTGAGTCGTCGGAGCGGGTGGTAATCCCAATCGCCCCTTCGGAAGTATGGGTTAGGACATAGGTGGAAGGGGTGCTGATGTAGAGCCCTTCAAAAATCCCTTTGACAGATGCAAAATCTTCCGTGTATTTCTGTCCTTTTTCTATAAATGCAGGATCTTCCGGATGCTCGAGGAGGCCGCGGACTTCGTTGCCCAGGGCAAACGCTTTCATATATTCTTCTGCGGAAGTAACATAGTCGTTTATGATAGCGGCCCTTGATTCCACAGCGTCAATCATTTGGTTGGTAATGTTGTTTTTCACCATAGATGCAACAGAACTCGAAACAATGAACCAAAGCAGAAGCATCCCTGAGAAAGTAATTATAGTCGTAATAATGCTGATGCGGGTAGCAAGTTTTTGGTTAATTAGAGATCTCATAACATTCCCCCTGTATATTAAGTCTAGTGTAGCGCCAGATGTCAGCAAGGCACTATGATAGCCATATAATGGCCGAATTTTAGCACAAATATTTTACCATGTTTATTGGTAGTTTTCAAGCGTACCTGTTTCCTAAGTGGAAAAATAATGGGGTGAACTGCCTGTGCTCCACTTTCCTGCCAGCTTGCATATTCCAAGTCCTTCCAGTATAATTAAGGCATGGCGTTTCCAGTCTTTTGATTGTTTTTTGGCTCTGTCTGCATGAAAAAAGGTTCTCTTGTGCTGGCAAGGAAAGTTATGTAAAGCCAAGGCTATCGCCAATGGGCATTCTCATGAATGAATGTAATTAATCTTTTTTGGATTTGGAAAGGAGGAATTTTATGGTAAATATTTATCTTCTCCCAGCGGATGAAGGGGACTTTATTTGGGTTAGATATGGAGATGATGGAAATTATG
>CAJTNT010000093.1 GCA_910577785.1 uncultured Lachnospiraceae bacterium | reverse complement strand
TGGTAACGCCAAGGATACGCAAGGATGCTGCCTCCTGTGCCGACTGCAGGATGGCCAGGAACGGCGCAAATAGACCGACCAGCACAGCAGCAGCCACCGCAAACGGGAAGAATACCTCCAGAATCTCCTGGATACGCGCAATGTCTGTAAGCCCACCAGAATCTATCCGATAGGATGCATAGGGCGCATATGCTATCTTTCTGCCCATCTCATCCTCCATCAATGCCTCCACTTCATCTGCCCTGCCATTGTCCGCCAGCAGAAACTCGCAGTAGTCCACCGGGAAGTCCATACCGTAGAAATCCACCATATTTCCCCTGATCCCGGCAAAGACGGCATGGTCCACTGCCTCATCCCCAGCATCAACGATCCCAATTACCTTATACTGCCTGTATCCATTCTCTACGCTTCCCGTGCCATTACCTTCTTCATTCCGAAGCATATAATATGACTGCCCAGACTGCATGCCAATACCATCGCCCAGACCAATGCCAAGCTCCTTTGCAAGCCCTTTTCCAATCAGGCACAGCGGCCCGGTTCCTTCAAAAGATGAGATATCATAGCCGTCCGCATAGTCCACTGTGCAGCCATCCTCCAGATAACGGGTAAGGTCATTTGAAACAGTCATGAAAACACTGGCCTCTGTCCCCCTGGCACGCACATCAAAGGTACCATGACAGTAAAAATCTTTTACTAGCGGCGACCTTGACAGGCTCGCCACGGAAGTAAACGCATATTCATATGCCTCTGTTTTGACGCCATATTGGCGGAAAGCATCCTGGCAGGCATATCTTGCCACCACAGACATGCCAATACCGCCAGCCAGCACAGCGGCCAGAGCCAGCGACATGGCTGTCTTCCCCATGCCTCTTCCCATATGGCGCAGGACATAAGAAACCACATGGCGGACTGCGCGATACGTTCCATGCGGAATATTTCCACTGGCGGCCGAAATCTTTGCAATGTCAAACCTAGCGGTGGCTATGGAAGGATTCCCCATCTTCGGCAACTCCTCTTTTCCTGCTGCATGCCGGGACGGACTCCCCTGCAATAATTCCAGGAGCGGGATTTTTTTCATTTTCCATAGGAAAACAGAAGCCGCCAGCAAAATAAATAATAATTCTGAAACAATACATAGGACAACCACGGCGATGGGCAGGCCTGTACCAAGGACATAACCCTCAGGCGCACTGTCCAAAAGTCCTGCAATCGTCCCTGTAGCAGCATTCCTGGCATAGAAAAGCCCTGTTATGCCGCCAAGCGGCACGGCAAACGCCGTCAGCGCCGCAAACGGCAGGATGGCTGACCTCCCTGCCTTCCTGTCGGGGACGCCCAGGATGCGCATAATAGCATACGCCTTCCTGTTCCGTCCGACAGAAAGGTAGGCCGCAAGGAACAGAGCCAGCGCCGCCCCCAGGATATATAGCAGCATGGCCAGAAACATCAGCAGCGTCCCTTTCCCAAGGCTGTCCTTCACATCCATCCAGCCCCCGTCCGTATAATCCAGCTTCAGGTTCAGTTCCTCCGCAAATGATCCCGCTGCCCCTAAGAAGCTTTCGATATTCCGGGCATCCTCCACATAGACACTGAAGTCCTGGCATGGCATCTCATAATCTTCTGGGATCTCTGCCTGCAGGAGCGTCCCCGGCACATAAATAGCACTCGGCTGCCCCCCGTCATACGCGCCAACAATCGTAAGCTCCACAGGGGCAGAAAATTCTGGCATGTCCTGGCCCTCATATGCCCGTGCGCCGTCAATGCCCTGCGGATGGCAGAGCCTATCGCCCAGCCTTACGCTTATGGCATCGCCGATGGACAGCTTATGGTCTTCAAGGAAGGCCCGTCCCACAACGCAGGCATTGGTATCCCCCTCTTCCAGCATGCGCCCTTCCACGTCCTGTGTGCCATAGCCCAGCGCACGCATATCCGAAGTATATATGAAATCATAGATATAACGCCCCTGCTCAATGGCGTCTGCCCAGCCCTTCTGGCGGGCAAAGTCTTCCGTCTCTAAGTAATCATCCGGCAGCCCGTCGATGACATGCAGGTATCCCTGATTTTGCGGCACCTGCCCCAAGGGATCCTCAAAATAAAAGCCAATGGGCGCATCTGAGGTATAGCCAGCATAGCAGCCCAGGACAAGGCACCTGCTCCCTTCCTGAAGGCCGTCAAAAAACTCCCGGGTATAGGGGGATCTGGCATAATAGGCATCCCCCAAAGGCGATTGCTCCAGTTCTATAGAAGCTCCAATATCAAGGTCTTCCTCACAGGCAACCACCCTGACGCCATCAAATTTCAGCCGTACATGGCCTTCCATGATATCATCCTGCGTATCGTCCTCATACCCGGCATAAGTCCCCTCAAACAAAACCGGGATATAGCGGGACAGACCCTCATATTCAATCGGGCGCTGATAATCCTCCACCAGCCCCGCCGTCATATACCTTGTATCCGATAGCGTGACACCGGGCAGCGACGCGAACTCTTCCAGCTTCTCTCCCGATGGCCATGGCCTGTCCGGTACTTCCTGCCTCCCTGTATAGTATTTCGATACAGACATATCCCTGCTCTCAGCCTCCGCTGTGGTGTAGAAATAATCAGGCATTTCGTTGTCCAGGCTGGCGACACAATGGTAAAAGCCCTCCATGCTCCTTATCCCCTGCACTGTAATGGCATAACCCACAGCCTGCGAGAACAGTGCAAACGAAGCGGATGCAACCAGCAGGAAGGCCAGCAATGTCTTCAAGGGGGAACGGATGAAGGGTTTCAATGCAGAAGAAGATTTCATGGCGCCACCCCATAATTCTCTGGCAGCATTTCTGCTAAACCCTTCGTATAGGAATCCTGTTCCTTTCCCCTATACTTCTCCAAAGTTACAATTATCGTTTTCCCATTCTCCATTACTTTGTCTTCATCCATCACTTTACCTCCATCCATTTAGAAAACATCCTGAATTTCCTTTGTCATTTACAAAATTTCATTCAATTTCACTAAATACTACAATAACATTGTGGATAGTATCCTAAAGGCTGCCTGGCGATGGTAACACTGGGCAGCCTCTTTGGTTAAAATTTCTCTTTATTC
>CAJTNT010000092.1 GCA_910577785.1 uncultured Lachnospiraceae bacterium | reverse complement strand
CGCCCAAGGACGCAAAGCCGTATGCGGCATCCCTGCTGGAAGGCGTGGGCATTACCAAAGAGCAGATGGGGCGCTTCCCGTCCAAGCTCTCCGGCGGGGAACAGCAGCGCGTGGCGATTGCAAGAAGCCTTGCCTCCGGAGCCAGGGTCATCCTTGGGGACGAGCCAACTGGGAACCTGGATGGCGCGAATACGCAGAATATCATAGATATCCTTGGCAGCCTTGCACATGAAAAAGGGTACTGTGTCATTATTGTCACACATGATACAGAAGTGGCAGAGGCGGCAGATGTGGCGCTTAGGATGAAAGATGGGGAGCTGCGGGAGGTAAGATGAAGGGATAAGTTTTTGGTATGGACGGTTTGGCAGAAATGATTACCAACCTGGTTTCAGAAAGTAATGAGGTAACGCTATGAGAGCTTCGTTCACATTAAAACCGCTCATCCGTTCCCCTTTGAGGACATTGCTGACATTCCTGCTGGTTGCGTCCGCCTCATTCACATTGTTTTCGCGGGCTGTGGATTATGCCGTTACCATGCGGGAAACGGATAGGGCGGAAGGTTTTTACCATGGCGTCGCTGCCCTGGACAACAGTGTTCCGGATATTGAGACAGAGACTGGGACTTATAAACAGGCAGCCAAGCCGTGGCCGACACGGGAGGAGCTGGAAGCCTTTGCTGCCTTGCCAGGCGTGACCTTGGCAGATATCAGGCACATGACGGCGGGACGCGTGGAAGGCTGCCATAGGCTGGATGACGAGGGCAGCATAGGGAAACTTATGCTGGAGGGTGTTTATGACGGGTATGAGGAAAAGCCTGACTCGGATTACATAGGCCTGAAATTTAAGGATATCAGAATAATTGCCAGTGAGGATGCGGTTACAATTAACGAGGGCATGCAGATTGGGTGCTATGCAGGGGAAAAGATATCTACTGGGGAAAATCCTTACCCCAAGTCTTATTTTGACGGCTTAGAGACTGGGAGCAGATGCCTCCTTATGTGTACGAACGGCCAGGGGGGCAACAGCTATGTGGCGGAGCTTGGGCAGAGGGGGTTTTATGAAAGGCCGGATGAGGCTCTGTGCGTGATAGATGGGCTGGGGGAGGATTATCTGGAGACAGAGGAGCTTGCCTATCAGAGGGAATGGGCTGGGCTGATAGAGCAGAACAGCCATATTTTCGATATTGTGTATACTTCCGACATGCGCGCCATCCCGCGCTTCAACGAACATGGCATGGTAATGACAGTGGGACGCCCCTTGACCGCGGCGGATGCGGAGATAAAAGCCTGTGTTGTCAATGAACTGTTCTTGGCAGAAAATGGGTTGTCCATCGGTGATATGGTTTCTGTGCGTCTTGGGGATTTTCTGTGGCCTCAGGTGGCACTACAAACAAAAGATGTGAGCGTTGATAAGAAAACAGAGTTTACAGACAGCATAGAGCTTACGATTGTCGGCGCATACAGCATGGCGGATGACTGGGCGGCGCGACTGTCAGAGCCGGCATGGCACTATTCGCCGAGTACCATTTTTGTCCCAGCATCGCTTCTCCCTGTTGAGGTTCCTGACAGTTATGAGGTTTCCCCAGGGGAATTCAGCGTGTTCATTGAGGATGCCCATGACATAAGTGCATTCCGGGAGACGGCGGAGCCGATGGTAGCGGAAATGAACCTGGCGTTGCGTTTTTCAGATGGGGGCTGGGAGGGCGTAAAGGATAGCTTTGGGGCAGGAACCCTTGCGTCTTTCCTTGCCGCCGTATTATATATCCTAGGGGCAGCCTTGGCGCTGTTCTTTGCAGCCTACCTTTACATTGGTAGGAGAAAAAGGGACTATGCGTCCATGCGCATGCTGGGCGTCCCATGTAGAAGGGCGGGGAACTCCATTGTCTTGCCCTATCTTGTCCTGTCGGCAGTGGCTATGCCTGTCGGCGGCATGGCAGGGCTTTTCGCTGCGCAGAAAACAGCGGCAGGGGCATTTGCAGGGATGGAGGGAATGCCAGAAGGGTTTGTCCCGGATGTATCCGTTCCTGTCAGTGTGGCCATAGCCTGCCTGGCGTTTGAAATATGCTTCACCCTGGCTGCCATCTGGTTTTTCCTGTGGGGAATGAAGAAATGCCCTCCATTGGAATTGCTGTACGAAAGGGCATTCTGGACAGGCAGGCAAAGAAGGGCAGCCGTGCCTGCCTTGGAACCGGATCCTGTGCCTGCCAGGTTTGAGCTGGAAGGATTTTCGGCTGGCAGTATGCCAATAGGCAGAAATTATGGGGCGCTGCGCCATGTCTTTGGCTATATCCTGCGTCATATACGGCGTGGGGCTGGGAAGACAGCAATATCACTGGCATTGGCGGTAGCGCTGTCTGCCGGGATGGGGGCGCTCGTGTTGGCGAGGGCGGCATACCGGGAGGCATGCCACCAGATTGAAGTGGATGGACGGGCGACAGAGTTCCCTTCTGATATGGTGGCAGAACTAACCAAGTCCAGCCTGGTTAAAGATGTATACTGTTACGGGAATTTTGCGGTGCATGCGCAAGGCAAGGAAGATCTGGTATCCCTGACGGTCACAAATGATATGGGGCGCTGCCTGGCAGGCAGCGGCAGCGTCCGTTATGCCAAGGGATATGATAAGGCTATTTTTGAGGGAACCGGGCAGGTATGCCTAATCGGGCAGGAACTGGCAGAAGCTCTGGGCGTCCAGCCAGGCGATGAGGTCACGATGCTGTCTGATGGCCTGTACGCCTTTATGGGAGGGCTCTATGGGGAGGATGGCGTTACCGCTGCAGCCCAGGGGGCAGGCAAGATGTATAAGGTCGTAGGGATTGTGGAGACAAGTGACAAGAGCCTTGCTGAGGGGATATTTACCGGGCTGACAAGCAATGCAGAAAGCATTTACGGGCAGCCCTTTCCTATTAGTTACTGTGAGTTTACGTTAGCGGACAATGACAGGCTGAGCGATCTGAACCGCCTGCTGGATGGGCTGAAGGATAAGGGGGTAAAGTATTCTAGGATGGCATCCTTTCATATCAATGGAGAAGCCCTGAAAAATACCATACGTACCTGCGAACTGCTGGAATCGCTTTTCCCGTTTGCCATAACTGCTGCTGCATTGCTTGGAATATTCGAGCCGTTATCTGCCATCCTGCAGTCGGCACAGGAGGCAGCATCCTTGCGTATCCTTGGCGTTACCA
>CAJTNT010000091.1 GCA_910577785.1 uncultured Lachnospiraceae bacterium | reverse complement strand
CAGAGGGAGATTTGGGCAAGTAAGATGGTACGATATTTAACCGCTGGAGTAATATATATGCCCTGATTCCCTTTCATTTGGAAAAAGCCATTGTCTGTACGAAGGGGGGTACCATCCTTGTGATGTATCCTAAGGGCTGCTTGGTGCTGGTAACACTGGGCAGCCTATTTTGTAAAAATTTCTCTTTATTCACACGTTGATAAATTTTCTTGCGGTTCAATATAAGTCTATGTTAGTTGGCTACCATATTCCTTCAGGTATGCCGTCGCCTCTTCTGGTGACAGCCCCGCCTTTTCCTGCAGCCATTTTAGGATGCCCGTATCATCCAGGCCGTATTCCTGTCCCATTTCTAAGAACATCTGTATTACCTCTTTCCTGCCTTCTTTCCTGCCTTCTTTCCTGTCCCGCTCCTCTGCTCCGTACATTCCCTGGTTGTAGTCCCTGACAGCCTTTTCCCTTGCCTCGTATTCCATGCGTTTCTGCTTATCCTGGCTGATGACCTGAAGCTGCTGGTAAGCGCTGTCGATATAGGGATCCCTTCCTACTATCATGTCAAATTCCTCCTTCCGTTCCGCATTGATAAACTTCGCCCACAACTCTATCCCAGCGCAGTCCTCCGTCAGTTCTAGAGGGAGCTTTGGAAGCTCGATCACATGGAATTCCATCTTGTCGGTATATAGGAACCCACGGGTATTCTCCCGGATGTGGAAGCAGGAATAGAAATCCACCTCTTTTTTGAAAAGTTCGAAGTCCAGGATGCTGACACACTTTTTGAGTACGTCATACTTCTGACCCTGTTCAATCTGGTCGGCATACATCTTTGCGGCATAGAAGAGGGAGCGGTTTGGCCATACACAGGGATTCTTCCATATTCACATATGGGCCGTAATTGGGAATTACTTTAAAACCCAGTTTTTTATATACGGCGCAAGATTCTGCTAATAGCTCCCCCGTTTCTAGAATCATCCTCCGAAATCCCAGTTCTGCCGCCCATTCGATTAACAGCGAAACAAGCCTGCTTCCTATCCCCCGTCCCTGATATTCCGTATGTACAAACACGCGCTTTAATTCTATGTTTTCATCATCATACCTTCTGATTGCCCCGCCGCCAACCACCTTACACCCCTCGTAAACAACAATTGCCTCTTGTATCTCATCCAATTGGTTATATTTTCTGTATTTGCCCCTGTCAATCTTTTTGCCAACGCGCCGTTCCAAATCCATATCAAGAAGCCTGCAATTTTCTATAAAATCTTTGTCCTTACCGTCTGTCCTAATAAATTCCATAAACGTAACCTCATTTCAGAATATAGCAGCTTGTCATTCCATCCTACCATAACACTCCCGATTTTACAAGCTGGGTGCCAATTTATTTTTGATTCATAGCATCCTGCCAGCTGTTATAATTCATTGCCAACGTCACTTACTTAACTGGAGTATTACTAGATGGATACATCCGGACAGGATGCCTCTGATACTGGCATAACAACTACTCTCAAAAACACTGGCATTATTCCCAAAATCCATGTACGATATCATCAACGATAAGAAAAGGAGAATCCAATATGAATGATTTACAGACGTACATAAGCCGCTATTTGGAATACTGCCGCTGCCAGAAACGCCTGGATGCAAAGACCATCAAAGCATACCGCATTGATCTGGCACAGTTTCAGGCAGGAATAGGAAGCACATCTATTTCGGAAATTACCCCAGACACATTAGAAGACCTCATCGCCAGCCTGCATCAGAAGTATAAGCCTAAAACAGTAAAACGGAAACTTGCCTCCATTAAGGCACTGTTCCGATACTTTGAATACAAAGAAATCATCGAACAGAATCCTTTCCACAAAGTCCAGATAAAATTCCGTGAAGCGGCCACCCTGCCCAAAACAATACCGCTGCAGACGGTGCAGGAACTCCTGTCCACCATATACCGGCAGCACGCAGACGCCAAGACTGTCTGCCAGAAGAAAAACACTCTTCGGGACATTGCCGTGATTGAGCTGCTCTTTGCCACGGGGATGAGAATTTCTGAATTATGCTCCCTGAAAGCCAGCAGCGTAAACCTGGCAGATAAAAGTATCCTCATCTATGGGAAGGGATCCAAAGAACGGAAGGTGCAGATTGGAAATGATGATGTGATCCGTGTTTTAAGCGAATACAAACATGCATTTTTATCGGAAATACAGGCCTGCAGCTATTTCTTTGCCAGCCAGGGCGGGCGCGGGCTGTCGGATCAATCCGTACGCCGGATGATCAACAAATACACCTCGCTGGCAGCCATAGAACTGCATATTACGCCCCATATGTTCCGCCATACTTTTGCAACATGCCTGCTGGAAGCAGATGTCGATATCCGCTATATCCAGGAAATGCTGGGGCATAGTTCCATTAATATCACGGAAATCTATACCCATGTGGCGATGTCTAAGCAACGGGCTATCCTGGCCTCCAAGCATCCCAGGAATAGCTTCCAGGTTTGCACATAGCCCATTGAAATAAGTAAGGGATTGTGGCGGAAATGTAGTATGGCAAATATGTGTTGCGGCAGAAATGTGTTATGACAGGAATGAATTGCGGCAAAAATGATTTTTGGCAGAATGGACGCTGGTTCGGGTGAGCCATCCCCTACGCAGACGGGGCAACGCTCCTAAATTGTCTGCTTAAGGGAATGGCTCACCCAAACCAGCTGACATTGGCCACGAGAATCCATTTGATAGGAATCTGCTTTGGTAGCTTTATCATTAATTAGATTTATGCATTCTTTTGCATTATTTTCATGCTATATTTTTATTTTTTGCCTGCAAATGGGCGTATTCCCTCACTCCAGCCATTGGATAAATGCCGTTTTATCTGCACTGTTGTATCCTGCGTTCTGGTAGAACTCTAAGCTTTCCTTTTCCTTGTTACCTGTCAGGAGCATTATCTTATAACAATTGTTCTGCCGTGCTATCTGTTTTGCGTTTCCTAAACATTCTGATGCCAAGCCATGCCCCCTGAAATCTATATGGGTAACAACATTCTCCACCAAAGCATAAGGACGCACTTTTCTTGTCAGATTAGGAATAATAACACATACACAGGAAGATACAATTTTCCCTTCTATTCCATTCACTATCAGATGGTGACGTCTATCTTCCAAAATTTCCTTCCATGTATGCAGCAGATATTCTGATTGCTCTGGAACAGATTCCTCTGCAAGGCGGAAGATTGAGCTGTAGCGTGTGCTACAGCGATTAATGACAACGCAGCAGAGGGAGATTTGGGCAAGTAAGATGGTGCGATATTTAACCGTTGCAGTAATATTCTCCCATTCTACTAAGTTCTGTTTTATAAAAATAAAAGATTTTCCTCTGTATTAAATTGTACCAAACCGCTAGCGCGGTGGCTAGCCCTAGGTACGTGATTCCACTACTTTTTCAAAATTTTTTCGTTTTCTCAAAATAAAAGTAGCAGTTTTTTGGTTTATGTTGTATTGTTGAGTTACCACACACAACTGCAAACATAACCCCAAAAACTGCTATGTTTATATTATCATGGATTTTCAAACTCAACAACTCTATATTTCATTTTTTTGCCCGCCCGCCCCCTCTTTTGTGATTTTTCCTGTTCACTCTATCTAAATCACACCAAGGAGGTTCCATTATGGACAATTATTTAGATTCTTTCAGGGAAATGATCTCCCTTCGCGGCCTTACCGCCCACACACTTAAAAATTACTGCACTTATATCCGTGCCTACCTTGATTATCTCTCCAGCGTACTCCGCAAGCTTCCGGAGGATGTTTCCTGGGATGAACTTCGTGTTTATATCCGCTGGCTAAAGCGTTCCAGAAATCTTTCTGACCGCACGGTCAACTGTGC
>CAJTNT010000090.1 GCA_910577785.1 uncultured Lachnospiraceae bacterium | reverse complement strand
AGTGCAACAAGATAAACGCAAACAAGAGAAAGCGAAACAATCATCGGCAAATCCTTTATGTCAAATACATAATCCTTAAAATCCATCGGAACTACCAGACGGGAATCATTATAAGCTACCGCATACCATGACGAAAGAAGCACAATCAACACACAAAGTATCCCACAACCAATCCAAATTTTCTTTTTATTTGTTTTCATCTTAATCCTCCTACTATTGAGATATGTTTTGAGATATATTTATCTCTTTATGCGATAAATATATCACTTATTTTTCTTTATGTCAATAGAAAAGAGATAAATATATCACATTATTTATCCAAGACAATAGAATCCACGCTTTGTGAGCCTTCTATTGCATGAATGAACAACGGGATGCACCGTTGCCTGCACCCCGCCTCTTTCATCCTATATTCATCAGGTAATACCCCGTTGACGCCATAAATGGCATCATAAAGACAATCTGCGATTTCTCCGGTTCAAACAGATATGCACACGGCAGACTGATGCCGCCTGCCAACAGGGTAGCGCTCATTCCGATAGAGCCATATAGTAATAGCGAGTGAAGCGTGATATCCATTAGGAACGCCTTTACCATCTCCAGCTTTTTAATCTCTGCCTCCAAGGTCAATATGTCTTCCGCGCAATATCTGGTATGGGGTTCGGCCATATACGCCCGGCTGATAACGTTTAGAAAGTTTTCCCTGGCGAGCAATGAGCCAAGCAGCCGCGCTTGCGCGGATATTTGGCGAATGCCGCGAGGGTAAGTGCCTTGCGGGTGCAAATACCCTGCCCTTGGGGCGGAAAGAACAAGCCAGGTCATGTCCCATAGCTTGCTGCGGGGTATTTGACTTTCAAAGCAGACATTCATTTTATTTATCCTGCCTGAAACTGAATGATACCATTTCGGTGAAAATATGCGGATACGGAAACTGTAGAAAGACCTCTCTCAGATACCCCAGTTAGATTAACAGAAAAGCGCATGGTCTGATACCCCATACGCCTTTTCACTAACCTAAAACTGTTTAATCATTTTTTTATTTCGTCTGTCTTTTACTGGCATCTGCAACGTCATATAATCCTTCTTCACTCCGTTCCGGTCCGCGCTAGGCAAACATCCACTGGACGTTTAGCGCCCTCCACTTCTCATTTTTTCTGGCTGACTGCACTGCCTCATCCAATTCCCTGGTAAACTCATCCTCCGGCGCTTTCCCATCTATAAAATCAAACGGCATCTTCAATTCCGGCGTGACGTCATCCATTGTCCCTTTGGTGTTTAAAATTATCTTTGCTGTATCATCTAATTGTATGGAAGAAGTGTATGCCCCATCTATATATTTTACATTATCATCCTCTGCCCCAATAGAATCTGCCGCTGTTTCTGTGGCTGATTCATTTTCTTCTGTGGAATCTTCCGCCTCTGTTTGCTTCTGTATTGGAGTAATTACAATATTTTCTGCAGCAACATTCGTTTTACGCTTTACAATATCCTCCACCTGCGCCCGCTTTGCATCGGTGACTTCTCCCATATTCAGAACAACATCCGCATTGTTGTCTGTTATGCTTACCACCACATCTGTAAAACCTTTTGCCTCCAAAAGCATTTCAGCAGCGGCTTCCCGCTCTGCAATGTCTGTCATGGCTATCATGGCGTTGATGGCATCCTGCTTTTGTTCTTCCCCGATCTCTGTATTATTGATAATCTCAAACAGAGACGACTTATTCTGGGAACGGATCTGTTCCCGGTTCAGCTTTACTTTTACTGCGAAATCTAGGCTGTCTACATTCGTACTGGAAAGAACAGCCTCTCCCGGATTCTTTACTCCTTCCCCATTTGCCTGCGCATTCTCTTTTCCAGTCTGAGATTCCCGATTGTCTTCTTTGTCTGCAAAAATATCATCTGCACTGTGCATGTCTTCGTCGGATATTTCATTTGTACGCTCATTGGCATCTATACTTGCTTTCTTAGCCAGATCACTGTCTTTTTGGCTTCTGCTATGTTGCAGATAACCTGTCACAGCAATGATGGCTGCCACAACTACCACTGTAGCTGCCATAATTTTTCCCGCCCTGATCTTTTTATTCCTGCTATCTGGAAAATCCACATTCATTTTATTTCCACACTTTTCACAAAATTTACTATTTTCCGATACCTCTGCACCGCATTTCACACAGAATTTCATAATTTTATCCTACCTTTCAACTCTCTGACTTTTTGCTTCTCTTCATTAATTCTTCTACCGTTTCTGGTATTTTTGTTTCTTTTAGTTACACCACCTGTGTTTTTCACATAAACCATTCTATTTCTTACTTGAAATTTCTCCTCCTTCGTTCCAGATTTCCCTATATTATACCATAGAACTTCCATTTTAGACACTTTTTCCTTCCATTTTGGATAATAATTTTTCTCACGAGGTGATTGACATGGCTGAAAGGATGAACCAGCGCTCAAACATCATTGTCGGCTCAAATATCCGTAGACTCAGAAAAGAGCGTGGCATGAAAGCCACGGAAGTTATTGCCAGACTGTAGCTGGAAAGCGTCTATGATGTGGTATAAAAAAGTTGACGGCCCATTCCCAAGGATTTGAGATATTACTCCGGCGGTTAAATATCGGCGTTTTTACTTGCCTAAATTTCCATCTGCTATGTTGTCATCCGTTGACGTAGCCCCGCTACGCCGCCTTCTTCCGCCTTGCAGATGAAAATTTATTCTGCGTAAAATTCGTCGACATTTAACCGCCGGAGTAATATAAGGGCATACCGAAACATGGTACATGCCAATAACCTAAAAAGGAATTGCGGGAAAGAAGATAGTACACGCCAAAGCTTTGAATTGGAAGTATTGCTGGATGGGAAATATTTTTATTTATACCATTTAGAAATAGATTTTATTGGCATTGTCAGGGAAGAACTGAGCTATAAGGGGCAGTACCTCCAGGAGTACCAGCAGGTTATGTCAGCGGCAGGGTAAGATGCGTGCTGGGATGTGATAAGGATGCATACCAGTGCCCGGGAGAGAGCCAATGCAAGACGGAAGCAGAAGTAAGTTATAGCTTGGAAATTCCCGGCTTTGAGGAGGGGATGGGAGAACTGCTAAGGAAAGCTATGGATGGCAAAAGGCAGGTCGGCCTCTTTCTTACCAAGCTGGCGATACTTGGCAATGGGCACGCAATAAGGTTTGCAGCATGGGTAAAAAGCAGCCTTCTCCCAGAAACAAATGTGGTGAATTATGATATATACAAATCCATGAAAAGAGAAGAAGATTTCCATATATTGGGTGATACACGGTTTTTTGAAATTTTCCGTATGGTGGACAGCAGCATCGTTGGCATTGAGTTAGACAGTGATGCCCCGTTTTCGAAATCTGCCATCAGGAGGAAGAAGAAAGACGGCAGCATTTTTTTGCGGGAGCTTAGGAATGATTCCAGCGGAGCCAGGGAATTTTTTGCATGGGCAGTTCAGGTTTTTAAAGTTGTATACTGCAATAAAGTAGTATTTGCAGACGAAATGGACCGTGTGCTTTCGTTTATCCATGGAAAGCAGCACCATGGGCAATTTGTTTTTACTACCCATAACGTCAGGCATCTGGATCTGAGGAATTATATGAAAGAACAGATTTACTTTATTTCTGCGAGCAATGAGCCAAGCAGCCGCGCTTGCGCGGATATTTGGCGAATGCCGCGAGGGTTGAATACCCAGCCCCTTGGGGCGGAAAGAACAAGCCAGGCCATGCCCCGTAGCTTGCTGCGGGGTATTTGACTACAAAAGAGATGGGCTGCCGTGATGTAGGCGCTTTTAAGTCTGATGAAAAAATTTACCAAGCGCTTCATGCAAATGGGAAATCAAGCCAATTTATGCTGGCTGCATTAAAGAAAAAAGATTGTTTTACCGTAAATCAATATGAGGTGGATAAAAAGCAATTTGAGATAAGAGTAAATACGGTTTGCGCATGGGAAAAGCTAGAGCGTGTTTGAAAATTGCTTTCTGCAAGATTCCGTCCCAGTTTGTAACCGTATCTTTCCCCAAATACAGCCTGGCAGGGCTGCTATGCATGGGCAT
>CAJTNT010000089.1 GCA_910577785.1 uncultured Lachnospiraceae bacterium | reverse complement strand
ATTTTGTCGTTAATGAAACAGCCTCCTTTTTTCGATATTTTTCTCGTCAGATTTCAACTTGGAAAAGGAATTGAATAAATGACGACAAACGCTCAAACCCCTTGAAAATCAAGGCTTTTTCCGTTTGTCGTTATTATACCGTAACGGCACTCCCACGCGAGCCTCCTGATTTCCAAACTTGGGGCGCAGCCCCTTGTGGTTGCGGAACGGCTGGGGCATGAGAAAATCCAGACGACGCTGAATACATATTCGCACCTATACCCGAACCAGGCAAGGGATCTGGCAGACCAGCTCAATGGGTTAGGCACAGAAGGGGCGGAACAGGAGGATGTGGAAAATGCCAGGGAAACATAAAGACCCGACCATATCTTTCCGTGCCAGCGAGTGGCAGAAAGCATTGATTGAGGAAAGGGCGGCATTAAGTGGGCATAACAAGAAAGATTTCATAGCCAGGAGCTGCATCTATTCCAATATCGTTGTAGTTGGCAGCCAGATGAACGTGAAAAGGATTGTGGACGCACTGCAGGAAATGCGGTACACGATGGGGGAAATCGCCAGGCAGCTACAGTCTGGCGGGTTTCCCTTATCAGGGGATGCCTATAAAGAGATGAAGGAGGACTTTCTTGCCATGGTGGTCACGGTAGTGGATATTGTGAATGGCGCGGCATATTTATTTGACAAGGCGCCAGACAGGGATAACCAGCACTGGAAAGCAGATTTGGAGTTAGGGCAGTTCCGTAAGGTGCTGGAACAGGATGGACGGGAGGATAACAGGGCGTGCGGCTTGGGAAAATGCAGCCAGAAATGAAAATCAGGTTGTGCAAAGGAAGAAATAAGGTTATAATGGGATTAAGCCTATCATGAGAAAGCAGGTGGTTTTATGAATGATATTGAAAAGGCAAAGGTAGAGGACTTAAAGATTTTAGACGGGTTCTGCCTTCTGGACGACTTCTTTATGACGGTTGTGTTTGACCGGAATATTCGTGCAACGGAGTTTGTGCTGAATATTATTCTGGGCAGGGATGATTTGAAGGTCATAGAAGTTGTAGCTCAGAGGGACTATAAAAATCCGCTTCCAGGAGGACGTTCTATCAGGCTTGATATTTATGCAAAAGATGCCGATGGAAAAGTATACGACATTGAGGTTCAAAATGAAAATGCAGGCGCAGACGTACACAGAGCCAGGTTTCATAGCAGCATGTTAGATACGAAAATGCTGAAAGAAAAACAGAAATTCAAGGAAATTCATGATTCGTATGTTATATTCATTACGAAAAGTGACTATATGAAAATGGGATTGCCAATGTACCATGTGGAAAGGACGGTGCGGGAAACCGGGGCGTTATTTGGAGATGGGTCACATATTATATACATGAATGGAAGCTATAAAGATGACAGTGATCCGGTCGGAAAACTAATGCATGATTTTCGGTGTACGAGTTCGGTAGATATGTTTTATCAGGAACTTGCAAATCCAGTCAGCCATTTTAAAGAAACGGAAGGAGGGCGAAACCAAGTGTGTAAAGCGATGGAAGAATACGGCAAAAGGATAGCTATAAAGGAAAAAGAAGAATCTGCATTGAAAATGATTGTAAGAGGAAAACTTACAATTGAGGAAATTGCCGAGGATTTGGGCTTGCCTGTAGAACGGGTAGAGGAATTGGCCAATCTGCAGCTGGTTTGATAAGGCTGAATTCCAGTGGTAATGTCACCGCTATTGGGTAATGTTTTGGTAATGAAAACCCAAAGAACCATTTGGACGGGGTGGATTATCATGAAAACAAGGCATAGAAATGACGGTAAAACATAGTATGAGGAACAAAGGAACCATATAAATGCGTGATAAAAAATCAGGGACAGAAGGAGTGATTCTATGCACATGGCCAATATTGAGGTGAGGATCCCAGAGAATGCAAAAGAGTATGTGATGCATGATACGTCTGAAGAAATGAGAAATGCACTTTTGCTATATCCGAGCATAGCAAATAATACCATATCGCATGGCCGTGCGGCTGAGCTATTGGGGATGCACAAAATGGAACTTATAGAATTATACAGCAGGCTGGGGATTCCGTATATAGACATGACAGATGAGGAATTTGAAGAAGAAATCCAAACAGTGAAAAAACTGTTGGAGGCAAGGGTATGATAGTGGTGTCAGATACAACACCAATACTCTCCCTTTTAAAAGCGGGGAGGCTGGAACTGCTTAAAAATCTTTATCAGACCGTTGTGATACCGAAAGCCGTTTATAATGAGCTGACAGGCAACATGGATTATCGGGATGAAAGAGAAGAAATTGAGCAATGTGCATTTCTTGTGGTTGAAAAAGTTTATAATAAAGATTCTGTAAGCGCATTGAGAAATATTACCGGACTGGATTACGGTGAAAGCGAGGCGCTGGTCTTGTATATGGAGAAAAAAGCAGATTTGCTGCTGATAGATGAACATAAAGGCCGAGGCGTGGCAAAAAAGATGTCAGTTGAACATGTAGGGACAATGGGCGTTCTGATGTTAGCCTTTGATGAAGGGCTCATGTCCCCAAGAGAGGTAAGGGAGACGTTGGGGATAATGCTTACCTGTGACATTAGATTGAGCCGCAAGCTGTGTAATAAAGTCCTTGCTTATGTTGGGTTGAAGGAGTATTTCTAAATTGAGAAATATAAAAATCCAGTCAGCCTTCTTAAAGAAGCGGGAGGAGGGCGAAACCAAGTGTGTAAAGCGATGGAAGAATATGGCAGAAGAATAGCCATAAAGGAAAAAGAAGAATCTGCATTGAAAATGATTGCGAAAGGAAAACTTACATTTGAAGAAATTTCTGAATATTTGGATCTGCCAGTAGAACGGGTAATGGAATTGGCCAATCTGCAGCTGGTTTGATAAGGCTGAATTCCAGTGGTAATGTCACCGCTATTTGGTAATGTTTTGGTAATGAAAACCCAAAGAACCATTTGGACAGGGTGGATTATCATGAAAACAAGGCATAGAAATGACGGTAAAACATAGTATGAGGAACAAAGGAACCATATAAATGCGTGATAAAAAATCAGGGACAGAAGGAGTGATTCTATGCACATGGCCAATATTGAGGTGAGGATCCCAGAGAATGCAAAAGAGTATGTGATGCATGATACGTCTGAAGAAATGAGAAATGCACTTTTGCTATATCCGAGCATAGCAAATAATACCATATCGCATGGCCGTGCGGCTGAGCTATTGGGGATGCACAAAATGGAACTTATAGAATTATACAGCAGGCTGGGGATTCCGTATATAGACATGACAGATGAGGAATTTGAAGAAGAAATCCAAACAGTGAAAAAACTGTTGGAGGCAAGGGTATGATAGTGGTGTCAGATACAACACCAATACTCTCCCTTTTAAAAGCGGGGAGGCTGGAACTGCTTAAAAATCTTTATCAGACCGTTGTGATACCGAAAGCCGTTTATAATGAGCTGACAGGCAACATGGATTATCGGGATGAAAGAGAAGAAATTGAGCAATGTGCATTTCTTGTGGTTGAAAAAGTTTATAATAAAGATTCTGTAAGCGCATTGAGAAATATTACCGGACTGGATTACGGTGAAAGCGAGGCGCTGGTCTTGTATATGGAGAAAAAAGCAGATTTGCTGCTGATAGATGAACATAAAGGCCGAGGCGTGGCAAAAAAGATGTCAGTTGAACATGTAGGGACAATGGGCGTTCTGATGTTAGCCTTTGATGAAGGGCTCATGTCCCCAAGAGAGGTAAGGGAGACGTTGGGGATAATGCTTACCTGTGACATTAGATTGAGCCGCAAGCTGTGTAATAAAGTCCTTGCTTATGTTGGGTTGAAGGAGTATTTCTAAATTGAGAAATATAAAAATCCAGTCAGCCTTCTTAAAGAAGCGGGAGGAGGGCGAAACCAAGTGTGTAAAGCGATGGAAGAATATGGCAGAAGAATAGCCATAAAGGAAAAAGAAGAATCTGCATTGAAAATGATTGCGAAAGGAAAACTTACATTTGAAGAAATTTCTGAATATTTGGATCTGCCAGTAGAACGGGTAATGGAATTGGCCAATCTGCAGCTGGTTTGATAAGGCTGAATTCCAGTGGTAATGTCA
>CAJTNT010000088.1 GCA_910577785.1 uncultured Lachnospiraceae bacterium | reverse complement strand
AAGAGGTTTTCCTTCCTCGCCTCTTCCAGTTCCTTCCGCAGCCGGAGGTTCTCCTTCATAAGTTCCATTTCATTCGGAGCATTAGGATTGGTTTGGGCTTTCGCTTGGCATTCTTTGCTGAATTCACTGCACCACTTGGAGATACTGGCTTTTGATACGCCATACTCAGCGGTAATACTTTTGTATGTTCGTCCTTCTTCCTCATGGAGGCGGACAATCTTCTTCTTAAATTCGGGAGTGTAGTTCTGTGACATAATGAGTACCTCGTTTCTTGTGATTTTGATTATATCTCATTAGCCACTTCTGTTACAACTTTAGTATAGCACTTCAATAATGGCACTTGATTTTATGCCTGTTTCGATATTTCATAACAATTAACAATTCCCAAAATCTTTTTTAGCAAAAAATCCTTCCTATAACTTGGGATAACCCATTCTTCGCTTCTCGTATTTTCCTGCTTCCTTTTCAGGCTCAAAAATGCTTTCCTCTTCCGTCCTACTTAACCACAGATAAGAAGGATAGTATTCTTTCGCCCTGACAAAATGTTCTACCCCATTCCATTGGTACAAACTGCATCATATACGATGCAGCTTGTACCTCTCCCTGTTTCTTCCCGAATCTGCATCTTCTTATCCCTATTCCAGATTATGCAGTCTTCCTGTAATACCACTCTTCATCCGTCATATGTGTCAGTTCCCATAAAGTCCGCAACCATATGAAACTGTCTGTCCTTCAGTTCTTTTCTCTTTCCCGTGGTAAATCTATCCTCTTCCGCCAGATAACCTGATACTCTTCTCAATCTTCTGATTGCGTCAGACTGACAACAGGAGCATTTTCCCACAATTCTTCCCATATATCCACAGTATGTACAATAATCCATGGGAAAGTTAATTCCAATATAGTTACAATCCATCTTACAGGCATATTCGACAATTTCCCGAACAGCTTCCACATTTCTTCCCGGCATCTCGCGAAGCTCCACATAAGTTATAGATCCGCCATTACACAAACTATGGAATTCTCCTTCCAGTGCAATCTTCTCCTGATAGCTGACAGCCATGTTTACAGGAACATGAAACGAATTAGTATAGTAGCCTTTTTTACACACATCAAAGTCTTTTCCCTGATGAGTGCTGTCATACTGTGCGAAACTACCTGTAACCCCTTCCGCAGCTGTAGCCAGAAGAGAGAAATTCAAATGCTCTTCTTCTGTAATTTGATCCGTGTATTCTCTCATATGACGGATTATGGCAATGGCCTCCGCATAATACTCTTTCATTATAAACGCCGAATCCATGATCCGACCCTTCAGGACAACCATCGCATCCCATAAACCGATAAATCCGATTGATAATGTTCCATTCTTCAGCATTTCCCTGGCATTACAGCTTTCTGCGCCCAAATAATATCCCTTCCCATAATATTCCTCAAACATACCTTGCTCACAAAGCGTTTGGAATCTGTGCAGCAGTACCCCTCTTGCATCAGCCAGATTTTCATCTAATATACTATAAAACTTGTCCATATCTCCCTCCGACTGGTATGCCATCTGAACCAAATTCAATGTTACACACGCAACATTTCCTCTGTTCAGGGAGCCTTCTCTACCATTGACATTCGTCACCACCCTTGTCCTGCATCCCATGATTCCAATGGTATCAGCAGGAAACAATGCATTCGCCGTACTATCACAATTAAAATAAGTAAGCACCATACGTTTGGCTGTAACACTTAACGCCTTCACATACAAATCATAATTTTCCGTATCCTAAATCATAATTTTCCGTATCCTCTTCCCGATTTACTCCACTCTTCATCTTAAATACCATATTAGGAAAAATAAATGGATTTCCTCTGTCATCGCCCTGCTCATAAGCCTCCAGCATCAGAAAAGCCACACGCCTTCCCTTTTTACTGGTATCCAAGCCAAAATTAAATGTCACATAAGGATTTTCACAGCCTTTCCTAGTATTCATAAAAACTCGTGAAAAATTTCAATAATTTCCTCATCACTTTCCTCCTCAATATAAACTGCCACGTCCGAATCAAAATCGATAAAGCCGATTCCTCCCGACTGCATATTCGCAAGTTCGACAATCTTACGATATAAAGCATTCATCATATTGCCAAAGCTTCTCTTCCTATCACCCACCATATTCTTTACGGAAATCCCCAAGCAGTTGTATATAATAGTATAGTATTCCAGATCATGAATATGGCAAGTACGACTGTTATGCTTCTCGGCATATTTCTTCGGAACAATGTTTCTTAGTATTTCATTCTTTTTAGAATCCTGGCCAGCCTCCAAAATTTCCCCTGCCGCATTTCTCTTTCTATTTGCCAAATCAATTGCTCTCATCATCAATTATCTTCCCTCCCTGTATTTTTTCTAATACTATAAGGTACAATCCCTTCAGGTACCTTTACAGTTCTTGCGCATTATACTATATGTAGAATATCATCATGCCTCCCCTACACCGCTAAATCCAATTTTCTAATATTGCCATTATCAATAGAAAACATATGCTGATTCGAAGAACCCACATACTGAATATCCGGATTCTTCAAAGCTACCAGTTTTAATATAATCAACAAGCCGGAGAATATTCTCAGGTACCCTTTCTATCTCCCATCCTATCTCCCATCCGGTATAGACACATACATACATTATAGCCTTTTCCCTTCAGTCTGTGGATTAAGATTTCTAGGCTATTCGCCTGTTCCAGAGGTTCCCCTCCCGAAATCGTAATCTTTTTGTTACCGCAATGCGATTCAATAAATAACATCAACTCCTCTACACGAACGAAAAACGGCTTCAAAGAATATCATTATTTGGCAAGTTCGTCAATTGCATCCATCATATCGTTATCGTATAATACTTTTAGAACAGCGAGGATTACAGGAATTTCTGTTTCTAGGTTTCTGCCTATCTTACTACGGATCCGTTTCATGCTCCTGTGATAGTAAGCTTTCAACAGCTTTATTATAAACAGGACAAATCTTCTGATCAGGCCAAGATTGTGTATTCCGTTCTTTTCTTTGGAGTGTAATCTGTCTTCTCTGAAAACTATATCAAGTGCCCAGTGTAGGTTGTTTTCTATATTCCAGTGCCTGCGTGCGACAATAGAAAACAGTTCCGCATTGGGCTTGATACTGCACAGGAAATATCGTTCTTCTATCACTGTGTTATCCGTTCCTGTTCTGGTGATCCTTTTTCTCTCATAACCGATGGAACTCAGTTTTTCCCAGTCCTTCCTGTCCTCAAACCATTTAATGTCATCCGTTATAAAGTATTCTCTTGTGACTATGCTGCCAGACTCTCTTTCTGTTTCTTTCAGATATTTTCCGTCTGCAGCCATGGTTTCTTTCAGCAGCTTTTCGTCACCAAAGTATTCTTTTACTTCGCCATATGCGGTTTTCTGGTTTTCCTTCAGTGCAAGGCAGTAATCTCCATGTGCCTTTTTTACGATGGCGCGGGCGGTTTCCTTCTGTGTATTCAGTGCATCTGCTGTAATAACACATCCCCGTAGATCAAGGTTCCCCATGACTTCCTGCATTTCAGGGATCTCGTTGCTTTTCTCATCAATACGAGTAGAAGACAGGCAGATCCCCCATTCTGTTGACATTACATTAAATTCATTGAGATTACGCCTGTCTTTGGCATCTGCGCTGTCCTTTTTCCCAGTATTATGGGTTTCTTTTCCATCTGCTGCAACCACATCCTTGATATAGCAGCCAAGGTCATCATTCCGGTAAAGGTATTCGTCCAGACTTTTCCCTGCTACACTGACAAGCTGCACCAATATATTTACCAGTGTATTCTGCAGTTCATCAGAGCGCAGGATGAAAAACACCCTTTGTATCGTATCGTGGGAAGGTATCCCGTTTGGCAGCTCCAGATATTTTTGCAGCGTTTCTTTCTCATCAACTGCAAAATCAGCTATTTCAGTCCATTCATCATTTCCTGCTAGAACCGCAAAAAAGACAATCCCCACAACATCTTTCAGGGGATGTTTTACTTTCTCCTGCTGCCTGCTGTCGGTGAGTCCGGCAGCCTGTTCCACATAGATTTCCATAAACATACAATCTAGGTTTTCAACTCCCAGATTTCTAATTTCTTCTACTGTGATGTGAATTTTCTCCGATAATTTTTCAAGTTTGGTATCTTTCTTTGGCATAACTGATTCTCCTATGTGCTTTTAGGAGATTTTACCAGTTTTATCCATAATCCACAATATTTTCACCGAAAAGGCAGGAGTGAAAAATGTAATGGTATTGTTGTATAGTTTTCACAACAAATGTATGCTTTTTTTGTTCATGCGTTTATTCTGAACGCTGAAAGGAAATGTGGAAAAATTCCTTTTTGTATGGTAGAATGTTTACCATATAGCAAAGGAGATGATGAAATGGGAAATAAATTAACAGACGCTTTAATTGCAACAGGAAAAGGAGCTGTATCATTATTCCCCGGAGGTGGTTTTTTAGCCGAATATATAAGTTTGGCACAAGGATATATTGCTGACAAGCGAATGAATGAGTGGA
>CAJTNT010000087.1 GCA_910577785.1 uncultured Lachnospiraceae bacterium | reverse complement strand
CTATGGGCTGGCTTTATTTTCATGCTAATTTTTAAAAATCTTTCTTTTAAGTGCAGTTATTGCGAGTCAATATCATATATATTATCCCTCTTCCCGGCCAGCCCGATAATTCCGTCAATGGTGCGCAGCAGAATTCCAGTGGTGACCTGGAAGAAATGGTCTGTGCAGATATTGCTGAACACGACACGGTAAGTGTCGTCTGTAGGTACCCCGTTGGGAAGGTCCAGGTACTTTCTAAACCACTTTTCCTTCACCTTTGCAAATGCTTCGATCTCTGCCCATTCATCTGCATTCCCTAGCACCGCAAAGAAGACAATCATGATGATATCCCCCAGCGGATGCTGGACATAAGATGGATGGCGATAATCCGGCACTTCATCTGCATGCTTTTTGATTTCCCTGATCAGCCTGTCGTTTTGCATGACTGTTTCCGGAGATATTCCATTTTCTTGGAATGTGTTATGAAGTTCTTCCAGTCTCGTTGATTTCTTTGCCATAAGCCCTCCTGATATAAACGTTATAAAACATATATACCAAAACGGGGTAAAAAAGGGAACAGAAAGTTTTGATTTTCTATTCCGTAACATTTTTGTAACTTTGTAAGTTTATCCTGCAAACTATAGTTTTTATGTTTTTTGCAGAATCATACAGGGAGGGATAAAGGAGCGGATACCTTTGGCTGTCAAGCGATAAAAATGGAAAAACAGAAATGGAACAGGGCATCAGAAACGCTTGACACATGCTTTCATGGCGGGATATGATAGAACCATAGGTTTCATACAGGCCCCTGGGATTTCCGGGGCGGGGGGAGGATTAGCCAATGCATAAGAATGCGGCGAAGCTTTTGGGCTTATATATTTTAGGGGTCATAGGTTATGCTTTTTTTGTCAGCAGGTTCACGATTCCGGTGCATCTGACGGTAGACGAGGAATTGTACATATCCATGGCCAGGTCATTCCATTACCAGGGACATTTCTCCCAGGGGGGACCCTCCTGGATTATACCTGTGTCCTGTATTCCATGCTGCTGTCGCTGGCATATTATTTTGCCGGGCCGGAGGACATCATGTTCTTTTTCCGCATGATAGGGACGGTGGTCATGCTGTCCTCTGTCTTTCCGGTCTATCTGTTGGCAAAGCGGATGTTGGGGCCTGGGGGCAGGGATGGGAAAACGATATGGATCGTGACCGCGCTGACGCTTTTCCTGCCGTCTATGACGAATGCGGCATATTGCATGCAGGAGGTTCTGGTGTATCCCATATTCCTCTGGACGGCTTATTTCGTGTACAGAGAGATACAGGAAGGGCGCGTCCTGCGGATTTCCGGAGACATGGCACTGATTGCGGCGCTTGCCGCTGTGGGCTATTTTGCGAAGACCATGTTCCTGTTCCTGCCGCTGCTGTATTGCGCATGTATGATTTGGGAGGCCTGCCGCCAGCGCTGCATTGCGGTATGGAAGAAGGTGGCCGCGTTTTCCGGCATCTGGGCGATTCTTTACGCCATTGGAAAAGGCGGAATCCTGTGGATCAACGGAGGGATTGCGGGTTCCAATCATTACAGCGCCCAGTTTTCTAGGCTGTTTCCCATAGACTGGCGCACGATTGCCGCCATATTGAGCTGCATTGTTTTCTATCTGGTGGCGCTTTGCTTTTACTGGGGGGTATTGCCTGTGGTGCTGCCGATTGCCGACAGAAAGGCCTATTCGGAACAGGACAGAGGATTCCTGAGGTTCCTGCTGCTGGGGATCCTGATTCTGGTGGCGGAGATCGTGATCAGCGTGGTGATAACGGAAGAGGGTAAGGTGCTGCTGCCCCATAAGCTGCTTTACCGGTATTTTCAGATGTTTGAGCTGCCGCTGCTGCTGGTGTACCTGAAAGGAAGGGAGCGGTTCAGGCTGCCCGGATGGATCTGGCCGGTGTACATCGCTGTCTTTACCTATCTTGGCTTCTACTTTGCCGCAATGGGGGACAGACAGAGGATTGGGATTATTGACGCGCCGATATTCTTGCTGATTGACAATATTACCCAGAGGTTCCTGCCGCATTTCAATATCCTTGCCTGCGGGGCTGCCGCCGCTGCGGCCTGCTTTATGTGGGTATGGCACCGGAGGCATCGGGTGGAGGGGTATATCAGGTGGGCCAATATAGTCGGGCTGGCGGCTGTGGGGGCGATTTTCCTGATCAATCTGTACCAGCTACCCTACTATAATAATCAGGTAGCCATGGGCGCTGCCATTCAGGAGGATGCGGTAAGCATCGCGGAATATATAAGTGGGAACGGGCTGGAGAATGTGGCAGTCTATTATCTGGATACGCAGAAGGCTCCCTACGGAAGGGCTGTATACGCTTATCTGCCTCAAGCGGTCATTCCCGTGGCGCAGACGGAGCTTGGGACGCTGACAGGAGAGTATCTTCTGATAAGCGACGGAGAGGAAGGCCCTGGCGATAGGGTGGAGCTGGACTTACAGGTGCTGCATGTCAGCCGCTGTGAATGAAAAAGGCTCTAGTAGTAAAACGGTTAAGCCTAAATATAAGGATAAATGAATGGAGAATATCAGCGAACCGGAATTTATACTGGAATACAATAAGGCATATGGCCAGATGATTCGAAAGGAACGGATGAAACGGAAGCTGTCGCTGGAAGACCTGTCCTCTGGAATCCTGAGCCGGACGGCGCTGGAAAAGGTGGAAAAGGGAAAGGCGCAGTGGACAAAACTGACAGGAGATACCCTGCTGCTGCGCATGGGGATTTCGCCGGAGTATTTTGAATCGCTCTCTTCGGGTGAGAGTCTGGAGCGCTGGCGGATGCGGGAGGATATCTGTCTGCTGGTGCCTGGCAAAGCGGAGTTGGTTGTGGAGAAGCTGGAAGAATACCGGAAAATTTACAGTAAGCGTGAGCCGCTGGAAGAACAGTTTCTGCTGAAGGCGGAGCTTGTCCTGATGCTGTTACAGGTGATGGCGAAATACGGGGAGGCAGGGGAGCAGGGGAGGAGCGTGCGAGCCTGGGAATATGCAGGAACCGAAATGGCGGCTATTCTGGAAAAGGCTGAGCAGATGGTAGGCTGTACTGTTCGGAAGGGCTGGGAACGGCATTTGGCAAAACTCTGCCTCTCCCCCGGGGAACTGGAGGCGGTTCTGCTGTTTGGCGCTGCACTGTTTCTGAACGGCAGATGGGAGGAAGCGTGGGAACTGTGGCAGGCCGTGTGGGAATATCCCCAAACCCATGGCTGGAAAGAGCGCGCAATGGCGTTGGTTCTGCCCCAGGCCGCCATACTGGGAATCCGACAGGCATATGCGTCCGGCGGATTCAGCGATTCGCTGGCGTATATGGGGATTTCAGAGGGAGATATGGCTGCCAGAGGGCAGAGGGCTTTGGAATTGCTGCGCAGACATGGCTGCCACTGCTATGCGTTGCCGCTGCTGGATGCCCTGTGTGGGTTGGACGCGGCTCTTTTCGGGAGGCCGGAGTACCCGGAGCAGATTGGTAAATTCCGGGAGATGTTCCGGGAGATATATGGATGGTTCGGCTATCCCGGATACCGGATATGGCAGGGGATTTCCATTGACAATACCAGGGATGCGGGTACTGTCCTGAAAATGCTCCGGACATTCTATGGAAAATCCAGGGAAAGGGCGGTTTATGACGGAGGGGAACAGATAGTCACGCCCCGCCATTTGGAGAAGATAGAGAAGGGGATGCATAAGCTTTCTTATGAAAATTACAGCAGGCTGGCAAAACAATACGGGAAGTATGGGGGATGGCATACGCCGTTGCTGGAGACGGATTCTGTGGATGTCCTGGCTCTGCGGCAGCGGATCAGCACATTGCTGGAATACAGCGACTGGGAGGGCGCGGAGCGGGAAATCCGTAGATTCCGCGGAATGGTAGACGAGGTGTACCCAAAGGTAAGGCAGGAGTTGCGGTTCTTTGAAGCTGCCATGAAATGGAAAAAGGAAGGGGCATTGCAGGAAAGCCTGGAAATGATGCTGGAAGCGCTGCATTGTACGGTGCCTGAGTTCGAGGGCAGGGATATGAAATGGTGGGTTTTCCAGAGGGAAGAGATTATGATTGCTGGTGACATTGGTAATCTTTATCGAAGGCTGGGAAATTTTAGTGAGGCGAAGAAATGGTATGAAGCTGTGTTGTTTTCAATCAGGCAAAACAGTGTAAAAACGGATGTTTATAATTATGGCTATGGAGTTTTAGTGCAGGGCTATAGTAATTATTTGGGCGATATTTATAGTTTTGAGAATGCTGCCGAACTCAGCGAAGCGACTGTCCGAAAAGATTTATTGCTTTACAGGATAAATTGCATCCGGCATTTGTTTTACCATATTGCATGGAATACCTATGAGATTGCTGTCGAAAAGCCGGAAAGACATGAGTCCCTCCGGCTGAAATGGAGAAAGGCTTTTCGGATTAGTGAAACTATGGCAGATTTTGTGTATGACTCTCGCATGAGAGCATTATTGGAGGAACGGGAAGCGAAGTTCCTGTCATAATCAGAGGGTGTATTTTTCGGCCATTTTAAGCGCAGTTATTATTTCATCCATATCCGTTAGGGGCTGTTCTCTAGGTTCCTCATCTTCATCCCTGTCAGGAGCTTCTTCTCCGACAGAAGGCTGTTGGAGAATCGAATCAGAATTGTTCGATTCTGCATCTGGCAAAGTAAGAATGACTGACATGGCAAGCATTAGTGTTAGCATGGATAGCATTGATTTGAACTGAGATTTTTTGTTTTTCATAAGCGGTGTCTCCTTCTTAGTCTTTATATTAAGCAGTTATGCCTTTGCTTTTATCTTACATTAGGCTCTGCAAGAGGACAATACGTCAAATTAGTTGAAAAAAATGCAACTAATTTGACGTATTGTGTTTGTTGGGATATTTGAGATATACTACAAATCAGAAGTGCTTCACAAACTTTGTATCCAGATACAAAGGAGACACTTATTAAAAATTATATTGTAGGAGGTGAGAAAATGGCGGCATTGTTTAAAGCTTTGGTGGAA
>CAJTNT010000086.1 GCA_910577785.1 uncultured Lachnospiraceae bacterium | reverse complement strand
TTTGTAATTGCGGTTTTAGAATGTTTTCGTAATCTTCTCTTTTTATGGCATAACCGCCTAATGCAAAGTAGCTCCCATGAGCATTGGGCTTTGTCTCGTCCAAAAACAGATAGTATTCATTTTTCATATTGAATTCCTCATTCATCGGTATTATGATATCCCATTATATACCAAGGGTTGACAGAATGCCACAAGAACGTATGTTTGTATCATTGTGGTCATCTTTTGTGGCAAGTTTCATTATAACCATTTTCTCTACTTGTGAGCATGCCTCCGTTTTCGTATAATGGTATTGCTTATCTGGAGCCCCTTTGCACCATTCCGGAGTATCGCGGCAGAGGCCTGACGGCCGCCGCATTATCGGAAATATACCGCAGAATGAAGAAACTGGGAGCCACACACATGGCTGGCGGAGGCGATGAATTCTATCACGAAATCAGCTATAAGCCAACTATAAAATAGACGTTTTGGAAGAAAGGATACGCCGTTCGCGGGAGGCAATCCCCTGCAGCAAGGAGAATAAGTCTATGGGCATCATCAAATCACATGACGTAACATTATATGGCGGAAATGACGCATATCGGATTATTTTGCGTCCTCTTTCTGATGAGCATTTGCCTTACCTATATAAATGGAACTCCGATCCTGAGGTGCTGTATTGGACAGAAGGAGACGATGTCGAGAGTTATCCTCCTGAGGTGGTCCATGAAATTTACGGAGGCATATCGCAGAACAACCTTTGCTTTTTAGTTGAGGTAGACGGCAGGGCCATAGGGGACTGCTGGCTGCAGAAAATGAATCTGCCCAATGTCAGAGAGATGTATGCCGACAGTACCGATGTAAGAAGAATCGACATGATGATTGGCGAAAAAAATTATTGGGGAAAAGGTATCGGAACACTTTTTATTGGGATGTTGGTAAAATACGCCTTTGAATGCGAGCAGGTAGACATCTTACATTGTTTTTGCGAAGATTATAATATCCGTTCAAGGCGTGTCTGGGAAAAGAACGGGTTTACGCTTATTTTTAAGGAAGAGATTCCGCAACCACATAAGGGTAAGCTGCAATATCATTGGAAGCTGACAAAAGATGAATATGACGAACGCCGCTTCGCACATAATGATGCCATATGCTCCCCGCCTAAAACCATTTGCCGGGAAGCGTGAGGAAATCATCCCCATTTTCCCGAAAACCGATTTTCTCATAAAATCCTTTTGCCCCATCTGTCTGCACCAGCCATTCGGAGCCCTCGCAGGCTTCCCTGCACCTGCGCACCAGCTCTCTGCCGATTCCCTGCCCTTGGAATGCAGGCAGGACAGCCAGGTCATAAATGACAGAGCGGAAATACAGGTCGCTGAGAGCCCTGACGCATCCTACCAATCTGCCATCGGCCCAGGCGGAGAAGACAAATGTGGAATGGAGAAATCCAATATTGAAATAGTCCATCATATCCTGTGTGGTGGTGTCCTCCGCGGCCCAGCCTACCGCCAGGAACAGGCGGTACAGCTGGTCACAGGGCAAGTCTTTCTGTGTTCTGTATTCTATATACATTTTATGCCCTCTCCTTTTATGTCCCCGGACGCCAATCCCTTTGCCTCGGCTACCCACTCCTCCATCCATCCGGAGCAGTCCCTGCCAAAGCCGATGTCATGCAGGCTCCCGTCCGCTGCCATTTCGGCAAAAACCCTTCCATCCTCTGTCCTCAGATTCCGAATCACCAATCTCCGGGTTTCAATCCACATGTTGAACCTCCTTTGAAGCCCTCCCTGTCTGTCCGCTGCGTTTTCCATTCTATATAAACGGCATTTAATTCTTGCCAGCCACATAGTACAGCCGGTCATGCCGTTTATCCGGTTTTGGGCAAGATTTAATCGCTACCTATATATTTTATACGCAATCCCCTGCCATGTCCAGAGTCCATATCCGAATGTATGTGTCAAGTCCTAATTGGCACTTTTCTCTTTTTTGTAGATGTCCGACATTTTTTTCTGTTTTCTGATAATTCAGTTTGCATTTCTGATATAGACTTGTTTTACTTTTCAATCAACGAAAGCTGCTATGAATGCCTTTCTGGATGCTGTCCGCATTGCATCCAGCAGAGGCATGTGGCCGCCCATCCTGTCCACATAAGGGTTCCCTTTCCCGTCCTTCTTTGGTGCTTTCGCAGCGCTCAGTATCTTGACGGCATCCTCCATCCCGGATATGGGGAGGAACCCATCTGTATACCTCTCTATCGTTTCGGCCAGCTCCCGGTTCTCCTTCCGGTACAGTATCTTCGCCATGTTGTTCGCGCCGTTTACCGACCAGCGCATCCTCCGGTGCTTCATCCGCAACGTTATCACTGTACAGTTCTGGCTTTCCTGCACCCCCATCCCTTTGTACACGATTCCTTCCGGCGGTGCCGGTATCTCTATCCCACGCTTCTGCCAGGGGATCAGGCCCTCCCTGTTGTTGTGCAGGTATCTATACAGCTCCAGGGCCTTCTTCCTACGGTTGTCCGTCTTTTCATCGCCCGCCACGCTGTCGGCATAGGCTTTTATATAATCCAGCATCTCATCCGGCTTTTCGCTGTCGAACAGCTCCCGGATCTCCTTCTGCGCCTTTTTGTCCCCGATCTTGCGCAGGATCTCCTGGTACACATGGTACCTGTCCAGCTGCACGATCGCCTCCGGGTCATACGGCTCCTTCACCCAGCCCCCGCCGTCCCCGTTCAGCACGCGCTGCACGATCTCGTCTGCCGCGTACCTCTTTTCTATCAATGCCTCCCTCTTTGCATGGAACCCGCCGCTCTTCTCCATCCCTGCAAGCATCGTCTTGTTCACCAGGCTGCTGCGGCCCCCGTCCTCCGCCTTCCACCCCTCGTACATCGTGAACACTTTCATTTCCTGTTTCTTCATCTTCTGGTGTCTTTCGCCCTGCATGGACAGCCATACCCCGTCCATCTCCTCGAACAGCACCGGCAGCACCTCTTTCCCTGCCGCCTCCCCGGCCTCCATCTGCCTTACCGCATAGGCCTCTTCCTTGCTGATCCTTTCCCCAAGGCGCTGCACCAGGTTCCATGCCCCTCCATGGCTCACGCTCTGGCCGCAGGTGCTGCTTATCGTCTCGGCCGTCACCCGGTAGGGGCTCTCCGCCGCCGTCATGGCTATCTTCTCTGCCAGGTTTGCCGACAGCAGCCCTATCTTCTCCATCTGCATCGCCTCGTCCAGAAGGTACACATATCTTTTTTCCCCTCCTTCCTCCCTCTTCTCATATACCCTCCGGGAATAGCACACCTCCCCATATACCGTCTTTATGGTTGTCCCCCGCTTCCCTTTGTCGCGGTATGCTCTCCTGTCCCTTCCTTCTGCCAGCTCGTCATCATACTTCTCCAGCACTATCCGCGTAAGCTCTGCTCCATAGGTGCATATATATTTATAGATTTTTTGCTCCAGGGTCTTGAATGATACCAGTTTTTCCTCTACAATAGTCTTCATCATGTAGTCTCCTTCTTTTGTTTTCTTCGTTGTTAACATCATAAAGGATTTCTGCATGTTTGGGAAGTGGGGATTTTCTCTGCTTCCCTTTTATTTTTAGTCTGCTCCCTCCCTCTGCCAATAATAATTATACACTAACTTCCCTTGGGCATATTGCAGATAATTCGTCTCTATATTATTTTTGATAATGCCAATCACCTCATGCGAATAGTTTTTATCGTTCAGAAAGGCACTGCCGATATCTACAGCAGTGCCTTATGTATTTATATTTGTTATTCAGTTTTGTTAATTTATTTTTTTAGCACTATCTATCTTCCTTGTGAGTTGAAAGTTTGTAGCACTATGAAGCCAGACAATCCCACGGTTCTTCTGGTGCTTCCGGCAGTCCCTGAATTATCTGCGTTATGCATAATTCGGGCTTTTGGCCTAAAAGGCGGAAAAAATGTTTCCGGAAATAATGCATGAGTGCTGCCTCAGAGACCCTTCCCCTGGATGGCGTCCTCTGGTAGCGGATCTGGCCGGAACTTACCTTCCCAATAAAGTGGATGGAAATGCTCTGCAGAATCCCCATCGCAATACAGGACAGGGCCATATGCATCTCAATGGCACGGACGGCCTCCAGCACTTTCCGGCGGGGCCTTTCACCCTCCACCTGCTCCATGGGCGTAGGCTCCCCTTTCTTCTGGTAGTAGTTCAGCTTCGGCATGTACTTTGACCAGAAGTGGTAGCAGAACGCCCCAATCTGCTGCTTCAGTTCACGGAACGTGCATTCAATCCGGAACCGGTAGCTGTAGAGCCGGATGATGGACAGCGGCTCCAGCGCCAGGCTGGTGCTTGCCAGGATGCCCTGGACGCCATCCATCTCCACCAGCACGAACCGCAGCTCCTGGTACAGCTTCTGGCCCCACAGCAGGTCGATGCAGTAATAGCGTATGGCCTCCTTTTTGCCATAGAGCTCTATCTCTGCTTCCTGGAACTGTCCTTTATGGGAGCCGAACAGCTCTTTGAGGCGGACAGCGGCCCCCTTCTTAGGCGGCCGTCCCCTCCCGGGTCTGCGGGGGCCGGGCTTCTGGTATGCGGTGCAGGACTTTTTCGCTTTTGTGACGATCTCCATATGCACGCTCCCGCTGCCATTGAGCTCCTTCAGCTTCTCAAGGGCCGGTACTGTAAGGAAATACCTGTCCAGCAGGAGCAGGGAGTCCCCAAAGGTATGGGCAGCGTGCCAGGCGTCCTCCACCATCTGGACTACATGGGAAGCAGCCGAAACAGATGCCCCTTTCCATTCCCTGGCAGCCTGGAGCCCGTCATGGAGCCGGATGCTTAAAGGGATGCAGGCCCATCTGCGGACACTGCCGGCCAGGATGCCAAGGCCGCCGAACATATGGCCGTGGATGAATTCCGGTTTCGCGGAATTCTCCGATTCCTGGAAAAGCTTCTTTACCCCCGGCATGCGCCGCCCTTCCTTGGACTGCTTGACGCCATCGCCCACAAGGACATGGAGGTTCCCTTCTTTATAAAGGGGCGCATACTGCTTTACGGCACAGAACCAGCGTTTCCGGATCTCCTCCAGCGACCAGGAGGATGCCCTGAAGAAATGCAGCATGGAATCGTAACAGCCAGGATGGAGCGCAAGGTCACGGATTATGGAGGTGACCCCAAGCTTATCGGAGCGGAGCATAAGCCCTACAGTTATGACGACAAACCAGCGGAAAGCGGATTTGCGGGAAAAACAGGTTTCAAAGTGGCATAGAATGTTTTCAATAAAATTTAGCATAATGTATGGTCATCCACCAGAAAGTATGGTAAACTCATACAGTGAATAGCACTTCTGGTCGGATGGTATCTCTTTCTTTGTGGTGATTAAAGAATACCATAATCCATACCATAAGCGCTATTCTTTTGTTGAAAACTTTTAACTCTCAAGTAAATTTAAAAATACATTGTGAATTATGATAGTTCATCTACCATTTTTACATTTGGTAGATATTTTTCACTTGTCTTCATAGATTTTATCTTTCTTTAGGTGATAGAAATCGTTTTTTATCAATGAACGACCCCGCAGCAAGCTGCGGGGAATTAGACCCTAAGAGATTAAAAATGCAAACCATAAAATATTTTTGTGACATATTGACAAATAATTTGACAAGATGTAAAATGAAAATTGTAGTGGGAAGGTGTTTCATACTACTTGATACTACCAGAAAGAAATGTGTTCATAGGAGACTGTAGTGGAACAAATAGGAAAGCGAATCTCGTACATGGATTATTGGCATTTTGATAAAGAAACGAAGGAGTCCTTAATTCGTAGGTTGACTGTCGAGCTTCCTGCTTTACGAGGTGCTGTAGGTGCTTCTCAGGATGAAATTGCTAATGCTATTGGCGTTTCGAGGCAAACGTACAATTCAATTGAATTACAGAAGAGACCTATGTCTTGGAGTCTTTATATGGCATTGATTCTGTTTTTTGATTATAACCCAAACTCGCACGATACAATCCGACAGTTGGATGCTTTTCCATACCAGCTTGACGAATGTTGGCTGTCGGGAAAGATGGGGCAGATTGGAGAAAGTATATGAATTCAGGACTAATAAGACAAGATATGGATGCCTTCCAATTAGCAGTGAGGAAGCTGAGTGGAGAAATAGGAAAGGCATCCTCGCTTTGG
>CAJTNT010000085.1 GCA_910577785.1 uncultured Lachnospiraceae bacterium | reverse complement strand
CGAATCCCCGATGTCTCATGAACCTAGAATAGCGGGAACCCCAGTAAAATCAGGGGTTCCCGCTATTTTTGCATGTAAGCGGCAGTAGGCAGAAGTAGGTGGTTTTAGATGTCCGCACCGTGTCCGCAGGGGCGCTTTTTCGGCCTAATGTCCGCACTGCGTCCGCAAAATCAGATGGCCAGGATGCTGTCCACGACGGCGGCAGGGTCCTCTTTTTCTTCCATAATATGGTTATAGACGTCCAGTACCATCTTCTCAGAGTCGCCCATCAGCTGGGCAATCTTCTTTATGCTGATTTCTGGCACTTTATAGCAGAGGTTCGTGCAGTAATTGTGCCGGAAGATATGGGCGGTAAGGCCTGTGATGGCCGGGAAGGCATCCGTCCCGCCAGCGGCGCGGTTCATCTTGCGCTCAATGGAAGCCCACATCTTCACATAGGATGAGTGCGTGATCAGGCTGCCGTCCCTGCAGGTGAACAGTAAGCTGCCGGGGAGGCCTGCGATATATCCCTTAAGGAAGCCCGCCGTGCTGCCTGGGATGGGCAGGGTGCGGAACCCGTTCTCAGTCTTTGGCATATCCTTTATCTCTGGGGCATTCCCATCGAATATAAGGGACTTCGTAATAGATACGGTAGCCTGCCCATCCCCCAGATGGAAATCGAATATGGACAGCGCCAGGGCCTCCCCGCGCCGCAGCCCGCAGGAGTAAATGAGATAGACGAATGCCTGCTCCCGTTCCGTGAAGTCCGCCTTCCCTATAGCATCCCTCTCCACGGCTGTAAGCGGCCGTTTCTCCTTCTTTGCCAGCTTCGGGAGGCTAATGTCCTGGCATATCATGGCGCACATCCCAGCGCCTATGTAATTGTCTGCCACAGCCATCTTGACAATCTGCCGGAAGGTGATGTAGATCTGCTGGCATGTTCTTGGCTTATCCAGGGCATTGTTGATGGCCAGCTGGAAATGGCTGTTGCGGATGTCTGTAAGCCTCACGCCTTCCAGGAAGGATAAGTGCCTCTCAATGACGTTCCTGTACATGGCCTGGGTGTTCTTTTCCCGGACGCCCTTCTTAGCGGCCAGCCATCCTCTGGCGTAGTCCAGGAAGAGGATATCTGACTTCTGCACATACTGGCCGTTCTCCACGCTGTTCTTAAGCTGGCTTACCTGCCGCTCCAGGTCCGCGCTGGACTTCTTGGACACCAGCCGCTTTCGGTGCTTGCTCCCGTCCGGGTTGTATGTCCCGTCCCAGATTTTTGTCTCAAATTCCCGACGGGCGTTTTTCTTGTATTTTGCCTTTGCCATAATGGTATCCTCCTTAAAAATGGGTATAAAAATAGCGCCCAACCCAATTTCCTGGTTGACTGGGTGCCCCGAAGGATGGTACAATGCTTTTGGTATGGGTGTATCATCTTTCGGATATATCTATGTGAGCCGTTCCTGTTGGCGCAGGGGCGGCTTTTGCGTGTTGAAAAAAAATTTGCTGAAAATGTAAAATTTTACTTGGTTTTTTGAATTATAGGCATTTTTACAAAATTAGGCATTAAGTATAAAAATGATTGCCCAATGCTGGCTTGGGACTATACGGGATAAACCACATATATAGTTCAAAACCGAAAATAAAGTTACAATATCAAAATTTGTTGTATATATTGATAAAAATGATATATTCTATTATACTATACATACGTTAACTCGCGAAGGACAAGGCTGGGTTCCTGAATAGGAGTAGGCCGTAAGGCTTAGAATTCCTTTGCCCCTGGGGTTAGCTTATTTTTTTTATGTTGTCAAGTATGTGCATTGGATTGCAAACAATCTCATTCCTGCTTCAACATTGATTGCCAGTGATATGGAAAGTCCAAATGTTTTAAGGATATGTCTTTCTTATATTTCTTTATTAATTTTCCCAATGGCTTTACAAAATCATTATCCCACTTTCCCTTATCTGGATACATAAGTTTTAGCATATAAAGCTGGGCAAACAGCCGCCGTGTAGGGGCATACTTTTCTTTCGTGGGCATTTTAGGAATGGCGGGAAATATCCAGTAGTATAGCCTAGAATAGTGGGCGCATCTGTTGCGCAAGTCTGTTAGGCAGCGCAGCCAGCTTTCTAATGTCTGGTAATTGACACCGTAAGTACGTTCGGCTATCTTCGCTTTGTCACTATTCTTCATCCCGCGGTAGAAATAGGAAAGCATCCCAATGGAAAAAAAATCTATGATTGCCCAGACTGGGATGTGCCCCCCATACTTTTCTTTGTGGTGTTTTATAACAAGAGTATTAGCATTTTCCGTAATGCATGCGCTGACATGGCTCATATAAGAAGAATGGTTATGCTTCTTGTTAAATGATGAGGCATCCATGTATCCTTCCGCCCCATAGGCATGTGCGTGGAAATAAGCAAGCTGTGTTCGGATATGTATTTCAATTTTTTCTATTGCTGAGGAAATCAGGTTCCTCAATTTGGCATCGAACTCATATATATTTTGGATACGCCCAAATTCAATTGGCATGAAGCACCTTTCTTCTTCCTTCCGTATAAAAGGAAGATAATAGCCAGAAAGGCGGTAATAATTCGTCTTTGACAAAAAATCAATGCAGGAGGCTCTGTTTGTGATGGTAATATTTTTCTTCTCCAGCAGTTCTGCCTGCTCTTCAAAGGTTGTAGGTTTCTTCAGCTCCATTTTTTCTCCCTTGTAAATAAAAAAGTGCTCCCATTGGACACATCGTTGAGAGGTGTGGGAGCTTCTGTTACTTAATAGTATAGCCTAAAACTCCCAAAAGTCAACTGTTTTTTAAAAAATGTGGATAAAATTGTGGGTAATATGTGTATAACCACAATATATAGTACTTTATCATAACTTGCCAACCACCTTCCCCATGCACCTTGAGTTCTCGGTGAGCGGGATGTTGCCGTATTTGGGGGTGGGGGAAATTAGCTCCCCATCCCCAGCTTCTTTGCATAGCTTTCGCCTTTAAATTGAGTCGCCATAAATACATCCGTGATACCCATCCGTAGTTTCCTTCCGGTTCTGTTTGTTCAGGCTGGTAACCTACAGCTGCTGGTAAACGTTGTCGATATAGGGCTCCCTTTCTGCAAGCATGTCAAATTCCTCCTACAGCGTGCTGTTTTTATTCGCTTCTCCCAGCAGTGTATTCTTTAATTTTTCTATTTCTGGCAAAGAAAGACCGGATATTTTGGAGATAATCTTTACGTCAAAACCTTCCTGGAGCATGTCTTTCGCAACGCGGACGGACTCTTCCTGTTTGCCACGTTTAACCCCGCGTTCTTCTGCTTCGTACATTCCCTGGTTGTAGTCCCTGACAGCCTTTTCCCTGGCCTCGTATTCCAGGCGCTTCTGCTTGTCCTGGCTGATGACCTGCAGCTGCTGGTAAGCGCTGTCGATATAGGGGTCTTTTTCTGCAAGCATGTCAAATTCCTCCTTCCGTTCTGCATTGATAAACTTTGCCCATAGTTCCAGCCCAGTGCAGTTCTCCTTCAGTTCCGGGGGGAGCTTTGGGAGCTCGATCACATGGAATTCCATCTTATCGGTATACAGGAACCCGCGGGTATCCTCCCGGATGTGGAAACAGGAGTAGAAGCCTGGTTCTTCCTTGAAAAGATTAAAGTCCAGGATGCTGATGCTGACGCACTTCTTGAGTACGTCATATTTCTGTCCCTGCTCAATCTGGTCGGCGTACATCTTTGCCGCATAAAAGAGGGAGCGGTCTGGCCATACCAGCAGCTCCGAGAGCTGGATTTCCACGTCAATCATGGCATCGTCGTTCATAAGGATGCGGACGTCCAGGATCCCCAGCTTGTCATCCTCATGTACCTTCCGAAGGTAAGGGTTCAGGATCCGTGTTTCTTTTATATTTTTGGGATCCAGGTGGAGCACGGCGGCCAGGAATCCGATGCGTGCCTTCTCGTCCATCATGATTTCCTTGAATGCGAAATCAATTTTGGGCTTCATCAAGAAATTGTCCATTGTTTTTGTCCCTTCCTAAAATATATGGATTCATAAAACTAGCATATCCTTCGGTGATTATATTACAATTAGGTTAAATTGCCAGGGCTATTTAATCATAATTTCCCAACCACCTTCCCCATGCACCTTGAGTTCTCGGTGAGCGGGATGTTGCCGTATTCAGGATTGAGGGAGATCAGTTCCCCATCCCCCAGCTTCTTTACATAGCTTTCGCCGTCAACCAGGAAGATTCCATTCTCCCCTGGCGTCACCTCTTCCGCCATCTCTATGAGCAGTGTATCGCCATCGCTGTATTCAGGCTCCATGCTGCTGCCATTCACCCCAATGGCGTAATCCACGCTTCTGTATTCTGGGATGTCTGGGATCTCAATCCGCTTTGTTGGCGGCATGTCAAACACGATCTGCCCTGTGCCTGCGGATGCCAGGCGGTAGTAATAATTAATGAGCCGCATGTCTAATTTATGTATCTGACTGTCTTGCTGGGTGGATTTCTCCAATTCCTTTATGTAGTCAGATTGCTTTTGCAGTTCCACCATCCGCTTAACTTCCCGATTCAATTCATAATCAATGTGGTTTTTGCTGGAAGGTGTAAGGGAGCGATAGCTTTCAATTATTTCATGTTCTTTCATATTTAGCTGAATACTACCATCTTCTTTGTAGCCATTATATCCGAAAGTTTTTAATATGTCTCTGATGCCATATAAATCACATAGTTTCATGAGAATTTCAATATCTGGCTTACTGTTATCAGATTCCCAACTATAAATAGTTTTTTCAGAAGCCTTATATCCTTGTTCTGTAAGAATGTCAGAAATCTGCTTTACGGACATTTTGGCATTTATTCTTGATTCTCTCAATGTATTTCCAATTTTCATAAACAAATGCCCTCCTTCTGATATGTAATATACCATTATAATTTTAACACGTCAACAAAAATTCTAACTTTCTCAGAAAAATATATTGATATTCTGAGTAAATAAGAGTATTGTATAGTTATTCCAAGAATTTTAGAAAAACGGAGGTGATATATTGAGTGATATAACTGTTAGGGTTTCTGAGTATGTAAGGAATAAAGAAATCAATTTACAGAAAATGTCTAGGGAAACAGGTCTCCCATATCGCTCTTTGTATGATAGTTTGTTGAGCAAAAAAAGAAACAGGGATTTAAGAGATCATGAATTTATGAGTGTATGTTTTTTCTGGGGGTTGATCCAAGAGAGTTTACATCTAAAGAAAAGCATGTTTCAGAAAGGGGGTGAAGGTAATTTGAATGAGCTAAAGATTTTTGAAAGCCCAGAATTTGGCCAGGTAAGAACAATAAATATTAAAGGAGAGCCTTGGTTTGTTGGAAAAGATGTGGCAGAGGCATTAGGGTATGCGGAGCCAAGAAGCGCAGTTTCAAAGAAAGTCGAGTCGGAAGACAGAGGTGTTGCCGAAATGGAAACACCTCCTGGCTCCCTCAAAATGGCCATAATTAACGAATCCGGCCTATATGCCCTGATTTTCGGCAGCAGGCTGGAAAGCGCCAAGAGGTTTAAGCATTGGGTGACTTCGGAAGTAGTTAAAGCGGAGAAGGGAATAAAATCAAGAAGGAAGGGACAGGTAATATGGAGAATTTACAGATTTTTAAGAATAAAGAGTTTGGCCAAGTAAGGACAGTAAACATTAAAGGAGAGCCATGGTTCGTTGGGAAAGACGTGGCGGTTGCATTGGGATATAAGGATACAATAAATGCTCTAAATGCTTCCTTCGTTTACCGCATGAGCGAAATTGAGACCCGGATAGAGGAACAGAAAAGCCGGGCAGAAAATGCCCTTCTGAAAGTCATGGATATCATGGACTTTTTGGAGAAAAGCAGCATGGAGCGGATGGTATTGGAACTCCGCTTCATTGACTGCAAAAGCTGGGCGTCCATTGAGAAGGAGATGCATTTTAGCCGGAGGAGCTGCTTTGACTGCCAAAATAGGGCATTGGAGATGCTCTTAAGCTTTAAGAAAGTCAGGAATGTCTTACAGGAATACCAGGGAAGGTATGACAAATAATGCTTAATTCTGGAATACGTTATTGGACCTATGTCAATACTTTGGACAAAAAAAGTCGAAAGATTATGCTGTTTTTTTAAGTTCCTCATCCTCCTTTTGCTGTGGTGTCAAATAACCAATAGAGCTATGTATCCGCTTACGGTTATACCAGCCTTCTATGTATTCAAAGATTGCTCTG
>CAJTNT010000084.1 GCA_910577785.1 uncultured Lachnospiraceae bacterium | reverse complement strand
GCGCGGTGGCTATATCATAGCTGCCGCGTCCCGGCTCTTTTTTGCCCTACAAACTGGAAGTTAACCTTTTAAATAAGTATCAATATCCTTCCGCAATTGTGGACGTTTTCCGGTTCCAGTAAAAAGTTTTTTTAAAGGCTCAATCACTAAAAGCCTTCCATTTACCGTCTCATAAGAAAGCCGGATATGAAAATAATTGATTTGTTCTATTACCGCCATAAAATACAGTAAAATCCCAACAATTATTCCAGAGAAATTTTCTTTTTCAAGAACCGCAATCATAACGATTGGCAGATAGGCTGTTAATAAAATTACATTTATCCGTCTTAATTTACTATAAATCCTACCAATTTCAAAATTACTTAACGCTGTTTTTCTTCTTGCCATTCTCAGCTTATTACGCCAATAGAAGCTGCCCTCTATTACGATGGCCGAAAAGATCAACAATGGATAAAACGAAATCCAATTTAATTGGAACACCTTCTCTCCCAAGTCCATATCTACAATATACTTTGCGGCGAAATACATTCCTGTAAACATTAACACACCGTATAGTTCAAAGTTGGCTAAGAATTTCAGCTCTTTTTCAATGGGTCTTTTCTTTAACGGTTTTGCCATATCGTTTTGTCTCCTTTGCAATTTTCAATTTTACCTCTAACAGAGTAGCACAATTATGTTCCTATTTCTATTGTATTTTTATCAAAATTCTTCCGATTATAGCTGATTGCCCCAGCATGCGCTATTATAGATTGATATTTCGCCACCAAAGCAATATGCCTGATTACTTTTCACAGGATGAGAAACTTCCTGCCATGCAAGGAAATGTGACACCTTCCCACTTCCGCAGCGGCCGTTGAGCCACTTTTCCCCACCCCATGAAAAGTAAATTAAATATGCCTGAAAGCTATCGCATCATATAGCAGAAAAGTATTTGCCATTCCTGCCAATCTGTTCTATACTGATAAAAGGAGCGGCGGACAGATGTCTGCTGCGAAGGAACTGTGGAACAATTACTCATGGCAATGACTTGACGGAACAGTTCCCAAGGAAAACGATAAGGAAAAGGAGGAGCAGACGATGTATTACAAAGCATTCCAGGATTTAAAGCTGTCAGCCCTTGGATTAGGGGCGATGCGCCTGCCTGTGACAGAGGGGGACGACAGCAGGATTGACGAGGCGGCTGCCATGGAAATGGTAGAGTATGCCATGGGTCAGGGCATAAATTATTACGACACAGCATGGGGCTATCACGCAGGCAATTCTGAGCTTGTCATTGGAAAAGCCCTGCAGAAATATCCCCGGGAGAGCTTTTGCCTTGCCGACAAGTTCCCGGGATACGACCTTTCTAATATGCCGAAGGTGGAGGAAATCTTTGAAAAGCAGCTGGAAAAATGCCAGGTCGGGTATTTTGATTTTTACTTGTTCCACAATGTATGTGAAATGAATATTGACGCTTACCTGGATCCGCAGTATGGGATTTATGAATATCTGAAGAAGCAGAAAGAAAATGGCCGGATCCGCCACCTGGGATTTTCTGCCCATGGCAGCTGTGCGGTTATGAAGCGTTTCCTGGAAGCCTATGGCAAGGATATGGAGTTCTGCCAGATCCAGTTAAATTATATCGACTGGGAGTTCCAGGATGCAAAGGCCAAGGTAGCGCTGCTGCGCGAATACGGCATCCCGGTCTGGGTGATGGAGCCGCTGCGCGGCGGGAAGCTGGCCAACCTTCCGAAGGATGCAGAGGGCAGGCTGAAAGCCCTGCGCCCCGAAGAGAAGGCTCCGGCCTGGGCATTCCGTTTCCTGCAGTCCCTCCCAGAGGTGACGATGGTGCTGTCCGGCATGTCGGATATGGTGCAGCTTAAGGAAAATATCCAGACATTTGCAGAAGAGAAGCCCTTGGAAGGCCAGGAAATGGACACGCTGCTGTCCATCGCGGCCGATATGATTGGCCATACGCTGCCCTGTACTTCCTGCCGCTATTGTGTCAGCCACTGCCCGCAGGGCTTGGATATTCCGTCCTTGTTGGGACTGTATAATGAACATAGCTTTACCGGGGGCGGCTTTCTTGCGCCAATGGCGCTGAGAGCCGTTCCCGAGGAAAAACAGCCTGGCGCCTGCATCGGATGCCGAAGCTGCGAGGCGGTCTGTCCGCAGCAGATTAAGATTTCTGAGGCCATGGCCAGTTTTGTGGAAAAACTGAAAGCTTAGAACTGTTTACATTTCTGAAATCCGGCATTGCGTCAATGTGTCGGATTTCATTTTCGGTTATTTCTGTTAAAATGCATAAAAATCCCCCTTATAATCTTAAAAATCACCCGTTTTTGCACAATGGATGCCATGGTACAATAAATCTATATTGTATATGTGCCGTATTTTGCATTCCCCGCAGATGCAGAAGCGGCAGTATCTTAACCAAAGGCTTGCTGCGGAGGGCGGCAGGCTTGCAAAAAAGGAGGCTATCAGTATGAAAAAGAAAAGTATGATCAGAGTGTTGTCTGCTTCCCTGGGGATTCTCTTATCCCTGTCGTCTGTCTTGGGCAATCTCCCGCATGCCAATGCACAGGCGCCTGCCCGGCAGGAGGCGCAGGAGGCGCAGGAGGCGCAGGAGGCGGAGGAAGGCCAGGAGAATGAGTTCGCCCAGATGCGGAAGCGTTTTTTTGACATGGCCGTGGGCGGGGATTATGATCCCAATGCGCCTGGCGTGAAGCTAATGATTGGCTCTATTGATGAGACGGCTCAGCTTTATTGGGAGAAGATGAATAAATCTCCCGTGTGCAATGCCATCAATGGGAATTACTTGGATGCCAATGAGAAATTAGATCCTGAACTGGATCCTTCGAAAGACTATATTTTTGCAGAATATCCTCTGGGGCACCGCAGCAAGGATGCCTATATGAACGCAAACTCTATTCATTTTACATTCCAGTATATCCGCGCCATGGCTCTGGCTTACCAGACAAAGGGCTGCAGCCTGTATCAGAATAAGGAAATGCTGGCGGATATTAAGGACGCCATTGCTTATACATGGGAAAACCACTATAACGGCGACCGGACCGTGAAGTATGGGAACTGGTTTTCCTGGGAGCTGGGGGCGCCGATTTATTTTGGCGAGACATTGATCCTGCTTTATGATGAGTTTGAAGAGGCGGAGGTGAAAAAATATGCAGCTTCTACCCGTAAATTCCTCAAACAGTCAGGGTATACGGGGGCAAATGCAACCTGGTGTATGCGGGCGCATATGTATGGGGCAGTCTTGAGCGAGGATCCGTCCTACTTTGCAGTGATTAAGAAAACCATGCCGGAACTGCTGCAGTACAGTACATCCAGAGATGGTTATTATACGGACGGGACATTTGTACAGCATGATTTTTATCCCTACAATGGCGGTTATGGGCTGATGTGCCTGACGGATACGGCGCTGCTGTTCCATATGCTGGCAGGAACCCAATGGGATCTGGGGCAGGAGAATGCACAGCTTGTCTATGACTGGGTACGGGATTCCTATGAGCCGATCGTCTATAAGGGGCTATGTATGGATATGTTCCGCGGGCGAGAGATTACGAGGACAGACACGACGCAGCCCAGGGGCGGCCTTGTGATTGCCAATGCCATGCTGATGCTGGCGGAGTCCGCGCCGGAGGAGGTCGGCCTTCAGTTTAAAGGGGTGATTAAGGAGTGGTTCAGCAATGATTATATGATGGACCAGATGTACTTCAGCGCAGATACGCCCTGGTACAAATTCCCCCTGGATACGGTGGTGAAGGTGAGCAATATCCTGGCCGACGACAGTATCCAGCCGATTTCTTTTGACGGCAATACCTACCAGATGAATGCGGGGGCGCGTACCGTCCACTGGTCCAAAGGGGGCTGGGCATATGGGATCTCAATGGCTTCCAGGCGGATTAAAACCTATGAGGTGGGCGACTCCAACCGTTATGGGCATTACACGGGCAATGGGGCGACCTATCTGTACAACAACGACCTTGAACGCTATGACGGCGTACAGAAGCCAACCATGGACTGGTACCGGCTGCCAGGGGCGACGGCAATTTACAAAAACCGGCAGGCCGTCCAGTTTAACCAGAACAGTTTTACTGGCGGCGTGACGGACGGCGCGTATGGCGTGACGGGGATGGATATGTCCTTTAGCAATAAGCTCAGCGCGAAAAAATCCTGGTTCCTGTTTGATGATGAGGTCGTGGCCTTGGGCAGCGATATCAATGGGCCGGGGCAGGTAGAGACCACGCTGGAGAACTACATGCTGAAGGAAGGGAACCGTACCTATGACATCAATGGGGAACAGAAGCAGATGGCGATGGATGGGCAGGAAACCGTATATGGGGACATCCAGACACTGCATATGCAGGGGAATACCGCACAGTCGGATATTGGCTTTTATTTCCCGGGCAGCGCCAGCCTTACGGTGAAGAGTGAAACAAGGAAGGGCAAATGGACCGATTTAGGGGAGTACAATACGGATCCCAGCGAGCAGCAGGCAGATTACTTTACCGTTTGGGAAAACCACAGCCAGGACGGCAAGGCGGAGGATGCTTCTTATGCCTACGTGCTGCTGCCGGGGCAGGGCAAGGAGCAGACCCAGGCTTATGCGGCGGACGCGGATGTGGAAATCCTGCAGCAGGATGGCAAGGCGCACGCCGTTTACGAAAAGACATTAGGGAAGCTGGGCGTTAATTTCTGGCAGGATGGCTACCATTCCCTGGATCTGGGCGGGGTGAAGAATTACCTTACCTGCGACAGCGCAGCCACCGTGATGGTGACGGAAAACGATGAGGGGCTGTCCCTGGTTGTGTCAGACAGTACCTGGGAAAATCCGGGATACATCAATCTGGAGCTGAACCGTGCAGCCAAGGGCATCTTGAAGCTGGATGACGGGGTGGAGGTTCTGCAGACTTCGCCGAGCATTAAGCTGCGGGTCAATGCCAGCCGTGCCATGGGCAAGAATTTCCACGCAGATTTCTCTTATGAGCCAGTGGCGCTCAGCCCGGTGGGGATTACCGACATTTCCATGGATGGGGACGACCTAAAAGTGACGATAGAGAAGTCGGCGAATGCGGACAGCTACCTGGTGCAGCTGGGCACGGAAAGCGGGAATTACACCAAGACCGTGGAGACGAAGAAGCATGTGGTGACCATCTATGGGCTTACGCCTGGGGAGACATATTACCTGGCAGCACAGGCCAAAAACGGGGATGCCTTAAGCGGGCTTGGCGAGGAAGCTTCCTTTACCATCCCGGGGATTACGGCCTTCCATGATGAATTTGAGGATTTTGGCAAGATGCTTTCCTACACCTCCGCCTGGGCGTTGGATGCAGGCAACCCAGGCAATTTCAATGGGGATATTACGCGGATCAAGCGGACCTCCAATACGGTGCAGTCTTTTAGCTATATGCTGCCAGGGCTCCAGGATTTCCGGCTGGAGGTCTATGGGTATGATAAGGATTTGGGGACAATCCGCCTCTACACTTCGGAGGACGGCGAAGCCTGGACAGAACAAGAGTACCAGCTTTTGGGGACTGCGCCGACGACAGCTTGGTTTAAGGAAATGATCTCTGTGCCGGATACGGGCGTCAACAAGGGGGCAAATTACCTGAAGGTTGAGGTGCAGAAGCACAGGACCAAGGACTGGGCGCCCCAGTTTACGAAGTTTGACGCGACTATGAGGAGCAACAGCGACAGAAAGACCATTAGGGATACGCTGCTGAACGCGGGCAGGCTGTATGAGGACCGCAATATAGAATTTATTTCCAACAGCAGCCAGGATGCTTTTGGCGGCGATGCGGACGTGGTAAGGGCGACGGCGGAAGACAATGGGCTGCTTTACAGCTGGACCAATATCCAGGACATGCAGGTGACGGCTTACCAAAAAGAAGGCGGCAGGCTGCTGGCGTCTGTTTCCGAAGACGGGAAAGCTTTTGCGGAGGCGGAAGTAACCGCAAATGCCCAGGGGACAGACAGCACGGGATATACGAAAACCGTGTATAGCATCCCCAGCAGGGAGGATGGCCGGAATTATGTAAAGCTTGCGCTTTTGGGAGATATTGTCCTTGCAGATATTACCTTTGACTACAAACCGGATAATGTGCCGGTGCAGCAGATCCGTTTTGCAGACAGCGCCCTTGACGGCGTGATTGGCTATGACGCCGTGCCGCTCTTAAAGACGGCGCCGATGAATGGGGTCAGCGAATTAAGCTACCGCACGGACGATGGCGAGGTGGCAAAATATAACAACGGCACCCTGCAGTTTGTGGGGCAGGGGGAAACAGAGGCCATTGCCACGGTAAATGGGGAAGATATTTCTGCCAGTCTCCCGCTGACGGTATATAAGGATATCTGCCTGAATAAGTCGGTGACAGCCAGCAGCGCACATAGCGCATATCCGGCGGCAAATGCTGTGGATACCAATACGACGGTCAGCCGTTGGCAGTCCAATACAGAAGAGGAAGAATGGTTCCAGGTGGATATGGGGGAAGGCGCGTCCTTTGACGCCAATGTCATTTAGATAAGGACGATGCAAAGAACAGTGTATGTAGAAATATGCAC
>CAJTNT010000083.1 GCA_910577785.1 uncultured Lachnospiraceae bacterium | reverse complement strand
GCCTTTAATCCAGGCGTTACATCAATGTTCTTACCGCTGATAATAAACTTCATTCTGTCCACATCCCTTCGCACATAATCTCACGATCAAACATGTCCCTTGATCGCTGTAGTATGATTATATCATATTCCCGGATTTTTTCCAACATCTTTTGTTATTATTTCTAATATTTTTAGAAAAACACCCTCTATTTTTAGACAATTTTCTGTCCTTGTCCCAATCTGTTACTGTCAATGCATTTGTGACAAATTTTTTCGGAAATCACTATTTTCGTGTATTTTAACAAAACACGCTTTCGCTTATTCTCCTTATGTTTTCCACAAGAAAGCCCGTTCCTGTCTGTGGATAATGTGGACAACTCGGTGCATAAGTCGTTTTATAGCCACTTTTACCATTTTTTCGTGTGGATAACTTGTGAACATATAAAAGAATGACTGTTGCTCTGCAAGATAATACCCGCACTTTTTTGTGCATATTTTTCCAGCCGTGATGCGCAAAGAGGCACGGGGCTGCGCACAAAAAAGTGGGTGCCCAATGTCACCCACTTAAAACAATCTCTTAGAAAATCCTTCTCACTGACAGGATGTTGCGATATGTCGCGCTCGATACGATGATCCCCGTCTTTGATGTGCTGGCGTGAACGATCTGTCCGTTGCCGACATAAAGACCTACATGACCGGAGTAGCACACGATATCGCCCGGCTGTGCATTGCTGAGCCCTCCGACATCATAGCCCTGGCTTCTCAGCGCCGATGAGGAATGCGGCAGGCTCACACCAAAATTATCGTACACACTCATGACAAAACCGGAGCAGTCTGTTCCGTTTGTGAGACTTGAACCGCCCCACACATACGGATTGCCGACAAACTGTGTCGCGTAGTCGATGACCGACTTGCCCATCTCGCTCCCCTGTGATGCCGCCGCGGTGCTTCTCGCAGACTCGATCGTCGCCTGGTTTGCCGCAGATCTCTGTGCCTGTGCCTCCGCCTGTCTCTGCACTCTTGCCGCCTCTGTCGCAGCCGCAGCTGCCCTTGCCTCCTCGCGCGCCCGCGCTTCCTTTGCAAGACGGATCTCTTCCTCCTGCTTTGACTCGGCATGTACAAAATCGGTCCTCAGCTTTACATACTCTTTGGAAACATACCCGTCGCCCTCCTCAACGGCGATCTTGACCCATCCGTCAAGCTCCTCGAGGACCACCAGCTCCTCATCGATCGGCACCAGTCCGAGAACTGCCGAATCCGTGCTCGCATCCTGCCTTACCTTGAGCGTCGTGGTGTTGACGACAGCATAGGTCGTTCCGACCTCCTTTGCAAGCTCCTCCGCCTGCTCTCCTGCCGCACAGAAATCGCCCTTGACATACCCGGTACAATTTCCCGATACGATCTTATACCAGCCGTCCTTCTCCTCCACAAGCTCACCGACAGATTTGTCATAGAGCTTTCCGACGATCTCGCCGCTCTCGTCCGGCGTGCTCCTGACGTTCACGTAGTTGTCCACCTGGGCGATGACAAGACCTGAGAAGTCCTGCGACTCCTCCTTTGGCTCCTCCGGAACCGGTGCCTTCGCTGCGACCTCCACGTCATCATACGTGTCTGTCGCAGAAAAGCCTGCACTCGCCTGAAAATCGTCGTTCTCCCCGGTGCTGTCCGCTGCCTCCGTCGTCTCCTCGGTCGACACCTCTGTATCTGTTGTCTCCTCGGTTGTTGTCTCAGTTGTTATTTCTGTCGTTGTCTCGGTTGTTATTTCTGTATCTGTATCTGTCGCAGTTTCTGTCGTCTCAGCATCCGCCGTCTCCGTCTCGATCGTCTCTGTCGAGCTTGTCTCCTCGGTCGATGTCTCGCGCTCGGCAGGCTCCTCCGTCATGGATTCCTCCTCCGCAGTTTCCTGCGTGGAAGTGTTCTCACCGGAACTCTCCCCGCCTGCGGTTTCCTCATCCAGGATATTCCACTCTGTCCGCAGCTCTGTCGAGAGCTCCGCTTCCTCCTCCTGCTGTACCTCGCCGTCCGCTGCCGGAAGCTCCGACTCGGCTTCAACGATCGACTCGCTGAATGTCTCCGTGAACTCCGTCGATATCTTTGCAGTCGCCGTCCTTGTGTTTGCCCAGGCAACACTGCTCGGTGTATCTGCCAGTGTGACCTTCTCTGCTGCTTTTATAATATTAGGCTGTAAGCCTGATACGCTCTCAAGATAAGCTATGTTCTGAACAACCTCCACCTGAAGATCCTGTATCGTGCTGCCTTCATCCAGTACAACCGCAACCCCTGCTGCTGGTACGTCTGACGAATTGTGGATCTTTGCTTCAAGTGTCATCTGGTAGCCGGATAGCGAAAGTGTTCCGACAAGCGCACACGCTGCTGCCTTCACGCCGTACTTGTTCATGTTCAATCCTCCATTGCGTGGTGTATGTGATGTTCCCGTAACTGTTTCATAATTTCGATAATTATTACGAAATTATTACACCCATGAAATAAATTATCACATTTCCCCGCAAATGTCAAGATATCTTTTTGCACCCTGATGCATTCCCCTTGCCAAAATTGCTGTTTTTCATCCAGGAATTTTGTGTACTTTCGCCATCTTATTCCATATTTTCTCGCATTCTTATCCTATTCGACCGTTTTTTTATCCTATTCGACCATTTATATATTTTTTAAATATTTCTGTAACTTTTACATTTTCTGCGAGCTCAGATACGCCTGCGCCGAGTGGACGGCATTTGCCCCGTCCGCCACCGCCGTGATAATCTGGCGCAGCGCCTTCTTTCTGATATCCCCTGCGGCAAATATACCGCGCCCAGACGTCGCACAGGTCTCGTCCGCCATGACGTATCCCTTCTCATCCATTTCCACAAGATCCCTGAAAATGTCCGTGTCGGGCACAATGCCGACCGCTATGAACACGCCCTCGACATCAAGCTGGCTCTCCTCCCCGCTCTTGTTGTTGCGGACACGGACGCCCTCCACCGTCTCACTGCCCAGAATCTCCTTCACTTCGCTGTCCCAGCGCACCTCGACATTCCCGAGTGCGAACAGCTTCTTCTGCAGGCTGTCCGCAGCCCGCAGCTGATCCCTCCGGTGTATGAGCCAGACCTTTTTGCAGATACCCGCCAGAAAGACCGCATCCTCCACCGCAACATCACCGCCGCCGACCACCGCGACAGTCCTTCTTCTATAGAAAGCACCGTCACAGGTCGCACAGTACGATACCCCCATGCCTGAAAGCTCCTTCTCGCCCGGCACACCGAGCGGGGAGTGTGAGGCGCCGGTGGCAAGAATGACCGTCCGTGTCCGCAGATCCGACTGATCCGTGTGGACGGTGTACACCGCCTGCTGCCCGCCGCTCTGCTCGATCCCCCGCACGTCCGCAGTGATGAACGCTGCCCCCAGCCGGTCCGCGTGCTCCCTGAACCGCTCGGACAGATCCCCTCCGCTCATCCCCGGAAGTCCCAGATAATTGTCCACCTCATACGTGCTCAGCACCTGCCCGCCGCTGACGGGGCTCCTGTCGACAACCGCAGCTTTCAGCCCCGCTCTCACCGCATAGACCGCGGCGCCCAGCCCTGCCGGTCCCGAACCGATTATCAATAAATCATACACTTCATTTTCCATCATGTCCAACCTCCATCCAATGTTATAACCTGCCCTGTCAGATATTCATTGCCAGTGCACAAAAATTTCACGATCTCCGCCGCCTCCTCGGGTCGTCCGATCCGGTCAGCCGGTATCTCCTGTATCAGCATATTCATCTCATCCTCGCCAAAGCACCGGTTCATGTCCGTGTCGATCACGCCGCAGGCGACCGCATTGACCTGAATGTTGCTGGGCGCCAGCTCCTTGGCAAGCGCGCGCGTGAAAGCATTGACCCCGCCCTTTGACGCCGAGTACGCCACCTCCATCGACGCGCCTGTGTTTCCCCACACGGAGGACATATTGATGATCTTCCCCCGGCGGCGGCGCACCATCTGCGGCACCGCGCACCTGCATGTCAGGAAACACGCGCTCAGATTGGTGTCGATCACCTCCTGCCACTCCCGGTATGTCATGTCCGTCAACAGCCCGATATACGATATGCCCGCATTGTTGACGAGCACGTCCAGATAAGGGATATCCCGGAACATCTCCGCCACCTTCCCCTCATCATGGATCGGGAAGGTATAACAACTGCATTTTGTCCCGTACTGCGCCCGGAGTTCCTCCGCCAGCCCTTCCAGCGCTCCCGTGTTCCTGCGGCAGGTCATATACAGATCATATCCGGATGCGGCGAGCGCCGACGCGACCGCCCTGCCGATCCCCCGCGACGCCCCTGTGACGAGCGCCTTTTTTCTGTCCGCTGCAGCCATTCCTATCGTCTCCCCTTTCCCGTATTTCCATGCAGCAAAGGAAACAGCCGCAGATAACCGCGGCTTATCCCAAATATGCATCAATCCTGTGCTACAACTTCCTTGTAAAATTCAGCGTAGTCTTTTCTCTTATCCTTCGTGAACTGGATCGCCGTCCTCGGGTGCTGGTTCAGAAGCCCCGTCATCATATATTGAAGGTCAAACCCCCACACCACGCCGTCCTCCTTGAGCTTGTTCATATACTGCTCGATAAACTGGATCACATAGTAATTGTTGTACTTGGGGTTGTGCAGAAAGCCGAGCAGCAGCTCCATCGCACAGTTTCCCGCTCCCCGTCCCATGCCGGAGTACGTGGCGTCGAGCCAGTCCACACCGTCCCCGACAGCCTCGATCGTATTGGCAAAAGCAAGCTGCTGGTTGTTGTGCGCATGGATGCCGAGCTTTTTGCCGTACTTGCTCGCAAACTCCATGTAGGTGTCCGTGATCCGCGCGATCTGCTCCGGGTACAGCGAGCCGAAGCTGTCAACGATATAAAATACATCTGCCGACGTCTTCCCCAGAATGTCAAGCGCCACGCGCAGGTCGCTCTCCAACCCGCTCGATATCGCCATGATGTTACAGCTCACCTCATAGCCCTTTTTCTTGGCATCCTCGATCATGTCCGCCGCAGCCGGTATCGTGTTCAGGTACGTAGCCACCCGGATCAGGTCGATCGGGCTCTCCGACCTGCTGACGATATCTTTCCTGTAGTCACATCTCCCCACGTCCGCCATGACTGCGATCTTGAGCCCCGTGTCATTGTCCCCGACGATCTCCCGGATATCATCGTCATCGCAGAATTTCCATTTCCCGAACCTGTTCTCGTCGAACATCTCCTTTGACGCCTTGTACCCCATCTCCATATAATCCACGCCAGCCCTGATATTTGCTATATATAACGCCTTGACAAACTCATCCGTAAAATAAAAGTCATTTACCAGCCCGCCATCTCTCAAAGTTGCATCAACCACCTTGATGCTCGAACGATAATCCATCAAACTAACAATCTCTTTCATATTCCTCTTCTCCCACATTGTTTCGGTTAACAGTGTCTGCCAGCATTCAAAATTTTAACACTTTAAAGTATAAAAGTCAATCCCCTTCGAGCGCTTTTACGATCTTAAATTTTTCATTTTTCCTCTTGCCGCCGTCCGGCAGATCATCCTGTTTATTCTGTTCGCAATCGCTCAACAATGCTTTGCTTTTCTATATTCTTAAAACACAGAAACGGGATAAGCACCGCAAAAGCCAGGAGAACGGGTGTACACATCATCAGCGGCATCAGTGTAAAATGGAACGTGCTGAACTCATTGGCTGTCATGACACGGACACCGATCCCAACGGCCAGAGCGCTTACAATATAAGAAACGATCAGCGTGATCGCCGCGTAATCCAGACCCTCACAAATCAGCATCTTCCGCAGCTGGCGCCTGGTCATGCCCACGGACTGGATCATGGCAAACTCTTTTTTGCGGGAAACAATGGCCGTAACCATGGAATTGATAAAGTTGAGCACACCCACCAGAGCAATGATTATGCTGATGGTATTTCCCATGACTGCCGACGCCCGTGTCTCTGCCTCATACTGCTCCGTCATAGTTTTGCGGGATGTCACAGGCAGACTGGTGTCCATGGTCCTGGTATACGCATCGAGCATCTCCTGTGCTGCGGGAATATGTTCATCATCCACATTGAAGAACAGTCTCCGCAGTGTATTCTCCGGCCACTGCTGCCGGAATACCGAAGCAGGAATAACAAAGCTCATGCAGTGCTGATTTCGTACACCGCTTTCATAAGCGCCTTCCTCCACAGCCTGCAGCGGATATACAATCGCCATTACCGTGTAGGTGCGACCTTCAAGCACAATACTGCTTCCGACTGTAGGAACAGGCAATGCAGCATATCGCTCCGGGTCTGAGGCATCTATGGCAGGACCGACAGCCAGCACATAGTCGCCGCTGGCAAATTTCTCTGCATCATAGCTGCCGGAGAGCAAATACCGCTCCTGCACAATTGCATCCAGAGGGATCCCGTCCATGCCATACAGTACGCCGATCGCTTCACGGGTTTCCATAGCGTTTTTTATCTGAGCAGAACCGGACGGATCGTAAGCTGCCCAATCGTCCAGTATTTCCTGTGTATAAAAGGCATCGATATTCTGCACCGTCTCGTCATCCAGTGTCAGTTCAAATTGATGAGAGTATTGATGACCAATCGCTTCCAAACCAGCCAATCCTTCCACGGACTCCACCAGTTCGGCATTCAGTGTGGAACCATGAGGGTCATATCCGCCAATATAGTCTGCACTGCTGCTGTCATCCAGCCGGAAATCACTGATCGTCAGCTCAGACAGGTATTTCTCCATATCAAAAGCAGCATTCTTAGCGTAGAAACAGCTGAGCAAAACCAATCCCAGGGTCAGAGAGCAGATGACTGTCACTGTCCGTTTTTTGTTCCGCCCCAGATTTGCCCATGCCATACTGGTAATGGAAGCGCCATTCCGGGTGCGTTTGCTCTTCTTCCTGCCTGTGACGGCGGCATCACTCATCCGCAGCGCTTCGATCGGAGAAACCTTGCCAGCGAGCCTTGCCGGACGCAGGCAGGAGATCGTGACCGTCAACCATGCAAAAAGGGCAGACCCAAAAAAGATCACGGGACTGGCGGAAACCACGGCATTGCCCTCCAGCCGTCCCATCAGCACAGGAACCAGCACCATGCCCAGCAGCC
>CAJTNT010000082.1 GCA_910577785.1 uncultured Lachnospiraceae bacterium | reverse complement strand
GGCTGCCAATCCATTCAATAATTTCTGCATACTCAGCTCCACTATCTTTTGTTCCACCATCAATTAATATATTTGCATAATTTCCATCATCTCCATATCTAACCCAAATAAAGTCCCCTTCATCCGCTGGAAGTAAATAAATGTTAACCATAAAATCCCTTCCTTCTGTATTTAAATGGCATACAATCGACATAATATCACTGTTCTTTGGCAACCTTATCCATTTTCTACCCTCCTTCTGTATCACTGCGGCTCATTTTCAAACAAGCTCACTTCCCCATGCAAGATGGGCAGAACAATATCATCTAGCCTTTTCACACACTTCTCGTGTGTAGCTATCGTATTAAGAAAGTCCAACAGTCGCTTCATATCATCTTGTGTAAATGTACAATGAGTAAAATCATAAGAATTAAATTTCAGCCACACCCCTTTAATCACATCATACCCTGAAATGTTTAGTTTCTGCAAAGAAAGAGGACATGGCAATGCAATCGTCGAATTCCCATCGGTTAACATCAGTTGCTCCGCGTTTTCATCAAAGGGGTGCTGTAAGTTCTTTAAACGAAAATCCTTAGGCACCTTTGAAATCAATAATTCATAATCATATCCAAGAACATTTTCGGGCGAATAGCCAGACTTTTCCAATTCTGCGATTTCTTTCCCTAACTGAACAACGCTATGAAAGATTTTCTTATCAGCCACGATAGGAACCCTTGCTCTTTTATCTGACTGATTTACTGTAAACAAGGCACCCTCAAACTCATCCAAATATACTTGGGAACACAGTATAGCATATACATAAAAAACAATATCCTTTGCGGCAGCATTATACGGCTTTTCAAACATAGAGGAAATATGATGTAATACATCTGGCGCGATATTGGAAACCATGCCAGTTCTTTGCTTGTCAGGAAACTGGTTCATATAAATGTGTGAGTTGCCGCGCGTACACATATCATTATCTGGATAATACCAGCAAAAAGAAACAAACTGTGACAGTGTTGGATTCAAATCCTTAGGCGCATGTGCCATCGCAAATCCTATTGTTTCCTCATCTTCATATGCTCTAATAATTTCCGGACGCAGCCTTGTTCCACCTCCTCCAATTTTACTGTATCGACGTAACATATCCTCCCATAGCAGAACATTTGATATAAGAAACGGACGAAAAGAATACAAATGTATATTTTCCGTAAAAGTATGATCCATAGCTGCCCTGTCTTTACACTGGTTTAGTGCACTTTGGAAAGCAATAATCTTTTCCTCTTTTGGAGGCCTATCCTGCTTGGCAAACCATTCTCTCGCACCTTCCACACCATTAGCAGCAATCTCTCTGCTCCTTCTCTTAAGCATAGGGGATTTTACATGGGTAAAAATCGCTGTAGGCGCTAATTTTATTCCAGAGCAGTGGTTAAGGAATATTGCGTTTTGTTGATTTTCCCCGCTCACAGGCCAAAACCTTGCATACATCTCAGTATTGAATGGTTTTGCTGGCGCAAAAGACACACTATCAGGATCTAGTGGATACTCCTCAAATTTTGACACTATACTCCGGATATCCCCATTAAGTTGCTGTTCTTTATCTAATCGCAGACTGTGTGAAAAATCGCTATAATGGAATTTCGTGATCGCCATTTCCTGCGCATATTGCCTTGAAAGAATAAGAACAGCCCTTCCCTGCAAAGTATGGAAAAGACTATCGCTTCTCGCGCCTGTTCTTGCATCGGCATCAATTGCAACTGTCCAAATATCAGAGAAATGATTGCATAAATATTTCCTTGCATACTTATATGATTCAGCCTCCAGAAAAGACAATGGCACTACAAGCGCAAGCACCGAATGATTATGTGAGTCAAGAAGTTTCTTGCAACTCCACCGCAAAAACTGCATGAACGGATTATTAATCTGCTTTTGGATATTCTGACGGCCTTTCCTTAATTCCACAGGCGGCCGGAAATCTTCCATAAGACCATTGATAATTGAGAAATCATCTGAAATATTTTCCCGCAGTGTATCAGAACAAGGAGGATTCCCAATCACAAGCCTTATTGGCAGCGAAGACATCCTATTTGCCTGAATAAGTTCTCTTCCCTCAATAGAAGCTTCATTGGCTTCCCCACTGAATACACTATTATTGAGTGTATTCGCAAGAATGATATTAACATTATTATGCCGTTTCCCACTTTGTTTTTCTAACACTGCCATCCTATAGTTCGCAAGCATATATGGTGCTGGAAGAATTTCAATTCCGCAAAGATTGTACAAACCATCTCCGGAATCCTGCTCTATCAATTCCTCCATAAATGAACCTGTTCCACAACAGGGATCCACAATAGTGTTTCCATCATCATAAATGCTTTTTCCAGAAAAATTTACGGACACAACATAGTTTGTCAACTTAACAACAAAATCAGCCAAAACCTTTGGCGTATAATATGCCCCAAAATCAAACCTAGATTTTGCATCATATTTTGAAAGGAATAGCTCAAAAAGCTGATGATAATCTGGATTCATCAACTGTTGGTCTGTCATTTTCACAAAGGACAGAAATTTTATGCACTCATCAATCCACCGATTAATAAATATGCTCTTTTCTCCATTATCTCGAAGATAAAGCATAAGATTTCGGAAAGGAGCCAATGCCTCACCCTCCGACAAATCCTCTTTTATGTAAGCATTTATTTTTCTTTCCTTCTCTGTAGGGGTATCATCTGAAGAACATAAAACTCTATGCGCATACAAAAGACAAAACATAATAACTTGTGCGGTAAAATCAGCGAATACCTCGTTGGTTCTTAATTTGGGGTCATTATGGTTATATACAAGCTTCCGCATCCCCTGCAGAAGCTGAATCATATCGCACTCTTCTTCATTCATCGCTTCTTCCATAGGAATATTTGCAAATTCCAAAATATCATCCGCAAGCATCCTTGTACGCACTGCCACTAACTCAACAAGTTTTGCCTCATTCACCTGCTGAGGCGAAGGAGCCCTAAAAAATTCCCGCATATACAACTCAAAACGCGGGTCAACCGGCTGCTCAGACCAATCCCTTGCTCCCATTCTATCCTTGTTGATCACCGAAATAACTGTTGGTTCTCTGTCCTCATCCATGCAAAACACAAAATCAATGCCATCCGTAATAATCAATTTATGCCCGAGTGTAAGGTACTTTTTAATCTGAGCCGCATATGGTACAGAATCAAAAGGTTTATTAGAGAGCCCTTTCCCTTCGATATACCCGTAGATTCCCATCGTATCTTGATTATGGATTCGCCAATCTGGACGTCCTACCCTACCCTGTGTGGCTGGCTCCAGAATAACATCAATATGCTCATTAGGGCTAAATTCCTTAGCCAGTGACTTCTCCATTATATCTAACGGCATCCTGTATGAAAGTTCCGCAGTATATTGCCCGCTACTAGATGCATTTCTATATTGTTCTTGAAGCTCTTTCAAATATCTCTTGATTATTGTATGATATGACATCAGTCCTTCGCACTCCTTTTATAACATTCGATAATGCTATTTCCTATCTCTTTGGCAAGAATTGGCGGCACAGCATTCCCTATCTGTCTTGCAACATCCACTTTATTTCCTATGAAAGAAAAATCCATAGGAAAGGTTTGCAGCACTGCGCCTTCCCTAAGCGAGATGCTCCTGTCCTGTTCAGGATGTCCAAATTTTCCCCGTGTAAAACTATCAAATCTTGCAGTAATTGTAGGCGCAACTTCATCCCACGCCATTCGTCCATATACATTCCTATAACCTATAATCGAGCTGTCTACCTTATGGCAATTCGCAAGCAAATTATCTGGCAAATGCTCCCGTCCTTCCCCCTGCTTCAACGCACGAATTCTTTTCAGGTTTATATCCGACAGCTTATCCCTTCTATGTAATGGTAATCCGAAATAATCACTACCGTCTAAAGGCGGTTCCGGCAGATTTCCGATGGCCTCCCGTACGGTACAAAATTCTCCCGTAGGAGCAGGATAACGATAATGAATTCCCATATCGTTTCGTTCACCAACTATAATATATCTCTTCCTCCTTTGCGGAACACCATAGTTTTGTGCATCCAACAGCTCAATATGCACCTCGTACCCTATATTTTTCAACACATCTATTAGCTGTCCAAGAATGGTTTTTCCACGTTTCCCAGCAATTCCAGTCACATTTTCCATAAGAAAATATTTCGGGTACAATTCCTCAACTAATTTTGCATACATAAATACTAGCTGATTACGAGGATCAATGTCCGCACCACGGCGCTGTATGGAAAAACCTTGACAAGGCGGCCCTCCCGCAAGAAGAAACAATTCTCCCCGTTTCATATTGCAAAAATTCAGGACTTTGCCATTAAGCATATCGCTTATATCAGCAACCACAGCAAGATGTTTAAAATATTTTTTATTTTCATGAATCGTGTCAATACACTTTTTATCGATGTCAAAACTTAGCTTAACATCAAAACCCGCCTGCTGAAGACCCAATCCAAGGCCTCCTGCTCCACAAAAACTATCAACACAAGTGTATTCCATCATATATTTCCTCTTTCTGCCGGATTTTAATTCCAGCAATAACGCTTGAATAAGAACTGCTAACTGGACTATCTATGGATTTCGGGCTTGCTTCCAATTGTTCATCCGACGGTTCTGACGATAATAGTTCAATCAAAATGTCCGTCGCTATTCCTACAGCAAAAAGCGGAGGAACAGCTTCTCCTATCTGACGATAGATATCATCAGAGTTCCCCATAAACTCAAATCCATAAGGAAAACTTTGTAATAATCCAGCTTCTCTTGCAGTAAGCCCCCTGTCTTGCTCAGGATGGGTGTACCTCCCGCTTGCTGGATTCCGCGCATAATGAGTTATCGTAATGGAAGGGCGATCCCAGTAAAGACGACCATAAGTATCTGAAAAACCTTTTGTTCGGTCGAGGCAAGCAGGTCCAACCCCCATTGGCCTATTTCCTCCATCATGTGGAACCTGCTTTAAAACTTCAATTGTACTCTTTTTATGCGCTGCACTTTTATGCATCGCATCGCTCGGATCTGCCACTCCTGCCAAAACAGGCCGCAGCCCACCAATAGCATCCCGAACCGTTTTATATTCCGCAGGCATTAGGAAACCTTCTGGCAGAAGGAATTCTTTTCTCATTCCTATCACAATCGAACGAAACCGTTCTTGTGGCACCCCGAATGATGCAGCATTATATATATTTTCTTTGACAATATAGCCATCTTTCAAATACTTTTTCTTTGCCGAAGAAAAATACCTCCAATACCTATTTGACAAAAATTCAGGAACATTCTCCATTACAAAAGCAAGCGGCCGAATATACCCCACAATTTCTGCAAATACATTTACAAGGCTGTTTCTTGTATCATCTTCTTCATCCCAATGTTTCTTTCTATGGGAAGTAAACCCCTGACAAGGGGCACATCCTATAATAATTGTTGGTTTATCCTTATCATAACCAATTTTGTCAAGGAAACCATCTAATTCTTCCTTATCCTGCGCCAACTCTATAATGTCACGATTGACAAGCGGAGTTCCAAAGTTATACGCATAACTTTCTGCCGATGCGCGATTAATATCGCAACCGCCCAAAAAATCAAAAGCCGAAACCACACTGTTAATCGCTGCAAAACCAAGAGAAGTTCCCCCCGCACCACAAAAGAAATCAATCACTTGAATAGGATTTCCCATATACTCTTCTTTTTTCAACGGCGAAAACTGCTTTTGCCATTCTCCAGCATCTGCCTGCAAAATAGGTTTAAGCACCCTATAATCTTCCTTTCCCCAACTCCCTTTAGAAAGGCATCTCTGTAGCATTTCAATGTTCATCCGAATATCCTCCTATCGTCATACTCTTCGTTTTTATCAACAATCTCCAAATTACTTTCAAAAACAGAATTTTCCACCTATTTGAATTAATATATCATACCACGTCTACTGGCTGCAATCAAATTTAAATACATTACAAAAAATCAATAGATTTCTTCCAGCTTTGCATCTTTATCTAAAACATATATCTATGGCTCTTTCATATGGGACAAATGATATCATCTCCTATCCCCCTTAATATGCGGCTTCCCTTTTCGCCCAACCAGCGCCCTCACCCCCGGCATCAGCTGCACCACATGGTACGCCGCCACTGTCAGCACAAAGCTGCCGCTGCAGACCGCAAACGCCTGCCATGCCACCCCTTCCGCTCCCTGCACTGTATAATAAGCCACTGCCACCAAAATAGTCTGGTGCAGGAGATAAACAGGGTAAGACGCCTGATTCAGATACTCCGTCACCCACATCCTCTTGTCCAAAAATTTTCTTCCCAAGGCCAGCAGCACAAGCACTGTAAGCCACCCAAGGAAATTAACCCAGAAATCCCCATAATAGGAACAGTGATAATACAACTCCACGGAAGCCACACTTCCAGCTACGCACAAAGCCGCCATCCACCAAATGTTCCGTTCCAGCCTGCCCAGCGCAATTCCGTTCCCCAACACATAATATCCTGCCAGATACAGCGCAAAACACTTCCCAAGGCTGAAGCCGCCCACATTCCCCAAATAGTAAAACAACCAGATTGGCACAAACAGCAGCAAGATTCCCACGGCCGGCATGCGTTCCACATATTTTTCTGCCTTCCCATAAGGCAGGAACTGGGACAAGGCCAGCGCCGCCATAGAAACCACAAATAGATACAGGATAAACCAGAGGTGCCCCGGCGTAAAAGCCCCGTCATAGCCAGTAAAATCCGTCACATGGGTAAAAAAGAATTTCAGATGCGCAAGATACCCACCTGAATACCCTTCAAAAAACCTTCTTGCATAAAATGACTGCACTGGCACAAGGAACGCCATCCCACCCACAAATGGCAGCAGCAGCTTACGAGCGCGCTGGGCCATGAATTCCTTTGCTGTCCTTTCCCCCAAGGCATGGCGGGCGCTTATCCCAGCCAGCACAAACAGCATCGGCATAAACCATGGGTTTACCAGCACGATGAAAGAGCTTAGCCCCTTCTGTTCCCCCTGCCATATGTAAAATTTAGAGCCAAAATCATTCCAGACCATAAACGTATGCACAGGAAATAGTAATAGAATCGTGAAATTCCTCAAATTATCTATATAATATTCCCTGAATCCTTCTTTTTTCAAAATAACCACCCATTTCTTCCACTTTTAGAATACTTGCCATGGAAAAGCGCTGGGGCTGCATCACTCTCCTAATAGTCCATATAAAAACAACCGCCCTCCCCTGTGTCTGCTATCTACAGACTCAGGAAAGTAACGGTTCTTTTATGAATGGCATATTCCTAATTCTCCAGTGAAGCGCCTCACAGCAAGCTACAAAGCATACCCTTCTGGTTCTTCAATGAGCCGCCCCAAAGGCCGATACATCTCTGTCAGCCTGCCTTGCTGATAATCTTCTTCGGGCATTTCTCTGCGCAGGTGCCGCATCCAGTACATTTTTCATAATCAATATGGGCAATGTTGTCGGTAACGGTAACCGCCCCTTCCGGGCAGTTCTTTTCGCAAAGCTTACATCCAATGCATCCCACGGAGCAAGCCGCCATCACGTCCTTGCCTTTCGCCTTGGAATTGCACTGTACCTTGTTCTCGGCATCGTAAGGAACCAGCTCAATCAGGTTCTTCGGGCAGGCTGCCACGCATTTCCCACA
>CAJTNT010000081.1 GCA_910577785.1 uncultured Lachnospiraceae bacterium | reverse complement strand
TCTTTCAAGGTTATTTCACTGTTCAGTTATCAAGGTTGTGTCTGCTGTCTCTTATTGCGACAACTTCTGTAGTTTATCATGTCTTTCTGTATTTGTCAATAGTTTTTTTAAATTTTTTAAAATTTATTTTTTATTGCCATTCTCAGAAAAACAAACCTGTTGTTGACAGATTCCAATCTTTTTTGACTGCTGTCGCCAACAACGTCATTTATATTAGCACGATTATTCCGCCTTGTCAATAGGAAAATTTCAAAAAATCCAAATTTTTTAACCGCCTGGTTGCCATTCACGTCCTGGGATACCACAAATAGCAGCCAGCCTCACCCATTCTGTATCGCTTCCCGGATACTGCCCACGCCCACAATACGGATTCCCTGGGTATCTGTCAGGCCTGGGACGCATACCTTGGGCAGGATACAGGTGGAAAATCCCAGCTTTTTGGCCTCTGAGACACGCTGCTGCGCCATATTAACAGCACGCACTTCCCCGCTCAGCCCCACCTCCCCAAAACATATCGTTTTATCATCTACTACCTTATTGCGGAAACTGGAGGCCAAAGCCATGACAATCCCCAGATCGATTGCCGGCTCATTCATCCGCACCCCTCCTGCAATATTCACATAGGCATCGCTGGAAGAAAGAGATAGCCCTGCCCGCTTTTCCAAGACCGCCATCAGCAGGTTTACCCTGTTTAAGTCCGTTCCTGCAGCTGTCCTCCTGGGAATCCCAAAATTGCTATGGCAGACCAGCGCCTGGATTTCCACCAAAATCGGACGCGTACCTTCCATAGAACAGGCCACAACGGAACCGGACGCCCCCTTGGGCTTTCCGTTGAGCATAAATTCCGATGCGTTCTCTACCTCCTGCAGGCCCGCCTCGCGCATTTCAAAGACCCCAATCTCATTGGTGGATCCAAAACGGTTCTTCACCCCGCGTAAAATCCGATAAGACGCATGCCTGTCCCCTTCAAAATACAGCACGGTATCCACCATATGCTCCAGCACCCTGGGGCCTGCCACTACGCCTTCCTTCGTCACATGCCCTACAATAAATATCGTAATATCCATCCCCTTTGCAATCTGCAGCAGCCTGGCCGTAGTCTCCCGCACCTGCGACACGCTGCCTGGGGCGGATGATATCTCCTCGCTGTAGATCGTCTGTATCGAATCAATAATCACAATCTGGGGCTTCTGCCTCCTCACCAGCTGCTCAATCCGCTCCATACCAGTCTCGCAAAACAACCACAGTCCCTCTGCAAACTGCCCGATCCGCTGCGCCCGCATTTTAATCTGCTGCAGCGATTCCTCCCCTGAAATATAGAGAACCTCCATAGAGCCTGCCAGGTTCCTGCAAACCTGCAGCAGCAGGGTGGATTTCCCAATCCCAGGATCCCCGCCGACCAGAACCAGCGATCCCGGGACAATCCCCCCGCCAAGCACACGGTCGAGTTCTGCAAACCCAGTCGGCATCCGCCCTTTGTCCAGCATTTCAATCTCAGATAATTTATGGGCCTTCAGATCTTCGCCTGCCAAACTCCCCCTCCCTTTTCCCACTGCCTTTTTCTCTATGGACTCTTCCACAAATGTACTCCATTCCCCGCAGCCCGGGCACTGCCCCATCCATTTTGAGGACTCATAACCGCAGGACTGGCAGAAGTACACGGTGGTTTTCTTGCCTCTTGCCATCCTATTCTCCTTCCCAAATACCTTATCCAACTGCTATAGCCAAGCAAAAAACAGGCACCCAAAAAGCCTCCCGGCTCCTCAGATGCCCTAGTTTCCAGAAAAACCTTACCCAATCTTCTCAACCTTAACGGTCACTGGCGTCCCCTCATTTAATTCCACGCTAATGCTCAGCTTGCCGCCTAAATTTGTCTTCATCGTCCCTGCGTCTGCCCCGTCGACATACACTTTATATTCAGCCTGATCTTCCAGCTCTAATGTAATCTGCGCATCCTCCGGCCCTTCTACCTGAAAATCAACGCCATTGCCCGTCACACGGAACTGGCTTACCGCCGTCCCTGGCACAGATTCATACACGAACATCCCATTCCGCTCTAATTTGGTAATCTCCTGGAAGGTCTTTACCTTATACAGGTCGCCGCCAAATTCATAATTGTCTGCCTTCGACTTCTTGGCCAGATTGTAATTCCCAAAGCTCAAAGTCTCATTGTTCTCTGTACGGATCAGTTCTTCTACTACAGCCATTTTAATTATCCTCCTGTTGACATCTTGTCCTGCGTTTCTTTCTATGGATGCCCAGGCGAGCCACGTCATTCCGGCGTACCCTATCCCTGGATCCCCTTTACAAATACATTATATAATAAATCCTATCTTTTTTCCAGTAATATTTCCTTCATAAACAAATTTTTAAGCGAGCCTTTCCTTTCTGTGCAGAAAAGAGGCAGCATCCAAAAGGCTACCCTTTCTTCACCACAAAAGCCAGCTCTTTTTTGCGCATGGTAGCCTCCACCACATCCCCAGCCTTTACCCGTCCTGCCAAAATTTCCTCCGCCAGGCCGTCCTCAATCTTATTCTGGATCATCCTGCGCAGCGGGCGGGCGCCATATTTGGGATCGTATGCAGCGTCTACAATATAGCTCTTGACATTCCCGGTAACTTGGAGGGTAATGCCCATCTGTTTTTTGCACCGCTCTGCCAGGGACTTCAGCATCAGGGTAACAATTTTCTTCATATCCTCTTTGGTCAGGGCATGGAAAACGATGGTGCCATCTATCCGGTTCAGGAATTCCGGCTTAAAAATCCTGCGTACCTCTTCCATCACACTGTTCTTCATGCGCTCATAATTGTTCTTCGCATCATCCACAGAAGCAAACCCCAAAGCCTTGGGTTCTATGATGGACTGCGCCCCCGCATTGGAAGTCATGATAATAATTGTGTTCTTAAAGTCAATCCGCCGGCCCTGAGCATCTGTAATACGTCCGTCATCCAATACCTGCAGCAGGATATTAAACACATCTGGATGGGCTTTCTCAATCTCGTCAAACAGAATCACCGAATAGGGGAACCTGCGCACCTTTTCGCTCAGCTGCCCGCCCTCGTCATAGCCTACATATCCTGGCGGGGAACCAATCATTTTGGATACGCTGTGCTTTTCCATATATTCTGACATGTCAATACGGATTATCGCGTCTTCCGTACCAAATATGGCCTCTGCAAGCGCCTTGGAAATCTCCGTCTTCCCCACGCCGGTAGGGCCCAGAAACAGGAAAGAGCCAATCGGGCGATCCGGATCTTTTAACCCAACCCTCCCGCGGCGCACAGCCTTTGCCACAGAAGTGACGGCCTCCTCTTGGCCAATCACCCGCTTATGGAGTACGGCTTCCAGCTTCCGCAGCCGTGCAGATTCCTCCTCCGCCAGCTTCTTCACAGGGATCTTCGTCCACTGTGCCACTACCTCTGCAATCTCATTTTCCCCTACTTCAGCCTTTTTGCGCTTCATGGACTTTTTGGCTTTTTTCTGCTGCCTGTCATATTCCTCCTGTAGTTCTTCCTTTTCCTTGCGCAGTCCGGAAGCCATTTTCAGATCCATCTGCCGGATGGCGTCTTCCATTTCTTCAGTAATACGGTTCATCTCAATGCGGATGTCCTGCAGGGAGGTCGCTGTCTTTACCCCTTCTAAACGCACCCTGGCCGCCGCCTCATCCATCAGGTCAATGGCCTTATCTGGCAGGAAGCGGTCAGAAACATAGCGGGCGGACAGACGGGCGGCTGCCTGGAGCCCCTCGTCCGTGATAACTACCTGGTGGTGCTTCTCATAAAAACGGCGCAGGCCCTTTAGTATCTCTATGGTGTCCTCTATGGAGGGTTCCTCTACCATCACCGGCTGAAAACGCCGTTCTAAAGCCGCGTCCTTCTCAATATATTTCCGATATTCTTCTACCGTGGTGGCGCCAATCATCTGAAATTCCCCACGGGCAAGATAAGGCTTTAGGATATTCGAAGCGTCCATCGCCCCTTCTGCGCCGCCTGCGCCAATCATCGTATGGAGTTCATCCATAAACAGCAGGATATTCCTTGCCCCGATGACTTCACGGATCACTTTTTTGATGCGTTCTTCAAACTCCCCCCGGTATTTGGAGCCCGCAATCATGCTGGATAGATCCAGGGTAATCACGCGCTTCCCCAAGATGGGTTCTGGCACCAGCCCCAGGGAAATCTGCTGTGCCAGCCCTTCTGCAATGGCTGTCTTGCCCACGCCTGGCTCCCCAATCAGACAGGGATTGTTCTTCCCCCTGCGGCTTAAAATCTGGATGACACGGCGGATCTCCGCTTCCCGGCCAATCACTGGATCCAGCTTGCCTTCTGCCGCAAGCCTAGTCAGATCGCGGGAATATTGGTCTAAGACAGGCGTTGCCTCTAAGCTCCGCTTCTTCCCCCTGCCAGACTTAAATTCTTCCCTGGAAATGCTGCCCTCTTCCCCCATTGCCACCAGAAGATCCACATATAGTTTCTGCAGGTTGGCGCCCATGGTCTTTAATAGGCGCACAGATGCGGATTCATTTTCCTTTAACAGCGCCAGCAGCAGATGCTCCGTCCCAACTTCCGCGCTTCCAAAATGCTCCGCCTCCTTCTCCGCCACATCCAATGCCCGCTGAGCCCTCGGGGTATATCCATCCGCCTCCATCAGCGCCGCCCTTTCCCCTGGCGCAACCAGCTCTTCAATCAGCTCCAGCAGTTTTTTCCCATCCATATGGCTGTCTGCCAGTACCTGGGACGCCACCCCTGCCCCTTCCTGTATCAAACCCGCCAAAATATGTTCTGTACCAATATAATTATGGCGCAGTTTTTTTGATAGCTTTGCCGCCAACTCCAGCACCCGTTCTGCCTGCGGCGTATATTTTTTCTGCATATTTTCCTCCATTCTGGGCATAAAACGCCCAGCCCCTTGCTTACATAGGGCTTTAGCCAAAATTTTATACTGAACGCCAGATAAATCTACCGTCCAGTATAACAGGATGCACACAGCAGATTTCTCGGCCGTGAGCATCACTATTCATATTCATCAAATATCTGGTCTACCGCCTGGTGTACTTCCTCCCTGGAAATATCTTTGCATACTGCCCTGGCCAGGGCAACCCGCAGGGCTTCCTGCAGCTCCTGGATTGCCCGTGCCTTATCTGCCTCCAAGAAAACTACCGCCCCATTTCTGCGGTCTAAGCGGATAAAGCCTTCCTGGCGCAGCACATGGTATGCCTTATTCACCGTATGCATATTGATGCCAATACGTTCTGCAAGCTGGCGCACGGAGGGGAGGGATTCCCCTTCCTGGTATTGGTTCGTCGCAATGCCGAGGACAATCTGGTTCCTCAGCTGTATATAAAGCGCCTCTTCACTGTCAAAATCAATTTCTATCAGCATTGCTTCCTCTCTTTAATATCTTTCCCTGAAACAGGTCTATTTTACAAGACTTTTACAAGTCTTCGAGATTAATTACTTCAAAGCCGTCGTCCAGCTTTAACTCTGCCGTCTCATTTAAGATACGCTTAGGCTTGGGCTTATCCCAATCCCCTTCTGCTGCGGGCGCTGGCTGATCCCAGTCCTCCTTTTCAGAATCCAGGTTTTTCTGATCCCAATCGTCCTGTTCCTGCATACGGCGCCTGCTCCTGGGGTTCATCTCCGCAAACACCGGATCCTCTTCCTGCCACTCTGCTTCCTCCAATGCCTTGCGGGTACGCTGTTTCTGCCTCCCTGGGGCATCTGGCGCCCCAGCGCTGCTCTTCGGGGCAGGCTTTCGGAGGGAAACGTTCTCTTCTCGGCGCGAGACTGCTGACTCTCCGTCCAGGCTCTCTGCGGAAGCTTCCCTGCCACGGAAACGGCTTTTCCCTTCCCGGCGCGAAGCTGGCAGCCCTTCTTCCTCTTCCAATCCCTCTTCTGTAACTTCCTGGCCACGGAAACGGCTTTTCCTTCCCTGGCGCGCAATGGCTGGCTCTTCGCCCAGGCTCTCTTCTGACTTCTCTCCGTCATGGAAACGTTTTTTCCTCTCACGGCGCGCAATGGCGGGTTCTTCATCCTCTTCCCATTCCCCGCTATCTTTGCGCCTTCTGTGCAGCAGCAGATTGAGAATCACAATTACGAGCGCTGCAATGAGAAACAGCAGCACGGATATTGTTTTCCGGGAACTGTCTTTCCTATGGTTATATTGCTCTTCCAAATCTTTATATGCATTCTTCAGCCCCTGCATCTGGGCGTTCTCTGCCTCTGGATCCGTTTCCTGGCTGGTGTCGCCCCCTTCGCCCTGAACATAGCGCTGAAAGTTCTTCTCTATAGTATCATACTGATACCAGCCTATATTTCCTTGGCTGCTGGCTGCATATACCAAGGCAAACTCACTGCCTTCCTGCGTAAATACTGGCACATCCTCAAACTTACCTATTTTGAAGGTATCCTGGACATAAGGAGCCGGCGCTTCTGCATTTGCCGGAGGATCCAGCACGATTACATACTTTTTGCCGCTCTTTACCTTACGGAAAGGATAGATCTTCCCACTAGCCTCTTCATAGACTGCCAGGGTATTCTTCACCTCCGTGCTGGGAGTCGTCAAGTACACCAGCATCAGGGACGGCTCTCTGTCAAACCTCAGCCCCTGTACCTGCTGCTCCTGACAGGTGATTTCTGCCACAGAAAAACCTTCCTGGAACTGTTCTTCCGGAATGGTAGCCCCCAGGCGGAAGGAATGCCCGTTTAAGAGAATCCCCTGCGGATCCTGCTGCCCTTCCGTGCCGCCCTCTTGGCTTTCCGCGCTGCCGTCCTGCCCCTCTGGCTCATCCTGGCTGGCAGTCCCGTTTTCTTCCGCCTGCGGTGTGCCGCCCCTGGTCACTACAATCTGATAGGTGACGGGCGCACCATTTTCCGCTTCTACGGAAATACGGATGGTATTCTCCCCTTCCTGCAAATCTTCATTGCCTGTGACAGACAAAATTTTTGCTGCGGCATTGGATGTCTTGGCGTCCACATCCACACGGGTCACATCCGCGCCTACGGAAGCCGTGTAATTGATCACAGAATATTTGAACGCCGGCGACAGCGTACCTGGAGAAATGGATAAGGCGGATAAGCTATTATCCCCCGATCTGGTGTCCCTATACGTATCCTCGCCCTGGGCGTCTTGACCGTCCTCCCCGCCTTGGGAGTCCTGGTAATTTTCCCCCTCCTGGGCATCGCCTGGTTCTGTGGCCATCGCCGGCAATGGCAGCAAAAGCCCTAGGGAGAAAGCGAAAGCTACGGCAATTCCTAATGTTTTTCTTCGTCCTTTCATCGGTGTGTCCTTTCTCAATCTGAATGTAACAGTTCTCGTGGCTCTATCGTTATCTTTAAACTATTGTTAAAATGCGTAATATTTTCAAATGTGCCGTCCCCCCTTGCTGTAGGTATGGGGAGTGTCAAACAGCGGCAACGTTCTTTGCTGAACACCTACCATTATAATTTTCTGTACCTCTGGTGTCAAGACCCAGGTAGCGTTACAATAGTGTAACTTTACTCGAGGATTATGATGGGCGGACTGTCCATGCTTTCATAGTTATAGTGTATCATAAAAACAGATGTTCTGCATTATTTATTTTAAAAATTACCCAGGTAAAGTTACACTATCTAACGTTATATTTTATAATGGAAGGTTACTTTTCATGAGGTGTAAATGATGAGATGGCCATACGGAACGTTTCGGAAGCTGCTACCGTTCTTTCCTTATACAGATATCATAAATCAATCTCTATTTTGTACTCGTTATCAATAAGAAGGTAATTTGTTCCATTCTCTTGGGCACGTTTTAAGACCTGCATATTATTACTCCGGCGGTTAAATATCGCACCAGATTGCGCAGAACAACTCTTCCTATGCGCAGAGGGAGATTTGGGCAAGTAAGATGGTACGATATTTAACCGTAAGTATATTTTTCACTCATAATAAGGCAATATTTTGTTTGTTTTCTATGGCCGTCTTTACTATTTCGCGTACAATCGGCCATAAGTATTCTCCCTTTTCGGAAAAGTGTTCCTACTGCACGAAGCTTGAAATATAGTACATATTCGCGCATATAAT
>CAJTNT010000080.1 GCA_910577785.1 uncultured Lachnospiraceae bacterium | reverse complement strand
AGGCACTGAACGGGTTAAGGAAGACAAAAGACAGGGAGGCGGCATAAGATGGAATACGAAAAATTCAAAGAGGAAATCAGGAAGGAACTGCAGGAACGGCTTGGGGCAGGGACAGAAATCACTTTCCATAACCTGGAACGGAACAACGGGGTAAAGGAAGAAGGGCTGGAAGTGCGGGAAAAAGGCCGCGCAGCCGCGCCCGTCCTCCACCTGGATGAATTATATAAGGCTTACTGTGGCAGCGGCAGCATGGAGGAAGCAGCCAACTGTGGGCTAAGGATGCTGGAAAGGAAGCCAACGGTCGATGCCGGGGCAGTGCCTAAGACCTGGGCGGCTGCCAGGGGGAGAGTCCGGGCGGAGCTTGTGCATTACGGCTGGAACAGGGAAGGCTTGGAAGGCATCCCGCATCGGAAGTTCCTGAACCTTGCCGTAATATACCGGATGCAGCTGGCACTATCTGGGAGCCTCAGGGCGGGAATCCGCATAAACAACGGCTTAATACAGGCATGGGGAGCCACGGAGGAAGATCTTTACAGGGCTGCAATGGGAAATATGGAAAAGGAAGGCTACCGTATCCAGCCATTGGCGGAACTGCTGGGCAGGATGGCCGGCATACAGCCAGGGGAAATGCCAGAGCTCCCAGAAGAAATGAGGCAGCAGTACGTGCTTACGAATGGAGCCTGCCATTATGGGGCGGCCGGGATGCTGTGGGGGGAACTCATGGAAGGGTTTGCGGAACAGGCAGGTGGAAATTTCTATATCCTGCCAAGCTCTGTCCACGACCTGATACTCCTGCCAGACAGCTTTGCTATATGTACGGATAGCCTGAGAGAAATGGTAAAAGAAGTAAATGAAAGTACGGTTGCCCGGGAGGAATGGCTTTCGCAGGATGTCTACTATTATGACAGTGGGGAAAAGAGGGTCAGGATTGCCCCATAAAGAAAATATAGGCACATAGATGAAAGGTTTATGTGCCTATAAAAGCAGTTTTAATGAAAAAGCCCTATCCATAAACTATAAGAACTGTTAAAATATTCCTAGAATAAGATTTCTGTTTGGAGGCTGGGATATGGAGAAAAAGCAAACGCGTGTGAAGGAAAAACTGTTTATCAGCGAATTTTCAGAAGATTTTTTTACGGGGCGGTGTCAGTCGGAGGAAGGTCTGGAAGATTTTATCCGGGGATGCGCAGATAAGGTGAAGGAACGGAAAGAAAAGGGGGGCATCTGGCACTGCATACTGGATGTGGCAGTAGAGGAGGTCTGTAAGGATGGGCTTTGGAGATGTTTTGATTTCAATAAGTACTTCTATGGGAACCGTGGCAGACAAAAGCTTATGGCTGATTTCTATGGGGAGCCGCTTTTCCTAAAGCTAGACGTTGCCCAGGCAATTACATATAATTTATGCAGGCTAGGGGAAAAAGACGAATATGATATGGAAGACAGCAGGGATGTGGAAATTTGGGAAGAGGATTTCAAGGATATCCTTGATATAGGGAGGAAAATGCCCGAAAAAGATATGGCTGTTGATTTGCTTCCGGGGCTGGACAGGCTGAAAGACAGATATAACAGTGTGCCAGAACGTGCGGGGGTATATTTCCCAAGGTTAGTAAATGGGTGCAGGATTACACTGGAAAGGAACTTTTCTGGCCTGAACGTGCTTTATATAGGAAATGAAAGGTTCCAGTCCTATTTAAGCCGTTTGGGTACAAAGAAAGCCTACCTCAGGGAAATGATGGGGTATATTGCAGCATTGGATAAAGGAAATGAGCCCCAGCAATATGCGTGGGAAAAAATGACAGGTTTCAATGCCATAAACATTATTGCAAAATTCCTGACAGAAATGGCAAAAAAGGAAGGCTGTACCCAGCGTAAGCTTGTTTCCAGTTTTATGAAAAACATTATGGAAGAATACTATTATCTGTTCCGCCAGATAATGGAAATGCCGAATGTTTTAACGAGGCTGCTGCTTTTAAAACAGATATTTGCATATGGTTCTGGGATGGAAGATAAAATGGCTTGGGATTATCTGAGGGATGTTAACAGGCTGCTTTTCGGAGTAAATGACAGGTATAAGGAAATACAGGAGTGCATTTTAGAGATTGCCGTATATACACGGTGGATGATAGGGGGCAGGCGGGATATTGGAACGTGGCTGGAAGAACTGGAAAAGGAATATCCCATAAGGCTGTTTGAGGAACAGCTGTTTTCACTAAATATTGGGAATGGCTGGTACTGTAATAGAGTGACAACCATAACTAAGGACAGAATGGAATGGGCGGAAGAAAGGGCATTCCTGTTCCTGGAATTAAAAAAGGACGCCTCTAAGATAGGCGGGCTAACTAGATATGAAAGGAAATGCAGGCTACTGCAGGATATAAAGAATCTCAGATATTTTGACTGCAGGGCGGAACTATCCCAAAAGCTACAGGAGAAAAAATGGTTCCACATTGGTTCGGCCAACCTTTCGGAAAACCTACGCAGGCAGTATGAGAGGGCATCTGTACGGACGCCCCTTGGAAAAATATGCACGAAGACCCTTGCTGAAGCGCATGAGGAGGGATGTGAGGAATTTGTAGATACGGTAGAAGAACTAGAAAAAGCATTGCGCCTATGCCTGTTATCGGAATATAAAAACGTGATTTTTGAGAATACGTTTATGGAAGAAGAAAAAATATATGAAGAAATAAAAAATTATTTATTTTATCATATATAGAAAGAAAAGTCAAAAATAAGATTGGATTTTTAAAACTGCCCTTAAAATGGAAAGGGTAGTTTTTTTGCGCTATATTATAAATGTCTCTATAATTTGCCCAGGTTCTTAAAAGCTATAATAGAAAAAGGCTGAAAAAATGCAAGAAAGGGGGGATTTTGAAAAGAAAATATTTTATGAAATTAAAATCCTGGGCAGTGCGAGTTACTATCTTTAGGACATGATTCAGAAAGGAGCCAAAATATGTATGGGTTAAATACAGATATTATGTGGCAGCAGCAGAGGCAGGCAATGCAATATCAGGAAGACTGCCGTGAAATCCAGAAGGCGGAAATCAAAGCAATGCGAGTAGAAAACGTCCGCATCCAAAGTATGCAAGTGAAAAGCCAGCTTCGGGAACAAGAACGCGAGAGGAAAAAAGCCATCGGGGATACACTGCATATTATGGCGAATGGGGAATTACAGATTATGACACATAATCTGAGCATCCCGGCAATCCCACGGCAGGTGACGGACATGCGTTCCCCGAAATTAAAAGTTTTGATACGGCAATCAGATGAGGCGGAGCAGATTTTCCAGATTAATTGCTTCGTCGGGGAAAAGGAAAAAAATATATTTTTGGAAAAGACCCAGGCAGGGTCAGGGGCTTATATCCTGCGGAAATTTGCCTCTGAGGGAGTGTATTTCATGATGGAAACAGCAAAAGCTAAAAAATTTGCGGTGCAGTTAATCGCAATTTTGCAGCAGGGGTGCAATGAAGAGATGCTGCTGCCGGAATCTGAGGGCTGGATGAAAATGCCAGACGGACGGTTCCAATATGTGGGAGATGAGGATTTGACGTGGGAGGAGGCAAAGAAAAGGTGCAGATAGAAAATACAAATTTGGAAAATGCCATTATGCTGCTGGTAGGCATAATGGCAGAAGTAAGGCCAATCCTACAGGATGAGGGGCTGGATTATGAACGTGGCCTGGTCATATTCTGTGAGAATAAGGAAATTTACCGCCAGGCTTGGGGCATTTTTCAAGACATGGGGGCAGTAAAATGTAAATCCGTGGCAAGAAAAGAATGGAAGATCCCCAATAACAGGATGGGCATTTATAGTTATAACAAGTATGATTCGGAAAAAGGAATTTTTCAATTTCTCCAAGAAGAGGGTTTTTCACCTGTGCTTATGGCCTTTGGCATGGCTCCGGATTATCTGCGGAGGGAGCAGAACCTCATTGTGCTTAGGCTTGGGACGGATATGCAGGAAGCCCAGATATTGCATACTTTCCAGGGCTTCTGCAGTAATATTCGTAACAATCCCGATCTGATACAGAGGCAGATCCGGCTGTGCAGGTCTGCGGAGTTCTTACAGCAGGCCTGCGGGGAACCGCTTTATATTAGCTTGGGAACTGCGGCAGAGATCTTTTGTAGCTACTTCCGGGAGAAGCACGATGAAACCCAGACAAGGGAACTGCGGGGCATACTCCATCAGGCGATAAACCAGAGCAGGGAGCTGGCTGAATGCTATGCTGAGGATTTAGAAAGCACAGGGTTCATAAAAAAGGCTCTCGAAAATTATATTGATGGGAATGGATGCATACAGATTGGGAAGATTGATGAAATTGAAGGAGAACTAGCGAAGGCGGTTCAGGAAGAGGAGGCGGTTTTGTTTGATGAAGAATTTTATTATATTCCCGAAAAGATACTGCGGAAAGCCTGTGAATCATTCCGGGATTCTGTGTCGATTTTAAGCGTTAAGAGGGCTCTGTTTGATAGCGGCTTCCTGTGCTGCAACGATGCGAAGGAAGGCAATTATACGGTAAAGAAGCTCCTGACAAATGCTTATGGTTGCAGCTTCAGGCCACGCTTCTTAAAAATAAAGAAGGAATTTTTCATATCCGGCGGTTCGCTGGGGCTGGAGGAAAGGAGGAAAAAATGTACATTGGAAATATCGACGGAAAACTATGCTGGGTAAGCCAAAGTTCGCCAAACCGTTCCGTCTGCGTGACAGGCATTTCAGGCATGGGAAAAACAACGCGGCTGAATTATATGGAGCTGTTAAATGCAAAAGCAGGGGCAACCGTTTCGGTGCTAGATATGAACCAGACACATACAGAAGAACAGGTTTTCCCATGTATTAGGGAAGAATACCTGAAATTTGCCAACCGCATCCATGCGCTGCGTGACGGCCTGGGGTTAGGGCTTCTGCAGCCTATGTATGCCCCGGATGGTACAGAGGAGCCGTTTTTCCATCTGGTAAATTCCGCTGTCAAGGCGTTAAGCTCTGCACAGAATATGGGGGTACGCCAGATAGGTACGCTGCGCAATGCGGTCATAAACGCCATCAGATACCGTGGCAGTTTCCAGACGGAGGCAGAGGCCCTGGCAATATCACTTTTACAGCAGGAGGATAGCTGTTCTGAGGCAGTTTATCAGAAGTTATGGAGGCTTCTGAATTGCGGCGCATTAAAATCAGCCTCAAAATGCATTGGGAAGGGGAAAATTAATATGATAGATTTATCAGGCGCAGATTCGGCTACCCAGAACTGCCTTGCAGAAATATTTTTGTCTAATTTGTGGCGGAATGTGCAGTTTAATGGCATGGCAGCAATGGGGAGGGAACTTGTGATTGTCCTGGATGAATTTCAAAATTTGTCGTTGAAGCATGACGCGGTATTAAGGGATATGCTGCGTGAGGGAAGGAAATTCGGCCTAAACCTAATCCTGGCAACACAGACGCTGGAGGCATTTCCGAAAGACACCTTAGCTTTGCTTAACCAGACGGCAACAAGGCTGTTTTTCAGGCCTGCGCCAAGTGAGGCGAAACGGATTGCGAAAGAAATCGATTTTGAGAATCCCAATGGATGGGTTAAAACGCTGCTGGGGCTGAGAATCGGGGAATCCGTTGCAGTGGGAAACTTCTGCATTGAGGGGGCGGAGATATGCCGTCCGTTGATCTTGGGCTAGATATGATATAAAGGTATTGCATGACAATAGATTTATTAGGCGAGGAGGTTATTCTTATGAGGAAAAATGTACCAGTATGGGAAAAAGCAATGCTGACCCTAGAAGAGGCTTCAGATTATACCGGAATCGGCCTGCAGAAGCTCCGTGACCTTAGCTCGGACGAGCAGTGCGATTTCGTCCTGTGGAACGGCTCGAAGAGGATGTTCAAGCGCAGGAAGCTGGTGGATTTTTTTGGAAAAAGCGTATTCCATTTAAGCCAAGGGCTGCAGGGTGCATTCCCTGCAGCCTTATCAAGAGGAGGGAAAACATGGCGGAAAAAAGGTTTGACAAAAAACACAGATTGTTGAAAAAGGGCGAAATCCAGCGGGCAGACGGCTATTATACCTACCGCTGGACGTCAAGGAATGGGAAAAGGCACAGCGTAACGGCAAGTACGCTGGAAGAGCTGCGGGAGAGGGAGGAACAGATAGCCAGGGACATGTCCGAGGGGATACGCGGGGACGCGAAAAATGTTACCCTGGACGACATGTTTGAGCTATGGAAACGGCTGAAAAGAGGGCTGAAAGGCAATACATTCCAGAACTACTGTTATATGTACCGTACATTTGTAAGCCCGGAAATCGGAAAGCTGCGGATAGCCACATTAAAAAAATCAGATATAAAGGCTTTCTACAACTCCCTGGTAGACGGCAAAAACCTGAAGATAGCGACCGTGGACAATATACATACCGTCCTCCACCAGGTATTGGAAGTTGCAGTGGAAGACCGCTATATGCGCACAAACATTTCGGACAATTTAATGAAAGAGTTAAAACAGTCGCATAATATAGGGCAGGAACGCAAGAGGGCTTTGACAGAGCCGGAACAGGAACTGTTCCTGGATTTCCTAAAAAGGGACAATACGCCGTACCGCCATTGGTATCCGGTGTTTGCCGTTATGGTCAACACGGGGATGAGGGTGGGGGAAATTACAGGGCTGCGCTGGGAGGACGTTGATTTTGAGGAAAATGTAATTGAAGTCAGCCATACGCTGGTATATTACAACCATTCGGACGAGGGCTGCTATTTCAGTATCCATACGCCGAAGACAGAGGCAGGGAAAAGGGTAATACCAATGCTTGATGAAGTGAGGGAGGCGTTCCTGGAAGAAAAAAGCTACCAGGAGTCCAATCAGCTGAAATGCAAGGCTTCCATAGACGGCTATACGGACTTCATTTTCATTAACCGTTTTGGGAATGTGCAGCACCAGGGTACCTTGAACAAAGCGCTCCGCAGGATTATCCGGGACTGTAATGACATGCAGCTTGCAAAGGGCGGGAAGGATCCGCTACTCCTGCCCCGGTTTAGCTGCCACAGCCTGCGCCATACATTTACGACAAGGCTGGTGGAGGCCGGGGTAAACCTGAAAGTCATCCAGGACGCCCTTGGGCATAAGGATTTCTCAACTACCATGGATATTTATACCGATGTCACCAAAGAACTCAGGCAGAGGGAATTTGACAGCCTGCAGGAGAAGATGGGACGTAAAAAGGATAAAAGGGAAAGCAGTATGGAACCAGATTGATTCCTGGAAAAATATAAGCTGCTCTCATATCGGACGAATCATAATAGCATTTCTTTCTGATTCGCATGATTTTATTGATTGTATCCCTTAAATAGCATATAATAGGGGTAACTCAAATGATAGGAGCAACTCAAATAAAAGGAGGGTTCAGCCATGGTTGTTACAGCGACAGAATTTAAAACGAATTTTGGAAAGTATCTTGAAATAATTGCCAAGGAAGATGTCTTTATCACCCGTAATGGAAAAACAGTTGCTAAAGTTGTAAATCCCCATAGTTCCGCAGTGGATTCCCTGCGGGGGATGTTAAAGAATGCCCCGTCTGATATTGATACCAACTCTTTACGGGAAGAGAGGCTGTTAAAGTATGAAAATAATGTGTGATACAAACGTAATTATTGATGTATTGCTGGAAAGAGAGCCTTTTGTAGAGGAATCTTACAGGATCCTGGAGCTTTGCGAAGGTCATAAAATAGACGGTTTTGTATCGGCGTCTTCCGTTACCGACATTTACTATCTTGTAAGAAAATATACCCATAGCACTGAAATGGCATATAAGGCAGTAGGAAAACTTTTGGAAATTGTAAAGGTGTGCAGTGTGACGGATAATGATGTCCTTACCGCATTCCAGAAGAAGGCAAAGGATTTCGAGGACTGCCTTGTTGCTACCTGTGCCAAGTCGATACATTGCGACTGTATTGCCACCCGGAATAAAAGAGATTTTGAAGGCTTTGGCATCCAGGCACTCACTCCGGCTGAAATCCTTTTGCAGATGGCTTAATATCTGTTTTCCGATAGTTAGAAGAAGAGGAGGGATCAGATGAATAGAGGACCGGAGATAAGTGAACGCTTTGATATTAATGACATACGAAGGATCCGTGAGTATAATGCAGCCCGTTATCTTGGAATGTCACCCGCTGAAATTGTGGCAGATACGAAAGCAGGTGCAGAGAAAGTGCTTCAGCTCATGGAGGAAATCGGTAAACAGGATGAATGATAGAATTTGAACAATAAAGGAGTGTTTCATATGCTAACTGCAGAAAAGAAATATACGTTGGACGACTTGTATATCGGCATGACAGCGAAGACGGAACAGCTCAGTGAAATTTATAACAAATATATGATCCTGCTATATGATGACATGGACAGCAGGGAGGGAAAGCTTGTGTACTGCAAAGACACACAGGATAAGGATTATGACGGCTGGTTTATGCAGCCGAAGCCCATCACCCCTATTTTCAATGATAAAGACGAATTGGAGGATATGGCTGTGTATGACGAATAAGTATATTGAAATTGAAATGGTTCCAACAGCGTATAGTGTGGGAGGTTCTTTCCATGCAGAGGCAAGTTTTGCCTTAGATGATTTTGTACCAATCTTGTACCATTTTTGTACCAAATGCTAATGGATTTGTGGAGGCTTATGCATGGATACGGGATAAGACGAGGGTGTGGAAGTATTGGAATAGAGGCATTTGTAGGGATATGGATGGAGGCAATAGCAGACATTCTTACAGTCCCGACAATGAAAACGCTTGGCGGAAAAGACCAGTAAAATCAAGGGTTTGCGGTACTTGGACTTGTAAACTACAACAAATTTACAACAATTTTACAACGCATAATGAAGAATAATGAGCGTTAATGAATAGTTGTACTCATAAATCCAATTCAATATTTTGTACGATAAGGACATTTTTCTAAAAGAAAATTTTAGGGAAGTGTCCTTTTGTTATGGTCAAAAAACAAAATAAGAAATGGAGGAAATGAACATGAGTAGTACAGCGTTAGGAGCAGAGAAAGCGATTATTTTT
>CAJTNT010000079.1 GCA_910577785.1 uncultured Lachnospiraceae bacterium | reverse complement strand
AACTCCAGAAGCAGGTTTACCGGATCTGACAAAAGGTCCAGTTTATTGTTCTGAAGCGTCCACAGCATGGCAACGCCAACGCTCAAAACGCCGATTGCGCTGGAATATTCGTTCAGGATATCCTTGCTGCCAATTTCCGCAAAGGTCCGCAGAATAATGGAATAAAGCAGCTTGACTCTCTCACTGCATTATTATAAAACAAGCTGGTGCCAGTATGGCACCAGCTAATATCTTATAGCTTATACCCAAAGTTCAGAAAGAACCGCCGGCAGGCCAAACACCTCCTTTTTTAGGCTAATTGTCTTTGCTTAGCCGTTCAATTTCTGCTTCTGGGAGGAGCGTGATTTTTACGATATCGTCTGTGGGGTAGCCCATGCCAACTAGTTTTTTTGCAATGCGTATGGCCTCTTCCTTCCTGCCGCGTTCCTCCGGTTCAAACATCCTGGCGTTGTAGTCGCGTATGGCCTTCTCCCTTGCTTCATACTCCATGCGCTTCTCACCGTCCTGGCTGATTGCCTGGAGCGTCTGGTAGGCGCTGCCAATATAAGGGTCCCTCTGTGCAATCATGTCAAATTCCTCCTTCCTCTCCGCGTTGATGAACCTTGCCCAAAGCTCGATGTCGCTGCAGCCTTCCCAGAGCCCCTGCGGTAGCTTGGGCAGCTCGATGACATGGAACTCCATCTTGTCCGTATAGATAAAATGGCGGGTGTCCTCCCGGAAAAATTCTGCCATGGTGCGGGCGCCTCCTTCCTTAAAGTTTATAGGGTCAGGCATAAGCCAGCCGCCCTTTTGGCTCCGGGACGGCAAGCCCCCTCTCCAATGTGGTGTCAATCCATTCCGCAATGATTATTTCAGAATTTTTTATTGCTTCCTCAACAGTGGGCCCGTCTGCCATGCACCCGGGAAGCTCTGGCACTTCAACAATAAATGAGCTGTCCTCGTCAGACCAATAGACAATACGTTCGTATTTATACACTTTGCGTACCTCCTTATATTCCTAAATGATATTTCGACAGATATTCCCTTACCTGCTTTACCTGGTAGGGTTTTGCCATGTTTCCATTAGGCTGGATATTTATGTTTTCTGGAAATTCTTCATAAAAATAGATGAAATGGTCTCCACGGATACGGTAATTAAAACCCAATATACCAAGCAGTTTCTGCAAATCATGGAATTTTATATTTTTGTCGTGCCTTCCGTCCATTATAGATGTGTATAATTTTTCTATAGTAGGCATAAACATTCCCTTTCACTTGTCTTTATTCAGGCGTTCTTACTTCCATTTCCGGAAGCTCCGGATCCTGCCGTCGCTCTTGCCTCAAGCTCTAGTTCCCGGCGGTATTTTTGCCTGCCCTGCCCTTAGGGAGGATCTTTGTCAGGCTGCATTCGTATAGTCAATAACGGCTATTTCTGTCAAGATTGATTTAAGTCTTTCTATTATGGATTCAATTTTTTGGAGGGTTATGCCGTTTAGGTATTCCTCGCCGCACTGTGTGCATTTTGAGCATGGCACGTTTTTGATGATGATGTAGCAGCCATTGCATTCTGTCATGTAGGTGGTAGTGGATTTTTGTGTGTCTCCTTTGCATGCATAGCAGTTCATTGGCGTATCTCCTTTCTGGTTTTAAAGTCGTCTTCCCATTTTTGCAGGCTAGGGAAGTAAGCGGTTACAACCCATAAGGTCTGCATATTGCTGCCTATCACGGTGTGCAGGTATTTTTGTTTGGAGGAAAGCCCCAGGATTAGGCAGCTGGGGTATGGATAGTCATCAGGGTACTGTTCTATTATTTCCCCATTTTGAATGTAGGATAGTATATCTTTAATTAAAATGCCTCGCTGCTCTAAGCGTCTTGCGGCATGCAATGTGATTTCAATATTTTCAAGGGAACAGATTTTTCGAAGTTCATGGATATTTAGCTCCATATATAGTAGACCATTCCTTTCTTGCGGCTAATTGCCTTTGTTCAGGCGTTCTTTCTTCCATTTTACGTTAAATTTTCGGCAGATTAATGCTATTACAGAATCAACAGGCTCATTGCGCCCTGTTTCATAATTGGCAATAGTATTCCTTTTTATGCCAATTTTTTCTGCAAATTCTTGCTGGGTTAAATCAAGTGTTTTTCGGAGCTGTCTTATTCGCATTTCAATATTTAAAGCAGGAGAAGCCGCTTCCTGTACATTTTTGGAGTAATTTTTTATATATGCATCTGTAAATTGCTGTTCTTTGTTAATGAGAACAAAGGGTTCCCCTTCCCCGGTACGTAGCCAGTCTTCATTTATATTGAAAGTCTTATAGATGTTGTTTATAACAGATGCAGATGGATTGCGTCTCCCTATCTCATAATTCGCAAGGACGTTCTGGCTAGTTCCAATTTCGGAAGCAAATTTTTTCTGGGTTAGGTCTAATGCTTTACGGGCTGTTTTTATTCGTTCTCCTATAGTCAAAAAATTCATCTTCTTTCTTGCAGCTAATTATCTTTATTCAGGCGTTCTTTCTTCCATTTCCGGAAGCTCCTGATCCTGCCGCCGCTCTTGCCTCAAGCTCCAGTTCCCGGCGGTATTCTTCCACTTCGGCGTTAATCTCTTCTGGGGTGAGTGCAGCAGCTTTTTTCCGGAAGGGCATGCCTTGCTGGATGCTCTCTATTTCCTGCAGCTCTTTTGCTTTTTTATAAATGTCTGCAATCTGCACTAAGCCATTCCAGAAGATGTCCCTTGTCCCTGGATCCATTTTCCAGTAATTAATGAGTACCTGCATGGCAACAGGGTCATTATTGCAGATATCAGCGGCGGCTTTTGTATATTCGTCTGCGAAAGAAACTTTTTGGAACATGTCGCCCTCGCCGGTGCGTAGCCAGTGTTCGCTTACATTGAACTCGCGGCAGATGGATTTGAACATTTGTTCAGTTAAGCTATTTTTTCCCGTTTCGATTTGACTTACAGTATTTTTTTTCACTCCAATACGTGCGCCGAATTTTTCTCCAGATAAATGAAGGTGTTTTCTTAATAATCGTATTCGTTCACCTTGTGTTTCCATGATGTATCTCCCTTATATTTTTGGATTTAAAAAATTATTAGAAATAAGCCAATGGTAATCCAAATAAGCATAACAGTAAGTCCTAGGAGTTCAATTATTTCTTTTGCTAAGTGGATTATATTTTTCATGCAATAGTCCTCCTTCTGTTTATATAGTATCAGGAAAAAAAGAGAAAGTCAAGAAAAAAGTTCATTAAATGAACAAAAAACCTTGACATAGTTCGTATAAAGATTTATAATATTCATATAAAGAACAGAGAAAGGAGATAAAACAACCCATGGATTTCAAGAACCTTGTAAAAATTATAAAGGAGCTGAAAAAAGTGGTATCAGCACTTATCCAGCTCGCTTTGGAAATAGGAACCCTCATTGCAGTAGTCAAGATGCTGATAGGGAGCCTATAAGGCATAGGGGGTGGCAACACCCCCGCCACAAGGGTATTTTACCATGGTCTTGTTTTAAAATCAAGGCATGAAGGAATTATTGAGAAACCTTATGGAACTCATAGGCCTGCTGGCCATGCTGGCATGGATTGTGGCTGGCTTAGTGCTTCTTTTTTAGGAGGTGATGGTATGCTGGATGAAAAGAGCATCTGGGAGGGCAAGCACATTGTGGAGATTGTAGAGTCGTTAGGGACAGACGAGAAGCTGATGGTGAATTCGTTTGCAATAGGGGTTCTGAGGATGCAGGAGCTGTATAACATAAAGGAGCAGGAAAAGGCTGCGGCTGCAGGGCAGCCAGTGGCATGAAAGGAGGTGGTAGAGTGGGACAGCAGGAAAAGGAATTAAAGGAAACGCCCCAAAGCGGGGAAAGGAAAGTTTTCTTCCTGTGCAATGGTAATAAGGCTGGATGCATAAAGGAATTCTGTTTTGAGAATGGCGGTGTATGCCTCTATACGTCAGATGTGATGTACGCAGCCAATTTCCGTGAAGGGATTGGGGAAGGGCAGTATTATGAGGAACTAAAGGAAACGCCCAAAGAAGGGGAAGACACTATAGATAAGATTGGGCTTCTGTTTGAAAGCATGGAGCGGAATATTGACATGATTGGGAAAATGGTGAATGGGATGCAGAATAAGTGGGAGCCAGATGCCGAGAAAATAGAGGCTTTGGAGAGGATGGCAGGCATTTTCATCAAGGAACGCTTCAGGCTGGATAGGAATGCCATGAAAGCATGCCGTGATATTTATGGTGTCCTGCACCACATAAATTTTGTTCTTTGGAGGATTTGGAAGATCCTGGATGCCATGGAGGCTGGCAGGCAGCCAGAGCCAAGTGAAGGGGCGGATGTGGCAGGCAGGATATAGTCAGGAAGGCAGGCCTAAAAAAGCCCGCCGGAAGGCAGGGCCCAGCTCCAGGAGTTCCTGTATGGCGGACTTGGCACGCTCCAGGAGGGCGTCAAATGAGCCGGACTCCAGCACAAGGCCAGGTATGTCGTCGCTTGTGGCAGTCCATACATTGGCTTCATTGTCCCAGGTAAGGTTAATAGTATATTCCATTGCAGTGCCGCCTATTCGTATATTGATGTTTGTCTGTGCCATAATAATACCTCGCTTTCTGTTAGTTATGTATACATTGTATGTAAAATTATCTGTAATATCAATAAAAAATTGGAATCTGTCAAGAAGAATGGAGGGAAGACATGGTTAAGATGTATGAGATCTGTGAGGGGACGTTCGTCCCGGAGGAATGCTGCACGTTCCATGAGCCGCCGGAAGGCGGCGGGCATGGCTTAAGTGTTTCTGGAAACGATATCGCACACCTTCTGGACGCTCTCATTAATTTTGTCCCCAGAAACATGGCCGATTTTGTACAGGATAAGGCTTCTGTCCAAAGTAAAGATTTTGTTTGGGCGTATATTGCTGGCCTTTCGGAGTGTTCCCTCTTGGAAATCAGTTTCCAGGAGGGGGATGGCATAGCTGTTCCTTACATTTTGGGAAGTAATCTGCAGCATGACATAATCATCGCCCTGGATGCCAGAAAGTATCAGGGCAGGCCGCCTTTTGGAATGGCTCAGGTCGGTAAATGGGAACGGGAGGACGACAACATCGCCTTTTATAAATCTTCCCATGCGGAGTCCTCCTCATCGCTTAGCCAGTCTTTCGCCAAGCCTGGTTCGCTTAACAGTGTGCTGCTGGCTTCCCCGTCTTCAAGGAGGACGAACCTTACAAAGGCAAGGATTGTGTCCAGCTTGCTTTCGGGTGCCTGGGATATCAGATCCTGGATTATCTGCTGTGTTGACATGGCATTGCACCTCCTAGTTAAGAATGGTTACTGCATAGGAGATATTATAACACAGATTGGAGGGAATGGGCAGGGAATGAGGAAAAAACTGAAAGAAGCCCGCCAGGGGGCGGGCATGACGCAGCAGCAGATGGCGGATAAATTAGGGATTAATCTTCGTCATTATCAGAAGATAGAGTATGGGGAGATTGGTGGCTCGTTTGACGCTTGGAACGCCTTGGAGGACATGTTAGGGATACATCAACGGATACTCCGAGAAATTGAAGATAGTCATCTCGCCCTAAAAGGAAATCGGCAGGGACATTGAAAAAGTTTGCCAGTTCAGTTAAGCGTCTTAAATCCGGTTCGATTTCTCCGCTCTCATATTTCTGGTAGTGCCTGAGCGGGATGCCTATGGCATCAGCAGTTTTTTGCTGGGTGGTACGATAGAAGATTCTTGTAGCACGCAATCTGTCGTTGAACATAGAAATACCTCCTAAAAAATGCTTGACTTACGCCTAATTATGGCGTAATATGGAAATATATTAAACGCCAATAATTGGCGTAAATAAGGAGGTAATCACAATGGTAGCGGAAAAAGTCCAGGAATTGGAGGATGAGAACGCCATCCTGAAGGCGCAGGTGGAGGAGCTGCAGGAGCTATGCGGCAGGGGGGCTGGATTCCCTAAGAACTGCAGGCACTGCCGCAACTTCATCCAGCACTACATAAGGTGCGGGGACATGTACTGTCCGGTATCTGAGGGGCATTGTGTGGCCGGGAACAGGGTGAAGGGAAGGAAGGCAGGGCAGACATGCAGCTCCTTCGCCAGGAAGGAGTATGGGAGGAATTACATCTAGGGAAGGGAGACGGGGAAGCCATGGAAGGTATGAAAAGGCACGGGGAGTGGAGGAACGCCTGCCTTGCGGAGGTCGTGGGGCGGTTCCAGAAGCACGCAAGGGTGGCAAGGGAGGGGGGAGCCGTATGCACAGGGGCTGGCAGAGGCGATGTGCAGCATTGGGCTCTGGGAGATGTGGGCGCTGACACAGGATTAAGGGGGCGCCGCAGGGGATGAGGCAGGCCGTAGGGGCAATGCCATGGGGGGCTTGTTAAAGTCAGCCTTTTTTAGGCATCAGGAAGGGGATATTGGGGGCTTCCTGTAGGAAAAGGAAAGGAGAGAGCAAGATGGACATGAAAGATAAGGCATATGGGGAGGGCGCAGGCTGCGCCCCCAGGCCGGAAAAGGTGAGGTTAAGGGTGACGGACGCGGCCAGGGAGATCGGCTGCGCCCCGCAGTTCCTGCGCCTGCGGATGCAGGCCGGGGACTGGGACCTCGGCAGCTATGTGGGGCCGGGGAAAGGGGGCAGGCACGGGAACTACTATGTCTTCCGGGACAAGCTGGACAAGTTCCTGGGGAAGGCATGAGGGCATGGAAAAAGGCATCCGGCGGGGCCGGATGCCTGGCCACAGGGCGGGGGCCCTGTGTGGAAACTGCTGACATTATACCAGGGCGGGGGCTGCCTGTCAAGCGGGCCGCGCCTGGGAAGGGAGAGGATGGCATATGGGAATGAGGAAGACGGAGATAGATGCAGGGGCAGGGTTTGACTATTACTATGGGACGGAGGCGGAGCAGTTCGCGTTCTACCAGGTGCCGAGGCTGCTGGTGAAGGACGCGCGCTTCAAGGGGCTGTCAAGCGACGCGAAGCTGCTCTATGGCCTGATGCTGGACAGGCTGGGGCTGTCCATGAAGAACGGGTGGCTCGATAGCGTGGGCAGGGCATACATATACTACAAGGCGGACGAAATCATGGAGGACCTTGGCTGCTCAGGCTATACCTGCACGAAGGTGCTGGCGGAGCTTGACGGCAGGAAGGGGATCGGGCTGATCGAGAGGAAGAGGCAGGGGCTTGGGAAGCCGGACATCATATATGTCAAGAACTTTGCCAAGGCCCTTAAATCCCAGGGATTAAGGGGGCAGTGTCCTGATATCCAGGGTTCTGGAGGCACGGAACCCGCTGCCCTGGAACCCCAAATTCCGGCGCCCATTAATTATATTAATATTAATAACTCAACTTTCCCAGCAGATATTTTCAAACAAAGCCTGTATAAATGCTGCCTGAGAGTCCATCCATTCAGTCACTTTACTTTTGATACAGGCTGTAATATCTGCCGACAAAGCAGAAAGCTGCTCTGCAAACAGAGCCATAAGGCTTTGAAGTGCACTGGTTAAATCCATGTCCCGGATGTCATCACAGGACATGAAGAATAACTCACCATAAGTTTTCTCATCATTTTCTTTACGGCGTATCCATTCCAGTATGGTATACCTGGTGAATACAATTGCTGTATGGCTGACCATGGCGTCATAAGTACGGCTCTGGAACTCCGTGCCGAGTTTTAAAAAGGACTTTGATGCTTTGAAAAAGCATTCAATTGACCACCGGTTTCCATAAATGCGTACAATCTCAGAATCACTTAAACTGCAGTCGGTGCTGAGCAGGTACAGGCATCCGCTCTTTTTATTTCGGTTGCGCACAATGACAATCTTCACGGGGATTCCGGTTTTGGTGGATACCACAACGGAGCCAAAAATGTTTTTGCTGTTATCATAGTGTACAAACCTGCGCAGTTCCGGCAGGGTATAGAGCTTTCCACGGTAGCTGTAACGCTGCTTCAGCTGTTTTACCATTCCGATCACATCAGGGCCGGTCTCTAATATTTTTGCCAGCATTGGCCCTGTTGTGAACCAGGTGTCCATAAGGACATAGTCTGCCTGGATTCCTGCAGCCAGTGCCCTGCGGATTAAACGGATTGCCGCTTCCGGCTTTGACAAAAGGCTTTCCTTACGGGCTTTGTAGCCATTGGTACGGTGGTCAATCTGATCAGATATTTCCTGACAGCGGTTGCTTTTCTTTGCGGAAGAAAGAAGGTTGAAGCCGACTGGAACAAAACTATATCCATCAGACCATCCCAGAGCAAGCATGGTAAATCCTTTCTGGTATTTATGCTCTGCATGGTCATATACCCGTGCGGGGAGTTCCACGGCTTTACTGCGGTTACGTTTAACCACAGAACCATCCAGGACCAGCACTTTTATCCGTTCCGGTCTGGTAAGGGCGCTGAAAGCGCTGGTTACTTTTGCAGACAGGAGCAGAAGGAACCTTGTCCAGCTGAAGGACGTATCATTTAAAAAACGGTAATAAGTATTCTTGGAGACTGCCAGGCCTTTCCGCTTTGAATTGAGAAACCGGAAAAGGTTCTTTCCTTGAAATACTAACAGCAGGAGGAACTGGAACACCTCATATGCGGAAATACCGCAGGATTTGGTAATGTTTGCCCTGCGCAGCAGTTTCCCAACCTTTAGTTCTCTGACTGCATTGGAAAACTGATTTTGGGTATTTTCATTTTGGCTCATTTGGTTTATCATAAGATCAGCACCTCTTCTTTGTATGATTTGTATTGTGGTGATCTTATTATACCAAAGATTAGGTGCTGTTTTAATGTCAATACAGCAATTTATTACATTTTTTGCTTGATAATTCAAGCATTTGCATCAGTTTTATTGGTGGGAAAGTTGAGTTATGAAGTAGACAAAAATTTAGACAAAGAGAAAATAGCAGAAATTGCTATTGAACACTATGATTTGGTAAAAGAATACATTGATGCTGTTGAAAAACGTGAAGCTAATACGTTTGGGGAGTTAATGAAAAAAACATTGCGCTATATGTGGTATGAGCTATCAAAAAACATTGTCACTAATAATAAGTTTGTATTTGGAGATGTTATAGGTGAT
>CAJTNT010000078.1 GCA_910577785.1 uncultured Lachnospiraceae bacterium | reverse complement strand
TTTTCATAACTTGTTTGTGCCTTGAGCGAAGCGAAAGGAATGATAAAAACTATGATTTATCCACACTTTGTTCTGAGGGGAGGAAAACATGATTGCCCTATCTATCTTAAACATCAAAGAATTTATGCACCTTCTGCTGCGAACAGAGGCTTTTGATCCGTTCCTATTGGCGGAAGCCTCCATCACCACCTATATGACTTATATCTTGGATGGCCGCCCGCATGCCGACTTTTTCGGCCCGGAGGACGAGGCCTATGCATCGGTATCCCAGGAAGCCTATGTCCCCTTCTCCCTGGTACGCCCCGCCTGTTTTGAACTAATTAAGGGGAAGCACACGCCCTCCTCCTTTAAATTTATCTTTTTATTATCCTCCGAGAACCAAAGGCGCACCATCGCCTCCATACCGAGCAGCTTTGCACCAGAAGATATCACTGGCATGTACCTAAACCTGAAATACCAGAACCGGCAGCTTCTATGCACCACTGGCATCTCCTGCAGCGTATTCTCTCTGGATAAATCCTTAGAACAGGGCTGGGACGCCCTCGTACAGCGCTTTTTTAAAAAATACCAAATTGCCTGCGAGCTTTTATCTTGAAATTCATTCGTACTCCTTTGGGCATTGCTTTTTATGGGACAGAAAATTAACCATCTGCCAATATTTCCAAAAAATAATTCATTTTCTTCTTTACATTTTCTACAATATGTGATATTGTAGACATACGTTGCTAAATAAAAGATTATTTTTTGGAGGTACTGACATGCAAGGTACAGTAAAGTGGTTTAATAACCAAAAAGGATATGGCTTCATTTCTGACGAATCTGGGAACGATGTATTTGTTCATTATTCTGGATTGAACATGGAAGGCTTTAAGTCCTTAGAAGAAGGCGCATCTGTAGAGTTTGATGTGACAGAGGGATCCAAGGGACCCCAGGCGGTGAATGTAACCGTAATAGGATAATTTAATCAACGATTCGCAATGTACCTTTGTCTTTAATATAGAGTTTTTTATTTATTAGGATATAAGAGATTGATGAACGGGATTAATGAAACAAAGAACTGCTGTAATGACTGTCTGACAGTGATTACAGCAGTTTTTTTATTCCTTATTTTTCTTGCGGCTTTCAAAATAGATAAAATTATCAATGGCATCCAGGATATCGGCAAACTCGCTCCTGGGCGCCAAATCAATATATGACTGCAGCAATTCTGTCTCCTGCCCCCGGTACCTCCCGTAGAAAATATCAAACAGGTTATGCCCCCTGAGGTAACGCTTAATTTCCTCCATATGCCGCCTGACATCCTCCGCCGTCCTGAGATCCTCGCCAATTATTTCCAACAGGCGCTGGCCGCTGCGGATCCGATGGAGATAGCCCTGCCACTTTTCCAAGAAAATCTCATAAAAAGCCTCCTCCGATTCCACGACCCCAAGCTGCGCCATGATTTGAGGATTCAGGAAATAGTTTTCAAACGAATAATATTTCAGAATCAGCACGTTTTTCTTCGTCACCCGCGGCAGGGTATCCACATCCTCCAGGCTGCGCTCCTTGTAATACCTGCAGAGCTGCTGCCGGAGCTTCTTAGGATTTTTCCCATCGCCGTCGCGGATCATCATAAACTGGTTCTTCAGGTAAATCTGGTTCATATACTTTAAGTTGGCGTATGTGCGGATATTCGTGCAGCTGTTGGTCGCGAGGATGGCAATGCGGAAAAGGTTCCCTTCCTCATCAAAAGTCTCTGCATAATATTTTTTCAACAGCAGGGGCAGCCGGGACTTATCCTGCTTGCCCTCGACAATAAACACGAAGTTTACATGCATCAGGTCGCTGGCCGTATAGCCCAGGTCGTTGAGGATTACACTGATGTCGGTCTTCTCCCGCACGGTGGAGTACCCCTTCTCATCCAGAGCAACCTGGCGGATCTGGCGGGTAGTGAAGTTCGCCAGAAGGTTCGGAGAATGCGTGGAGAAAATAACCTGATTTTTGCGCGAGAGGCGATAGAGAATTTCACCCGAAATCTTCTGCTGGGTCGGGTGAAGGAAAATTTCCGGCTCTTCCTCCATAATGATGCAGGGGATGGCATCCTCCAGGCTGGCATATGTTTCCAGCAGGGAAAGCATATATATGCTGCGCATCCCCTTGCCCAGCCGGCTGATGGAGCGCGTAATCTGCTGCAGAGGGTGATAGATTTCCGTTGTCACCTTAAGCATCCGCTCCATATCCCGGTTCATGGAATAGCGGATTTCCTCCAGTCCGCCGTTTTTCCTGAAATTCTCATTGACCTTGCGGGCAAAGGCATCCAGGTTCAGCTGGTATAGCTTGTAGTCCAAAAGCCTTGCGGCCTCAAAGGCATTGAGTTCCATCGGGCTTTTCCGTGCAATCAGACCCATGCAGGAAAAGCAGTGCTGGCATTTCTTGGAGGCCTCAAACAGGCAGCAGTCAGAACGCATCCGCTTAATCAGCCCATCCTCCTGCAGCAGGAGCAGGTTTTCCTCTAGCTGCCCGAGGTTCCTTTCTGCATCCAGGTTGTAGATTCTGGGGAAAATTTCCGGGATATGGCTGTTGTGCTTGGCATATCCATCCTGATAGCGGATTTTGCCTTTGCGGTTGGCCGTATAAGTAAACTGCAGCAGGCCGTCCTGGTAGGAAGGCAGCTTCTTGCAGAAGTCTTCCTTCCAGGCCTCAAACCTGTGATAACTGCTTACGAGGCCTGCCTTCTGCATCTGCATCAGATCGTCTTCTGTGTATTCTATGGATACTGCAATCTCAATATTGGCGCCCTCTTCGTTAAAATCCTCAGGGCGGATGGCATAAGCCCCGCCAACCGCCCGTATGGCGTCCAGAACCGTAGTCTTCCCCGTATTATTCTGGCCCACCAAGATCAAGGCATTTTCAATATCAGGAATATACATCCGGCGGATCGATTTGAAATTATGGATGGTAAGGCTTTTTATCTGCATAGCTGTCTCCTAGACGTTAATCGCTGTTTCCAAGGCAACCTCTATCATCTTGCCAAAACCCAGCTGGCGCTGCTCGGCCGTCAGCTTCTCCGGCTTGTAAATGTGGTCGGAAACCGTCAGGATACAAAGGGCATGCTTGCCGGCACGGGCGGCGTTCAGGTACAAGGCGCCGCTCTCCATCTCCACGGCCAGGACTCCCATTTTGCGGAAACAGCCTTTGCTGTTGGGGCGGTCTGTGTAGAAGGTATCCTCGGAGAGAATATTCCCCACGCGCACAGGGACGCCTAGGCGGGCGGCGCTTTCTACTGCTGCCTGCAGGAGGCCGTAGTCAGCCAGAGGGGCGATATGGCCGGGACAGTCAAATTGGTCTGGGTAAGAGGATACAACGGACGCTCCCATGCCGATGATAACATCCATCAGGTTCACGTCATCCTGGATGGCGCCGGCGGAACCAATGCGGATGATATTGTCCACGCCATAGAAATTGAAAAGTTCATAGGAATAGATACCCATGGAAGGCATCCCCATGCCAGAACCCATAACAGAAAGCGGCCTGTCCTTGTAAGTGCCGGTATAGGCCAGCATGCCGCGTACCTGGCTGACGCATTTGGGAGCCTCAAGGTACGTCTCTGCAATGAATTTGGCGCGCAGGGGATCGCCTGGCATTAAGACGGTGGGAGCGAAATCAGTGGCTTTTGCTTCAATGTGGGGGGTTGGGATATTTGACATTTTGTATTCCTCCTTATTGGGATGTGAATTTAGTTTGCTTGTTGCTGGTATAGTTTGTTCCTTAGCGTATTTCACAAATATTGCAGTATCAGGCCGGCTGCAAAGGATACCAGGCTGGCGCAGACCGCTACGGTGAAAAGGCTTTTCCCGCGGTAGGCGGCAGCCAGGGCTGCAGCTACCCCTGCGCAAGAGGTAATAACAGAACCTGTGGAATAAAATACTGCCGGAAATGTCATGGCGGCCAGCACGGTATAGGGAATATACGCCAAGAAAGAACGGATAAAAGGATTCTCAATTTTTTTGTGAAAAATGGCGAATGGGATGACGCGTATGATATAAGTCACGCCAAACATCACCAATAGATAAATCCAAAAGCTGCCACCTGGCTCCATGTTTCTCTCCATTCTATCATTGGTTTCTACATATGTACGGTTACTTTTCACAAATTGGCAGCCCCATCCATCGGTTCAATCGCTGCGCCAATGGCGGAAGCGGCTACGGCACAGATAATAATAGAAAACCCCTCGGAAACCTTGCCGAGCACAGGGAGATAGTGCATGCAGCAGCTCAAGAGGACTGCAAGCGCGGCCATCTTAAAGATACGGCTGTCCGCTTTCATGGCGGGGACGATAATCGCGATAAACATGCCATAGATGGCAATGCCCAGCGCATTGCCAATATTTGCAGGCAGAATATTTCCACAGACAGCGCCTGTCAACGTCCCAAACGTCCATCCAAGGTAGGGGAGTACGGCAAGCCCGCCAAAATAGACGCTGCCTATTTCTCCTTCCCGGCTCATTGCCACTGCAAAAATCTCATCTGTGATGGCAAAGCCAAGAAATGATTTCTGGCCCGCCCTAAAATTCCTGTCTACCTTCTGGGACAGGGAGATGCCCATCAGGGCATAGCGGAGGTTGATAATGAACTGGGAAACCGCCATTTCAATGTAAGAGCCTGCAGAAGCCATAATTGTGATTCCTGCAAATTGGCCGGCGGAAGTCAGGTTCATCATAGAAATCAGCAAAGCCTCCCACCAACAGAGCCCCGATGATACCGCCGCGAGGCCAAAGGTAAACGATACCGAAAAATACCCAATCCCTATGGCCGCGCCATCCTTTATTCCCTGTAAAAACTGTTTCATTTTCTTATCCCCTTTGTCTGTCAGCGCCATCCTCAGATGCATATGAGAAATTATAACATATTGGAGCCTGTTTGTACATATGGGATGTGCATATATTCTGACATCATGCAGGCTCCGGATGCCTTTGTCTGTCGAATTAGGGGAAGGTTATGCCAATGGATCCCGCCAATGGCGTATACCGGGATACTGACGGAAGCGCAGACTTGCTCTAGGAACGGGATGCCCCGAGGAGCCAGCCCAGGCTTACAGCCGGTAGCAAAAATATGGCCTGCCGTTACATACGCCGCCCCAAGCTCCTGCGCCCTGGCTGCTTCCTCTGGAGCATGGATCGAAACACCAATATGGGTTATGCCCTCCAACTTCCCTGTTCCATGGTACTTCTGAAAGAGAGCAAACGGAAGGTGGATAGCGTCCGTCCCCGCCTGCCTGGCCGCAGATACATAGGTATGCGGGATAAGCATCGGCCTTTTTTCTATATCTGAAAGAAAGTCTCCTCCTTCTTTCATGCGTAAGGGATTACTTTTTTCCCAGACTTTCTGGAATAAGGCAAGATAAGCGGCTTCCTCTAACGCCTTTTCCCTGATAATTAATACATCTGGCGCCTGCCATTGCCCAGACGCCGGACACCCTCCCGGCTGGCCTCCCGAAATAAGCCCGGCCAAATAATCGCTGTATGCCTCCAAGCTGGACGTCTTATGGCAAGACTGGTATAGTCCCCAATTGGAAATGGCTATTTGCTGAAATTCTCCCTGCCTATACATACACATAATCATTCATGACCGGCTGCAGGCCACGCTCCTTGAGAGCTGCAAATACCTCTGCCACATCCCGTCCATCCGCAATCTCAAACTGGTTGTCCCCCTGCTCCTCCACTTCCTCAGAATGCCTCCCAATCCCGGTGCTGACGCCTGCGGAAATCTTTGTTGCCGCCATCCCCACGACATGGTCGCGGAACTCCGCGCGCTCCCGTGTAGAAATAGTCATCCCTGCAAAGGGCATAAACAGCCGGTAGGCACACATAATCTGCAGGAGCTGGCGCTCGCCTACCCCTTTGCCTTCTACCGAGACAATCTGCTCCTCCCCTTCGCCGGACAAAGTCGTAATCGGACGCAGGCGCGGGCAGGAGAAGGAAATCTCCGCATAGGGGTACTTCCGCTGGATATAATAGGCATGGAGTCCTGTGGCAAAGGCGTCCTTACGGAAATCCGAAAGACCCAGCAGGGCGGCAAACGCCACGCCGCGCATCCCCCCCTTTAACGCCCGCTCCTGGGCATGGAAACGGTAGGGAAACACCCTTTTATGACCTCCCAAATGCAGCTCCCCATAACGTCTGGCATCATAAGTCTCCTGGAATACCGTCACATAATCCGCGCCGCATTCCTGCAAATACTTATACTCATCGGAATTCATAGGATATACCTCAAGCCCCACCATGCGGAAATGCCTGCGGGCTATTTTGCAGGCCTCGCCAATATATTCCACATCTGACTGGGCGCGGCTCTCTCCTGTGAGGATGAGAATTTCCTCCAGTCCCGTGCGGGCAATCGCCGCCATTTCTTTCTCCATCTCCTCCCTGTCCAGTTTCATCCTGTGAATCCGGTTATGGCAATGAAACCCGCAATAAATGCAGTAATTCTCACAGTAATTCGATATGTAAATCGGCGTAAACATAAAAACAGAGCTGCCAAATTGCTTTGCCGTCTCCATTTTAGCTTTTTTTGCCACTTCTTCCATCAGCGGTTCCGCCGCCGGGGAAAGCAGGGCTGCAAAATCCTCAATGCTCCTATTTTCTGCCAGCAGGGCATTTCTCACATCCTGCTGGGTATAACGTTCCGCCTGGTAATCCTCCCTGGCGGAAATCACTTTGTCAAATATATCTGACTGAATCTGTTCCATGCCCTCCATATATTCCATATGGCTGGGCAGTTCCTTCTGAAGTTGCTCCTTTTGGATTTGTTCCATCTACATTCTGTTCCTTTCTAAGTATATTGCTACGATGGCTGTCACTGGTTCAGGCTTATACTTCTATCCAGTGATACAGACCCCTCTTAATCCCGCAAAAATCCTGTCATGGGAGAGGATGCCTCGCCGCCGGACTCCCGCACTCTTCCCAGCCCTGACAGGTAGGCTTCCCGCCCGGCCTCGATTGCCTGGCGGAAGGCGGAAGCCATCAAAGGGATATTTCCCGCTGTGGCAATCGCTGTATTGGCCATTACGGCGGCAGCGCCCATTTCCATTACCTCACATGCCTGGGAAGGCCTGCCAATCCCTGCGTCCACGATAATCGGCAAATCAATCTCATCCACTAGAATCTGGATAAATTCCCTCGTCGCAAGCCCTTTATTGGAGCCAATCGGCGCCGCCAGCGGCATCACTGCCGCCGCGCCTGCATCCGCCAGATCCCTTGCGATATTCAAATCCGGATACATATAAGGAAGCACCGTAAACCCTTCCCTGGCCAGCTGTTCCGTTGCCCTTACCGTCTCCTGGTTGTCTGGCAGCAAATATTTCGAGTCCCGCATAATCTCTACTTTTATAAAATTGCCGCAGCCCAGCTCCCTGGAAAGCCTTGCAATCCGCACGGCCTCCTCTGCATTCCTGGCTCCGGACGTATTGGGCAGCAGCGTAACGCCTTCCGGTATAAAATCCACAATATTCCCTTCCCCGCTGGAATTGGCGCGCCGAACCGCCAGGGTAATCATCTCCGCCCCCGCCTGCTCAACGGCTGCCCGGATCAGTTCTACATTATATTTCCCTGAGCCCAGGATAAACCGGGAACGGAACTCCTTCCCCCCTAACAGGAACAAATCTTCCTTTCGGTTATCGGCTTTTGTCTGATTCTTATTTCTATTATTTCCTTCCATCATACTCTTTCCTCCTGTCTTTTTTCTCATATGCCATCCTAGGGTTTCTCTTCCCCCAAGAGCAGCCGGATTGCCATATTGGCCTGGTGCGCCGCACAGACCATGACCCGCGAAGCCATGAGGCAAGTATCTGGCCCCAATTCTGTCTCCCCGTCCCCTGCAACATAGAGGCGCCCCATCTTCTTCTGCGTCACAATACGATTTGCCGAGCCATACCCTGCCATGCCGCAGCCAGATATCACTACCGTATGGGGACAACCCTGCAATACGGCATTGACTAGCATAGCCTTTTGTTCTGGTCGGTCAAAAGCCTCGCATAAAATAGGATATTCCCCAAACAGGCCTTGCGCATTTTTCTCCGTCACAGTGATGTTTCTGGCCTCTGCCTTTATATAAGGATTAATTTTCCTTAAAATCCCTGCCAAAGCTTCTGTCTTTGGCTGCCCTAAATGGGTGATATCATAAGCCTGGCGGTTCAGGTTTGTAATCTCAACCCGATCAGAATCCACCAGGAATAAATGCCCAACCCCAGCCCTTGCCAGCATCACCGCAATATGGGAGCCCAGCCCTCCCAGCCCGGCAATGGCAGCAGCTCCCCTGGAAATTTTCTCATACATCCTGGGCGTATACCGCTCCAACAACGCCTGCCGCAGCTGCTCCTCTGTTACCGCACCCACAGCCGCACCACCCGGACGGCTCTCTGTCCCTATTTCCACGCCGCTTTCCTCCCTCCTGCAAGCCACGTCACGCTTCCCTATCTTAACCTCCGCCCACAAAGCTTACCACTTCCAATTTATCTGCTTCGCTGAGAAATACGCTCCCATACGCCTCTTTTGGCACAATCTCCCCATTCCGTTCCACTGCAACCCGTTCTATATGAAACCCTTCCTGCTGCAGCAATTCTGACAACGGCAGATTGCCTGCCAATGTTTTTTCCTCTCCATTGATTGTCATTTTCCTCTCTCCTTCCCATTTCAAAATATCTTGCATAATAATTCCATGCCTTCACGGCAGCAATGAAGCATTGCTTGTGATGATTCAGCATGAAACATACAAAAAAACTCGCCTAAAACCTGCCGAATATCAAAAAACTTACAAAAAAAGCCGCTACGAAAGAACTACACCCGTGGTGGTGTACCCCTTCGTGCGGCCTTATGCTTCACACTCTGTCTGAAATTATAAAACATACTCTCCCATTCTGTCAAGAGCCTGTTTGAAATCTCACATCAGCAATTTGACATTGGCGCCTCTTCTTTGGATTGCCGTAATTTTGAGCCAAACTGTAATTACATTAATTAAACCCGACTACTTTCTGCGAAATCTTATACGCAGCGACAGAAATCTTCCTGCCGCCCCGCCCTGGCAAGTTCATGGCATGCCCCATAATCCCATTCCGCAGCCGCCAGAACAGGCGCAGGTCATACTCCTTCAGATATTTCCAAAGTTCCCGCTTCTTCTCCAGGTTCTCCTGCGTGCCGGAGCGGATCAGCATAATCGTAGAGACTACGGTGATAATTTCCAGATAATTAAACATATATTTCCGCAGCTTGCGGTTCGGCAGCTTCCACAGATCCACCGCCTCCACCATCATCTTATTCACCTTAATCTGCTGGTCAATCCGCTGGATCATCACCTTCTCATTGACAGACTGATCCTCCCTGCCAATGTAATAACGGTAAAAATCCACGTCCAGATAATACATATTTTTCACATAAGGCAGCGGGACATATACAAAGAGGTTATCCACATAAAACGTATGCTTCGGCAGTTCCAGCCCACATTCCTGCAGCAATTGGGTACGGTAAATCACCGAATGCATCAGGATATACTTGCCCTTATGGAAATGCTTCGCCTCATCCCATCCAAAAATCCGCCCCTGGGGCAGCATCCCCGTATATTTCATCACCGTCTTGTGTTTTGCCCCTTCCTTCTCATAGACAAAATTGCTGACCAGCATATCCAGGGACTTGCCCCCCTTGGAGATCTCCCCTAAAGTAGACAGGATCGCATGAAACGCCTCTTCATCCACCCAGTCGTCGCTGTCCACTACCTTAAAATACAGCCCGGCGGCATTGCGGATCCCTGTATTGACCGCTTCTCCATGCCCCCCATTCTCCTGGTGGATGGCCTTCACAATGCCCGGATACGCCTGGGCATAGCCATCTGCAATTTCCGCCGTGCGGTCCGTGGAGCCATCATCCACAATCAGGATCTCCACCTCATCCCCGCCCACCAGCAGGGATTCCACACAATGGCCCAGATACTCCTGGGAATTATAACTTGGAATTGCCACTGATAATAATTTCATGTTTCTTTTCCTTCTTCCATTGCTTTTCTTCTGGCAGCTGTTTCACGCCAATTATTTTATTATTATACCCACTTCCCCCTATATTAGCAAGGAATTATTTCTTAAGAATATCCGATATAAACTGAACCACTACCGGCTAAAGCCGGTAGGTTCGGTGTGCTGCTGAAGCAGCC
>CAJTNT010000077.1 GCA_910577785.1 uncultured Lachnospiraceae bacterium | reverse complement strand
GATTACGACCCCTTATTTAAGTGCGTCCCAAATTTACTCTATTTTTCACTCTTTTATCATGTAAAAAGTACAAAATGGTTAACTTTTTCTAAATATTTCTGTTACATTGGACAGTATAGCATAAAATATGCCATGCAACAAGGCCGCAGGAGGGGAAAAATGGAAATGAAATTCTCTGGAAAAATCTGTGGTTTTATAGTATAGTAATAGGAAGTCATGTTTTGGGATATCTTTCATGAAGCATGATACAGCGGCAATTTATAAAGGAGGCAAAGAGATACCTATGAATCAGACGGCAGAAGCTTTATTTCATTTGCTGGAAAAGGGAAGCAGCGCAGTTATGGCAGTGAGGGAGGCGGAGGAGCGGCTTGCGGGGGCAGGCTTCCAGGAACTTCGGTTCTGCCAGTCCTGGGGGCTTTCGGAAAATGGAAAATATTATGTAAAGCACCATGACACGACATTATTTGCGTTTACGGTCGGGGAATGGGCAGCGCCGAGGTGTGCGGTACGTATTGGCGCGGCTCATACGGATTTTCCCTGCCTGCGGATCAAGCCAAACCCAGACCTGTGTACGGCAGGCTATGCCCAGGTAAATGTAGAGGTATACGGTGGGGCAATCCTCAATACCTGGCTTGATCGCCCCCTGGGGATTTCGGGGCGTGTGGCGGTAAGGAGCAGTGATGTGATGCATCCGGATATGCGTTTCCTTTCGATAGACCGCCCGTTGCTGGTCATCCCCAATCTGGCCATCCATATGGAGCCGGAAATCAACAAGGGGAAGGAACTGAACCGACAGTCCGACATGCTGCCTATCCTGGGGTTATTGGAGGCAGGGCTGGACAAAGACCATATGCTGATGCGGTTCCTGGCGGAGGAACTGCAGGTGGAGATGGAGGAGATACTGGATTTTGAACTGTGGGTGTACTGCCAGGAGGCGCCCAGGCGCGCGGGGCTTCATGGGGAGCTGATCCTTTCCCCCAGGCTGGACAACCTAACCTCCGTGCATGCTTTGCTGGAGGGTCTGATCCAGGCTAGACGGGAGGAGGGCTTAAATATCATCGCACTGTTCGATCATGAGGAGGTTGGCAGCCGTACCAAGCAGGGGGCAGGGTCTATGCTTATGGCGCATCTGATGGACAAAATATATGAAGGCCTGGGAAAAACCCCGGCGCAGGCAAGGGAGAGCCTGTATGAGGCATTCTTGCTGTCTTTAGACGTGGCGCATGCGATGCATCCCAATAAAAAGGGCAAGATGGATCTTACGAACCAGCCTTTGCTGGGCAGGGGAATCTGCATCAAGGAAGCCAGCACCCAGACGTATGCCACGGACTGCGAGGCTGTGGCCATTGTGGAGCAGATCTGCCAGAAAGCGGGAATCCCATACCAGAAATTTGTCAACCGCTCTGATGTGCGGGGCGGGAGTACCTTGGGCGCCATCCTGTCTTCTGTCCTGCCTGTGCGGGCAGTGGATGTGGGGGCGCCGATCCTGGCGATGCATTCGGCTGTGGAAACCATGGCGGTGGCAGATATGGAAGCGCTGGCAGGGCTTGTGGCGGCGTATTTTGAGGTATGACAGGCGATGCGGCGGGCAGTTGCGGCGATTAGGCAGCTTCCTGGGAGTAAACGGTAACGGTTGATTTTGGACAGAAGGGAATGGGATGATGAGGCAGAGAAAAAAGAAATGGAGGCTGCTTGCCGTCCTGCTGTGTGCAGGGATATGGCTGCAGGCTTGTACGCCAGAGAACAGTGTTTCGCAGATTTTCCGGGAGCGCATCATATCGGGAAGCGTCGATGAAGAACAGAAGAAGCAGCAGGCGCAGGAGCCAGTGGCGGACAGCAGGCAGCTGGAGCAGCCAAAGAGAAGCCAGATATCGGTAGGGAAATATGCGTATGACCGTCTGGGGGAGGCGGAACAGGCAGCCTATGATGAGATGCTGGCCGCTATTTTAAGGCATGATGAGAAAATCCGCCTCTCTACCCTGGAACTGGAGGTGATGCAGAAAGCCTATACGGCCATTGGGGAGGATTATGGCGGGCTGTTCTGGGTGGAAGGGTATGTATATACGAGATATACGAAGGGGGACGAGCTGGTCAGCCTGGAATTTGCTCCAAAGTATACGATGGCAGAGGAAGAGCGTAAGCACATCCAGGCACAGATTGACCGTACAGTAGAGGAATGGCTGGGAGGGATTTCAATGTCTGACTCGGATTATGATAAGGTAAAGTATGTCTATGAGCTGCTGGCAGGAAATACGGAATACCTGCCAGGGGCGGAGAACAGCCAGAACATAATCAGCGTATTCCTCACCAGGCAGACCGTTTGCCAGGGATACGCCTGCGCCGTGCAGTACCTGCTGGGGCAGCTGGGGATGGAGGGCGCAATTGTCTCCGGCAGCGCCCGCGGGGAATCCCATGCCTGGAATCTCATCCGTATGGACGGGGCATACTATTACTTGGACGCCACCTGGGGGAACACGGAATACCGCAACGGCGATGGGGAAGGCACGCCCTTTATTGATTATAATTACATGGCCATGACTACAGAGGAAATGGAGTGGGGGCATACGCCGAATGGGGAACTGGAGCTGCCAGAGTGTACCGCAGTGGAGAACAGTTATTTTGTGAAAGAAGGGAAATACCTGGATGCATGGGATCCAGATCGGATTGGGGGGCTGCTTGCGGAGGCGCAGGTCAATGGCCAGCCGGTTACGCTGCGGTTTTCCGAGGCGGCCTTAAAAGAACAGGCATTCCAGTATTTTATTACAGAAGGGCATATTGCAGATTATTGCGGGGAGATTTCAGAGATTAATTATATGGATGACAGCGACTGGATGGAGATTAGCTTTCTGTTTTGATAAATTGCACAAAAGGTCTTTCCAATTCTGAATATTTATGTTAGTATTAAGTAGTATTAAAAACTATATATGGCAATAATAAAATGGCGTGAAGTGGTTCCGTGGTTGCCATCTGCCAGTCCTTTTAAGGGATTGAGCCAGAGGAAGCGTGGCTTAGGAATGCAGATAAGGGTACGGCAGGGAAGCATGGCTCATAGAAAACACAATATATTCGCTGTGTGCCAGGTACACCAGGGAGGAATGCGCAGGCGCTGCGTGTGTAAGTATGGAGACGCCGGATTGCCATACGTCATAGATATTCAGGAGGAACAAATGGATTATAAAATTATCATAGACAGCTGTGGGGATTTGCCAGAGGGGATGAAAGAGGATGGGCATTTTGAGTCTGTGCCATTGGAAATTTTTGTGGATGATTACCATATTGTGGACGATACGAGTTTCGACCAGGCAGAATTTCTAAGAAGGGTCAAGGAGAGCCCAAATTGCCCAAAATCTGCCTGTCCTTCGCCAGAACGCTATATGGAGACTTTTCGCTGTAGGGCGGAGCATATTTACGTGGTGACGTTATCTTCGCAGCTCAGCGGCTCTTATAACAGCGCGGAACTTGGCAGGAAGCTGTATCTGGAGGAACAGGCAGGCGGGAAGGCGGCAAAAATCCATGTATTTGACTCCAAGTCTGCCTCCGTGGGCGAAACGGTGCTCGCCATGAAAATCCAGGAATATGAAGAGGCCGGGCTGGAATTTGAAGAAGTGATTGCCAGGGTGGAGGCATTCCAGAAGGAGATGAACACGTCTTTTGTGCTGGAGACATTAGAGACTCTGCGCAAGAATGGGAGACTGAGCAACCTCAAGGCGTTTGTGGCCAATACGCTGAATATCAAGCCTGTAATGGCAGGAACCCGGGAAGGCATGATCTGCCAGATTGGGCAGGCACGGGGAATTGCCAGGGCAGTGGATAAGATGGTCGCGGATCTGGTGGCCAAGACGAAGGATCCGAAGGAGAAAATCCTGGCTGTCGCCCACTGCAACTGCCCTGGGAGGGCGGCAGAGATAGTGGAGAAAGCCAGGAAACTGGCAGAGTTTAAGAAGATCTTTGTGGTAGAGACAGCAGGGATCAGCAGTATGTATGCAAGCGACGGAGGGGTGATTGTCGTGGCTTAGCGCCTGGCTTTGTGCAGAACCCTGGATGGCCTGCGGCCGCATAGAGGGCTGATTGCCGTGGTTTAGCGCCTGGCTTTGTCCAGAGCCGCTTGGATGGCCTGCAGCAGCACCATAGAGGTGTACTGGCTGTCGTCTCCGTAGGAGATGTTCTCCAGTGACTGCTTCTCATAAATCTGCTGGCTGAGGTTATCCAGGGCGGGCTGCATCAGAGGATACATGGCGGCCGTGGCCTCATCCAGGTTCACCAGGGAAATGGAATTGATATGGCTGCTGTCCACAGCCACTTCCACATCAATGGCATTGTCATTTAACTGTATGGAGGATGTGTATACTCCTGCTGTATATTGCATGGTTTCTGCTGCTGATTTCTCCTTCTTATCTGGCAGAAACATAAAGATCAGCAATAAAATCAGCAAAATTCCCAGCACGGCAAAGATTGCTGTATAAATCAGCTCTTTTAGGTGCAGGACTACAATTTTAGTTTTTGAACTCATAGGCCTCCTCCTGAACTTGGCTTTGCAATACTATATGAGAAAAAATAAGAAAATATGATTAAGTTTCAAAAAAGTATTGACAAACAAGAGGGATTGTAGTATAGTACATATTGTGTTCAGCAATATTATAATTAAAACAATATGCAGTACATTTAGATTCTGCAGAATGTTAGGCAGATATAGTATATCGGTAGTACATCAGCTTCCCAAGCTGAGGGGGTGGGTTCGACTCCCATTATCTGCTCTTTCTTATACCCTGATGGATTTTTCATCAGGGCTTTTTTGTCTTATTCGGAAAGAACTTGTCACGCGAAAGCGTGAAAGATGATATCTTAGGGATTATTCTTAAGAAATCTTAAGAAATCCTTCCGTAAAATAGATTGTTTCTGTAAATATTCTATGCTATAATCCAGGGAGGTTGTGCGTAGAATAGTGAATGGGATATTATGCTGTAGCAAGAAAGGTGATTGGAATGAAAGAGAAGTTAAGGGATGTGTTTTATCGTTACAGGCATGGGTGGATTTTATCTTACCTGCTGATTTACCTGATGTGGTTTGCCTATCTAGAGCAGACAGTCACCAGGCGTTTCCATGTAATCCATATGGCGGTGGACGATTATATCCCCTTTGTGGAAGTGTTTATTATTCCTTATCTTTTGTGGTTTGGCTATGTGGCGGCTGCGGTTGCCTATTTCTTTTTTAAGGATGTGCAGGATTACTATAAGCTGTGCATTTTTCTGTTTGTGGGAATGACGGTCTTTCTGGTGGCGTCCACGGTATACCCCAATGGCCACTGCCTGCGGCCAAGGGTATTTGAACGGGATAATATTTTTATTGACATGGTGAAGGCGCTGTATCTGGTGGACACGCCGACGAATCTGTTCCCCAGCATCCATGTATATAACTCCATCGGCGTACATTTTGCCATTATGCAGAGTGAGCGGCTGAAGGAGAAGAAGTGGCTGCGGAGAGGCTCTTTTGTGCTGATGGCATCCATCATTGCGGCTACGATGTTCCTGAAGCAGCATTCCGTATTTGATGTTATCACGGGCTGTATCATGGCAGTTGTTATGTATACGCTGGTATATGGAGCGGATTTCCAGGCCGGGTGGAAAAGGGTATACGAGAGGAGCTATCGGCAGATTTAGTCTATGGAAAAATAATCGAAATAACAGAAGTGAAATAGATTAAAGGCTGTTTTTTATAAGAGAGAGGCAGGACCAAGGAAACCCGAAAGGGGTTTCCTTGATCCTGCCTCTCTCCTTCCTCCGCGACAAATTGCGGACGGCTAATAATTAATTGTCAATCTTTTTCCAAAACAAGGATATCCTGTATGCTGCATTCCAAATAGCAGCAGATTTTTTCCAATATATCAAAGCTTATCCGCGTAGTCCGGTTATGTGCCAGGTTACGGAGCGTGGAGACGGATACGCCGGTATCTTTTGCCAGCTGGTTCTGAGAAATACGCTTTTCGTCTAAAATTTCCCCAAGGAGTATCTTGATCATTTTCATAACACCTCTTTTTCTAATAAAATTTTCACGGTTTCCCCAATAAGAGTTCCACTATTTCCAAAATAGGAGTTTCATGATTCCTGAAATAAGAGTTTCACTATTTTTAGTAAGATTTTTATTATTACTCTATTAGTATTCCCTGAGTTTGCTTCTATTATTCCATTGGCTTTCCTTAGGCTTGTCCATATTGTTACTGAAATGTGCCTTATTCTTCCTGGATATAGCAAGGATTGATTTAAAATGTTGACACACCCCTGCTTCCTTTGTTAGAATGGTAGAAAGAGACAAATTGCAGAGAAGCAGCCTGCTATCACAGGCATGCCCTGCCATATGGGTGGGCATATCTCCGTACTGGAACGGCAGCGCCTAAAACCATAACGAATAATAAGCAGCAAATCACTGGAGGATATAGAGATGTACCATTGTCATATTAATTTCTATTATATAGGGCATATATGCCAAACGTTTGAAATTATAAAGGAAATCCCCCCTCTGGAACACTTTACCCATAGCTTTTCCCAGAGTGACAGATTGGAGGCATCCCTGGCGTCTCAGGCAGATGTTATCCTGGCGGACCTGCAGGGGGTGGATGCAGGGGAGGCATTGCGGGAAATCCTTTCTGCTAAGGGTAAGGACGCTGAGGTGATTCTGCTCATAGGCGAGGGGCAGTTCCCGCTCTTGGCAGGAGGATTGCCAGAGGTACAGGAGATATGGAAGATGCCTATGGACGGGGAGGAAATCCGTTTCCATTTTCTGCGGTGGCAGCAGGGCAATAAGATGGCCAAAGATTTCTGGGAAACCAGTCATTTTTTTGAATCTACCATCAACCATATCCCCAGCCTTATCTGGTATAAGGATAAAAACGGAATCCATGAGAAGGTCAATGACAGCTTCTGCAAAACAGTCAACAAGACGAAGCAGCAGGTAGAGGGGCGGGGGCATGCCTATATCTGGGATGTGGAGCATGACGACCCGGCCTGCATTGAATCTGAGAATGAGGTGATGTCTAAGGAAAAGACCTGTATCTCAGAGGAGACGATTCAGACGGGAGAGGGCCAGAGGCTGCTTACGATGTATAAGTCGCCGCTCTATGACCTGGATGGGAGCGTTATGGGTACGGTGGGCGTGGCTATCGACATTACCAAAGAGAGAGCCTATGAGAAGGAAATTATTGAGAAAAACCGTACGTTGGAGGCAATTTTTGCATCCATAGACTGTGGGGTCATCTGCCATTCTTTGGATGGCAGCCAGATTTACAGTATCAACCGTGCCGCCCTGGAGATTTTAGGTTACGAATCTCAGGAAGAGATGATAGGGGACGGTTTTTTCCTGGTGTCTTCCTCCGTTGTGGATGAGGATAAGCCCAAGGTGCGGGAGAGCATCCACATGCTGGAAGAAAAAGGGGGTACCGTCAGCGTGGAGTACCGCATAAGGCACAAGACAGGGGACGTACGGCATGTGATTGGCACCTTTAAGCTGGTAGAAGAGAATGGGAAACAGTTTTACCAGAGGTTTTTCTTTGATTTTACGGATCAGAGGAGGCAGGAGAAAAAGGAACGGGAAGAAAACGAGAAACGCCAGATGGAGCTGTTCCATGCATTGAGCATAGATTATAACCTGGTATGCTATTTTGATTTGGATACGGGGATTGGGAATCCTCTCCGGGGGGATGCCGACAGCGGGCGGATGTTCGGCTCGGCATTCAATGAGAAAATATCATATACAGAGAGTTTTGAGCAGTATGTCCGGGAAGCCGTTTATAAGGAAGACCAGGAAATGCTGCTCCAGGCTTTTTCACGGGAGAGCCTGAAGCAGGAATTGGAGGAAAAAGTTACATATTATAAAAATTACCGCGTATGTACGGAAGAAGAGATGGAATATTACCAGATGAAGGCAGTGCGTACAGGGGAGTGGGGGAAGAACCATGGCATTGTCCTGGGTTACCGCAGCGTGGATAAGGAAATCCGTGATGAGATGGAGAAGAAGAACATGCTGGAGGATGCGTTGATGCAGGCGAATAGGGCCAGCAAGGCCAAGAGCCTGTTCCTCTCCAATATGTCCCATGATATCCGTACGCCAATGAATGCAATCGTAGGCTTTACGGCGCTGGCGATTACCCATATCAACCAGAAGGAGCATGTGGAGGAGTATCTGGAGAAGATTATGTCTTCCGGCAATCACTTGCTGAGCCTGATTAATGACGTGCTGGACATGAGCCGCATTGAAAGCGGCAAAATCCACCTGGATGAGAAGCTGTGCAGCCTGCCGGACATCCTGCATGGGCTGCGCAATATCCTGCTGGCGGATATCCATGCCAAGCAGCTGGAGCTGTACATTGACACGGTGGACGTCCTGGATGAGGAGATTTATTGTGATAAGCTCCGGCTGAACCAGGTGCTTCTGAACCTCCTCAGCAATGCCGTGAAATACACGGGGGCGGGCGGCATCATCAGCATGCGGATTACAGAGAAGGCAGGGGCTCCGAAGGGATATGCCAACTATGAATTTTTTATCAAGGATACCGGTATTGGCATGAGCCAGGAATTTGTGGAGCATATTTTTGAGCCCTTTGAGCGGGAGAAGACTTCCACGATCAGCGGCATCCAGGGTACGGGGCTGGGCATGGCCATCACGAAGAACATTGTGGATATGATGAATGGAACCATCACGGTAAAAAGCGAGCAGGGCGTGGGATCGGAGTTCCTGGTGTCCTTTACTTTCCGCCTGCATGCAGAGGCTAAGGAGATATCAGAGATACCAGAACTGAAGAATGCCAGGGCTCTGGTTGTGGATGATGATTTTAATACCTGTGACAGTGTGTCCTATATGCTGCAGCAGATTGGCATGCGGGCAGAGTGGACGATGTCGGGCAAAGAGGCGCTGCTTCGGACCCATCAGGCCCATATGCGTGAGGATGATTATGCGGTCTACATTGTGGATTGGCTGCTGCCAGATATGAATGGGGTAGAGGTGGCCAGGAGGATCCGCAAGGAGATGGGGGAGAATGTGCCGATTATTGTCATCACGGCTTATGACTGGTCAGAAATTGAAGAAGAGGCTGGGGAAGCCGGCGTGACGAAAATCTGCAGCAAACCGCTGTTCCTGTCCGAACTGCACAGCTGCCTGCATTCGATTGTGAATGCAGAAGCAGAGAGGAAAAAGGGGAAAGAGCAGAGGAATAAGAAAATTCGTTCCGGCAGAATCCTTCTGGCAGAGGATAATGAGCTGAACCAGGAAATTGCAGTGGCGATCCTCGGCGATGCAGGATTTACAACAGAGGTAGCAGAAAATGGGAAGATTGCCATAGACATGATTCAAGAGGCAAAGCCGGGCTATTATCAGCTGGTGCTGATGGATGTGCAGATGCCGGAGATGAACGGGTATGAGGCCACCAAGGTTATACGCAGCCTGGATGACCGGGAGCGGGCAGCGATTCCGATTTTGGCGATGACGGCAAATGCTTTTGATGAGGATCGGCAGGAAGCGCTGAAATGTGGTATGAACGGGCATATTGCGAAGCCGATAGACGTCAAGAAGCTGTTTGAGACGTTGGATAAGGTTTTGCTAGATTAAGAGGAATACAGGAAAGAATCCCGCAAGGCGGGGTTCTTTTTTACAAATTTTCATGAAAGAAGGATTTCATGATAGATAGATAAATTTATATGTACAAAATAATGAACATATAACTATGCTATCTTTTTATTGTAGGAAAACTCGTAATTTGTTCATAATACAATGAAAGGATGTGGTTAAATGAATAGGCTGGACTTATTTGCAATAGCAAAAGAAACCATGAAGTTTACGGAAGATTTTATGAAAGAGACAGGCTGTAATGAATGCGCAGAAGTTGAAGTATATTCACCAGAGCATTTACAAGGTATGGAGGATAATTTAGATGAATTTTTTGAACGCTCATTTTATGGAACGGAGGGCGCTTCCTTTCATATTGTGAATGCAGATTCCTTTGAAGCTGCCCATAGCTTGGAAAGGCCGCTTGTGATGAATTTTGCAAATGCCCATAGGCCCGGCGGCGGTTTTTTGAATGGTTCAAGAGCTCAGGAGGAATCATTGTGCAGATGCAGTACATTATATAAGTCAATCTCAAGTGATAAAGCATGGGAAATGTATCATTATAACAATAGTCATAGGAATCCGTGTGATTCAGATTATATGTTGTTAAGCCCAAGTGTATATGTATATAGAAGTTTTACAGGGGAGCTATTGGAGGAACCATTTTGGATTTCTGTAGTCACGGTACCTGCACCCAATAAGCGTGGAGCAGCATCGCGGATATCACAGGATATTTTGGATGAGGTGATGATGGGAAGATTAAGAAAAATGTTGTTTTTAGCTGTTAGAAAGGGATATAGAAATCTTGTCCTGGGGGCGTGGGGGTGTGGGTCATTTGGCAATGATACAAGAAGGGTAGCTACCTATTTTTATCAATTACTCAAACTTCCCACACCGTATGATGTGTTGAACATTGAAAAAACAATACTTTAACCCATAAAAAAGGCACAAACCGCCTGCATATGGTATAATTGAATTGCCCAAACAATTACACAGCAAGGAGATTTATGCCATGTCAAGTAT
>CAJTNT010000076.1 GCA_910577785.1 uncultured Lachnospiraceae bacterium | reverse complement strand
CCTATTTTATATTCGTTTTCTGCTATGCTGCTTGCTGCCTTCCTTCTGCTGCATTATGGCGGTGTCTCTGTCTATGCGGCAGGGCTGCAGATCTGTAGGCCTCGGCCACACAAACGGCAGCCTTTGTCCATTACCCAGCTGCCCCTGCCCTTTCCATAGCCTGCCACTTCCCCTATTAACCCTCTTCCAGAACCTCCAGGATCTTAATGCCACAGCCAATGATTATTACTGCGATTTCTAAGCCTTTCATTACGCCCACCCCCTTTCCTGTGCCAGCCTGCTGTATTTATGGCTTCCTGCGCTTTTATGGCTGTCTTGTTTTTAGTTGCCTGAACCACTCCTTTTTAAGCAGAAAAATAGCAGGAAGGTTTTTATCCTTCCTGCCTGCATATGGATTGCTTCATTATTATAATATGTAATTGAATAATAGAACTTTTTCTGACGATAAATAATTTCTAAAACATTTCTTCTTTTCAATGCACCATTATAATTTATGGCAATTAACTACGATTTCCCAGCAGCCCTCTGTAAACCTGGTTTCTTTTACCTCACAGTCACCAAGAAAGATGTAATTAGTTTTGTGTCTTTGGAATTCTGCTTCCCCATGATTCTTAGCATAGGACGTTGCCAAAATGTCCAGTATTTACAAAAATTCGTGGGTGCTGCCCACACCCGGCTTCTGGAATAAAGCAAGAGGCCATAGGCACAAAATTAAGAACACTACCTTGCAAAAAAAGCAAAAACATCTCTGGTTATGGGTTTATTGGGGTGGTTGGTGACAAAAAATATCACATCTCTAATTCTTTCAGTTTATTGATTGCATCTTGGTTGCCTTGTTCAGCAGCCCTTCCATACCATTTAAGAGCCTTTTTTTCATTCTCATATACCCCATATCCGTTATAATGGCATTCTCCTAACATATACTGCGCTTCGGCATTTCCTTGTTTGGCAGCTTTTTTATACCATTTTACTGCTTTTTCATCATCTTCACGTACCCCTCTTCCATTGTAATAACATTCCCCCAACATATACTGCGCTTTGGCGTACTCTTGTTTAGCAGCTTTTTTATACCATTTTACTGCCTCTTCTTCATTTTCGTTTACGCCTTCTCCATAGTAATAGCATTCTCCTAAAAGAAACTGCGCTCTTTTATGGTCTTGTTCAGCAGCTTTTCTAAACCATATTGTAGCATCCGCTTTATTTACGTTCTTTTCATAATAATATTTCCCTAACATAAATTGCGCTTCTTTATAATTTTGCATCGCAGCTTTCCTAAACCATCCACTAGCGACTTCTTTATTTTCTTTTATCCCATTTCCATAGTAATAACATTCCCCCAACATATACTGCGCTTCCATATGGTTTTGTTCCGCAGCTTTTTTATACCACTTTACTGCTTCTTCGTCATTCTCTTCTATCCCATCTCCACCATAATAACATTCCCCCAACATATATTGCGCTTCCATATGGTTTTGTTCCGCAGCTTTTTTATACCACTTTACTGCTTCTTCATCATTCTCTTCTATCCCATCTCCATCATAATAACAGTTCCCTAATACAAACTGTGCATCTTCATGATTTTGTTCCGCAGCTTTTTTTAACCATTTGATAGCGTTTTCTTTATGATCTTCTATTCCCTTTTCATAGTAATAATACATTCCCAGCCCAAACTGAGCATCGTCATTTCCACATTCTGCTGCTTTTTTTAACCATTTTACAGCTTCTTTCTTATTTTGCCCTGTTCCTTCTCCATAACAATAGCAATTTACTAATGAAATCTGAGCGTCTACATTTCCCTGCTCTGCAGCTTTTTTATACCATTTTACTGCTTCTTCTTTATTCTCATCTATTCCCGAACCATTATAATAACACTTCGCTAATGAAAACTGCGCATCCGAATTTCCCTGTTCTGCAGCTTTTTGGTACCATTTCACAGCCTCCTTTTTATTTTCCTCTATTCCATCTCCGTAATAATAGCAATGTCCCAGCGAAAACTGGGCACTCGCATCTCCTTGCCCTGCAGCTTTTTGGTACCATTTCACAGCTTCTTTTTCATTTTCCTCTACTCCGTTTCCGTAATAATAGCAGTCCGCTAACTTAATCTGTGCATATATATTCCCTTGTCCAGCAGCTTCTTTATACCATGCAATGGCTTCACCTCTGTATTGGCATGTTTTTTCTGTATTTTCACGAAATGCAGGCAAACAACCACTAATTTTATTATATTGCCGATTCGCATCTTCTGACAGAGTTCCTTCTTTATTCAAAATAGGAACGTCAATAACCCTCTTAACGCTTCCTGCAAGAGAACGTGTAACGGCAATCAGATCGCGTTCTTCTTTGGTCAGTTCCCATATATCTACTCGAGCCTGTGATGTACCAACTTTACTATATACAATGCCATGCAGCATATCGGTACACTCCTGAAACATTTCATTTAATTCTTCCAATAGATTCCCAAACATTTTGGCTCTATCCGCAATTCCCTGGCATAGCGTACCAGCAACTTTCATTTTTTCAACGGCTGCTTCTGCTTCTGCAAGCATAGCTTTTGCCTTTTCCAGATTCTCGTCTGCCTTCATGCTGGCAGAAAATCCTGATATAAGCATGGCAGGACCGACAATTGCCGCAATAGGCGTCACAGAAATGCCAGACAATAACGCCGTGCCTGCTATTCCCCCGGCCAGCCCCACTTCACCCAAGGTTAGGGCAGTACCTGCTAATGACAATGCACCTGTTACAAGCGGCATAGAACCGCTTACGGCAAGGGCAATTGCTGTACCTGCCACTGCACCCGCTGCACCGCCTGCAAAAGCAGAAGAATATACACTAGAGAATTCTCTTAACTGAAGTGCTTCCTGGGGATTAATTGCAAAGTTTGCAATCTCATCCAGCCCTGTGGACTCACTTAATTCAATATTTTTTATCTTATCATATGCATCTAAAAACTGAGCTACCGTCGTTTCCATTACATGCTTTTTTTGCATGCCTAATTCTGTCAATATCGTTTCTGTCTCTACCTGCAAAGATTCAAGATGTTCTTTTTCTGCATCATATAGCTTTTTTGCTCTCTCTGCGACATTCTCTGCCTCTGTATTTGTATCTTTTGCTACAGAGTGCCCTGCTGCCCCTAAAAGCCCTGTTCCTACAGCTAGTCCTGCTAATAAAAATGGTATTGGCATAATCATTCCTCCTTCGTTTTATAATATATCAACAGAGTCATCGAATAAAAATTCTTCAAATTCTGCTGCCGTCTCATAGTATACTGTCCCTCCCAGTTTTTTGGTAATCTGATTCGCACCTGCAATAATTCCATCTGCATCTTCCATTTGAAATGCATCCCGAATTTGTACCAGGGCTTCGTCAAAGCAATCTTGATATTCCTTAAAATACTCTACAAGGTAAGATTCTAACTCCAATCGAAATGCCCTGGCCTGGGCAGCTACCTTTTTCGATTCTGCTATGATTCTCTGGCGTTCCTGGTGTTCCAATTCTTTTTTTTGCAAAGAACCAATCATTCCTTGATACAATCCTCCAGCCAAGGTAGAACCTACCAACGCACCAATTGCTGCACCTATAATGGGAATAGGAATCAATGCCTGTCCAAGAGCCATAGAATAGCCTGATGCCATACAGTTAATCCCCTTTTCACCTAATGCCAGGATGCATTCCTGTGTAGAAATTTCACCTTGCCCATATTGTTTCAACACGTCTCCTGTAGTCATTATCGTGGTAATCACTTTTCCCGGTACATTTGATGCAGATAATGCCTGTATAAATTTGGAGGAAGAATACGACAAGCTGTGGGATACTACGGTCAGCCCTCCACCCATGACATATCCAGTGGCTGCTCCTTTTATCGTATCAACTGCCGTATCTGCAAGTGCTTCTTCCGCATCCTTTTCACCTCTTATGACAGCGGTAATATTCATAATACCTGACATGACACTTGCCATCATTCCAGACTCTTTTCCTGCATGCATTCCCGCTTCATGCCATATATCTGCTGTATTTTTAATCCTGTCCATCCCTAAATCTTGGCTAAGTTTATGTTTTGCATCTCTTCCTTTACGGATGGCCGCCTTTTTCCCCTGCTCTGTAAGGTTTAGGTTCTTATCACCCAAATATTCATCATCCGTTACCAACTCTTTATTCGTGCGATCCCGTTTTGCATTATTATATTGTCGTCCTGTTACTTCTATATTATAATCACTATTTGCTCTTTCCCGTATATTGGCATCTGTTAAAAAAGGATCAGATTTATATTTTTCATATAATTTCTTAAGTGGCACAACATGATCTGCTTCTGCCAGATGTTTTGTCCAGTCCTCACCATATTTAGCCTTTGCATCTGCAATCCTAAGTTCCAATTCTGCCCCAGTATAAGGTTCTTGGACAATCCCCTTCTCAAAAGCTGCTTTTTTGGCGTTGTTTTTGGCTGCCTGATTGTCATAGAGAACACGGTTGTATGTATCCGATTTTTTTAATTTTTGCGCTGTTTGATTGATAGAATTACGTGCAGATTCTACAGTAGCCAATCCACTTGACAGGAATATGGAATCTTTCTTTTTTTCTTCATGGTCATATTCCTGTCGAAAATTATCTTCTTGTAATGCTTCTAATTTGCTAGAACTTTCCTTAGGCATATTCTGCATCCCACTCCTTTATGTATTGGCTTTGACGGTATTGTTCTTTTTTAACCGTTCACAAGATATGTAATTCCGTCTATCATATTCATCCCTGGACATAAATTCACTGAAAAGCTGCTTGTAAGCCTTATCTGTATTACATATCAAAGGCCTTTTTTCATAAATTGTACATAAATTAGAATTATTATCAAAGAATATACAAGTTCCATCTCCGCGATTTAATTTTTCGTAGAGTAAATTCTTTCCTATATTCTTACAGCACAATCCGCATTTATTACATGCAAACATGGTCATTCCTTTACTTAAAATACATTATAGAAACTCTATAATCAGCTTTATTATCTGGTATATACATTATATTATCCTTATACAATATATGCAAGCATTAGTTTTTCGTAAATCCATCCCGCATACACTCTGCAAACAGCCAGGATGCATACCGTAGCCCTTTCACAAAACCGTCCTCATCCGCTTTGTAGACAATGAAATACAGATTATCCCTGTATTCTTCGCCGTTCCTGCCGATACGATTGTAGCTTTCCCAGTTCCGTCCACCTTTACAATATCCGGGTTCTTGGATTCATATGTCAACGCCCCATCTCCATCTGTTTCCCATCCAGATAAAACGGCTCGTCTCCCATTGTTTTGACAATATCTTCTGCCGTGATGGCCTGGATAATCATTCCATCTGGTGATACCGTAAATCTTTCCGTAGAACCGTCCCCTGGTTCTTCTGCTAGCTTCTCGCTTGGCTCTTCCGGGGTGTCGCCTCCTGGAGTTTCATCCGCCTTCTTAATCTAGCGTTTCTGACTGTTCTGTATCAGAATTTCTTGACGGGTCCTTTCCCGGCTCTTCGGTATTGCTATCTCCAGGTTTCTCCGTTTTGTTGTCTGCTTCCTGCTGTGCTTCTGACACTTTTACCTCCTGTATCCCTGCAGTTCCATTAAATTTTCCTGCAACAAGGCACATTGCCAGCAATACTGCTAATCTCTTTTTCATATACGTTCCTTCATTTCTATATAAGAGTAATCTCGGAAACTCTTTAAAGCCCGTATTTCCGATCTTTTTCTGTTCCTCTTTTTTTATTTCATCCTCCATATTCCTGAAGAAAAATTTTTTCAAAAACTATTGACATATGCCCCAAATTGTGCGGGTGCGTTTGGTGACCTTATGCGCCAGTCACCAAACACACTCCCTGTAGTTAGAAATGTGTCCTGTGTCAGCCCGCACAGCACGAAAAACTACAAGGAGGCATACCCGCCATGATCAAGTACTGGCAATCCATGCACGGCTACCTAAACTTTCTGCAGGCATTAAGAGCTTTTCCCTTATTCAGAAGGGCTGTTACCTCCCTTACCTTATAGGTGGACAAACTTAAATGCGTCCACATCCTTGCTGCCCTGGTCGGCTGCACAACGAATTCCACCCTCTCACCCCATTCTTATTTTGATATCCTGTTAAAATGTCCACCTCCTTTACACGGAATGCCTTAACCTGCATCCGATTTCTCCATCCATTCCTACAGGCGACTTGGGTATTTTCTGTTTTTCTTTAAATTCTCCACCTGTTCCTTCGTATTATGTCACTTTTTGTTGACCTATATATACATTATATACTATACACATCAGTTATTCAAGAATTATTTTTCCAGTATAATTACCAAAAAAACAGAATCCAGCTTCTTCCCGGATTCTGAACGCAGGGAGGCATACTATGGTACGATTACGGATACTGGAAATCCTAGAAGAACAGAACCACTCCAAATACTGGCTCTTCAAGCAGATGGACTTAAGCTACCAGAACTTCAACCGCATGGTCACCAACCAGACCAAGTCCATCCGCTTTGAGAACCTCGACAGGCTCAGCGACCTCTTAGGCTGCCCTATCGGCGACCTGTTCGAGAAGACCCATGGGCCCAATGAAGAATAAACAAACAGGAGGGATGCCCTGGAAAATCCCCGGAATATCCCTCCTGCAGCAACATTTTCTGTTTTGTTTCTCTTTCATCATTATAGGGCGCACAGTCTCTTTTCTTCTGTCACTCCTGCATACACTCTGCAAACAGCCGGAACGCATACCGGAACCCTTGGACAAACCCGTTCTCCTCCGCTGCGCTCGCTATGTAAAATGCACAGTCCCGGCACCTGGCATACCCTTCCTGCCCCCCGCTTTCCCCCTCACTGCTTAAAAGATTCTTAATTTCCTGCTCTGTACCTTTACTGATTTTATCTGTGCCTTCCTGTTCCCGGAGCATATTCCGATACATCTCTCGAATCATTTTATCCTTATCCTTTTCAGCCATGAGCCTTTAGCAGACCCTGCAAATGCCACTGCTGTCCCAAAAGCACATGCCCTTCCTCTCTTTCCACCTATTTTATTTACAATACATTGCCCTGTTTTTTCCATGGGGAAAGGCCGTCGCAAGGAATGCCGTTCCATCCCCATAGCCCGCATGCCCCTATCCTGGCTCCATGGGCTACGCCTGCCCAAAACGCCCTACAATTCTTATAGCCTCAGCCCCCTAAATGTTTCCTCTATTATACGGCACTGTCTCCATTACTGCAAGGCTACACCCTATAAAAGCCTAGATGGATAGCAGAACCTGCCCACAATGATAATCCACGCTCTGCCCATCCGGAAATGTGAACGTGATCCTTGTTGTTTTCGGGGTCCTGTCCGTCCTCTTGACGTAGATGACGGAAAACCTCGGCATTGGGATGACCGCATGGCCGATGTCCCATAACGCAGACTGCCTCGCAACGATAAACGCATACTCGGCAATCCTGACTGACATAGAGCCGTCGTTGTAGCTCTGGCATTCCAGCAGATAGACCTCACTTCCAATCTTCATCAGGAAGTCTGAAATCTTCTCCTTTATGTCGCTGCTCCCATCCGCCGCCTCATCCTCCGTCAGGTATCCTTCTGACGGCAGGACTTCAACCTCAGCGTCCATTGGTACTCTTTTCCAAAAATGTCATTGATGACCGAAATGAAAAGCCGCTTATGCTTGCTTTTCATGGTCTTAAACACATTGTCGTAATCCGGCGTATTCTTCTGCATGTCTTCTCCCTTCCAATGATAGTATCTTCTTTCAAAAGATGTATATCCTATTTTTATTATATCGGCAAACCCCGGCTATTGCAACAGAAAATAAATCTGCTCCGGCTGATTTTAAGGGCTCCCTTCATTTTTCCTGCCCATCTTCTTCTCCTCCGAAAAGCTGAAATAACCGTCCCGCGCTATAATGATATGGTCGCAGAACAGGACTCCCAGCAGTTCCGCCTCCTCCCGTATCCGCTCCGTCCCCTCCTGGATGGTTATGCACAACCACAATGTCCGAAGCCCCGCACAACAGCGTGCGCACAAAAATCTCCCTCATGCCCACTACGGCGGCATGGCATGTCCCATGCGCGACCTCAAAAAAGCCGACCGGCATACACCCTGCATTCATGCAGATGAGGTACATGTACTCCTTCGCCTTATCCGACAGGCCAAACACTTCTTCCATGACCTCCACAATCTTTTCCGGGCTGTCCAAATTGTCAATGTCTGTATATTCTTCAGAAAATTCTTCCACTAAAACATTCTTCCCGCTATCGTCAAGGACAGCGTCATATTTCTGTATCTTCATCCTTTCCTCTCTTTCCGGCTTAATCAATTCTTTCAACATCAAATCCCCACAATCCATAAATCCCCACTCCGCGTCTGCTATCTTACATACATGCTGCCGTCATCATAAATCCGGTAGGTGACTACATCCCCGCCCACCCGGCCTGTCACTTCCACAAAATCAGACGCTTCAAAGCACTCCATAATATAATCCAGATATTCCAATGCCTTCTCCTGCGCCCTGGCTGTTTTTCTGTTTTCCGCTGCCATATTCTTTCCTCCTTGTGCATGAAAAAGAGATACCCGAAAAGTCTTTTCCTTAAAGGTATCTCTAAATTAAATCATTCCTATGTAGTTACTCTAAATATAAACTTAAAGTTGTAATTCTTTCGCCAAATTTCTCAATCTTTTATCCGTTTCAACAGCATCTGAAGATATTTTTCTCCAATATGCCGTCCAGAATCCCGCAAAATTTCAATACATTTTTTTATCTCGTCTGAAGAAATATTACCATTCTGATAAGATGCCATAAGCAAGCCTATTGTTCCCATTAGTTTTATTCCCATCTGTTTTGCAACATCTCTTCCTTTTGCCTCGTCCATCAATAATAAATCTGCCTGTATATCATCTGACAAAACAATAGCTTCGCTTTCTCCAATATCCAAAGCGGTAGCCCGTCGCAGCAGATCGACAGACTTACTATCCTGGATTTTTACAACATGAATAAATGGGCATTGGATAATTTGTTCTGCTTCATCCTCAAACCGGGGATTTATTGTCAGCTCATGAAATACTGCCGCTGGAATATGAACCTCCCCAAAATACATTTTCAATAAATCCAAGTGCCCTATCTTCATCAAAGAGATCAGCGGAGTTGTATCCGAAACCACAATCATACCCTCACCCCATTTAACTCAAGCCCCGCAAATACCTGAAGGTCTTCTTCCAATTCATCCTGCGTCTGGTCAAAATAACAAAATCCCATCCTTCCATATAAATCTATCAAATCCAGCTTATGAATTCCCAGTATTTCCGCTGCCCTTCCATGAGAAATCCTTTTTTCCAGTATATAAGGATACAGCATCATGGCATTCCTTATAAGCTGCCTTTCTTTATCCTCCGGCATTGCATATGCTATCATCTCGTCTGGCAATTCCATATTTACTGTTACCATACTATCACTCCTCTGCTTACAAAACTGTCATATTTTTACTGCTATACAAAAATTCTTCTATTGCTGGCAAATATTCATACGCCTTGCAAATATTATAATCTGAAAATTTTGAAATTACAAGGATATTTTTATCCTGAAATTAGAATAATACCGCATCGAAACCTCTTTCACAAAAAGGTGCAAATGAGGTGCTGATTAGATAATAAGACGTGAGATTTCCTTTATTTATTACGCATTCCGCTGTTAAATCATATGTTGCCGTGGCAGACAAATAAGATTTTAATCATGTCTTCTTTATCCTTTCATAAGCCTTCAAACCTTGATATTTCAAGCTTTCCGGCGTTTTTTTCATTTTTGGCTTTTTACCCTTAATCTGTGTAATTCGTTATAAATCTACGCAAATTTACGGGCAAATGGTGTAGTAAGGTCTTAATATCCATACCTGCGTTTGCCATGTTGGTACAGAACGTATGACGGAATACATGAGGTGTGATGCGTGGCAGCGGTTTATTTGGGTATAACTTCTTGTATTTCTTCATTGCCCACCGCATCTCATTTTCAATATGCAACGCTACTTTCGGTTTATCATCCTTGTCCAACAGAAGAAAATTACTGTAACCGTCAACAATCATTTCTGTTTTCAATTTCTTACGACTAACAAGGATATTTTTCAGGCTTTGACACACTTCCTCTGTCATCGGGATAAAACGGCATCCGCACTCGGTCTTTGTTTTCTCCACATAATATTTTCCGCCCCGTTCCCTGACAAGCTGCTTGTCAACACGGATTTTTCGATTTTGAAAATCAAGGTCATTTTTCGTCAAACCGCAAAATTCGCTGACACGCATTCCCGTTCCCAACAGCACGACAAATTCATCATAATACTTACAGTAGGTTTTATCCTCACGGATAAAACTCATCCAAAGTTTCTGCTGTTCCTCTGTCATGGCGATACGCTTCTGTGAATCGTTTGGCACAATATCAACCAGCTTAAAATCAAATGGATTCCTGCGGATAATATCCTCATTATATGCCATCTGAAAAGTGGGTTTTACAACACCCCTGATGCTCGTAATAGTGCTGTATCCTTTTCCGTCATTATGCAGCTTCATGATCCACTGCTGGGCATCCGATACCTTAATATCCCTTATCTGCCGATACCCGAAGTCTTCTTTTTTAATCAGATTCAGCACAAAACGGTATCCGACTTTGGTATTGTAGCGCACACCCTGCTTCA
>CAJTNT010000075.1 GCA_910577785.1 uncultured Lachnospiraceae bacterium | reverse complement strand
AATTATCATGGGACAGTATAACATAGAATCGGAGTACCGTCCAGCCATTTGTCCTGAAAAATAGACTTGCCAGAGCCTGCCCCATATGGTAAAGCAGCTTCAGGATTACGGTAAAATCCCATACAAAGCCAAGGGGCAGGCAGCAGTAATCATCTTCCACCCCTGCCTAGGCAGGGAATGTGGTGGCGGCACGGGCAAATAGGTGTGAGGTTTTGCTATTTACTGCCCTGATGTTCGTTTACATTCTGTTTCTTCTTGTTTCTGCACCACCATGCGCCTGCCACTGAACAGCTACCGCCTAAAATAAACAAAACGAAAATAATAAGTTCCAACAAATCATTCATTATTAGTCCCTGCTTCCATGAATAAGTGAAATCCAGGATAAAAAATCCTTTCTTACATACATAATCTTGTATATAACAGCTATTTTGCAACAGCCTCATTAGTTTTCACTATTGATTTTTTTTGCAGATCAGGATTGCGACAGCCTCAACCGTAAGCACAATATCGTAGATCCATTGAACGCAGAAAGCTACCGTATCGTAAGTTATGGGTATACAATCTGATAGTTATTTTTTGACAATAGCCCGCCGCCTTTCTTTGCCTTTATTGTTATTCCACAGATTTGGCAGTATAACATAATATTGGATGCCCGTCCAGACATTTGCCTTTGGGGCTGGCATGGAGGGTTGCTTCTGGGAGGCTGATATGGTAAACTGGATGCAGAATGGAGGAAAAGATTATGAAAGATATTGTTTTGTTATATGACGGCTGCTGTATTTATGAAATTGTCATCCTGAACTATTTTTTACAATATACCAATAGCCAAGTATTGTTTTGCTTCACGGAAAAGCCTGACATAAAATCTATGGAAGGGTATTCCATCCATGCTGACATGCCTTTAAGCGAAGCCGGCTGCGGGGATGTCAGGAGTTTTATTGTGCCGGGCGGGATGGTACGGCAGATTGAAACGGATTTAGTGCTTAAAACCGTAAAGAAGCTGCACCAGCAAGGAACGCTGGTTGCCGGCATCTGCGCTGGCGTGGATATCTTGGAGCAAGCAGGGATTTTGGAAGGCATCCCTTCCACCCACAGCACAGATGCAGACTGCATAAGGGCAGGGAATGTGGTGACGGCACGGGCAAATGCATACGTGGACTTTGCGATTGAGGTTGGGAAAGCATTGGATTTGTTTGAAGATGAGGAGGATCTGCGAGGGACGGTTGATTTTTGGAAATATTTCAAAAGGGCACAGTAGATGCCTATTGTTTGATAGTCTCCTTCCCCCTCCATCCCCCCTGGAAGTACCGGAACACCGCTATCACAAGCCCCACTGCCCATCCCGCAGGGTTCGCCCACATAATTACCATCCCATGGGTGGCTTCCGCCAAAAGGTAGGTAAGCCCTACCCGGACCCCTAAGTTGCACAGGCTGCAGGACAAAAACCATCCCATATCCGCCGCACCCCGGAGCACCCCGTTGCTGACATTCATAAGCCCCATCATAAAATAAAACAGGGAAACAATGCTAAGGTACTGAGCCCCGACGGCTATGGCTTCGCTGCTGGACTCTGAATCCAAAAAAAGCCCTACAAAGCCAGTCCCTGTAAAATGCAGAAGCAAGGCAATCAAAAGCCCGATGCCAGCCGCCATGGCAAGGCAGATCCGGTAGCCCTGCCCAATCCGTTCCGGCTTCCTTGCGCCCATATTCTGGGCCACATAGGTGGAAACCGCATTTCCCACGGCCACCATGGGCACAATGGCAATCCCGTCGATTTTCGTTGCGGCTGTATACCCTGCCAAAAAAGCAGAGCCAAACTGGTTGACGGCGGACTGGACCAGCACCATCCCTACCGACACAATGGACTGCTGCACAATGGTAGGGATTGCCACTTTTACCATGTTTTTCAGCAAAGCCTTGTCAAAACGGCGGAATTCTTCCGTTTCAATCCCCTTTAATTTCCGCATCAGGAACCCGAAAGAAAGCAGCGCGGAAATCCCCTGCGCAATCAGGGTCGCCCATGCCACCCCCGCTACCCCCATATGGAGCTTTGCCACGAAATGCTGGATTGCCCGATACCATGCTCCCTTTGATTTGTCCTGACATAACCTTGCTCCACTCCTTATCTGCCGCCTATGGGCTGTCACTGGTCTGTCCAGGAATCAGACCTTGCCGGGACCTGGGGGTCGTACAGAGGGCAGCCCCCTCTTTGTATTTCCAGGAATTTAAATCCATGCTCATTGTAAAAGCCTCCATTCCTATGTGTTCTGTACCAGTTCCAGATATTTTGCTGGGACTTTTTCCGTCAGCCATACCCCGTTTTTGGAACGGAAAAAGGGGCAGCCTTCCTCCTGCATCCTGCCAGCCAGTACACGGCATACCACGGGCTTCCCATGCCTTCGCCCTACGTCCCTTGCTGTCTTTGGGTCGCTGGAAAGGTGCACATACAGGCGGCCTTTCGGGATTAATCCAGTCTTTTTGATAGAGGCCACGTATTTTTCTCCTGTCCCATGCCATAGGAATTCTGGCGGCTCCACATGCTCCAACTGCACATCCACTGGAATGGAATGGCCTTGGTTTGCCCGGATTCTGGTCTTATCCCCATTAAAGGAATAACGCTGCTTGTTGTCAGTCCTGACAATTTCCTCCAGCAGCCCCATGTTAAATTCCCTTGTCTTTGCTATTCCTGCAATAAGCCTGTCCACCTCTGCCCAGCCATGCTCATCCAAGGAAATGCCAATTGTTTCCGGCTTGTGCCGGAGTATCAAACTTAAAAATTTGCTTGCGCTTGCAGTATCCATTCCGAATCTCATCCTTTCTTTCCCGAACCTACAGTATGCCAAAGGGAATCCCTGATTTTCCTATGTATCGGAAATCCCTTTCATATTACAGAAGATTTCCCTTCACGTCAATTACTACATACTCTGCCTTGCAGCCAGTCTTAAACTGGATGGCCCAGTTGGAAATGCCAGAGGTAACGATAAAATTTGTGCCCCCGCGCTGTTCCAAGCCATAGGTTTTATCATCCAGCCCCAGCCATTCCCCCATATGGTTAAAGGGAAATAGCTGCCCGCCATGGGTATGCCCAGACAGCACCAAATCCACGCCCACTGCAGCCTGTGCATCATAGTCATGGGGCTGATGGTCCAGCACAATGCTATAGGTTCCAGCATCCAAATTTTCCACCAGTTCTTCCATAGACGTCCGGCCACCCTGCTGGCTCTCAGAACGGTCCTGACGGCCTATCAGGCAAAAACCGTCGCCTAGCAATACGGTTTCGTCCTGCAAAACTGCCACATTATTTTTCTTAAGCTCTGCAACCAAATCATCCCCGCTGTAACCACGGTATTCTGAGCCATAATATCCCTTGTCATGGTTCCCAAATGCATAGTAAACGCCATAAGTCGTTTCCAGCGTGCCAAGAGCCTCACACGCTGCTACCATATCCTCTTTTGAAGTATCGTCATCCACATAATCCCCTGTAATCACCACAATATCTGGGTGTTCTGACTGGATAGCCTGTACATGCGTAAGGAACCCTTCCCCACTGAAGGTATTCCCCACATGGGAATCTGCAATCTGCACAATGCGTAAGCTCCCCACATCCTTTTCTGTTGCCAGCGTGTATGCTGTCCGGGATACATGGTGGGCGAAAAACCAGCCGCAGGCCAGATATGCTACGGTAATCCCTAATGCAAATGCCCCAGCATAATACCTTGGAACTCCCTTCTCCTTACTGGTTCCAACGTAATCTGGCACATCTGGCCCGTTCTCCCTGCTGCCTTTGCGCTTCCTCCCCGCCAGCTTGCCAATTCCATCACAAACCAGCCAAAAAAACACCAAATGCAGGATGCAAAGCTCCCCATTGATTGCCCCAAAAGCCGCCCCTGTGCTAAGGGTAACTGCCAACACACAGGCAAGCCCTAAGACAAAACGGACCCATTTCCTCCTTTTTGCCGCCTTCTGTATTAAAGAAAACTTGGCAAACCTGCTGGACAGATAAATTATGCCGCCAATTGTCCCAAACAGAAGCATGCCTAACAGTAACATCCACATCTTTTTCTGGCTCCTTTCTGTTCCCAAAAATTGAGCACCCTTTGACGTTTTGTACTTGGGGGTGACATATAATATGTAGCTCCATCAATTAACTCTGCCCGTTCTCCATCTGGCAGAGCATAAATATCTTTCATGGTATAGATTTCTTCTTCCCTTACCACATTCATGTTCCATACGTCCTTTCTATCAATCTTTTTCTACACCGTTAAAAAACCTATTATTATTCTAGTATGTATGCCAAAATTATGCAAATACTTCTTTAATAATGGATGTATATACTTTTCAGGTATGGTTTCCAGAAAACATAGAACAAATAAAAAACTCCCATCCAAATTGTGTTACGAAACCTTACCAAAGACTTTTTCCCTTAAATAGACTTTACCGCTATTAAACTCCACTATCCTGCCCTCATAAAGAGAGTTAAGTGCCTCACATATCCTATCACACTCCAAATTTTTCCCTTCTTTTTGTTGATACCATTCCTGTACTTCATTTACAATACTATCTTCTTCAACCCCTGTCCCATATGCATTTTTTTCATGAAGGCAATAAACTATCCAAGACTCCATCTGGCTAATTTCCCGCTTGACAGACTTCACAATAAAAAAAGCAGAGGCGATCATTAATTGGATATAATTAAAAATATTTTCAGGCTCGCTTATAGATAATGCCAATTCCAAACCTGCTATCAGCGCCTTTTTAAAATCTATTTTCACATTTCCAGCCTTATAGGATGCCGATTTTTCTCCTAAAAATACCATCCCTTTTCTCGCATCCTCTGGTATCACAGTAATAAAATGATCTACTAAATAATCACCTACCGCTTCCCCCATCCCATATTCCAGTGATGTCTGTTCCAATTCCTTCTTTAAAAAATTATTATATTCATCTGCTTCTCTCCGTGTCATTTTTCTCTCCCTTAATACATTCTCTCTCCTCTATGCGGAGTATTCCATCTAACTTCCCTCTTTCCATCTTCAAAAGAAGCTGATCCCTATATTCATCATAGACATCCAAGAAACCACCATACAAATGGTTCCCATCCACAGTTTCGAAATCATAATCACTTTTATTTACAATAGCAAACAAACGGTTTTTCCGTTTTATCGGCGTTGGATGTTGCCAATCATAAAAAACCGTCTTATACAGCACCCTATCTGTATAATAATATAAATCAAAAAAATCCATGTACATCATAGGCGCCATGTAAGTATAATCCTTCAGTACAACGTCTTTTTCTTGCTCCTCCATGATTATTTTCAACACAATATGATAAGCTATCATATCTGCATCATATTCTTCTTTTTCAGGATGCCTATCACTATATTTCTTTCCAATGCTTGCTAAATAGGCATGAGCTATCTCATGAGCCAAGCTGAAAACCACAATCGTCCAGTAGCAATCCTCCGCAAGCTGCAATATCTGAATGTCCTTGTCTACTGTTTCTAGCAACACTTTATTTGCATTCTCACCCTGCATTTCTCCAAATATGCATACATCATTCATTAAAAATAAAACATATCTGAAACAGTTCCCATAAATATTAAGATCATCAAAATCCTTCGACCATTTCAACATTGCCAGAAGAAATGAACTTACTGTCGATTCAAATAATTCGTCGATATGTATAAATACTGGATTTTCCATGTCATTATAAATGTAGCTATTAATGGTGTTCTGATAACTGTTTGTCAATTCAATTGCTGTACCAGAATAGCTAAATTCTTTCACAAAATATTTCTTCACCAACTCAAACATTGTTTGCAGATTGTAGCGTTCCATATTTTCTTTTAACTGTTTTTCTGTGAAATAGGCAGAAAAATATTGAAGCATAATTCTAATTCCATGCTCTTCATCCTTTAATGAATTGCCGCCAAACTTGAAAATTTCATAATCATCTGGTGGCAACAAAAATTTTTCTAAAAAAGGCATATCTCTTTCAAAAAAATTCTTTTGCTTTTCACTCTCCATGATTTCATTCTCTCCCTTAATCTCTTAGCTTATTTCCCCTAAAAGTAAATTCTTACATTTCCTTCAAATCTTCGCATAATGGCAATAATTTATCCAACCTTTTTACTATTCTCTGCTGTTCTTCCACTGGCGGGAGCGGAATCATCATTTTTGATAAAGCCTTTCCATTACAATTTGGTTGGCATCCCTGTGTTTTCCCATTTTGCAACTGTACCCAATATACTTGGCTTTCCATAAAAAATTTTAAGTACCTAGGAACCAACTGGGCATTATACCTTGTCCTTATTAAATATCCTGCATAAATTGCATCTTCCACAAGGTCATCTACTAAAAATGATTTTCCAACTGTACCCCCTGTCCTTGCAAACAAAATATCATTTTTTTCCAAAAGATATGTTCCTATTTCTTCCTCCTTTATTTCACAATATGGAACACTATCCCAATTTACCGAATTATTTTGTATGTCACTGATACGAACCATTTTAATTTTTCCCATCTCTTGGGCAGGGGCATTATAACCATATTGAATGGAATATGCTAAATTCCCCCATCTTACCCACCTCCAATTTTCAGGGATGTCAAATGGAATTTCTTCTTCCTCAATATCTGGTAATGGCTTTTCCCTTTTTATTTTCTTATGTATAATCAATTCTTCTTTTTCTTGTTTAATTGATTCCAACAATTCATCCACACTGCTATCACTCTCCAACTGCTCTGTCAATTCTCCTTGCATAGCAGCCTGAAGCAGTGCATTTTTCATATCATTTGGGAACGATTTCTTTAATATTTCCAGTTTTTTTTCTATCTTCCCATATTCATCAATTATAGGCATAATCTCATTGATTTTATCAACAATCCTTTGCTGTTCTTCAATTGGAGGAAGAGGGATAACCTTTTGCTGAACCATTGGAACCGTTAATTGCTTAACAGCCGTTCCTATACCATTTTCTACCAAAACCTTTAAGGCACATTGTATATAATATAAATTTGTCTGTTTTAATGGAGTAATTACTAATAATCTGACAATCGGAACATAAGGATCTGTTCTAACAAGTGAAAATCCTATGGTACCACGTCCAGAAACAGTTAGGCTCTCCTCTTTTATAATTGCTTCATCTGTATATCCTAAAATTCCATCATTAGTTTCACCATTTGCAATAACAGGTATAGAAAACAACTTTGTTTTCTCTTTTGAAAAAATTTTGGGCTTATCCCCTCCAGCAGTAATAGTTTTCACTACATCTCCTAACCTAACCCATCTCCAATTTTTAGGAATATCAAAGAGAACATCTTCTTCCTGAATTTCTGGCATTTGTTTTTCTTTTTTTATTATCTTATCTGCAATCAATTTCCCTTTTTCTCTTTTCATATTTGCCAGCATTTCATCCACATCACTATCCGCTTCAAGCTGTTTCGTCAATTTTCCCTGCAATGCTGCTTGCAATACTGCTTGCCTTAACTCTTCTGCTAACACCATAACTACACTCCCAGCATATCTATAATCTCTTGCAGTTTTGTATCCATCTTTCGTTCAAGCCTTTCCCTTTCCGCTTTAAAGTTGTCTATTGTTTCTTTCGGGGAAAGAATTACTTTTTCTTCATTTGGGAACCCGCAGAAGTCTAAACTATAATCATTGGCAACAATTTCTTCCACTGATACTTTTTTCGCTTTCCAAGTTTCTGTCAAGGAACTATCTTCCTTCTCATCTTTTATTTCGATACGGTTCTCCCACCACTCATCAAGAACTGACATTTTCTCCCTTGTCATGGGATTCTTCTTCATAGAAAATTTCTGCCCGTTTGGCAAATCAAACCTGTAAAACCATACATCCTTTGTAGGTTCCGCTCTATCAAAGAAAAGTAAATTTGTTGCAATACCTGTATATGGAGAAAAACAACTTCCAGGAAGCCTAACAATTGTATGCAAATTATATTCCTCTAGCAGTTTCTTTTTAATAGCTCTTTTGCTGTTATCCGTGCCAAAAATAAAACCATCTGGAAGAACCACCCCACACCGTCCATTTTTATTAAGCCGATACATAATCTCTATCATAAAAAGATCCGCTGTTTCTGAATTTCTAAGTTCTGCCGGAAAATTTTTTTGCACAATTTCAAGTTCTGAGCCGCCATAAGGGGGATTCATGAGGATAACATCAAATTTATCATCTTCTGTATATCTTCTTACATCCTGTTCTAAGGAATTGTCGTGCATGATATCAGGCTCTGCAATATCATGGAGCAACATATTTGTTGTACATAGCATATAGGGAAGCTGCTTCTTTTCCACTCCACAAAAAGAATGTTGCAGCTTGGGCAAATCCTCCACTTTGATACCTGCATTTTCCACATGATAAAGAGCATCCACAAGAAAACCACCTGTACCACAAGCAAAATCTGCCACCTTCTCCCCAATCTTAGGGTCTACTTTATCTACTACAAATGATGTGATCGCCCTTGGTGTGTAAAATTCCCCATTGTTCTTCTGCAAACCCTTCAGCAAAGTTTCATATATATCGTTAAATGCATGCCTTTCGTCATAATCGGAAAAGTCAATTTCATCAAATATATTAAGAAGCTGCCTGAGGAGAACCCCATTCTTCATGAAGTTTGTAGATTCTTTCATGAACTCTTTCACAATAAGGGATGCCCGGTCTGTCTTTGTAAAAAGATAGACATCTTCCCCCTTTTCATTCTTAACAGAGTCCCCCGACAAGACCCGAAATAGCCTGCTATTTACAAAATCAATCAGTTCTTCCCCTGTCATCTGCTCTTTCTGGGAAGTTGACGTTACCCAATCCCTCCAACGGTATCCCTCTGGAATAATTGGAACATAATCATCCCATGTCAGTTCCCATTCTTCTTCCTTGTAATCAAATATCTTTAAAAATAAAATCCATACAATCTGAGACAGCCTCTGCTCATCCCCACCAACACCTGCATCCCCACGCATAATGTCCTGTAATCTTTTTATCAGTGTAGATAATGCCATCCTTTCATTTCTCCTTGCTGCTTAGTATAAAATTTCTTCTATTTGTTCCATTAACTCAATAAAATTTTGCTTTTTTCCACCAAATACATTTTTCAGTATCTTCATTGGCGTATAACCCTTTTCTTTAAACACAGGAAGGTTAAAGACTGTAAGTTCTTTCAGCTTTGAAAAATCCTCTGTCTTATATTCGCTTAAAATAGTTTCAATAATATCTCTTTTTTCAATGTCTAATTCATCTAAAATCCCCGAACCATAGACATTCTGCAGCCTTTCTTCTTTTGACTTTGGTGGCTGCTTGTACCCCACCAATCCAACAATATCAAATTTATCAATATAATAACCCACCGCAGTACTAACTTTCCTTACATATCCTCTTTCTATCAGAAGTCCCATAGCCAATCCATCCTTATCCTCCGATTCCTTAAAAGAAACATAAAAATCCTGATAGGTAGGATATTGAGCTAAAATATTATTTCTAACACAACTATCCATATTCTGCTTCACGAGGTTTCCATTTTCATCCGTATAACGCACCTCTTCCCCATCAATTGTTACATTCACGCCATTCACTTTTACTTTTTGAATATGACCTTTTGGATTGTACTTATCCTTCTTATCTCCCATCCCATCTGTTTCTTTTTGTGGGCTTCCTTTAGGAAATGGGCTATTCTCCTCAACTTCCATAATTGCTACAGGCTCTCCGTCAAATTCCGGGTCTTCAAACTGATGGTAATTTGACCTGAAATCTAAAATCGTGAAATGTAGCTTGCTCTTTTTCTTCTCATCTATTGTAAAGCTCTCATTAATTCTTGTTCCCCTGCCGATTGTCTGCTTAAATTCTGCCATAGAGCCAATGGACTTATCCAAGACAATCAACTCACAGGTTTCTGAATCAACACCAGTTGACATTAACCTACTTGTAACTGCAATGACAGGATATTTCGTATTCGGGTCCGTAAAATTTTCCAGTTCTGCCTTCCCGATTTCATCATCGCCAGTAATCTTCATAATGTACTTGCTGTTTTCCTGAAGCAAATCTGAGTTGAGGTTTTTCAGTTTTAAAACCATTGCATCCGCATGGTCTATATTCTCACAGAACACAATTGTTTTGGCATACCTGCAATTATTTTCCTTCATATAATCCGTAATTCTCTTTGCAACGGTTTCCTGCCTTTCTTCCACCGTAATAATTCTGTCAAAGTCCTTTTGTGTGTAAACTTTATCTTTTATGGGATTGCCATCTACATCCAATTTACCAATCGGCGGCCTGTATCCTTCTTTATCAATGTTAAGTTCCACAGAAATAACCCTGTAAGGAGCCAAAAAACCATCCTCAATGCCCTGTTTCAATGAGTAAGTATATAACGGTTTGTTGCCTGTTTCTGAGCAAAAATAATTGATATTTGACACATCTTCCGTTTCTTTCGGCGTAGCAGTAAGCCCAAGCTGTGTAGCAGAACTAAAATATTTTAGTATATCATGCCAGTTAGAATCTAAATCAGCAGAGCCCCTATGGCACTCATCCACGATAATCATATCAAAAAAATCTGGAGGGAGTTCCTTATAATAATCTTTGTCCTTACTTTTTAGCTGTTGATAAAGTGCTGTATATACCTCATAGGCAGTATCCTTCTTTATGTTTGCACTTTTCATTTTTACCATAACGCCAGCGTCTACAAATGGCTTAAAATCTTTCTGCATAGTTTGGTCTGCAAGTACATTCCTGTCAACTAAATACAGAATTTTCTTTTTTGCTTTGCTTTTCCATAACCTCCATATAATCTGAAATGCGGTAAAAGTCTTGCCTGTCCCCGTTGCCATAACAAGAAGCATCCTGCTCTTTCCCTGTGCAACTGCATCAATTACCCTATTAATCGCAATCCTTTGATAGTATCTTGGTTTCTTTTGTTTTGCCTTTGACGCATCAAGATAATAAGGCTGGTTCATTAATCTAATTTCATCCTCTGTCAGATTCTTTTCTTTGATGTATCTTTCCCATAGTTCTTCTGGGCATGGGAAATCTTGCATTTTCAGTCTTCCATTATTTTTATGGATAATCATATCCTCTTCGACTAAATCAAACCCATTTGTCGTATATGCAAAGGGTATCTCCAAAATCTGTGCATATGCAAGAACCTGCTGATAACCCTCCATCGCATTGTGTCCAATCCCCTTTGCTTCTACCAATGCCAAAGGAATATTGTCTTTATACAGAAGGAGATAATCTGCTTTTTTCTTATCTCCCCTTGATACTTTATCACTATCAATATTTACCCTGCCATCCGTAAAACAATATTCCATCATCACGTTGTCAGGATTCTCTTTCCCCCACCTTTCCTGAATAATTGGAGTAATATATTTTTTCTTCGTATTTTCCTCATTCTTTTGCTGCTCTGCAATTTCTTCAGGTGTCAACTGCATCCACTTTCCCCTCCGATTCTTTCCATTGTAATTTATTTCCTGCACATTTTCCAGAATTACATCTTCTTCATCACAAACAGGACTTACACCCCTCCATCCTGTCCGAATTCAATTCCTTTCTTACATACATTGCCATTTTTAATCAATATATCATGGAACAAGCACATATTCAAGCTATGCCACTTATTTTATGCCAGTAACTGCTAGATTACAATGCTTTAGGCTCCATCCCCTGCCAGCAGCGTGCCCTCCCCACAAAAAAGCCTCATCCCACCCAGTTTATAAACTTTTAATAATTCTCAAACCCCTTGATTTTCCTGCATTCCCGCCTTTTTGTTAGCACTCATGTAAAAAGAGTGCTAATTTTCTATTGACTTTTAAAAAAATGGGTATTACAATCTATTTCAGGTTATCATTATTGCATATAAAACGATAAAGGAGTGTATCATTATGAGCAGCAGACATGGGAACCTTTCCATCAACAGCGACAATATTTTCCCTATTATAAAAAAATGGCTCTATTCCG
>CAJTNT010000074.1 GCA_910577785.1 uncultured Lachnospiraceae bacterium | reverse complement strand
TGAGAAAGTGCCTTGTGCGTTATTTTATTTTTCAAAAAGTTGTAAAGTGGTGTTATTAGAAGCAAAGTTGGCAAAAAACTCAAAATTCTGGAATGGATTGAAAAAACAGCTTCCAAAATACCTAAAAATTGATGCGTGTAAAAATGGAATATTTCTTGTGATTGTTTATAATGATAAAGATATTAAGAGAATCAATAATATACAAGATATCGCAAAGGAAACTGCAGAATATTATAAGGTCGATATAAAGATTATAATTGTAGATGCACGTACAGATAATAAGGAATCGGCTTCTAAAATCTGACAAAAATATTTTTCTGTTATTATGCAGTTAATAGCTTATCTTGCTGAATTATGAAAATGAAATTCCCTGCAGAAAAGCTGCAGGGAATTTTGTATGGAGACTTTAAAAAATGGTTTCTAAAGGCCGCCAGTTTTCATCGGCCATATCCAAAGCGAAAGTCGTATTATTAATATATAGCTGGTTGTCCTTGTCGCGGACAAATCCCCAATGAAGATCCTTTTCAGCCGCATATATTTTGAAAGCATTAAACTTGTTTTCTATCTGCTTATCAATATTTTTATTTTGGTCGTGGCTTTCGCCGCCCTTGGTTTCAATAATCCACACAGTCCCATCTTTTTTCATAACGATATAATCTGCGTAGAACAGCCATTGATGCTGGAGCGCGTCAATATACACAATGGAAAAATACTGCTGTCCTGTATCGCCATTTTTATACACCCATTCAATGTCGTCCTGCTTTTCGCAGTATTGCTCAAATAACATTTCGGACGTGCTGCGCACCAGGCTGGTGGCATAGCCGGACGTATATTCATGGTAGGCGCTACTTAAGTACTCCACTTCGTTTTTAACGCCAGGGTCATATCTAAAGAAATCCTGGTCGGGGATATGGAAAGTGGATTTTTTTGGATGCAGGAGCATGCTCATTTGTACGGCCATATCCGCTGTAACTTCCCGGAATTCTTCTTTCAGGAGATGTTCGTTATTGATGATAAAAGCATAAAATTCAGCCGTGTCGAGCAGGAGGAGTTTTTTTGCTGCATTGCCGCCTTTGCGGAATAAGCGTTCCAAAATGGTTTTTACCTTTGCGGTCGGCATATTGATGGTGCGTTTGATGGAATCCACGCAGTGCAGCATTTCCATGCCATGCTTATGTGTATTTACACGTTTGTGGGTAGTATAATAGGTGGTGCTTTCAGCAACCCTGTCGGTGCGTATGTATTGGCCATACAAAGCGCGGCCAATAATTTCATTACCAAATCTATATCCGTCAGAGGCAAGCCGCATTTTGTTATCTGACTTATCGGTGCTTAAACCGTATTTTTTCACCAATGCATCATAAATTTTATTCAGAACCTCGCGTTCGCCAAGGCCATCAAAATCCTGGTCACGGATTTCTTTTTCCAATGTAAATGTTTTGCATTTATCTTTCAGAAACAAGCGGCGGGTTTCATAGGCTTTATCCATATCTGCCAAAAGCCCGGCTTTGTATTTTTCATCAAACGTATATACATAACAGAAATCCAACAGGTCATCTTCGTAGTGTGCTGCTTCCGGCATACGGCGGATGCGCCCGATCGTCTGGATTTCAAAATTCTCATTCATCCCTTCGCGCAATTTGAAGAGGATTTTTGCCCTTGGGCAGTCCCATCCTGTGCTGATAGCCTGCTTCATGAGCAGGAATACAGGGATGCCGTCATTTTCTGTAAGATTATCCGGGAGGTCTTTCTTATTTTCGCTCATCCATTTGCTGACCATTCCATTGTCATAGTTGTATCCCATAGTTTCCAGCTTCTTTTCCACGGCGGCAATTGTTTCCGGCTGGCCGTTCGGAAATTGAATAAGCACAAGGGGCCGGATATTTTTATGGATGGACTGGTAGCGGGAAGCGATGGCTTTGCGCTTTGCATCGGCAAGGTCAAGCAGATAATCGTAATCATCTGTGATTTCAAGATTGTCAGTTATGCCCTCATTGACATATAATGCCTTGGTGATTAGACCGGCATCAATGACATCTACTTCATCAATCTCAAAAAATTCATGTCGTCTGTTCTGGATGGCGGTGGCGCTGACACGCACAATGTTTTTTGCTGCAAAAGAATCAATGATTGTTTTTGCTTTGGCTGTATTATGGGAATGTTCCTCATCAATAATGATAATGAATTCTGTGCCTCTCCGGTGCGCCTCGGTAATACGGTCAAACAGGTTCTTGCGTTCGCAGTCACGGATAGCCGTGTTACCTTTCTTGGTCACCAGTTCCCAATTAATGAAAGTCGTGCTGCTAGGCACAAAACCGTTCAGCAATGCGTCAAACAGATTCTGTGTGGCACGGCCTGAAGCGAATTTGCGCATTTTTTCACGGCTTTGTTCCTCTAAATCTCCTTTTCCAGGGCAGAGCCAGATGAAGGCAGTACTGGCGTTGACATTGGCCAGGTATTTATCCACATAATCAATCAGAATAATTGTCTTGCCAGAGCCTGTCGGGGCTTTCATGACAATGGTCTGTTTTCCGCCGGGCTTCGATGTTAGATCCAGCAGCTTGAGCACAGCCTGTTCTTGGAAATCAAACAGCCTGATTGTTAATCCTGGGTTTACCATGATTCACCCACCTCCTGCATCTCAAATTTGAAGTAGTCATCTGGGATAATGTAGATATTAACACTGTTAAACAGAACATTTTGCTTCGTGGTCAAAAGCACATTTTTGGAGATGTATACCGCCTTTATATTTTGATATTGTTCCCAATGCTGCTCCAGTGCGTCTGCCTCGTCATCGCTCATGACCATGAGGTAATTGCTACCGTCAATTTTTACACCATGTTCCAGTTGGATCATCTCGGCAATATGGCCAAGCAGGGCATCGCTGACATCGTCAATGTCTTTTGGCACAAATTCTGTGCGGTAGTATTTTAAATTGGTAGGAATACCTGCTGTATTGCCATAACCGTTGATGACCTTTTGAATACGTTCATAGGTAACTTCTTCGCAGATGTTGTTTTCATTGTTGGTACATAGAATAAAACTGCGATGACCGCCGTCTTCGGCATTCTGCTTTAATATTGCATGGCCAGTTGTTCCAGAACCTGCGAAAAAATCTAATATAATAGCATTTGGATTAAGACATTGTGCAATCAGAAATTGTATTAATGATACAGGCTTTGGAAAGTCAAATGCGCGGTTGCCCAGGATTTGGATTATCTCACGGCTGCCGTTTAGAGTATACCCAACTGTATCTGGCAAGACAGTGGATAACCCGGTATATTTACTGGATATTTCATTAAAAAATTTTTTCTCTCTGGGCCGTCCATTTTTTTTACTTGGAAACAAAATTCTTCCTTCTGCAATTTTCTGGGCCATTGTATCTTTGGAAAAACGCCACCCTGTACTTGGATTGCACGGATACACAATTCCTGTTGCGGGATCAACTAAATCATAATGGAGGTTTGGACGCTATTCAGCATTGGCCAATCCCAAAATACTGTTACTCATCCATATTCCGCGAGGGTCGTTATCAGGATTAGAATATTTATCTTTTGAAACCTCTTTTCCAAGCAAAGACGCAAGGTCAATATTTTGCGAATAGGCAAGAATATATTCATGATCATTCGATATATGTGTTCTGTTTCTGCTATCTACAACCTGCCTGCTTTTCCAAATAAATGTCCCCATAAAATTTCGTTCACTAAAAATTTCATCACATAATAGTTTCAGATTTGCATATTCTGTATCATCGATACTTATGAGGATTATCCCTTCATCGGAGAGCAATGATTTTGCAGAAAGCAATCGTTTTGCCATGAAAGACAACCACTTAGAATGAAAATATCCATCATCCGCAGAAACATATGTGTCATCATATATGAAATCTTTATTCCCTGTGTTGTAGGGTGGGTCTATGTAGATAAAATCAATCCGTCCGGAATGGGTTTTTTCTAACAGTCGGAGACTGTGTAGGTTGTCGCCTTCAAGTATAAAGTTATAGCTGTTGCCTGCATCAGCAGTAATCTCTTTATCTGTGCATTCTGTAAATACAGGAATATTAGCCCGCATCTGTAAATCTACAGCTTCCTCATGCTGCTCCCACACGAGGCCGTATTTTTTTGCATTCAGTTCGCTTTCAATTTCGCCCAACGCAATAAGTACATCATCATCGTCTTTATGTTCCTCACGGATGGTCTGCAAAAATTCCAGCATCCGCTGCCGTTTTTGTTGTGATAAGTTAGCCATCCTGTTCATCCTCCATGAAATCTTTCGGCAGTTTTCCGGCCTGTGCAACGATTTTCTTTTCCTGTGATTTTACACGCCGTTCCAGCTTTTTGATGTCTTCGGAGGGCGGCAGGTTTTCCGGCTTGATGCCACGCTGCCCCAGCATATCGCGTACAGAACGGTTATTCTGAATGTGTTCCCCGGTAATAGAGCTTTCTCCCTGCAGATCTTTTTCTTCTACATTGTAGTTTGTCATTTCCGTTGCGAGGTTCTTTGCGGCAATTGTGAGGGTGGGCAAAAAATCAGCCAGTGGGCGGCTGCCCTTTACACCAAGACGGTTTTTCATTTCCTGTGTCGTATAGCCGCCGAATAATGCCTGGTCGCCCTTGGAGCGGATGCGGCCAAAACCTGCGTCATCCACACCGCGTTCATAAATATTCTGGGAAAGGCGTTTTTCGGATTCACGTAGCCTGCCTCGTGCTTCTGTGCGTTCGATTAGTGCGATTCGTTCCTCAATAAGTTCCTGCTTCCTTGTCTGTATGGCAAAATAACTTTGCGCAAAAGCAATCTCTTCTTTTTTAGGGTCGCCATTCTGTGCGATTAGGTAGCAGGCATAGCGAGTTAGCATATAATCCTTTACCGGTCGCTGTCCGCCCTTGCCGATAGTTATCATTTTCGTGACCTCACGAAAATGATCAGGCACTGTGATTCCAGAAGTTTCACAGGATTCCATAGCGCGGCAGATTGCTTTATCAAAATTTTCCCAGCGTCCATAACCGAGAAGAGGCATTAATTCACGGGCATACCAAAATTCTATATCAGCGTTTTCAATTGTGTGGATAATGAGATCGTATTGCTGACGGGTCTGTTCTATTTTTCTTTTATCCATTGGTCAGTTTCCTCCCCCGGAATAAATTCCAGAATATCATCTACCCCGCATTCCATCACATAGCAGATGCGTTCTATGCTCTCCAACGAAACATAACGGTTACGTTTTAATCGTGTGAGTATGTTGCCGGAAAAACCAGCCATGCGCTGCAGATCGGAATTGGATAGGTCTTTTTCTATCATCAAATGAAACAGTTTTTTGTAATTAACAGCCATTTTATCCCTCCGTTCTTTGACCGTTCCATTGTATCACGGAAAAGTGAAAAAAGCAATGCATTAGTGCGTAGATAAATGTATTTTTATGTTTTTTACGACAGATAGCCCACGGGCAGCGGATGGCAGATAGTGATGCCGATTCCTTATCCGTGGGCTGTTTGTCGTTATGGGAAATTACTCAGTTACGCAGAATGTATCAGATTGCGTTTGAGGTGCAAGTGAGATGTGGATGGAGCCTTCTTCGTAAGCCACCTGGATGGCGTCCCCGATGTGGAAGCCGAGCGCCTCCAGCCATTTACCCTCCATCTGGATCTTTGGCGTTTCGATGTATCCGCTGCCGAAGTAATGGTTTTTGCTCTGTCTTGCGCGTGCTTTTTTCGTATCCGTTTTGATTGTATTAAAGTTTGTCGGGGAATATGGGGCAGCTGAGGGAAGCGTTGGCGGAAATATCAGGAAGGAAGGAGGCCGTATAAATGGAGGAAATTGAGATCATGGAGCGCCTGACAAAAATGGAGGAGCGCTCAAAGAGCAACACGCACCGCCTGGACAGGCTGGAGAGGGTCACGAATGAGATCCATACCATGTCCAACACCATGATCCAGCTGGTGGAAGAGGTGAAGCACACCAATGAGACAGTCGGCTCGCTGGATGCAAAGGTGGAGCGGATGGGCAGCCGTGTGGACAGCATGGAAAAGCTGCCCGCGGACGACATCCGGGCATACAGGAGGACGGCAGTGGCCGCCATCATCAGCGCCATGGCAGGCGCAGTGGCGGCAGGAATACTTTCAATGGCCATAAACTATATTTAAAGGAGGAAGGCAGAATGGAAAAAAAGAGAGGGATGCAGGCGCAGGCAGGCCAGTGGCTGGAGGCCGCGGGGATCCGCGCAGTGAAGACGATGGCGCAGACCGCAGTGTCCATGCTGACGGTCGGTCAGGCCGTAATAGAGGTAAATTGGGTGAATGTGGCATCCGTGTCGCTGGTGGCAGGGGCCATATCCATCCTCACATCGCTGGTAGGGCTGCCAGAACTGGGGCAGGAAGGGGGCGCAGCATGATCCGGATAATATTTAAGAATGGGAAGATCTACGAATGGGGGGATGGAAGCTGCAGGGACTATAAATACGATGGGAAATGCTTCATTGTCATCGGGAATAACAATGACCTTGGCATTTATAATATAGATGATGTCTCGTCTGTAGAGGTGGCATCGACTCCTGCAGGAGGCCTGCCAGAGGGGGATGGCCAGGAAAGCTCCCAGCATGAGCCAGGCCTGCCAGTGGAGAGCCAGGAAGAAGCCAGGCAGGAGGGGGGGAGCCAGGGAGTAACCCAGCCGGAGGCAGGGAGCTAGGAAGGAACCCAGCAGGAAGCAGGGCGCATGCAGGAAGAAAGAGAGGGAAAATAATATGCTGAGCAGGGAAGAGATTATCAGAAATTCCAAGAAACACTTGGGGGAGCCCTATGTCTGGGGCGGCGAGTCAATGGAAGAGGGCGGGTATGACTGCTCAGGCTTCGTCTGGCGGGTGCTGAACGATTCCGGGATGCGCGTAGGGAGGACAACGGCGGACGGCTACCGCAGGCTGGGCAGTGAAATCCCCGCCAGCCAGATGCAGCCCGCGGATCTCCTGTTCTTCGGCAAGCCGACCAAGGCGACGCATATTGCAGTCTATGCCGGGGACGGCATGATGTATGAGAGCATCGGAGGCAGCAGGAACACAAAATCGAACCCTGGCAGGGGGGTGACCCTCTCCAGTGTGTCACGCCGGAGGGATCTGACGGAGGTGAGGACACTGTTTGGGGAGCCTGCCCAAAGCCCAGCCCAGGGCGCATCCGGAAAGGGCGCATATACCAGGAAGGACTTCATCCGTGACATCCAGGCAGCCATTGGCGCCAAGGTGGATGGGATTGCCGGGCAGGAGACGCTCTCAAAGACCGTGACATTATCTGCAGCCAGGAACCGGAAGCACCCAGCGGTACGCCCAGTCCAGAAATACCTGGCATCCCTGCAGTACCGTTCCGTGGGGGAGGCAGACGGGATAGCCGGCGCCAAATTCACGGCAGCGGTCAAGGCCTACCAGAAAGACGTGCTGGGATACAGGACTCCGGATGGGGAAATCACGGCCGGGAACAAGACCTGGAAGTCCCTGCTGGGGATGTCCTGAAAGGGGGCTGCCCGCCCATGGGGGCAGGGATGCGGGGCAGCATATTTTTGTGCTTTTCCGTTGCCAGAAATTACCAGAAATTTTTCATGGTTGGCAACAAATTAGCAACAAATTTTTGGGAGCTATTGTTTTATGGGCATTATTTTGTGCAACATCTTAATCTAACCTTAATTTGCAGTCTTCCTGTTTTCACAGGGGATCTGGATTCTAAATTCTGTTCCAATGCCGATCTGGCTTTTGACTGTGATCTCACCGCCATGAAGGGTTACAATCTGGTTCGCTATGGCAAGCCCCAGTCCGCTTCCTTCTGGCTTTTCTTTTGTGTTTGTTCCTCTGTAATACCGCTCAAACAGCTTTGATTGTTCTGATCTGCTCAGTCCATTTCCGTTATCATGGACAGACAGCAGAATACTTTCGTTTTTGTCTATGTCAAGTGTAACGCTTACTGTTGTTTTGGCAGGGTTATGTGTGAGGGCGTTCAAAATCAGATTCGTAACGGCGCGCCGAAATAGAGCAGGATCAATATCGGCATACAATTCTGGCACATTACTTTCAAATGCAATATCCCGGTCTGAAAAAGCAGGATCATTGACAATATCAATTACCCATTCTTTGACAAAGCGTGTAATACGAATTTTTTGAGGATTGTACGGTATAGAGCCGGAATCAAGCTGCCAGGTCAGCTTCAGATCATTGATCAGGGTTTCAGTATGACTGATATTCTTTAAGATAATGGCACCGTATTCCTGTATCGTTTGTTTGTCTTTATCCGAACTGTCAGCCAGCAGTTCTGCATAGCCTTTGATTGGGGACAGGGGCGTTTTCAGGTCATGGGTAATATTTGCAATCCATTCCCGGCGCATTGTTTCTGTTTCTTGGCTTATTTGGTCGGCGCGGTGTATGTCCCTGTCCATTTTGTTCAGGGCGCTGTAGATTTCGCCGAACATCCCGTTTTCCTGTAGTGGTCCATAGGTACGGAGAGAGATATTTTTGATACCTTCTGTAATGCCTGACAATTTCCGTGAAAGCCAAAAACCGTAAACAAGAACGACAATAACAATGGAGCCTAAAGCAGCAAGAATAATTAGTCTTGCTACAGGGGAGAGCCTTGCAACTCTGTCGCCGTTGTAATGCAGCATATACTTTCTTATATCATAAGGAAATCCGATACAATAGCTGCAGGCTTCTTCGGGATCCTCCAGACTGTTTACAAATACCGTATATCCGTTTTGATAGTCACTGGAGCTAAGAGCCAGCAGTTCGGAAGCGGAATATTTTTCAGGGTAGCCGGCAGGTTTGTTATAGGAAAAAATCTCCTGGCCGGATTCATCCAAAAACTGAATCCACAGCCCATATTCATCTAATCGGTCAAGACCGATCTGCTCTATAGAGAGTTCGCCGTCCTCATAAGTTGTCCAGGAAGAAAAATTGTTTGTAAAGGTTTGCGGCCAATGGGCGAGGCTCATTCCTTCCGGTTCTGGGATTGAGAACATATAATAGAACAAGCCGATTGCCGTGACAATGCCGACTAATAATGTCATGGAAAGGAGCAGAACCATCCGAAAGAAAGGGTTGAAATTCTTTTTACTTTTCATAAGGATTTACCAGCTTATAGCCTAAGCCTTTCATTGTGATAAGATATTGTGGAGCAGCAGGATCGGTTTCCATTTTCTCGCGCAGGTGTCGGATATGGACCATGACCGTATTATCGCAGCCAAAGCTGTCCTCGTTCCAGACCGCTTCGTATATACGCTCGCGGCTGATCACCCGTCCTTTATTTTCCGCTAAATATTGCAAGATCTCAAACTCTCTGGCAGTCAGTTCCAGATCCCGGCCGTCTTTGATCGCCTGGCAGCCATCTGTATCAATTGTCAAGGCGCCGATTTCTATTGTCTGGCTGACGCGGGGGCTTTGCCTGTATTCCATGCGGCGCAACTGCGCTTTCACCCTGTAAGCAATTTCCTTGGGACTGAAAGGCTTGGTAACATAATCATCGCCGCCGACAGCCAAGCCCAGAATTTTATCTAATTCATCATTTTTGGAAGAAAGGAACAGGATAGGGCAATGGGAAAACTGCCGGATCTGCCTGCACACTTCGTAGCCGTCAATATCTGGAAGCATAACATCTAAGATTATTATGTCCGGCTGTATTTCTTTGCAGGCATTTACCGCCTTTCTGCCTGTATCGATTTTTATGACAGTAGGAAAGCCCTCAATACGTAAAGCCTTTTCGAGCAGATCCAGAATATCCGGTTCATCGTCCACAGCCATAATTTTGTATTCATTCATTGCAAGTAATCTCCTTTGGTCTGTTTTCTTGGTTTTTTACGCTTTTAAATCTTCCGTCAGCAGGCTTTTCTGCGCTTTTTGGAATCAGCCAGGTGTTCCCCATTTTGACGGCTCCGTCGATCCGTCCGGCGTTGCAATATTGTAATACACGCCTGTCCGATATGCCCCATATGCTGGCGGCTTCTTTGGTTGTCATGTAGTCCATACCTTGCCTCCGAAGTAAATATGATATATTTATTATACTTCTAAAGGAGACTGTATGATGAAATCTATTGTAGAGGAAAAACTGGTATCATTCAAGACATTGGAACAAAAAATATTTTCTTATGTGTGTGAATTGGGTAGGGAAATGCCGATAGTGGAAGCGATGCAGACGGCATCAAGAAAAGCGTTTAAGAAAGCGTTTTGTTGTTAACTGGAGAAAGAACCCGGCAGGGCTTATTTAGCATACAAAAAACAGGTGAAATATCATAGAGAAAAATAAAGTGGAAAGTTGCCAACGATTACTTAACACAAACTGGGTTTTAATATGTCTTGACTATAGAAAAGCATAATAGTAATATGTTATTGAGCATATTGACAAGCATACAATGCATTTTGAAACAAAAATGTGATAATGTAATTCAATATTTTAATAAATAGAAAGAGGGGAACAGATAGTAGATGTTTACCATACAAAACATTCAAGGCCTAAATGATTTGGAAATGAGTGTTTATCAATATGTGATGCCTTGATGGGATATACGCCATGGGGCTGTATTGATGTTGTTTCTTTCACTACGGGGGAACTGCGTAAACGGTACGGATTTATCTATGTAGATAAAAATGATGATGGTTCAGGCAGTGGAAAACGTTATAAGAAGAAATCTTTTGAATGGTATAAGAGAGTGATTGCGACGAATGGTGAATCGTTATAGCTTTTTCCATTTATGATGTGGTTTGGTGATGGCTACAGGAGGTGGTATGAGATATGAAACTGCAATTAAAAGAAAGAGTTGCACATAAATTATTTCAGGGAAAAGGGGATGCTCTTATCTGTGACATTGCATCAAGTGATATGATGCACTCAAAAAATAGATGTTTTATCACGATCCGATTGAGGCAGGGCGCTTCTTTAGGAATACACCGTCATGAAAAGGAAAGCGAAATTTACTTTATTATGCAGGGACGTGGACTTTATACAGATAATGGGGAAGAATATGAGATTAAAGCTGGTGAGGCGGTAATCTGTCTGGACGGAGATGAACATGGTATATTCAATCAAGAAAAGGAAGAGTTAATTTTCATAGCGTTAGTGATAAATTCTTAACTAGTATGCTGGTAAAAGAGGCAAAAAAGTTCCAAAGTAAGGTTGTGCTCAATAAGGATGGAAAAACGGCTGAGGCAACAAAATTGATGGCAGTTATGGGGCTTGGCGTGAAATGTGGCCAGACAGTAGAGATTACAGTAGAGGGCGCAGATGAGGATGCGGCCTGTGAAACAATGAAAGTATTTTTTGAGACAAATCTATAATGTGAATCAGCTTTTGGCAGTACACATCTTTGTTCTTTTCCAGTAAAATTTGTGTACTGCCGTTTTTGCTTCAGAATAAGTGTGTAATTAGAAAAATTGTGGGTTGTTTACAATCAGGCATTAGGTGGGTATTACATATGAACATTTGGCATGATATTAGCAAAGATAGAATATTTCCGACAGATTTTGTAGATGAATTATGGGTCTGTTCCAAGAACATATGGGGATGATAAGGATCCCTTAGTAATCTTTACACCCTTTCTAAAAATTTGAATCCACTAAAGGCAAAATCAAAAGGTATGGTTATATTGCCTAAAAGGCATAAAAATGTTATAATACAATCTGCAAAGCATGGATAAACCTGAGAGGAGTTTGCATATGGAAATCAGGGTTCTTCGCTATTTTCTTACCGTAGTAAGGGAAGAAAGCATTACAAAAGCCGCAGAAGTTTTACATATTACACAGCCGACGCTTTCCCGCCAACTTGCACAGATGGAGGAAGAAATTGGTGTCCGGTTGTTTGACAGGGGGACACGGAAGATCCGGCTGACGAATGAAGGTCTGCTGCTCCGGCGCCGGGCAGAGGAAATTCTACAGCTGGTTGATAAAACAGAAAAAGAATTGGTAGAGCAGGAAGAACAGGTAGAGGGAAAGATTGCTATTGGATGCGGGGAAGTTGCGTCTGTGCAGATGCTCTCGGATCTGATTC
>CAJTNT010000073.1 GCA_910577785.1 uncultured Lachnospiraceae bacterium | reverse complement strand
ATTCAGTTGTCAATCTTCGGCTGGAATCTCATTCATTGAGATTCCGAGAAGTTATGCTGTCTGCGTATTTTTGCCTTTGCCCGGAAATCAATGACCCGGGCGGAACTTTCCGATATTCCATGCTTTGTGCCAATCTCATAAAAGGAATAGCCTTCCAGGCGCATGTTGACGATGCTTTGCGTACGCTCTGGCTCATCCTCTAGGAGTTCGTAAATCCGCTGCACTAGCAGGCTGTCATAACAGGTGTCCTCTGGTGTTTTGCCTGTCGAAGGGAGGAATTCTGTCAGAAGTTCCGTATCGGCCTGGCGGCTTTTTTTCCGCAGATGGTGATACCACTTATGGCGTGCAATGGAGAAAAGCCAGGTCTTGATATCTGCCTCTCCCCGGAAGGAGCCAATCGACTTTACTACTTCCAGGAATACCTCGGAGGCCAGGTCTTCCGACAGTCCGGCATTGCGGCAGAGGCTGTACAGATAGGAATAGACTGCCTTATAATATTGTGTGAAAAGTTCTTCCAAAAGCTGTTTCACGGCCTTGCTCCTTCCGGGTTGGTGATCGGATTCCTTAAGATTCAAGAAAAATGCTGCGCACGATTCATAAGTTATTTCTGTACACTTCCTTAGTGCCCGGTTTGGGAAGAATGTTACACTGGAAAATAAATTTTTCCAAAAAATAAGCCGATGGCGTATTGGATTATATTTATATATGTTATTACTGCGGCAGTTAAATATCGACGGATTTTAAAACTTCGCTATTTAACCGCCGCAGTAATATGATGCCAATAGGCAAAAGGAAACATAAGTCCACGAGGATAAAGAACGAAATCCCCCAACTGTGCGGCAATACGGTAGGGCATGGCTCTGTTTATCCAGATGTCTATGACCTTTTCAAAGATTTTAAATACAACCCGATTGAGGATGCGCGGTTTGCTATGTTCTCCGAAACATCCGATGCGTTGACAGACCATGAGAAAAAAGTGGCTGAGTTGGTAGTGAATACTTTTGGGATGTATAGTTGGGAAGGCATTGGAGCGGAATATCAATGATATGCTTGCGTAAATTCGAAGGACGTGCCGAAGCGTGTAAGCTGGCTCCTTAACCCCGTACGGCAACACAGTGATATCTGGCGAAGCGCCGCAGGATATAAACGTGTTGCTGCACGGGACGCAGCCTGCTGCGCCGTTGGTTAAGGGAGATACAGGTGACACAAATACCTCACATTCCTGCTCCAGGATGAAAACGGTCAAGCGCATCAGTCCCCCGCTAAGGCAATCCCTGAGATATCCGGTGCGGCCACCAGGGAATAATTGGTATAGTAGACCACAAACCCGGGCTTGCTCCCGTTGGGCTTCTTGACATTTTTCCGTTCCAGGTAGTCAATCTCCACTTTTTCGTTATCCCGTCCCCGGGAGTAATAGGCGGCCAGCTGCCCTGCTTCCTCAAAGGTGCGGTCTGGCAGTTCATCGCCATTGGTTTTCACCACCACATGGGAGCCGGGGATCCCCTTGGCATGGAACCACCAGTCATTGCCAGAGGCGAACTTAAACGTCAGCTCTTCATTCTGGAAATTATTTTTGCCTACATACATATGGTAGCCGTCCGAGGAAATGTAGTGGAAGGGCTTGCTCCGTACCTTTTCTTTTTTACCAGTATGTTTTTTCTTGATATAGCCAAACCGCGCCAGCTCATCTTTTATCTGCCCCAGGTCATCTTCAGACACGGCAATGTCTAAAGAGGTAGAGATAGACTCCAGGTGGAGGATTTCCTCCTTGGTTTCCTCAATCAGTTCCGTCAGGGCTTCGTAGGTGCGCTTGAGCTTGCCGTAGCGGTCAAAGTATTTTTGGGCGTTTTCCTGGGGCGAAAGCTGTGGGTCTAAGGGGATGGAAATCATCTTGTCAGTATAGTAATCCAGCGCCTCCAGTTTCTTTGCCCCTTCTGTAAGCCCGTACCCATAGGTGTGGATCAGTTCCCCGTATACCTTATATTTGTCCCGTTTTTCCGTATCCTTCAGCTGCTTTTGCTGCAAGTCGAATTTCTTGCGGCTGCGGTCGAGGACGGTGGACACAATCTTGCGCAGGTCGGCGGATTTCTGGCGGATGCGGGTGTAGCTGCTCCTGGCGGCAAAAAAGGTTTCCAGAACGGCGGAAATGGAAGGGTAGGCGTCTGCCTCATAATCCCCATACTGTTTTAATTCCAGGGCGGAAAATTCAATCGGTTCCTTCTGCCTGCGGATAATGTTGGGTGTGAACTTCCCTTCTGCCACATCCTCCATCATCCAGGCGAAATGGTGGTAGAGGTGCAGCCGTTCCTCTTCGGACAGCGCTGCAATTGGCCGTTCTCCATCCACGGAAGCCCGGAAGCAGATTTCAGAGGCTATCGTGGGGCTTAGCCCTGTGAAGGTGGAGTAGATGGCCTTGGCGGCTGGGAATGGCTTTTCGCAGGCTGTCGCCAGGAAGGAAGCCTGGCTGGCCTCTAAGGGGTTGTATTTGTGCTGAGTCTCGGGGATGAAATATTCCCGCCCTGGCAGCACCTCGCGCACGGAGCTGACCTGGGCGGAGATGTGCTTGATGCTGTCGATGATTTTGCCATTTTCATCGCAGAAGATGATATTGCTGTGCTTGCCCATGATTTCCACAATCAGCTGCTTGTGGCAGAGGTCGCCGAGGTCGTCGAGGTGTTCAATCTCAAAATGGATGATGCGCTCCATATGGGGCTGGAAAATGCGCGTAATTTTCCCATTGGCAATGTGCTTGCGCAGCAGCATGCAGAAATTAGGGGCGGTCATGGGGCTGGGCTTGTTCTGCTCTGTCAAGTAAACCAGGGGGAGGGAGGCGCTGGCCGAGAGCACGAGGCGTACCTGGCTTTTTGCGCACTTGATGGTCAGCAGGAGCTCGTCCTTTTCCGGCTGGGCGATTTTGCTGATCCTCCCGTTTTGTATGGTGTCGTTGAGTTCTTTTACTAAGCTTGCAATTACGATTCCGTCAAAAGCCATGGGGGAACCTCCTTTTTTATAATAAAGATTGGGTGTGGTGCTGAGTTGGGTTCTTTTGCGTGATGGGGTAGTGCTGCCAGTGTTTTGGGTGTTAATAAATGGGCATAGTAGTGCTGCCGCTGTTCTTGGGTGTTAACAAATGGGCATTTTTGTAAGTAAATAACATTGGCCATGGATAGCAGCATTTCAGGAAATGGAAACTGGCAGTATATTCAAGTAGGAGAAAGGACGGGGTATCCTGCGGGTAATAGTATACACCAAGTATTGGGAAAATGGAATATCTGTTTTGCTGTATTTTTCTTGTATAGCGGAAAATAGTTGCTGTTCATGGGCTCCCAGGCTGTGAATAATAATGGAAAATAAAGGAGGGGTTTCTAAATATAGCCTTATATTTGGCCGATATTATAGCAAAGGGCAGGAAGGATTTGCCCAGAGGGGTGGTTTGGAAATGGCTATTCATAATTTATTTGGTGTGCAGTATGGTGAAAAGTTATTTCAGGGCGCTTCCTAAGTAAAACGGCAGGTTTAAACAAGATCTAAATATAAGGAGGAGACGAATATGGACACAAATGCAATTACGAATGCATACACAGCCCAGGCAACGGCAGAGTCTGCATCTGCCTCTAAGGCGAAGAATACCAGCAAGGTGACGAAGCCCGCAGGGCAGAAGGAAGTGGGCAGCCCGCAGTTAAGCGAGAAGGCGCAGAAATACTACAACCAGCTGCGCAAGAAATTTTCCAATATGGATTTTATCCTGGTCAGCTCGGATAAGAAGGAAGAAGTACAGGCAAACGCCAGCAAATATGCAGGCAACAGCGCCCTGGTCGTGCTGATTGACGAAGACAAGATTGAGAAGATGGCAGAGGATGAGGCGTACCGTGCGAAATATGAGGGAATCCTGCGCGGCGCCACAACGCAGATGGCGCAGATGAAGCAGAGTTTGGGCAAGAATGCGGACAGCGTGAAGACCATCGGCATGAGCTTCAATGAAAAGGGCGTGGCGTCATTCTTTGCGGTAGTGGATAAATCATTGGCCAGCCAGAAGAAACGGATTGAGAAGAAGGCGGAACAGAAGGCAGAGGACAAGAAAAAGGCCGAGCGCAAGGCGGAGCAGAAGCGGGCAGAGGAAAAGCGTAAGGACGGCGTGGAAAAGACAGGCGGCGATTCAGAGGACACAGTGACCGTGACAGCGTCTTCCTGGGATGAGCTGTTGAAGAAAATCAATGACACAATCACCATGGCGCGGGCAGATTCCCTCCGTACGGAGCAGGAGACATGGGTTGGGCAGAGGTTTGATTCGGCCATATAAATTTATAAATAGCTATAAATGGCAGAAATCTGATACAAGAATTAAAATAGAAACATCCACTGCAGGGGGATTCCTCTTGCAGCGGATGTTTTGTAGAGCGTAAAAGGGCTTTTGCCCTGTTTAAGGAGCCTGTTTTTTCCTAATCTGTCATGTTTAAGGAGCCGGGTCCTTTTTTCCCTGTTTGCCAGAATGGAGCATATCCACCTCTAAGGGACTTGGCTTGGCAAAAGCGGATTGGGGAAGGAAATTATAGACGTCCAGATAAGAATCCAGTTCCGCGCTGTTTTGGGGCGGCCTGGGCATTGCCCCTGTGCAGTCGGTGACAGAACTTGCTTTCAGGTAGTCATAGTTGTCTGATAAATCAGGTACGGGATGGTTTTCCTTTTTGGCATCCTTTGTATCCATAAAAATACCTTCTTTCTTAAGGGAGTTAGCCCTGGAAGGGAGTTTGGCATCTGGTATGGAATTGCCAGTGGGGAAGCAGCCTGTAAATGCTCGCGGCTTCTCTTTTGCCAAAATCCCTGTCAGGGCTATTTGTAGTGTGTTTTGCCAGCAGCACGGCAGCCTAAGGAATCAGCATGCGATGAATGGCCATATGCCCTTGCGCATATAGACGATTTAACAGAGGCTGCCGCAGTAACAGGTGACCATTCACGGAGCGGGCAGACATAGCGGAAATCTCCCCGCCCCATGAAAAGTAACAGTACTATTATGGCAAAGAAAAGCATTTTTTATACATGTTTGACTTTTGCGCGGTAAATCATTATAATAAAAAAGTGTTTTGGCCGTACAAGCTGTTGCCTCTTTTTTCGCAGAAAGAATGAGAGTCTTCAAAATATGGGCTTTCGTACGTGATGCCAGCTGGCTTGCCGGAACCAGCGTCCGTTTGGGGAAAGAGCATTTGAAATGAACCAAACATTTAAAAAACGATCAATGGAATAGATAAAAACCTACCCAGAAAGGATAATTTGTAGACCATGAAAATATCAGAACTGTTAAAATCAAAAGAAATCACCATAAGCTGTGAACTCTTCCCTCCCAAGAAAGGCTCCGAGCTGCAAAAGGCACATGACCTGGTGCGGGAGATTGCGCAGCTTTGCCCGACCTTTATCAGCGTAACCTATGGGGCGACTGGCGGGATAAGCGAACATACGGTTAACTTGGCAAATGAAGCCCAGAACGTCAATGGGATAACAGCCCTCGCGCACTTGACCTGTGCATCCTCTGATCGGAACAAGATACAGGAAGTCTTAGGGGAGCTGAAGCAAAATAAAATTGAAAATATTCTGGCCCTGCGTGGCGATATCCCGGAAAATGCCGATTTTCCCCTGCCGAACCAGTACCGCCATGCCAGTGAGCTGATAGCGGAAATCCGGGCATTTGGGGATTTCTGCATTGGGGGCGCGTGCTATCCGGAAGGACATCCGGAAGCGGAATCTGTGGAGGCGGATATTGACAACCTCAAGCGGAAGGTGGAGGCAGGCTGCGAGTTCCTGACCACGCAGATGTTTTTTGACAACAACATCCTCTACAGCTTCCTCTATAAGGCGCTGAAGAAGGGGATCCATGTGCCGGTGATTGCGGGGATTATGCCAGTGACGAATGTAAGCCAGATGAAACGGATTGGGGCGCTGTCAGGGTCTGTGCTGCCGCAGCGCTTCCGGATGATGGTAGAGCGGTTCGCAGACAACTCAGCGGCATTGAAGCAGGCGGGGATTGCCTATGCCACGGAGCAGATTATTGACTTAATTGCCAACGGGGTAGGCCATATCCATATTTATACCATGAATAAGCCAGATGTGGCAGGGGCGATTATGCATAACCTGTCGGAAATATATAAAGCATAAATGGCGGATGAAAGCCAGGTGCGGCAGAAGCGATTATGCGTAATTTGCCAGAAAGGATGGACAGGGGGGCATTGATCATGAAAGTAGACAGAAAAGAAACGCTGCGGTATTTGGGCTATGGCAGGCAGGAAGCGGATGGGCAGACGCTGCAGCTTTTGGAAGAGGTGGCCGCGGAATTGGAGGCAGACAGTATGCCCAAGAGCATATACCGCGAATATGGCTGCGAAGTGGAAGGGGACAAGGTCTTGTTTGGGGGGCTGGCAGTGACAAGCGCCAGCCTGGCCAGGAACTTGAAGGGCTGCAGGCGCGTGGCGCTTCTGGCCGCCACCATTGGGCGCACAGCAGATCTGATGATTAAGAAATATTCCGTCCTCAATCTTGCGAAGGCCGCCATCGTGCAGGCTGCAGGCGCCGCATATATCGAGTCTTACCTGGATGAAATCAGCGCCGAGATAAAAAAGGATGCGCAGGGACGCGGCCTGTACCTGCGCCCTAGGTTCAGCCCCGGCTATGGGGACTTTTCCCTGGAATACCAAAAAGACATTTTTGCCATGCTGGAGTGCAGCAAACGGATTGGGGTGACCCTCACGGCCGGGAACTTGATGATGCCCTCCAAGTCGGTCACCGCCCTGATTGGCCTTACGCCCGCCAGGGGGCAGTCTTGCCAGATGCCATCCTGCAGCCAGTGCGGCAAGACGGATTGTGAATTTCGCCAGGAGGAATAAAAGCATAGGAGCAAAGCCACAGGCTCCTTTCGAGGAAGCCATAAAGGATATCATGTTGGAGGTAGCCATGAAATTTAAAGATCATTTAGGAAAAGAACTGCTATTTTTTGATGGAGCAATGGGTACGATGCTGCAAAAGCAGGGCCTTCGCTCCGGCGAGCTGCCGGAAGTCTGGAATGCCACCAGGGAAAACGTTATTCTGGACATCCACAAGAGCTACTTAGAAGCCGGAGCCAATATTATCAAGGCCAATACGTTTGGCATTAATCCTTTCAAAATGGAAGGCACAGGCTATACTTGCGAGGAACTGACGCAAAGAGGGATTGCACTGGTGAAACGTGCCATTGCGGAAACGGGGAAAAAGGCGTTCGCTGCCCTTGATATTGGCTCCTTGGGCAAGCTCTTGGAACCTTTGGGCGACCTGCCCTTTGAAGCGGCGTATGAAGCCTTCCGGCCCGTATGTGTCGCTGGGGAACAGGCGGGCGCAGATCTTTGCCTGATTGAAACGATGAACGATACGTATGAAATCAAGGCCGCTGTCCTGGCCGCCAAGGAGAATACCAGCCTTCCGGTTGTGGTTACGATGGTCTTTGATGAAAGCGGCAAGCTTCTGACAGGCGCAGATATGGAAGCGGCAGTCGCCATGCTGGAGGGGCTGCGGGTGGACGCCATAGGCTTAAACTGCGGCTTTGGCCCTGACGTCATGAAGGGCTTCCTGCCGAAGCTGCGCCAGATATGCTCGCTGCCGCTGGTGCTGAACCCCAATGCAGGCCTGCCAGTAGTAGTGGACGGCAGAACCTGCTTTCAGGTCACGCCAGGGGATTTTGCCGCCATTATGAAAGAGATTGCTGCGGAGGGGATGTCCATTCTGGGCGGCTGCTGTGGCACAACGCCCGCCCATATCCAGGCTTTGGTGGGCGCCTGCCAGGGCATGCCGCCCCTACAGGTGACGGAGAAAAACCGCTCCGTGGTTTCGTCTTATACGCATGCCGTGGTGTTTGAGGAACGCCCCATGATTATTGGCGAGCGGATTAACCCGACAGGAAAATCCCGTTTTAAGCAGGCGTTACGGGAGAAAGACATGGAATACATCTATAAGGAAGCCCTTGTCCAGCAGGAGCATGGCGCCCATATCCTGGATGTCAATGTGGGCCTGCCTGAAATTGACGAAGTAGAGATGATGCGCAAGGCGGTGACAGGGATCCAGGGGATCACCGGCCTGCCTCTGCAGATTGATACTTCGGACGGCGCGGCCATGGAGACAGCTATGCGCCTCTATAACGGCAAGCCCCTGATTAACTCTGTCAACGGCAAGCAGGAATCCATGGATACAGTATTTCCTCTGGTGGCGAAGTACGGCGGCATGGTTGTCTGCCTGGCATTGGATGAGAAAGGGATTCCCAAGACGGCGGAAGGGCGCGTCCGCGTGGCGGAGAAAATTATTGCCGAAGCGGCAAAATATGGCATTGGCAAAAAAGACCTCCTAATCGACACCCTGACCCTGACCATCAGCACGGGGCAGGAAAATGCCCAGGTTACGCTGGACGCCCTGGATTATGTGCGGCATCAGATGGGCGTCCACACCACCCTGGGCGTATCGAATATCTCTTTTGGACTTCCCCAGCGGGAAAAAGTCAATACGGCGTTCTTTACGATTGCGCTGTCGCGGGGGCTGAGCGCAGGCATCATCAACCCAGGCAGCGAGGCCATGATGGCGGCGTACCACGCGTATTGCGCCCTAAACGGCAGCGATGTCCAGTGTGCGGATTATATTGGGATTTACTCCCAGCAGCCAGGGGCGCCAGGGGCGGCTCCGGCAAAATCAGGGGAAATCAGCCTCTATGACGCTGTGGTAAAGGGTCTTGCGGAAAGCGCCTACCAGGCGGCCAAAAAGGAGCTGCAGGATAAGGAGCCGCTGGCGGTGATTGACGGGGACTTAATCCCAGCCTTAGACCACGTAGGGCAGGGATTTGAGAAGAAAACAATGTTCCTGCCCCAGCTTCTGATGAGCGCGGACGCTGCCAAGGCAGGGTTTGACGCCATTAAGGAACACCTGAAGGCCAAAGGGGACGATTCTGCCTCTAAGGGGACAATCGTGATAGCCACGGTGAAAGGCGATATCCATGACATCGGGAAGAACATTGTCAAGGTATTGCTGGAGAACTATGGGTTTGAAGTGATTGATCTGGGAAAAGACGTGCCGCCGGAGGACGTTGTGAAGGCAGCCAGGGAGCATGATGTCAGGCTGGTAGGACTAAGCGCCCTGATGACCACTACGGTATCAAATATGGAAATCACCATCCAGCTGCTGAAAAAAGAGGCGCCAGCCTGCAAAGTCATGGTGGGCGGCGCGGTCCTCACCCAGACCTATGCGGATATGATTGGGGCGGATTTCTATTCCAAGGACGCCATGGGTTCCGTCCGTTATGCGAATGAGCTGTTTGGGGCATAGTGTGCAGCTGTCCATTAGATGGATGCCTGTCAAAAGCATGCATACCGATTTGGCCAAGCTGATTGAGCTTTAGAAGCTGAGGGGAGATTGGCAGAGTATTTTTATTACAACCAGCTCTGCCTATAATAGGCGGAGCTGGTTGTACAACGAATGGTATTTAGACATTCATGTTATAAATAGCTTTTCACGGAAAGATAGCTATTATTTCTGGGCAATTGCAGCCTGCGCCGCAGCGAGCCTTGCGATTGGCACGCGGAACGGTGAGCAGGAAACATAGTCAAGCCCAATCTTGTTGCAGAACTCTACAGAGGATGGGTCTCCGCCATGTTCGCCGCAGATGCCGATGTGGAGGTTGGGGTTCACGGGCTTGCCTAACTTAATGGCAGTCTCCATTAACTTGCCAACGCCTGTCTGGTCAAGCTTTGCAAACGGGTCGTTCTCGAAGATCTTGGCATCGTAGTATGCCTCTAAGAACTTGCCGGAGTCGTCACGGGAGAATCCAAAGGTCATCTGCGTCAGGTCATTGGTGCCGAAGCAGAAGAAGTCCGCTTCTTTGGCAATCTCGTCAGCCGTCAGGGCTGCCCTTGGGATTTCAATCATCGTGCCCACTTCATATTTCAGGTCAACGCCTGCAGCGGCGATCTCAGCGTCAGCAGTCTCCACAACTACTTTCTTGACATATTTTAATTCCTTGATATCGCCAATCAATGGAATCATGATTTCTGGTTTTACGGTCCAGTCAGCATGCGCTTTCTGTACGTTGATAGCAGCCCGGATTACAGCGCTTGTCTGCATCTTGGCGATTTCCGGATAGGTAACGGCCAGACGGCATCCACGGTGTCCCATCATCGGGTTGAACTCATGGAGGGAATCAATGATTGCCTTGATGTCCTCTACGGATTTGCCCTGGGCGTCAGCCAGCTTCTGGATATCTTCTTCCTCTGTCGGAACGAACTCATGGAGCGGCGGATCCAGGAAACGGATGGTAACTGGGTTCCCCTCCAGAGCCTCATATAATTTCTCGAAGTCTCCCTGCTGTTCCGGAAGGATTTTCGCCAGGGCAGCTTCCCGTTCCTCTACGTTCGCGGCGCAGATCATCTCGCGGAATGCGTCGATACGGTTGCCTTCGAAGAACATATGCTCCGTACGGCAGAGGCCGATGCCTTCTGCGCCAAGCTCGCGTGCCTTCTTGGCGTCGGCGGGAGTATCTGCATTTGTCCTTACCTTCAGTGTCCTGTATTTATCAGCCCATCCCATAATCCTGCCAAATTCGCCGGCGATCGTAGCGTCAACGGTTGGGATTAAGCCGTCATAAATATTACCGGTGGAGCCGTCAATGGAAATGCAGTCCCCTTCATGATACTCTTTGCCGGCAAGGGTGAATTTCTTGTTATCTTCATCCATGGTAATGTCGCCGCAGCCAGAAACGCAGCAGGTACCCATACCGCGTGCCACAACGGCTGCATGGCTGGTCATACCGCCGCGTACGGTCAGGATACCCTGGGAAGCCTTCATGCCTTCGATATCCTCTGGGGAGGTTTCCAGACGTACCAATACGACCTTCTCGCCTTTGGCTGCCCATGCCTTAGCGTCGTCAGCCGTAAATACAATCTTGCCGCAGGCAGCTCCCGGGGATGCGCCAAGGGCTTTGGAAATTGGTGTGGTTGCTTTCAGTTTGGCTGCGTCAAACTGTGGATGCAGCAGGGTGTCAAGGTTACGCGGGTCAATCATGGCAACGGCTTCTTCTTCTGTCCTCATGCCTTCGTCCACCAAATCGCAGGCAATCTTTAAGGCAGCCTGAGCGGTTCTCTTGCCGTTCCTGGTCTGGAGCATATACAGCTTCTCGTTCTCAACGGTAAACTCCATATCCTGCATATCCCTGTAGTGGTTCTCAAGTGTCTCGCATACCTGCTTGAACTGCTCAAACGCTTCTGGGAATTTCTCTTCCATCTGGGCGATCGGCATTGGGGTGCGCACGCCTGCCACCACGTCTTCGCCTTGGGCGTTGGTCAAAAACTCGCCCATCAGCTTCTTTTCGCCGGTTGCCGGGTCACGGGTGAATGCAACGCCTGTGCCGCAGTCATCGCCCATGTTGCCAAAGGCCATGCTCTGTACGTTAACAGCTGTGCCCCAGGAATAGGGGATGTCGTTGTCGCGGCGGTATACGTTTGCGCGGGGATTGTCCCAAGAACGGAAAACGGCCTTTACGGCGCCCATTAACTGTTCCTTGGGATCGTCTGGGAAGTCTTCGCCAATCTTTTCCTTGTACTCAGCCTTGAACTGTGATGCAAGCTCTTTCAGATCGTCAGCAGTAAGGTCTACGTCCTGTGTCACGCCCTTTTCAGCCTTCATTTTGTCAATCAGCTCTTCAAAGTATTTCTTGCCTACTTCCATCACGACGTCGGAATACATTTGGATAAATCTTCTGTAGCAGTCCCAGGCCCAGCGGGGATTTCCGGATTTTTCCGCAATTACGTTTACAACAGTTTCGTTTAGGCCAAGGTTTAAGATGGTGTCCATCATACCAGGCATGGAAGCCCTTGCGCCAGAACGGACGGATACTAAGAGCGGATTCTCCGTATCGCCGAATTTCTTGCCGGTAATCTCTTCCATCTTGCCAATGTACTCGTTGATCTGCCCCTGGATCTCGTCGTTGATCTGGCGGCCGTCTTCATAGTACTGCGTACAAGCTTCTGTTGTGATTGTGAAACCCTGTGGAACAGGAAGGCCTAAGCTGGTCATCTCGGCGAGGTTGGCGCCTTTTCCGCCCAGGAGCTCACGCATGTTTGCATTGCCCTCTTTAAAGAGGTAAACCCATTTGTTTGCCATTTGAAAATTCCTCCTAAATATTTACTTTGGTTGATTGTTGTGTGAAATACGGATGACTGAATGTGACCTATAACCCACCTGTACTCCCTCCGTATTCTACAGATACATTCACCGTGTGCAAACTACACACTTCTATCTTAACATATTTTGGTAGAATAGCAATATTTTTTGTAAAAAATCCTGGAAAAGGTATGGGGATTCCTTTTTTGGGGGTGGATTTTAGGGGGAGGCTGCAGCAGAAAGGTGCTTCCATAAGGTATGGGGATTCCTTTTTTTGGGGGATGGATTTTAGGGGGAGGCTGCAGCGGAAAGGTGCTTCCATATGGAAGGCGGGAGGCATCAGGAGGAAGGTACTGCCATACGGAACGCTGCGGAAGGAGGAAGGCCGCAACAGAAACGCGCTTCCGCTCCGATCGGGACGTAGCAGTACTAAGCTCGAAAACACCTCGCTAAGTACTGACGTCCCTTTAGGGTTTCTTTATGCAGCCTTCCTCCTTCCTCCGCTACAGAATGGAAGTCGGTATGTTCCCTTGCGTGGCGGAAAAATTTCTGCTTCGCGAAGAGTATCCTTTTCTATGAAATCTCAGACAAATAGGTGAAAGAAACTTGACAGATATATCGGAAGCTGATATATTATATATATCGACAGGCGATATATTGGAGAAGAGAAAAACTATTGGGAAAGGAGAGAAGTTAGGAAGAACAGTATAAGGGGAGAAAATGGATGGGGATAAAAGGAATAAAAGGACAAAAGGGTAAAGAGACAAAGGCGCAAGGAGACAGGAGACAGGAGACAGGAGACAGGAGACAGGAGACAGGAGACAGGAGA
>CAJTNT010000072.1 GCA_910577785.1 uncultured Lachnospiraceae bacterium | reverse complement strand
TAAATATGAACTCTTCTTCATGGCGTCTACGTTCATAAAGAGTTCGCTGACCAGCCAGAAACGGGTCAGGGAAGCCATGTCAAATAACTGGCTGTAAGTTACGTCCTGGCCATTGTAGGAAGTGGTGTAATCAGAGGCACGGATGGCCTTTTCAAAAGCGTTGACATAATCCTGCACATATTTCATTGCGGTTGGGTTGGTGGCGATAAATTCTGGGTTTTTGAACTGGAGGGGCTGGTTTTGGCTGGTCTTAAATTTGGAATACTCGTCAAAATAAGCGTCCAGCTCAATCAGGAAGCCTCCTGTGGCGTCGGGCATATCTGCAAGGTAGTTTAAAATGTTGTATTCCTTGCCCTGGTAGGTAAATTTTTTGGTGGTCAGCCAGCCCATGTCTTTTTCGGCAAGCTGCTCTTCGATTGCATCCTGGTCATCCTTGGTGAGGCCGTTTTGGCTTTCTGCTTTGTAGATGGCTTTGGCCACATCACTGGCATAGTCTTCCCAGTTGTGGATGTTCACCCGACCATCGGCCATCTTAATCTGCTCACAGAACTGATAAGTACCCTGGTACTTGCCATTGAGGATCAGATCCACATGGACATTCTGCATATAGGGCATGCCCATAGCGCCGGAGAGATTGTAGGACAGCATATTCCGCATATGGGACTCATCGGTATAATTGGCCAGCAGCACCCAGTGCTTGTTTTTCCCAAAGCCGAAAATGTCTGTCTTTTTGTCCAGCTTTATTTTGTAGGGCTTCTTGGGGTTTGCCCAGGTGGAATTGCCGCGGCCGCGGATTTCTATGGCGCCATCGTATAAGGTGGTGTTTGCCGCATTGTATTCCTCATTTCCCTGGATGCGGAAATTGCCATTGATATAATCTTCTTTGCTGGTAATCGCTTGGCCGTTCTCGGTGTTCACGTAGAGGACTGGAAGCTTACTGAGATACATAGAAGCCTGGTATGTCCCCGTATGGCTGCCGGAAACGGAAACTGTGGCAGTCACGACCAGCATCTTCTCCAAATCCGCCTGCACAGGCGTATAGGAATCCTGCGTGGACTTCACGGAACTCCCTACCTTCCACTGATATTTGCACTCCGCGCCCTCCGGGAGACCGGACAGCGTGACGGTAAGCGGAGAGCCAACAGCCGCATACTCCTGATTGAACTGCAGGGATATCCCTTCCTCTGCTGCACGTTCCGATTGCAGCGCTGCTGCGGCTTCTACTCTTATCCCTTCTGTGCCTTCCGCAGCTTCTGGCTGCAATGCCTCTTCGGCTTTGGCACTTAACTTTTCTGTGCTTTCTGGCTGCAATGCCCCTTCGGCTTTTGCACTTAACTCTTCTGCGCTTTCTGGCTGTAATGCCTCTTCGGCTTCTGCTCTTAACTCTTCTGTGTCTTCCGATTGTAACGCTTCTTCATCTTCCAGCTGTAATGCTTCTTCATTTCCCGGCTGTAACGCTTCTTCGCTTTCTGGCTGTAATACTTCTTCATTTCCTGGCTGTAACGCTTCTGCATAGGCAGTCAATGCTGCGCCTGTGCTTCCTGACGCGTATGTGGCAAACATGGCTATCGCCAGAAACATACTTAACATAGACATTCTTAATTTACGATGTTTCTTCATATTTCACTCCTTTTACTAGATTTCTCTGCTTTCCTACTTTCTCTTATTGCTACATTAAAATTATCCAGCTGTGCGATTGGCCTTTTATAGAAAGATAAAAAACACCCACAACATAGGCTTTCACTTTCGCATACAATACCAGCTGGTTTGGGCGAGCCATGCCCCTAAGCAGACAATTCAGGGCCGGTTTTAGCGAAGGGGATTTCCCTGTTCTTGCCGGATGGCATAAAGGGATCCAAGCGGAAATCCAGCGCTTAGGGAGGCTGTGCGCGAAGGCTCTCCTGAGCACACAAAGTATCACTTCCTACAACCTGCCGTCTGCATGCCTCCCTTAGCGATTAGTTCCCTGGAGCGTTGCCCCGTCCGCGTGGGGCATGGCTCGCCCGAAGCAGCGTCCGTTTTCCTAAGCGCACAAATATAACATTTTTAAATCCTCCCACGCCCCCTCTCATCACACAACTGCCTCAATCAGTACCTTGTCTCCCACTGCCACCTCCTTTACGCCAATCTCTTTTTTCTGGTTAAAATTAAAGCTGAGCATATATCCCTTTTTCAGATGAAAATAATCCAAATAGTCGGAAAGCTGCTGCTCCCCACGTTCGTTGTAGGCATTTCCACGCCATATTTTCATCTCAATTATGCTTTGCACCCCAGCATAATAAATCACCAGATCCATCCGTTCGTTATTTCTTGTCCTCGGCTCCACGCTGCAGTTTCCCACACCATTGATAATGGGCTTTAGAAACAGCATAAAATACCTCCGCCCTTCATCTTCCAGGAATGCCATATCCTTTTCACCATACAAGTAATGGAATGTCTCAACGAATTTCTCCAGCACCCGCCGGACATCCAGGTATCCGCCGGTAAAAAACTGGTTTTTCTGGCGTATTCCTTCTGTATAAATTCTATAGTTCTGCTTCTGGCAGTCCGATAAATATTTATTGTATAAACGCATTTCGAAAATCCGGTTTGCAATGTGCACCGTAGAATTGCATATCTTCACAAATCCAAACATCCTCGCATTTTGGATGGCAATATCATCCGCATTGTACGCGGTATCCATCCCCTGGAAAAGCAGGCGCAGGATGATAGCATTCAATTCTGGAAAATCATTTAATTTTTGCATGATAGACTCAAACAACGGATTGCTGTCTTCCAGAAGCCGCTTTACAGCAGCCAGGAATCCCTGCTCTGTCCAGGCGGCAGAATGGTCTGGGAACCCCTCCTGCCCCACCAGCTCTTCGTCCATGCATTTACAAATCCAGGAAACAAGGTAAGGGTAGCCGGAAGTGTAATCGTAGAGCAGGCCTGACATCTGCATCCGATCCATCCCTGTGCCATGCTCGCCTTCATATTCCTCCAGCATCCCTGCAATTTCCGCGGCGGAAAGGCTCAAATCCACCCGAAAGGCCGCTGCAATATTCCATGGGCTGTTCTCCCGGTATGGCTCATCTGGATGGAGCTTCCGCTTAAGGCTGCGGATATCATACACGCCTGCCAGGATGACAGACTGGAAGGCAGGCATAATGTCCCGGTCGAGGTAAGCCGCCCGCAGCTGTGCAAGGAAATCCAAGAATACCTGGTTATTCGTAGCCGTGTCGGCTTCATCTATCATCAGGATCACTGGCTTCTCAGATTGGCCGCACCATTCCCCGAAGCAGCCAAAAATCTCTGCCAGGCAGGATGCCTGATCTGCTTTGTCCGCAAGCCTGGCCAAGGCATCCCGGATGCTCTCCGGCACAGGCCCCAAAAGCGGGAGGCGTCTGCAGATTTCCCGCGCAAGCGCATGGACAAAGCCAGATTCCGTCTCAAAGTCAAAATGGCTCATCCTCTGGAAATCAAGGGACACTACCTGATAATCGCCCTTTAAATCCTCCGCCAATGCCCGCAGAAACGTTGTCTTGCCGTATTGCCTGGCACGATGGATGGTAAAGTATTCACCGGCATCCGCCATCCTTCTTGCCTGTGCCAGCTTGGGCGTAAGATCCGCCATATAATGCCTGTCCGGCCTGCAGATGCCGCTTGTGTTGAACGTCTTTTGCATCGTATTTGTGTATTCCTTTCTGCTGCATAGGGGAAATTAATAGAATCTTAGTGCTGTAAGGAACTGCATCGGTCTGCTGAATTGCTGCTCTTTTCGGCGCTGTCCAGAAATATCTTTCTATTCGCGCGTAGCAAACGTTATTTCTGAACGGTTTTTATGATACCTATACTCTACCATAATTCTGTAGTTTCCGCAAGGGATAGCAAAAGAGTTCTATGAAAAATGTATTTATTCGTTACTATTCACGGCCTGGGGTCCGCGAATAGTAACGATTCGGGGCGATATTTAGAGTTTTGCTTCGCAAAAAAACTGTTAAAATGATGGTAGTAGTTACAAATTTAGGAAATATTTCATAATCTAGTAAAAAAAGAAAATTACAATCGTCAAAAGGCAATAACACTATTTAATTATGCGGTTAGTTTACATAATAAGGAAAACAATATATATGATTATCAGAAAGCTGTATCCCATTTTCTTTCTAATTGCCATGAAGCAAATATTGTATACGAAGATCGTTAGGAGGTGTTAACATGAAACAAAGAGCTATCTTAAGCGAAAAATACGAGGATAATAAAGCCGCTGCTGAATGGGGAATGAAACAGGCCGAATTAATGAAAAAAAGTGAAGAAATAACACAGAGATTAACGAAAAAGTATACACCTATTATTTTATCTCATAAATTAGAAGAAACGACCACTACATCGTTGCATTAATCTCAAATTAAGCCATGCTTGATATTCCTGTCATCTGTGCGGCTGCAAAACAGCAGCGCAGTGATACTACCGTGCGTTTTGCAGGTGCGCAGATGAAGAGGATTATTTCCCATGTATCCCCACGAACATCCCCTTAATCTAAATGCTTTCCTATCGCTATCTTTTGATCGAATGTTTTCTCAATTACTGTTCTTTCAGAATCCTATAAAATATATTTCGAAAATTTTCTAATTTTTTTACAGCGGACGTCATGTTTTGGAAATTTTGTGTGTCTAAAGTGAAGATATATTAAATCATCCAATCCAAAAAAACAAACGCCATACGTCCCACAGAGCAGAAGGAGGTGGAACCTTGCCAGCACAGAAGATGAGATGCAGTGAGGACGAATTGCGGCAGCTTGTAATATCCTTCGGGGATCAGATTTTACGGTTGTGTACCGCATATTTAGGCGACCGGCAGCTGGCGGAGGATGCCGCCCAGGAGACGTTTCTGGCCGTCTATGAAAAATATGGGACATTTTCCAACAAATCGACTGAACTCACCTGGATCACACGGATTGCTATCAACAAATGCAAAAACATCAAACGTAAAAACTATTTTAACTATGAGACCCATGAGACATTGCACAAAGAGCATCTTCTACATATGCAAAATCCAGAAGAAACACCCTCCCTCGGCCTGCTGGATGAGATCCAGAAGCTTCCGCCCAAGGAACGGGAAGCGATCCTGCTGTATTATTACCAGGAGATGAGCGCCAAGGAGATTGCGGCCTGCTGCAAGGCAACAGAAACCGCTGTATGCCAAAGGCTGAAACGAGGGAGGGACAAACTGAAGATTGCCTTAGAAAGGAAGGGATTTGTTGAATAATTTAAAAGACCAGATCAACCGGGAATTGCAGGATATTCATTTTGATACGGAAGCTTTCATGCTTCTGGCAAAGAAATCAAAGGAAAAAAGGACAGGGAACGGCGCCCGGCGGCAGCTTATGGGAGGGCGGCAGCCTACCGAAAGGCAGCGGCCATCCTCGCCATCGTCCTCTGCTGCGGCGGGGCAGGCGTGTATGCAGCGGTAAACCATTTCCAGGAACGCGGGTCACAGCTGAGCGTGGCAGAAAAGGAAACCTATGTGGAAGACCTTACAGGCTCCCCGGCCGATGCGGATACCTTTTCCCGCGAGCTGACTGATTCCGAGAAAGAACGCAGGAAAATTTTAATGGAAAAGTACCTGCAGGAAGGCCTGTATCCGGCCAGGAAGCTGCTTCGGATCCAGGCAGAAGGGGAAATCGTGGCCGACCGCGTCTGCTTTCTGCTGGAAACGTCCACCTTTTACCTGCCCGAACGGGAACTGACCGATGAAGACCTCTTAGAAATCATTGACCATGACCTTATGACAGACTACAGCCTGGCCGAGGCAAGGAAAGAAGAGCAGAAAGCGCAACAAGCAATGCAAGGGCAGCAGGATGCGCAAGGGCAGCAGGCAGCGCAAGGACAGCAATCAGCGGCACAGGGGCAACAGGATGCACAAGGACAGCAATCAGCAGCGCAGAGTCAGCAAGGGGCGGCGCAGGATCAGCAATCAGCACAAGGCTCCAGGTTACAGCAACAGAACCCAGAAGAACTCAGCATGGAAGAAGCCATTACCTACGCCAAAAAAGCTGTGGAGCGGGTATATGGGGAAAATACAGAGGATATGGAGGTGACCGCAGAGTATGACAGCTATATCGTGGATGGAGTGGGCGAACCATTTTCTGATGCTATGATTTATCTGACAAAGGAAGATGGGAACACGCAGTATTATGTTTGTGTAGATTTAATAAGAAAAGAAGTGAATATTCTGGATATTAACAACGAACAAGAAGATCTTGCAGAAAACTGTATAGAGCCCGGCAACATCATGGAAAAAGAATTACTTAAAAATATAGAGGAAATAACATGCCGATTTATGGGTGAAGGAGTATCTGTCAACAAAAGATATGCCCAGGTAATCACCGACCCGGAAGGATATTTAGCATATGGGGTTATCCATTATTATTTTGAGATGGATAATGGCAAGATTGCAGATGTTAGTTATAGCAACGTCACAAAACGAATTTACAGCTTATGGAGTATTTCCCAGGATTTATTTGATGAAGACACAGAAATTACTAAAACACAATATGAAAAAGATGGCTATACCTATCAGCTCATAAAGTGTAACTAAAAAAATATTAATGGAGGAAAAGAACATGAGGAACAAAACGAGAATACTTTTTATGGCAGGCATCTTATGCGTAACTTTTCACGCACCCGGGAATCTGGGGCATTCAGAAACCGTAATGGCACAGGAATTACAGCAAAAGATAAAAATCTCAGAAGAAACGACCCTGGAGCTACTATCTTATGACGCTGAAACTGGCCTGAGCCTGGCTGTTGTCAGCAGCGATCAGAATGGCGTTGTCACAGGTGATGGCGTAAGACTACGCTCAGCGCCAAACACTTCCGGGACAATTCTCGAAAAAATGTATAACGGAGAACTTGTCATTATTAAAAAAGAATCTAACGGATGCTACAAAATCCAGCGGATAAAAACAGGCACAATCGGATGGGCATCCAAAAGCTACATCAATCGAGTGTAATAGTAACTAAGAGCCATTTTCGATATCATATTGTATTGGGATATTAGATGTATTGAAATTAAATGTATTGGAATTGCGGTTTTAGAAAGGAACGAGGTATTGGAATGGGAATTTATTGTTTTTCAGAAGTATTAAAAAGAACCCGGCAGTCACTGGGGCTGACCCAGGAAATGCTATGCGAGGGAATCTGTTCCCCCCAGACAATCTCCCGGATAGAAAATGGCCAGCAGAAGCCACGGAAAAAAACCAGCAGGCAGCTTATGGAACGGATGGGGAAGGAAGGCAGCCGGATGTATGCCATCTTGCCAATCAGCGACCCAAAGATTAGCAAGGACATCCGAAATTATGAGGATGCCATGAGAAAAGAAAAATATAAAGCAGCCCAGAAGATTTTAAATATAATGGAAGAGGAATTTTGGGATACCTCAGCCTGCAGCCAATACCTCTTATATGGAAAGAACACCATCCGCTGGAAGCTCCAGCAGATTTCGCCAGAAAACGGGCGGGAATTGCTCTGGGAAGCTTTGGAGCTCACTGTCCCGTCCCCCAAACAGCAGGAGATTTCCTGGTATCCCTGGATGGACCATGAACTGCTGCTCCTGTATGGCGTCGCCGATAGCTACTATGATGAAGGGCAAACCCAGGAAGCGATTTCCATGCTAAAAGACCTCTATGAGGGAATCTGGAGCGGCTACCGCATGCCGCAGGCCGGACAGACAATAGAATATATGATTTTAAATAAACTGATGGAAATCTATGGGGGACTGAAAGGATACGAAAACGCAATCGAATGCGCCCAAAAAGGCATAGAGACCTGTCGCCAGGAGCAATCCTCCATCTACCTGGTACAATTCCTGGAAGGAAACGCGCAGAACATAAGGCGGCTGCTGAAACAAGGCGAAACAAACGAATATTCTGAGGAAACTTATAGAGAAGCTTCCTTGCAGGCAATTGCCATTGCATCTGCTTTAGGAAATGAAAAAAAGGCAAAGAAGATGACAAAACGCTATTACAAGCATTTTGGCAATGAGAAGTGATGGCAATACGGCCAACTATTTTATCATAACATCTTTAGAGCAATATTACCATGTCGTATTGCGGAAGTTTTTGACCTAAGATTTCCGCGATACGACATGGTTTTTTATGTCTGGGTAGTGTATAAATAAAGTGTAAGGAAAATATGTGTTTCGTTTCTAGGAAGGAGAAAGTTAGTAATTTGGAAAGTGTAGCATAATTGACCAGCAGCCACGAAGGCAGATGCATACGCTGCCTTGTATAGAACAAATAGTATTGTATTTGTAATGAAATTAGGAAGGAAGGTACTGCAAATGAAAAAATCAACCCTCAAAAAATTGGTAGCATTTATATTAGTAACAGCAATCGCAATTCAAGGAAGCCAGGGAAGTAGCATAAGCAATGCGGCATCCAATGGCTTAATCTACTTATTTGGAATTCATGAATTTGAAAATGGAATGGATAAAGGTCATTCCGATTTTTGTAACTGGATGGGCAAAACAGAAAAAAATTACAAAACCATTGATAGCACTGTTACAATAGGAAAACGTCATTATGCAGGTAAAGGAGCTTTATATAGCGCTATGAAAAAAGCCAATTACTTAATGATTTCAACGCATGGAGCCGCTGGACTATTAGGTTTAAATGCTCAAGATGGAACTCATTCTCAGTTAAAAAACAAAACAATTGAAGACGGGGCCAATCTTGGACAACTGAGACTATGCCATATCATTGCATGTTATTCTTTTGACACGGCAAACACAATGAAAATGAAAGGAGCACAAACCACAATAGGATATCGTTTTGCACTAGGAATTAAAACTGGAAGAATAGTTCAATATTATTTCAATTATTATTTTTCGAAAGGGAAATGTGCCGAAGATGCAATCCGTCTTGCTGTAGATAAAGCTTATTCCAAGCAAGGTGCTTACTATGGGCTAGATTCTTATGAAGTACTTGGCTCTAAGAGGGCTGTTTACTATTAAACATCATATAAACTTACAAATCATTCGTATTCATTATTACTTAATACTGGATTGTTATCTATAAATTCTTATAGTACATAGATTTTAAGACAAGGAGAAACACCATGAAAAATAAAAAATATTTAGGAATTATATTAGTAATTAGTGTAATAGTAGGTATTTCAGGAATAGTAACTGCTGATTCAAGAAAGATTACAGATCAGGTAGAATTGACCTTAGACAATGCTCCAAAAGAGTTAGAAAACATCTTGAATACCGATGAAAAAAAATTAACATACGATACTACTTTCCCAGAAGGAGAAAAACTGTACGAAAATAAATCTGGAGATTTATACTTCTTTGGAGACGATGGAAAAATAACAGAGTACGTCTCCAATACTGACACAATAACTTTTGAACAAACCAAAATTAATGAAACAGATTTATTAAAGGCAGCAGATAAATATTTAGAAAACCTAGTAGAAGATCCCTCTTATTATCAGCTAAATCTTGTAGATTATGATGAATATACCTACACACATGGTGTTGCATATACTCATAAAGTAGGCGAGTATAATACAACGGATTTGGTTTACCTCCGCATTGATAACGAGTTAAACTTAATACATTTTTCTATCCCCAGGCCATATGCATTTCAAGGAATAGAACAATTAAATAAAGATCCTGATAACATCAAACAAGAAGCTCTGGAACAATTCCGTCAAAAATATGGTGATGAGCTTATAGATGCAAAGGCAACAAATTTACAATTAGGAATTGATGATAACGGAAACATCGCTTATCAGGTCGACATTGAAAACACCCTAATGATGGAAGACAACGAAATAGAAGAGTTAAATATTGAATATATTCCTTATTGATTGAAAAAATAACAATAGAATTCTTTATTTCTTAGCATTTTAATAGTATACTGGATTTATCATATACATTTACAAATTAACTACAAATCATACCCCCTGACAGGCTGTCAGGCTCATAGGAAGGAGGCAACTCTTATGAAAAATGGAAGACCCCTTATACTTTCATTGACTATGTTACTATTGCTGGCAGGCTGCAGCAGCCAGCAGGGGCAGCAGGCAAGCACACAAAACGCCAAACTAGATGAGCAGGCATTGGCCAGCCAACTCTCCGCTTCTTCCACTATACCTACCATGGAAAACGTAGAACCATCGGCAGATACAATGGAAAATGAAAAAGATAACAATGGGGGCATTTCCCAAGAAGGAGCTTCGCAAAATAATTCAAACAAAGCGGCTCCCGCAAACAAAGAATCGGCTATAGACGAAGAGGACGAATACAAAGCATCTTTTTTCGGAACAGACAGCAGCGAAATCCTCTCCTGCACGGTTTATCATGGGAATAACCAGGAGGAAGTGGACGTAAAAACAGCCCGCGGAAAATACCTGGTGCAGATGCTTTCCGGTTTCATGGAGAATCCAAATTATAAGTTCCCAGGTCGTACTGGAATAGAAACAGAGAAAAGCTTAAAAGAACAAGCCAAAATGCATAAAGCACATTACTATGTCTCCCTTCAATTTAAGCAGAAAGTTTCCTGTTCTTACCCCCAGATGGGAGATCAATGGACGACTTATACATGCACAGAATCGTTTGACTCTGCCATCATCAATGTTGGTGCCAATACCCTGTCATTAAGCGATAATTCGGGCAATCAGATTTTTATATGCCAAGATCCTGAAATGGCAGCCGGTTTCTCTGACAGATGTGAGGAATGGGAACAGATGGAAGACTGGGATACAGCATTTGCCAGGCTGGAAGCGGAACAGGCAAAGCAAAAGGAAGAAGGCGCAGAAACCCTGACACCTGCACCTACCGCCGACACAGGACAGGACGGGCAATTATCTTTCCTCGGGGTTGAAGGAAGCCAGCCGCAGGCCTGCACCATTTACCATGGGGAAAAGCAGCAAGAATTAGATCTTTCCACTCACAAGGGACAGGAATTTATCCGCAGGCTATCGGCTTTTTTACTGGAAAAGGACTATTCCGACGGGCCAATGGGATGGCTGGATGGTATCCTGTTAGAAGATCTGGGGACTGCAGCACAGGAAAATGATGAGGATTACTATATCCTGCTCCAGTTTGCACAGCCGTGGGCATTTGTACTGAATGGAAAGCCAGAAGGCACTGTACGCTTCCGAGATTGCGATATGCTCTTGATTGAGGTATCAAAAGCAGATAAGGCTCTGCGTCTCATCTGGCATCACCCAGATATGGAAGGAGCGGTTTCTTTTATTGGCAATATTGGAGTTTATGAGAAGAAAGTATATAAAAGCTTTTTAAAGATGTATGAGGAATGGGCATCTCTTTCATAACTGCCATTGCAACATACAGACTGAATCCTTATAACAACTCCCCTATACTGTCCAAAGATTTCACTCTGCTAAATGTCCCCACATACCTATAGAGTAAAATCTACCAAATGAAATATTCAGGCCTCATAAGCTCCCCAACTGCGTGAATATGCAGTTGGGGAGCCACTTTTATAGAAATCCCTTCCGACTCAGCCCTATTCCTATCAACCTCGTTGTTTCCATCATACTAAAAATTGCCCTATCCCGAACTACTCTATCACCAAAAATCCAACTCCAGCCCCAAATTTCCGAGATACGACATGGTTTTTTGCTTTCAGATGCGGTATGATGAAAATAGATGCAACAATTTGCCCCAAACTTGACTCTCAGAGAATGAGAACAGACACACCAGCACGATATCTATCCTCAACACATCAACACTACTACTATCCATAACACATCAACATGGCAACCATCCATTCCACAGAAAGGGGAACCTTTATGAGAAAACTAAAATTAATCTAACACACAACAGACTGGGATGCAGCACTTGAAGAAATGAAAGAAGAACAAAAGTAATACGCCCTGGAAAATATAACATGTAGCTTCCCTTGAGATTAACAAAAGCCAGCTCCAGGCCTATACGCTTATAGATTAAACTTTGCCAAATGAAACATACGGCCTCATAAGAATCCCCCACTATGTGAATATGCAGTGGGGGATCCCCCTTTTATGGAAAGCCCACCAACCCTGCAAGGCCAGCCGTTTTCATATAATCCTTCACTTCTTCCGCCCTGGGGTTCCTATTCATGTCATAAAGCCGATACGCCTGCCAGCATTCCCAGGCCTGCTCTTTCTGTTCCTTTTTCCCTGGCACCTTTCCATTCATGCGTCCTGCAACCTGTGCAGCCAAAAAGTGCAGGTCTGCGCAGCAACGGTAACTCTTCCCAGACGTGACTGCCGCAAGCCCCTGCCGGATCTCAGCCAATGCCCTATCATATTCCCCTTCTTCAGCCAGAAGGCCTGCATATTTTAGCTGAACCTGGGGCAGATACTCTTCCTTCCATTCCCTGTTATAGTATCTCCTTACAAAATCCTGTATGTACTGCATCTCATCTAAGCCAATCCCCTCCGTCTCCACCAGCAAGATTCCCAGTTCCGTCCTGCTTAAGAGCATGCCTCTGCGCCTTTGGGGGATGGTAAGACTCTCTGCTTCCTGCAGGAGCTGTCCGGCATCCCTGGCCAGCCGTTCCCTTTCCCCCGGATTCAGGGACGCATCCTGCCGCATGTGCAGATGCGCAACCTGCGCCCTGCAGTATTTGACATACTGGATTTCCAGTCTGTCCTCACCCACTGCCCCCTCATAGGCATCCAGAAGCTTCCCTGCCTGGGCATCCAGCCCATCCTGCAGTGCCTTCTCAATGTCCCGCCGCTTCCGATAGAAGCTGTAATCCTCCCCCTCCAATAGCTGTTCCAGCTGGCCGGGATCCACGCCCAGGCGTTCTAAGAATGCCTGCACCATCACCAGCGGGATCTCTGCATCCCCACTCTCTATGCGGGAATAATTCGCATTCGAGCAGATACCCCTGCACAAAACTTCCTGCTGCACCCCCTTCTGCCTCCGGCAGCGGCTTATTATATTTGCAACCTTATGTCTGTCCATCCTAAATACCCTTCTCTATGCTATCGCTCACTGGAAGCATCCGCCAACTACAGTAAGCGTGCCAACACTGTAAAACTGTACTACTACCATCATACTACAAATTGTCCTACCCCGCAACCACTCTACTACTAAAAATCTGCTTCCAGTCCAAAATTTCCGCGATACGACATGTTTTTTTGCTTTTATATGTGGTATGATAAAAACAAATGCAACAATTCACCCCAAACCGAACTCTTAGAGAATGAGA
>CAJTNT010000071.1 GCA_910577785.1 uncultured Lachnospiraceae bacterium | reverse complement strand
AATGCGGCATACCATCTTTATGAAATGCAAATTAGAATGAAATAACTGAAAATGTAGAAAAAGCTGGTGCAACATGCATACACCAGCTTTTTCTTGTTTTTCTAGCATATTAGAAAAACATATGTGAATTTATACTCTCCATATACAGTAACAAATGAAGCAAGGGAAATATGACACTTTTTTGTAATGGAATTAAGATTATTGGAAAGTATGTCTATGATAAGGCTAAATAATGAATTAAATATTGCCGATATAAGCATAGATAGGAGATCATATGACGCATGGAGGCGATATACCATAAAGGTAAGAGAAATGGATTAGCGTCTGTTTCTTTTTTGTTTCTATTGGTGGGTAAGTTTTACAAACCGTCAGAGTATGTTATCTGCTTTTACCATGAATTATGAAAAGGAGAAAAATGAGAAATTTCTTATTCAGTATTTTTATGTGTATAAGAAATGCTGAAGATGAAGTAAAAGCAATTTATTCAGTCTATCCAGGAAGAAATTAAGAAGAATGAGAGGAACAAGATGTGATACATATTGTCAAAAGATAAATGTTGATATAGGAGTAAATTAACTCGTTGTGCTACTTATATGGTTAAAACTGTATAATTTGTTGAAAAGGGTAAAAAAGCGCAAAAAATCCCTGCTAAATTTAAGGCTTGTATTTTTAGAAGATTAATCCTTTGATTTTTCCGATATTACAGGAATCCCGGAATACGCTATTGAAGGCCTTGCACAGATTATGTCCCAGTACTTTGTTTTGTAGCCGGGTGCATAATCCCCTAAAGCTTTTTGCAAGCACTTTTTCTGCATTTAGCTGCTCACTAAGCTGTGAGAATACGGTTTCCGCCTTGCGACGGAACCGGAAAATCAGCCGTCTTATTTCCGTAGGCCAATTCTTTTTATAATTGGAAGATTTTAGAGATATCAGGCAGATCCCCTTTTTGCCCATATCGTCAAAAAGGAGTTCTCCTGTGTATCCTTTGTCCCCAAGGATCACCAGACCAAGGCGGTTTTCTGCAAAGTCTCGAAGTCCTTCCCGGTCGTCTACAGATGCCGAAGTGCTCTCAAACGCTGTGATATAGCCCTCCAAAGTAATCAGGGCGTGGACTTTGAAGCCGAAATAAGTCTCTTTTTTGGAAGGGCATCTCCCGTAATTCGCCCCGTCTGCACGGAAGGGACGGCAATAATGTGCACGCCCGAACTTACAGACCGGGAGAGGAAAGCTATCAATCTCGAAATAACGGCTGGCTGGTATGGGAAAAGAGAAGGCCAATTTCTGTCGGAGCAGTTCTGTCACCTGCAAAAGAGCCCTTCTGGTCCGGTTATACCTGGTTCAGCAGCAAGTCTTGGGAAAAGGTGCCGATAGTTGCGTTTCACAAAGGGATACCAGGCATTTTCGGAATCATTCCCCATCAGCCCGCCGCAGATACTCAAAATAAAGATTTTAAAGTCAGACATTTTTGCGATATCCACATTTCGCCTTTATGAAACAGAAGCAGGGATAAACTGTTGGTACAGATCATCAATAATGGTATAAACGAGTAAAATAAAATCTTCAAAAGTTGTTATGAGGGTGGTATAATCATCTTGAAACTTCAACATTATGTGCCTCCTTTCATAGTCTGTAGTGGTTTACAACTATAGGATAGCATATTTTGTTGAAGTTTTTCTATATCACTAATCAACTAGCGCAATAGGTTAAATTAGATTATACATGTCAGGAAAAAACTTAGTGCAGGTGCTAAATGATTAAAAAGTAAATGAGAGTATTTAAGAGTATGGAGAACGATAAGATGAAAGTTGTAATATTAGCAGGGGGATTCGGAACTCGCATCAGTGAAGAAAGTTATCTAAAGCCAAAGCCTATGCTTGAAATTGGGGGAAAACCAATCCTATGGCATATTATGAAAGAATATTCCCACTATGGATTCGGTGAATTTATTATTTGTTGCGGATATAAGCAGCATGTTATAAAAGAGTGGTTTGCGGATTACTACCTATATAACAGTGACGTTACGTTTGATTTTACCGAAGGGAATAAAATGGTAGTGCATGACAATGTGGCAGAGCCATGGAAGGTGACTCTTGTAGATACAGGGTTACATACTATGACAGGCGGAAGAGTGAAAAGAATTCAAAAATATGTGGGGAATGAAACGTTTATGCTTACATATGGAGATGGGGTTTCTTCCCTAAATATTGCCGATACATTGAAGTTTCATCAGGAACATGGAAAGATGGTTACATTGACTGCTGTAAATATAGAGCAGAGGTTTGGGGTATTAGATATTGCAAAGGATAGAACAGTAGTTTCCTTCCGGGAAAAGAGCACGGATGATACTTCCAGAATGAATGCTGGTTACATGATATTGGAACCATCTATTTTTGATTATATAGAAGGGGATGGGACAATATTTGAAAAAGAGCCTTTAGAAAAAGCGGCGGCAGAGGGGCAGCTCAAAGCATATATGTTTGATGGATTCTGGCAATGCATGGATACGAAGAGAGAAATGGAGCAATTAAACAAAATGTGGGAACAAGGGGTTGCCCCATGGAAGTCATGGGAGAATTAGTAGGAAGGAAAACATATGTTTGAAAACAAGACAGAAGCACAGGCAAGGACAGAGATATTACATGCTGTAAAAGAGTATTGTGATACATTCCATAACAAAAAGAAAGAATTTGAACCGGGTGACCGTATTACATATGCATCAAGAGTTTATGATGATAAAGAGATGTGTAATCTGGTAGACGCAGCTCTTGAGTTCTGGCTGACTTCCGGAAGCTATACCGCAGAGTTTGAAAAAAAGTTTGCAGAATATTTGGGCGTAAAATACTGTTCTTTAGTAAATTCTGGTTCTTCTGCAAACCTGCTTGCATTTATGGCATTGACATCTCCTTTACTGGGTGAGCGGCAGATTAAGCCCGGGGATGAAATGATTACAGTTGCGGCAGGGTTCCCGACTACCATAACGCCGGCAATCCAGTATGGCGTAGTCCCAGTTTTTATTGATGTTGCCATTCCACAATATAATTTGGATGTTACGCAGCTTGAACTAGCATTGTCAGACAAGACAAAGGTAGTAATGGCTGCCCATACCCTTGGGAATCCATTTGATTTGGCAGCAGTAAGAGAATTTTGTGATAAACATAACTTATGGCTGGTAGAAGATAATTGCGATGCTTTAGGGACTGCTTATATAATTGGCGGTGAAAGAAAATTTACAGGGACAATTGGGGATATTGGAACCTCATCATTTTATCCGCCCCACCATATGACAATGGGCGAGGGAGGCGCGGTTTATACCAATCATCCAATACTGAATAAATGCATCCGGTCCTTCCGTGACTGGGGACGTGACTGTTCCTGTGCGTCCGGACAGGACAACCAGTGCGGCCATAGGTTTGAAAAGCAGTATGGGGAACTCCCTTTGGGGTATGACCATAAATATGTATATTCCCATTTTGGGTATAATTTAAAAGCCACAGACCTGCAGGCTGCCATAGGGTGCGCCCAGATTGATAAAATGCCAGAATTTGCAGAAAAAAGAAAGAATCATTTTAAGCGTTTGCTGGAAGGATTAAAGGGTTGTGAAGATAAGCTGGTTCTCCCAGTGGCGTGCGAAAACTCAGAACCATGCTGGTTTGGTTTCCTGCTGACATGCAAAGACGGTGTGAGCCGGAATCAAATGGTTTCTTATTTGGAAAGCCATGGCATACAGACACGCATGTTATTTGCAGGGAATTTGATAAAGCATCCATGTTTCGACCAAATGCGCTCATCCGGAAAAGGCTACCGTGTGATTGGGGATTTGGAACAAACCGAAAGAATTATGAGAGATACTTTTTGGGTAGGGGTCTATCCGGGAATGACAGACAGGATGATTGATTATATGGTTAAAATTATAAAAGAAGCAGTATATGGCGCATGATGCCAACAAAGTTAAGGGAATGGTGGCAAAGATGAAGGCAGTTGTAACAGGGGCGACTGGATTTGTTGGCAGATGGCTGGTAGAAGAATTGCTGCACCAGAAAGATGATGTAACAATTCTTGTAAGGGATAAAGAGAGGGTTCCGAAGAGATGGGAAGGCAAGCTGCATGTTGTGGAATCATCTTTGGATCGGGCTGCTATGCTTCATAGAGTGGATTTCCCAGCAGGGGACGCAGATATTTTCTTCCATCTGGCGTGGGAGGGGGCTTCAGGCGGCTCCCAGAGGGCAGACAGCAAGCTGCAGCTTAAGAATGTCCAGTATGCCTGTGACATGGTAGAACTAGCTAGGAGGCTGCATTGCAGTAGGTTTGTAAATGCAGGAAGCATTATGGAATATGAAGCCATGCAGTATATTCCGGAGAATGGCGCGGTGCCCGGCATGGGGAATATTTACAGTACGGCAAAACTTGCAGCAGATTTTATGGCAAAAGCAGCATCCGTCCATGCAGGGTTAGAATACATAAATGTAATTATTTCTAATATTTATGGTGCAGGCGAGTATTCGGAACGTTTTTTTAGCACGGTTTTATGGAAAATGGTGCATCATGAAAAAATACCCCTCACCCATGGGGAGCAGCTATACGATTTTATTTATGCATCCGATGCGGCAAAAGCCATAGCGCTTGCTGCCCAAAAAGGGGAAAAGAATACGGCATATTATATTGGGAACCCCACGCAGTACCCTTTAAAGCATTTTGTCCTGCAAATGAAGGATGTATTGGAAAGCAGGTCTGAACTTTTATTTGGGGAAATGCCGTTTCGGGGCGCTATGCTTACATATAAGGAATTTGATACCTGCAAATTAGGCCAGTTAGGGTTCCAGCCAGAAATTGATTTCTTAAAAGGCATAAAGCTTACGAAAGAGTGGATGGTGGGAGAGAAAGCTGAAAATAGCAGCGAAAATCTATAGTTCTATTTGTTTAGCATATAGGCAAAGCGAAGAAAGGGGATTCGGAAGTGATGACGAATTTTAGAATACAGGAATTGCAGTTGGAAGGGCTGAAGCTGATTACCCCATTTTATATAGAGGACAGCCGGGGATATTTTTTGAAAAGCCTAGAAAGGGATATTTTCAAAGCGTGGGGGCTGGACGCCGACATACAGGAGGATTTTGAAACATACTCCAGAAAAGGCGTAATACGGGGGCTGCATTTTCAGACACAGCATCCACAGATTAAAATAGTACGGGTTTTGAAAGGCACAGTCCATGATGTTGTGGTAGACCTTCGGAAAGGCTCGAAAAGTTTTGGCAGGTATGCAGAAGTGATGCTTGATGATAAGGCACACAGCATCCTTTGGATCCCAGCAGGTTTTGCCCATGGGTTTGAAGTTTTGTCAGAAGATGCAGTGGTATCATATAAGTGCGTGGGGAAATACAGCAAAGGGCATGATACAGGAATTTGCTGGAACGACAAGGACATTTCTGTCAGATGGGAAACAGGAAACCCCATTGTATCAGAAAAAGATGCTGGCCTGATGTCGTTTTGTGAATTTAAGGATAAGTATGTAGGGATGTAATGTTTTTGCTTTTCAGGTTATAAAAAAGTGAAAACAGGAAATATGTGGTACAGCTTCATAGCGTATAATACATGGACAAAGTGAAAGGAAAAGATAAATATGGAGAATATAGGAGAAAATTGCTATAGCATAGGGGTACAATTATTTGAGAATGGGGATTATGAAAGAGCCGTTCAATATTTTATACAATCATATAATCTTGGGTATGAAAAAAAGCAGATACTTGAGAATTTGTATGCATGTTTTGTATTGCCAAATGAACAAGAATTTCGCGATAATTATAATAAAAATAGAGAAGGGATTACACAAATTCCTTTTGAGGAAAGCGTGTTGGATTTTATACCTGTTACAGAGAAAAGATTCTATATTTACGATAAAGAACAAGAGAAATTTGCTGGTGTATTTGAACTGGAAGATGAGCCAATACAGGGAGAACAAGAAGAATTTGACAGCATCTTATTTGCAGATATTTGGGATGTTAGAGAGATGCTTTCAACCATGAGGGAAAAAAAGTGGAACTTGATATATATTGTATTAAATGAGCAGGAGCGTAAATTTGTTTCATTTTTAAAATTACCTCAGTTTAAGGAATTGTATTTAAAGAATGTGGCCGTGTTCCAAGATGCAAATCTAATGTGTACAGTTTTTGAACAATATGATGCGTTTTATCTGCCTAAGAATATTGTGGCAAAGGATGGAGGGAAATATTTAAAATTAATCGATGAGCTTCATGTAAAGAGATTACATCATAGAGAAAGAGATAATGTTTTTCTTTCTATTTGTATCCCAAGTTATAACCGTGGTTCTGTTGCCTTGAGGAATGTATCTCACTTGCTGCATTGCCCCTATGACAGTGAGATAGAGATTATTGTGTCGAATAACGGTTCTACAAAAGATGAAGCAGGGTATCAGGAGATTAAAAATATAAGGGATGTTAGGATTGTATATCATGAATTTGAAAAGAATCAGGGGTTTGCGTCTAACATTTTGAAAACCTTGGAACTTGCAAAAGGAAAATTTGCGGTTTTAGTTAGTGATGAAGATTTAATGATATTGGAGCATATGAATGAATACTTGACGTGCTTGAAAAAAAATTCTTCTTGTGGTGTTTTTCTAGAGGGTGGAATAGGCGCTAGTTTTAGAGATTTGCCGGCAGACAAAATTTATCATGCAGGGGCAGATGCATTTAGTGTGTTGGTTGATTTGAATTATGTGACGGGAATGACGTTTCATGTCGGGATATTAAAAAAATCACATGCATTTGAAATTATAACCAGAATGAGAGGAAATGGGTTTTTGGAATATTATACTCATATTACTTTGGCATTAATAGTAGGGAAATATGCTAATTTTTACCGTATGAAATTAATATTGTGGGATGCCAGAAATGCAGTAGAGGTGGGAAATATTATACCAAGATATATGCTTCCAGAAACCAGAATCTTCCAACAAAACAGTATTATGGAGTTTTATCAGAAAGGGCTTCTTCTTCCGGCAAGTCAATTTGTCAGTGTATTTTTAAATAGGGCACAGAAGACATATTATTTGTTGGAATTATCATATTGCCATGAAAAATTTCGAGAGTTATATGTGTGGGAAGAAGTTTGTTTTTTTGTATACAGGGAACAGAAAAAGTATTTAGAAGAGTTTCCTGTTATTTTGACTGCAAAGGGGAAGGACGCCATGCAGAAGGCGTTGCGGGATATGTTTCTATTTTATTTGAATTCAGAAAAAATATTTTCGATTCGCCCATTGGAGGAACAAGCTAAAAAAAAGATGGCCTATCAGACGATACAGAAAGGTCTAGAAGAAGGAAAGAGCATTGAAGAAGTAGAAGAAGAAGCAAAGGCGAAGTATCATTTACATTATATAGGTGGGAATAAAGCAAAGATTGATATTATTGATACATTTGTTAGTAGAAATGATAGATAAAAAATAATAAGTAGCTTGATACACAGAAAGAATCATGAGGATTAATTGTAGAAATCGGTGAAACAGAATGATATTATTAACAGGAGCTACAGGCTTTTTAGGGAGCAGTTTGCTAAAAAGGCTGTTAGCAGAGGGATATGAAGTTTGCTGTATGAAGCGTAGTACATCTAACTGCTGGCGTGTTAAAGAAGTGATGGATAGGTGTACATGGTATAACGTGTGGGGGGGGGTAGAGAGAGTTTTTAAAGAAAATAGAATCCAAATGATTATCCATTGTGCGACAGATTATGGGAGAACAGGAGAGAATAATATCCATGTTTACCGTAGTAATGTATCCTTTCCCTTAGAAATATTAGATGAGGCAATGAAGTTTGGATGCAAATATTTTATAAATACAGATTCCTTTTTTTGCAAGCAAATAGACAATTTGTGGAAGGAAAAGGAGTTGTATATGGATACATATACAAAATCTAAATATATGTTCCGGAATATTGTAAAAGAGCAAATAGATAATTTAGAAATTATATTTATTAATATGCAATTGGAACATATTTATGGAAAAGATGATAAAAAAGAAAAATTTGTTAGTTTTTTGCTGGGAGCGTTACAAAGCAATACTAAAGAAATAGAATTAACAGATGGCAAGCAGACAAGGGATTGGATTTATTTGGGAGACGTTATAGATGCATATATGGCTGTCATCCAAAACTTATATAAATTTAAAGCGGGAGAGTATTACCAGTTTGAGGTAGGGACAGGGAGAGAGATAAGCCTGAGGGAATTTGTTATAGAAGCAAAAAAAATAACCAAAAGTACAACAGAACTTAAGTTTGGCAGGAAACAAATGGCGGCAAATGAACTGATGAGGTCTTGCGCAGACAACGCTACTCTGCAAGAGTTGGGATGGAAGCCAAAGTTTGGCATTATGCGTGGACTAAAGGAAATAGTAGGTGAAAAATGATTGATAAGAATTTTTACAAAAATAAACGGGTTCTGGTGACTGGGCACACAGGGTTTAAAGGTTCATGGATGTGCACGGTGCTGTCTTTTTTGGGGGCAAAGGTGACAGGGTATGCCTTGGCTCCTATAGGGCCGAATTTATTTGAGGCATGTGGAGTTTCACATGAAATGAATTCTGTAATTGGTGATGTGCGGGATTTGGAGCAGGTGAAAAAAGTTTTTCGGGAAACGCAGCCGGAACTTGTCATTCATATGGCAGCACAACCGTTGGTGCGTGAATCGTATATTAATCCTGCTTATACTTATGAAGTAAATGTTATGGGGACAGTAAATGTTTTGGAATGTATCCGGGAAACAAGTTCGGTACGTTCTTTTATTAATGTGACAACAGATAAAGTATATAAGAACAAGGAATGGGAATGGGGTTATAGGGAAGATGAGGAGTTAAATGGGTATGACCCATACTCCAATTCTAAGTCTTGCTCAGAGTTGGTTACAAGCACTTATATTAATTCCTTTTTCCAAGAAAGGCAGATAGCCATATCAACTATGCGGGCTGGGAATGTGATTGGCGGAGGGGATTTTGCAAAGGATCGGATTATCCCAGATTGTGTCCGGGCTGCATATGGGAAAAAGGAAATAGAAGTAAGGAATCCATATTCTATCCGTCCATATCAGCATGTATTAGATGCAGTGATGGCATACTTGATGGTAGCACAAGAACAATATATAGAAACAAGGTATGCAGGAAATTACAATGTAGGGCCGAATAATGAGGATTCTGTAGAAACAGGGGAGATTGTATCACTATTTTGTGATGCATGGGCATCCTTTACGGAAGAAAGGATTCAGTGGACCGCATGTGGGGAGCAAGGGCTGCATGAGGCAAATTTCTTGAAATTAGACTGTTCTAGGCTAAAAAAAACATTTCATTGGAATCCAGTATGGGATATTAAAAAAGCAGTTGAGAAAACTGTAGAATGGGCAGTAGTGTATCAGGATGGGGGAGATATTTTAGGGTGTATGGAAAAACAGATGCGTTCGTTTGAGGGAAACATCAAAAGGAATGAGCCATTGCATTTAGTGGCAGATTAGGTTAAAACAGAAAAATTAAAAATAAAATGTAAAACAGGGTATAAAGTCTTTTTGAAAAAAACCGATAAAGATAGTGTAAGTCAAAGATGCAACAGATACATGGTTGTACAGTGTTTTCTGGATGGTTAACCTAGGGACTGTCCAGGAATATAAAAAGGCTGTTTTGGCAGAATATAAGTGCTAATGCTTGGAGCAAAGGCGTTTATATTAATAATTTTGCAGCATGGAAGCTGCAGTATATTCAAGGAGGAAACTATTATGGCAATGATCGTTCAACACAATCTTACAGCAATGAATTCCAACCGTCAGTTGGGTGTTACCACAGGTGCACAGTCCAAATCTTCTGAAAAATTATCATCTGGTTACAGAATCAACCGTGCAGGCGATGATGCAGCAGGCTTGAAGATATCTGAAAAAATGAGAAGTCAGGTTCGCGGGCTGAATCGTGCTTCTACCAATGCACAGGATGGAGTATCTTTAATCCAGACCGCTGAAGGTGCCTTGAATGAAGCTCATTCTATTCTGCAAAGGATGAATGAACTGGCAGTGCAGGGCGCGAATGATACAAACGAGGGCATTGACCGTGATGCAATCAACGAAGAATTGGATGCATTGACACAGGAATTGGATAGGATTTCAACCACAACCCAGTTCAACAAACAGAACCTTCTGGATGGTACATTCCAAGACAAGAACCTTCATGTTGGTGCAAATGCGAACCAGAAAATTGTAATTGGCATTGATAATATGAATGCTGAAACATTAGGGCTAAGGAACATTAAAGGGAATGAGCGTGGCCCTGTTCAGACGGGTGAAAAACCGGTTACCATTACCTACAAAGGAAACACATATAATTATAATACTGATTTGACCCAGTCTGCTAATCAGGCTGCAGCTATTTCTACATTTAAAGCAGCTATTTCAGCAACAGCAAATGCAGATCAGTATGCAGAGCAGTATGCAAAGGCTAGTGGCGTAGTGTATTACAAAGCGGATAGTGACAAAGGTGTTTCTGCTACTGCTTCTGTAGTTGGTTCCAAAGTGTCAGGTGCAGTACAGGCAAAATCAGATAAGTCTTTAGGGAACGGACTGTTTTCACAGGTTGGCAGCACTCCGTACATGAGTTACACGAGGTATGACACTGCGGCTTCTGCTATGAATGTTGATATAAGTGCAGCTAAGGGAACAATAAGTACTGAAATTATGAATAATTTTGCACAGTACGTACAGACAGTGGGAACCAAAGGCGATGACAGTACAGTAGGTGCGCCAGAAGTAGCATTTACAATGACAAAACCGGGTGTTGATACTTATGCGAAGGCAAATGCAACAATTGATGCTGTACAGCAAGCAATTAATAAAGTATCTTCCCAGAGATCCGCGCTTGGTGCATTGCAGAACAGATTAGAGCATACCATCGCTAACTTGGATAATGTAGCAGAGAATACGCAGGCAGCAGAATCTCGTATCCGTGACCTTGATATGGCTTCTGAGATGGTTGAGTATAGCAAGAACAACATCCTTGCTCAGGCTGGGCAGTCTATGCTGGCTCAGGCAAACCAATCTACACAGGGAGTATTATCTTTGTTAGGGTAATAGGCAGTGTAAACAGTATTTGTATTTTAAAATTGCAGAGGTACGAGTATTCGTACCTCTGTTTTTATCTAAATTGGGAAAATTATGAAAGGGTAAATGCAGATGGAAACTTTAGCGCGGGAATTGGAACGTGGAATAGATATTATCTGTGTAGGATATTATTATTATAAAGAAAAAAATATATTTCCGAAGGCACAGGTTTTGGCGGATAGAATTCAGCGGTTTTGCGGTTCTTTTTTGCAAGGGGATATATATGGGATGGGTGAAGAAGAATATGAAGTTTTAAGGAAGTATGTGATTCAGGTTTTAAAGGATTATTTAGAAGCGCTAGAAAAAAAAGATACAGTATATATGCTTGATACATTGGATTACGGGTTGCGGGAATTATTGAATATTTATATAGATAAAGAAAAGGAAGATAACATAGATGCAGAGGAGGCTGGAAATGAATAAGGAAATCTGGAAAAAGAATCTGGAGGCTATGGAAAAATGGTATCCCTCCTTTGCAGATATGATACGGGAAGAAAAGTATACGAAAGATGAAATAGAGGTTGAAATTGAGTTATCTTTAGATGGGGAAAAAGTATTCCGGATAAAAAAGGATAACAGGCAGTTATACCTTGGAGGGAAACGGAATGCGAAAGAACCCGTAAAGCTTTGGATAGAACGGATTGGTATATTACATAAATATACACCCTTTTTTTTGTTTGGACTGGGTAGTGGCGCCTATTTAAAGGCATTGGTTCAGAATACAGAAAAAGAAGTTAATATTGTTGCGTATGAACCATCTATTTCTATATTCATAACGATGCTTGAGGAAATAGATATATCTGAGGAAATTGAGAATAGGCCGATTGCTTTTGTGGTTGAGGGGTTAAATGATGAGGAATTTGACCCTATAATGAAAAAAGTAGTTGATATTGAAAGCATGGGTTTTTTAAGGGAAGAGGTACATCCAAATTATAAGGAGATTTATGGAGAAACCTTGCTTAAATATGTAAAACCTTTACAGCGCATGGTTCAGAATATTCGGGTAAATTATAATACAGGAGTACTATTTTCGAAAAATATGGCGCAGAATGTCCTTCATAATATGAAATATGCTGTTGAGGGTTATAATACCAAGAAATTATCTGATGCGATACCACACAATGGGGCAGGGATTCTTGTTGCAGCAGGGCCATCCTTAAATAAGAATATAATGGAGTTAAAGAAAGCAAAAGGCAAGGCGTTTATTGTTGCGGTAGATACTGCTATAAAACCTTTGGTTAAAGCAGGGATAATGCCTGATGCTTTCTTTACAATTGACCCCCATAAACCCTTGGATTTGATTGCGATTGATGGGGCGGAAAATATTCCGGTGATAGCGCCTACCTGTGCGCATTATCCTTTATTAGATCACCAGAAGGGAAAAAAAATATTTTATTTTGATAACTATATAATCCCTTACCGAATGTATGAGAGGAATAAGAAAAAATTTTATGATGTTTCAAATGGGGGGTCAGTCGCATGTTGTGTACTATCACTATTGTATAAGATGGGATTTAACACCATCATTTTAGTGGGGCAGGATTTGGCATATACAGATAATAAAACTCATGCTGATGGTACTTTTGCAGAGAAAATGGAAGAAAAGGATACTAGGAACATGCATATGGTAAAGGGAAATTATGAAGAAAAAGTCCCTACACTTATGAATTTGAGGATTTATCTGGAATGGTTTGAAAAATATATTGAGGGCATGAAGAAATATGGAAGTGGAAATGTACGGGTCATTAATGCAACGGAAGGAGGGGCATATATAGAGGGAACAGAATTGATGACGCTGAAAGAAGCTATAGAGAAAGAGTGCAATGGGGAGGAAATAGATTTTCAATCCTGTATAGAGCATATGGAGTCTGAATTTTCAGATGAGGAACGAAGAAATGCAGCAGAGTACCTGCATAGTATTCCAGAGAAGTATGAAGAAATAAAGAAAGGTGCAAAGCTTCTGAAAAAGGCGTATCAAAGTTTGGAGAAAAGCAGTAAATCGGGGAATTGGGATAAGGAAAAGTATTTAAAAACATTGAACAAGATTAAGAAATTAATTCAAAAATGTTATGGAAATGACGGATTCCAATTAATAGATTTAACTATGCCTTCGGCAGATTATATTATCCGAAGTGAGTATTATTATGAGAATGATGATGTTATGAAAGATATGCAGGAAACTGCGCAAAAAGGAATAAAATACAGCGAACTCTTGGAAACAGCCGCGGGATTGTTAAAAAAATTGGCAGAAGATACACTTTTAGATATTCCGCTTGAGAGGAATACATTGGATGATACGGAGGAAACAGCATGTTAAACAATAAAACAATACTCATTACCGGAGGCACAGGTTCTTTCGGAAATGCATTTACAACATATATTTTAGAACATTATAAACCCAAGAAAATTATCATATATTCCCGCGATGA
>CAJTNT010000070.1 GCA_910577785.1 uncultured Lachnospiraceae bacterium | reverse complement strand
GGTTTTGCCTGTCCTGGATTTACCTGTCTTGGATTTTCCCGTTTAGGTGAATACTCCTGTTTTTCAGCATTTACAGGCTTTTCATGGATCGTATACTCAATGTCTCCGAGCTGTCCGTTCCCATAGCGGAGGCGCTGCCTGGTGAGATACCCGTGCCGCTCCAGCTCTTTCAGGGCGGTAGTGATCGAATCCACGCCGTCCTTACAGATATGGGCGAGCCCCTTTGTGGTATAATCCCAATCTTCCGGCAGCGACAGCATGAGCGAGAGGAGCCCCTTTGCCTTTAAGGACAGTTCCGTATTGCGCAGATGGTGGTTGCACATGATCGTGAAGTCCTTTGTTTTTTCTACCCGGAATACAGCCATTTCAAAGCCTCCTTTCTCCGGTTATCCTGTTACAAGACGCGGTCCCTGCGGTCATAATGGAGATGCCGTCTGAGACCTTCGCATGGTTTTTCAGTTTGACTTCGCCCCGCTCCTGACTGTCTAAAAATTTCTGATAGCCGGCATCCGTAAGGAACAGGCGCATCCTATCGCCCTTATCGCCGACAGGAGAATTATAAGACAGCACATTGAAGATGATCATGTGCCGTACCTCTGGGGCAAAGCGTTCCAGGGCCATGATGTCATGCCCTTTCAATTTTTCCGCGCCGGATCGCTGCCTGGCCTCCGCAATCTTTTCCCCAATCGTCCGGGGCGGGTAGGGCAGGAGGTAATTCTTCTGAATATCCCGCACGATGTCCATGCACTCGTCATCCGTCAGGACGCGCAGCTTTGCCATCAGACTTTCCGCTGCCTTCCGCTGTTCAGGGTCCTTTGTGTACCGGGCAGCCATGTGGAGCTCGTTCAGGACTTTGTATTGATAGTCGCCCTCAACCTGAAACAGCAGCCGTTTTTCCATTTCGTTTAATTCCATGTGGCTCTCCTTTCTCTTGAAAATGGGTATAAAAAAAGGGCGCCCACCTATAAAAGTGAAACGCCCACGGCAACCAGCGGTCAGGCGATACACCGGACCGCTGGCACTATTAAATTTTGTCGTTAATGAAACAGCCTCCTTTTTTCGATATTTTTCTCGTCAGATTTCGACTTGGAAAAGGAATTGAATAAATGACGGCAAACGCGTGGACCCCTTGAAAATAAAGGCTTTTTCCGTTTGTCGTTATTATACCGTAACGGCACGCGAACGCCTCGCTCCTGATAAACATGGGCATACCCACGAAAGTGATCTCCGAGCATCTCGGCCACTGCGACACCCGGACAACGGAAAATATCTACGCCCATGTGTTTGCGGAGACGCTGGCACAGACCTCGGATGCTATCAGCCAGGCTCTGGCAGGGGAGAACGGATAAGGCGCACAGCATTAGGCGGCACAGGCACAGAAAACACCAGGGTTCCCGCACAGGTACAGAATGGCGGGAACCTTGGTGTTTATTGGTTGTTTAAATCCCCAAAACGAGCTGGTACGAAGTGGGACGAAACACATCTTGGAGTGCCAAGAAACCGCATGAAACGGGGATTTCCCAACGATAGGAAACTCTATGAATGATTGGAAGTGGTGCTTGAGAAAGAGAATAGCTGGTTCATGCCGATGAAGCTGATTACGGAGCCTGGGGAACGGAATGACAAGTACTTGGATTTCATTTCCGAGCAGCTTGGAAACGGCATTGGCGACAAAAATGCGCCGAACGCGCCCAAAAACATTGAGGCATACACCTATATCCCGGATACTGTCGTAATCAAGGGCGTAAAATGTAAGGTAACAGAGTTTGCCACGGGGGCATTTGCAGAAAATAAGAAACTCACGAACGTGACAATCGGGAAATATGTAACAAAGATTGGCAAGCAGGCATTTTATAAGTCTGCAAAGCTAAAGAAGGTAACGATAAAGTCCACAGGCGTAAAGAGCATAGGCAGCAAGGCTTTCCAGGGAATCTACAAAAAAGCTGTGATAAAAACGCCAAAGAGCAAAAAGAGCGCCTACAAAAAGCTCCTGAAAAACAAAATGGCAAAGAGCGTAAAAGTAAAGTAAGTGCCATGGCTGCTTGTTAATTATAATTCAAATGGCCGGAATCCTGTCAAGGCAAGGTACAGGATTCCGGCCATTTCATAATATTTGAGGCTATTCTGAAGCAAGCGTAAACTGTTTCACCAGTTCCTTGAGGCTGGCGGCCTCGGCAGAGAGCTGTTCACTGGCAGCTGCGCCTTCCTCGGCAGTCGCGCTGTTGCTCTGTACAACGGAAGAAATCTGATTGATGCTTTCGGAAACCTGCTCAACCGATTCTGACTGCTCATTGGATATGGCCGCGATATGGTCGATGGCGCCAACTACAGACTGGATGCTCTCTACGACGCCGAGCAGAATATCTGCTGTATTTTGGGCAATTTCTGTGCCCATATGTACGGCGTCCGTAGAGTGTGCAATAAGCTCAGATGTATTTTGAGCGGCCTGTGCAGATTTGCTGGCCAAAGTACGGACCTCTTCCGCAACAACGGCAAATCCCTTGCCCGCGCTTCCTGCCCGAGCTGCCTCTACTGCCGCGTTCAGAGCCAGTATATTGGTCTGGAATGCAATGTCGTCTATGGTCTTCAGGATTTTCCCGATCTCTTCGGAGCTGGCCTGGATCTTTCCCATAGCGTCAACCAGATTCTGCATCTTCTGGTTACACAGGAATACTTCTTCTCCCGTATGGTGCGTCTGGCTCCTGACTTCTAGCGCCCCGTTTGCCGTATCTTTAATTTCTTCAGAAATCGTACTAATCCGCTCTGCCAGTTCCTGCACGGAGCTAGCCTGTTCCGTTGTGCCTTGGCTGAGTGTCTGTGCGCTTGAGGATAATTGATTGCTGGCGCTGGCCACCCCTTCCGAAGAATGGTCGACTTGACGCATGGCGCTGTTTAATTTGTTCCTCATATTGCGCATGGAAAACAAAATATCCTGAAAGCTGCCGACATATACTTCCTCATGTTCCGTATGTAGATCCAGGTTCTGGTTTGCCATCTCGTTGAGCAGATAGCTGATGTCGTCAATCACGACACGCAGCCCTTCTACCAGGGCTTCTGTTGAACGGACAAGCACGCCTGTTTCATCCTTGTTGGAAACCTTAGGCATCGGCGTCTCCAAATCACCCTCCACAAGCTGCTTCATACGGCGGACGCAGGCCTTCATCGGCATGCCGATATTAAGGGCCAGTGCCAAGGCAACAACAACAGAAATCAGGATGGAGCCTATAATTACTGCGATATTGATAACCATTGCATCCCGCGTAGACGCCAAGTAATTAATCTGCGGCGCTGTCACGGCGATGCTCCAGCCGTCTGTATCCGGCACTGGGGCATAGGCCGCAAACATTTTATCCTCTCCGTTGGTGTAGCTCCCAAACCCGTTGCTGCCCAGGCGCATCTCGGCATGGATTGCAGCCAGTTCCTGCAACGAGGGTTCCTCCAGCGCCTCTTCCTCAATATTTTGGACGGTGATAGTCTCAAGCGTAATATCGGCAATGGTGTCGCCAGACTTGTTGATCATATATGCCCGGCTATTTTCACCGAGCTGGATTGCAGACACGATATCGTTCAGAAAAGTCTCAGGCGGGACAAAATATACGACGCCGGCAATGGACTCCTCTTCGTTTCCCTCAGAATAAAGGGGCGCTGCAACCATAATAGACAGTTCTCCCGTAACCTTGCTGATTAACGGCTCCGATACAAAAACCTTCCCCTGCATGGCCTGGCGCACATATTCACGGTCTGAATAGTCGTTCCCGTCAAAAATACTGATGCCGTCCGTGCCGACAATATTCCCTCTCTGGAAACCATGCATGGAAACACGCCCGTCGATAATCGCCTGTTTTTCTTCTGCCGCCACTTCTGGATCAGACAGCTGCGGGATACAGCCGACTTCCATGACAACATTCTTATATGCTGTCAATTCCTGCTGTACGCGTCCTGCCGCTAGGACTGCCGTCTGGCTCATCATCTGCTCAACGGTGGACATGGTATTGTTATAGTTTAGCATGATGCTTGACGTCCCAGATGCGGCCTGCCCAATCAGGACTGTGAGAATAAGGCATAAGGTGATTTTGGTTCGGATACTTTTCATTTCATTGTTACCTCCTGCTTACATGGCTGAAAGATAAGGCGTTCCAACCTGCATATCTAGCCATTTTTACTGTTTTTACCATAATTATACTAGCTACTCTTTTTGCTTGTCAACTATAATCTGCATTCTCCCCCTTATTCTCCTCGTTTCCGTCCTGCGGGCTTTTTTTCAGCTGCTTCTGAAACTCCGAAGGCAGTATTCCCGTCTGTTTCTGGAAGACCTCCTTAAAGTGCCTTGTGCTATAATAACCAACCAAAAGCGCCACATTCTTAATCAGAATGCTGGGATTTTCCATCATCAGCCTTTTGGCATTCTTGATCCGTACCTCCATCACATAGTCAATCAGCTTCATCCCTGCCCTTTCATGGAAAATTTTGCTTAAATACGTAGGCGCCAGATGGAATGCCTCGGCCAATGAGATGATGCTGACATCGTTGGCATAGTTGATATCAATATATGCTTTCACTTGCCCGATAATATCTGGCGGCGTTGCATTGGACTTTGCGAACATATTTTTGGAATGGCTGTGGAGCTTCTGGCAGAAGTCGCCATAGGCCGCAGGAAGCGCAGGGAAATCCATGGCCTGTGCCAGGCTCTCCGACAGGTAAGGGGAAAACGTATCCAGCAGAGCCTGCCCGTTTGGCAGGTTGCGCATCTTTTCCAGATACTTCTGGTAGCGGATCTCATCTTTTTCCATATAGGCCTGGATGAGGCAAGTTAAATATTTGCAAAAGGAAAATGTGTGTTCTTTGCGCAGCAGCGCCTTCAGCTCTTCCGGGAAATACGGCCTGCCTTTCTGCAGGCAGAGAGCCATCGGCAGAAGTTCGGAAAGCGCATTGCTCTGCACATATAGGTCACGGATATCCTTCTGGCTCTGGCAGCAAAAGATTGCCGTAGAGGTCAAGTGAGAGGCCATGGCAGGGCCTTCCAGGTAGCGGAGGATCCTTTTGGTCTGTGCGCTGGAGGCACGGGCCACCAGGCAGATAAGGCCGGACTGCAGGCTGAAGAGAGCATAGTAATCTTCGGTGGATCTCCAGGCGGACAGCCATTGCCGCAGCTGTGGGAGGAGGATGGAATAGAGGGAATGGGAATGATCCCGTTTGGAGGCAAAGCTTTCATAAAAATGAAACGCCGTAAACAACTGCCCCGGCGCCAGGCAGAAATAATCACTGTCCCGCGCGGTTTGCGGCGTATTGAACAGATGGGATACCTGCAGTTCAAAAAAATGGTTGGAGTCCATGTGTTTCTTCTGTACATGCTGCTGTGCGTCCAGGAGGATTTTCTGTATTTTTTCCGGCTCGAAGGGCTTGATTAAGTAGTCTTTCACGCCCAGGGAAATGGCATTCTGGGCAAACCTAAATTCTGAGAATCCTGTTAACATCACCCATAAGGTATGCGGGCAGAATTCTTTGGCGGCACGGATGGCCTCCAGCCCATCCAGAAGCGGCATCTTAATGTCCACAAATGCCAGGTCGGGGGCAGTGTTCTGGCAGACGCCTACCATTTCACGCCCATTCCGGGCTTCTAAAATTTCAACAGAATCCAGTTGGCTGTCTTTGATGACTTTCTTCAGTCCAAGCCTTACCAGGTTTTCATCATCTGCAATTAAAATAATCAAGAAGGCTTTGATCCGCTGGTATTCCATTACACGAAAGAGGTTGAATCAGAGGATCTGGACAAGATTGACCAGCTTGTGCCTCAGGAAGTGGCGGCAGTTGGGCAGGAAGGGGTGGAAGTGACCGTCAGCTAGGCCGGGCATGTGCCGGGGACAGCTGTGGTTACGGTCAGCAATGAGAAAGGCTCCATGGAGTATTCTGTGGAGTTTAAGGTGAAGGATGTGGATTTTCTGGACAGCCTTACGCCGGTAAAGACGGACGGCAATGCCATCCGTGTCGATACGGATTTCCAGGGGAACCCCATACAGATGCTGGGGACGTCCTATCGGAAAGGGATTGGCATGCAGGCGGACAGCGCCGTGACCTACCATCTGGACGGAAAATATGTGAAGTTCCGCACCAGTTATGGTTTAAATGACGGGCTGATGGAGGATAGCTATGCCAGGGGCATTTTCCAGATCAAATGCGATGGGGTGGTGCGCCATCAGATGGCCATTAACCTGGACGACCAGGGATGGCATGACGTGCTGACAGAAATCAATGTAGAAAAGGTGCAGACCCTGGAGCTTTCCCTTACCAGGGAAGAAGAGGGAGAACAGCCGATTTATGGCTCCTGGGGCAATGCCATGGCCGTGCACGGGGAGCCCAGCGGCACGCTGCTGTCAGAGATTACAGTGGATGGGCAGCCGCTGGCCGGGTTTGCGGACAATATTATGGCCTATGAGGTGCCGCTGAACGCAGGTACGGTGAAGGTTCCGTCCGTGGAGGCCAGGGCGCAGGAGGCAGATGCCCAGGTGGAAGTGGTTCCTGCCGCGGCTGTCCCAGGCACGACCGTCATCCGTGTCACAAGGGGGAAGCATGTAACAGAATATAGTATTTATTTCCGCCTGCGGGATGAAGGGCTGGAGAGCATTGAGGTGGAGCTGGATCATACCAGCATCAATCCTATGAAATACTATGGGCAGACAGGGAAGATTTCTGTGAAGGCCAACCTGGGTACGGGGGAAACCCTTACGCAGGAGGATGAGGATGTCAAGGTTAGCTATGACTTAACAACCCTAAAGTCCAGCGGCGGCGTGGAGATTGCCACGATAGACGAAAAGGGAGTGATTACGCCCCTGAAAAATGAAGCGCATGTGGCGGAAGGCGCAGAAGAAGCCTGGAACGGCGGGGCAGGTAAGGTTACCGTATCCGTGACAGTAGACGGGAAAACTTTAACGAAGGACGTCCCGTTTGCCGTGACGCCGTTCTGGATTGATTACAGCAAGACCCTGGTAATGAAAATGGATTTCCATATGATGGCCAGGAATAACGCTGTCAACATGAACTTTGGCGATGCACTGGAAATTATTAAGCAGTATGACAATGTGACCAGGGGGATCCCCAAGATTGTCTATATGGTGGGCTGGCAGTCCGACGGCCATGACACGGGCTACCCCTCCTGGGATGAAGTGGACGAATACCTAAAGATTCCGGGCATGACGGCCAAGGAGAGCTTAAGCTACCTGATGCAGGAAGCGAAGAAATACAATACAACGGTCAGCTTCCACCTGAATATGACGACAACCTACACAGACAGCCCGCTGTACGATGAGTATTACGCAAAGGATATCTTAGGCAGGAGGGCCGATGGAGGACAGACGGTTTATGGCGAAGGGGGCGTAATTTCTTATACCCGCGACTGGGAATTAGGTACCATGCAGCGACGGATGGAGCGGCTGGTAGAGACTTACCCTACCATGGCAGAAGGGCATACGGTGCATTCGGACGCCTTCCATATCGTAGTGCCGCAGTCCACCACAGGGTTTGGCAAGGCGGAGCCGGTCAGCCAGTATGCCCAGGATAAATATGGCTACAGCCGCTCCACGGATATTGAGAGCATGCGTAAAATGTTCCAGTATTGGAGGGCCTTAGGGCTTGACCTTACCTCCGAGTTTGTGGACAGCTACCGCCCCAGCGATGTCTCTGGCAACGAAGCCTTTCTCGGGCTGCAGCCGATGGCATGGCATTTCCGCAAGACGGCAACTAGCTGGAATATGGAGATCCCGGCCACCCTTTACACGGGCGGGGATGGCGGCTCGCCTTTGTTTGGCACCTCCCATAACCCGGAAAGCAGCCTGCTCCCAGGCAAAATCCTACCAGCTGGCTTTCTGATTTTGCGACATCCACGCTCTCCTGGCAGTATCTGAACCATTTTGACCGTATTTCGGCCACCGACAGCTCCGTGCAGTTTTCGGATGGCGTGACGACAGAGAATACGGCCAAGGGCGTTGTCATCAAAGAGGATGGGAAAGTCCTGGCGGAAGGGAACGACTATTTTATCCCTGCCCTTTGGAACGAAGATTATCCAGAGGTTATCGCATTCAGCAAGAGCGGATATCAGAACCGTACCTGGGAATTCCCCAGGGGATGGGAAGGCGTAAAAGCTGTGGATGTATATGAGATCACAGGCAATGAAATGGCAGAGCCGGCCATGTCTGGCGTGGAAGCTGGCGATGGCAGGATCACTTTATCTGTTCCAGCAGGAAAAGGCTATTCCATTGTGCCGGCAGGCGCCGACATGGGCAGGAAATTCAAGCATGTGCAGGAAGTGAAGCTTGCAGAAGAAAACCTGACGCTGGAGGCAGGGGCAAGGAAGAAGCTGCATACGCAGATTGTGCCGGAAGGCGCGACCGACCAGGGGATCCGCTGGCACAGCAGCAACCCGGAAGTGGCGGAGGTGTCCAACGCTTCGATTGTGACAGCCAAGACGGCAGGCACGGCAGTGATTACAGGTACTTCCGTGGACGGAGGGAAGACGGCGGCCTGCACCATAACCGTCCAGGGAAATATGGAAAAAGTTGCGCCGCTTTCCCCAGATAAGGCCAGCGGCTCTTATGAGGAACCGATAGTAGTAAGCCTGGCAACAGCCACCGAAGGCGCAGCCATCCATTATACAACGGACGGAACAGAACCCACGGCAGCCTCCCTGTGCATTAGGAGAAGCCGAAGAGCTGCTTCAGAAGCCAGAGCCCAAACCGTCTGAGGTGGATGCAGCATTAAAGAAATTAGAAGATGCCATAAGCAGGCTGGAACAGAAAGTGGCGGACAAGTCCGCTTTGGAATCGAAAGTAAGCGAAGCGAAAGCTTTAAAAGCCGTAGATTATACACCAGTGAGCTGGACAGAGCTGGAAAAAGCCCTGGCAGAAGCAGAAGGGACATTGAAAGAGGCGAATGCGAAACAGTCCGAGGCAGACGCGGCATACCAGAAGTTGGCAGCAGCAATCAACGCTTTGGAAAAAGTTGTGCCAAAGGCAGATAAGACCCGCCTGCAGAAAAAAGTAAACGAGGCAAAAGCGCTGAAATCCAGCGATTATACAGCTGCCAGCTGGAATGTTTTAAAGAGCGCACTGCAGGCCGCAGAAAGCGTATTAAGCAAGGAAGACGCCAGCCAGACGCAGGTAGATGCAGCGCTCCAGAAGCTGGAAGATGCAATCCGTAGCCTCCAGAAGCTTGCCCCTGTAACGCCTGTGAAAAAGCCAGGCGCCGTAAAAGCCAAGGCGGCTTCCGCTAGTACAACTTCCATCAAGCTAACCTGGAAGAAAGCCAGCAATGCAGAAGGCTACCAAATTTTAGTAAAGACAGCCCCTTCCAAGCCCTGGAAGACAGTCAAGACCCTAAAAGGCAGCAAAACAACATCCTGGCTCCATAAAAACCTTAAGACAAACCAGTACTATTACTACAAAGTCGTGGCATACAGGACACAGAACGGAAAGCTGGTGAAAGGAACACCCTCTAAGTCAGTGAAAGCAAGGCCCATCCCTGCGGCAACCAAAAAAGTGACAGCCAAGAGGAAATCCAGCGCCATACAGCTTTCCTGGAAAAAAGTATCACAAGTAAGCGGCTATTACGTATACCGAAAAGCCGCAGGCAGCAAAAAATGGCAGAAAATCGCCACCGTCAAAGGCCAGAATAAGGTAAAATATACAGACAAGAAAGCCAACAAGAACAAAACCTATTCTTACCGCATCTATGCATATAAGACCATCAAAGCCAAGAATATAAGAGGCTTTGCGTCCAAAGACATCCGCTGTAAGAAATAGCATAACAATTTCGTAGGTTCATGCATTTACGGCTTACCTAAAAGTTTTGTAAGCAGACTCTGCCGATACCAATACTAGCTGATTTGGGCGGGCCATCCCCTTAAACAGACAATTCAGGGGCGTTGCCCCGTCTGCGTAGGGGATGGCCCGCCCGAAGCAGTGTCCATATTTTCATACGTACAATAATAATCACTCCAGGAGGACTCCCCCATGAATAATGAAAATATCCACCCCATACAAAAAGTTCCGCCCCTCGCCCACGCCCTGCATCACTGGGATCCCAAGACCCGTACGCTCTCTTACGAATACAACGGCGCAACCATCCTTACCTCCGCCATTCCAGGCGAAGGCGATGTAGGCTACCGCCATGGATCGGATGGCACAATGCAGAGCATTGCTTATGTACAGCAGATTTATCTGGAAGTAGACACCCCCGTCTGGACAACCTTAGAGTTCCGCCTCAGCAAAGACGCTATCAATATAAAGCCGCACCGCGCCGGGGCGGATGAGGCAATCCTGGGCCAATGCGGAAACGTGCTGCTCCACGGCGTCAATGGCCTCTATGATATCAGCCAAGATCTATTAATTGATGTAAACGGCGGCGAATGGCATTGGCAAACCCCCTATTTTGAAGAAACCGAAACCTGCCGTATAGCCAAAATGCGGGTACATCTCTCCAAAAAAGCCATCTTCATCAACCTGCGGATGCACTATTACAGGTTCCACCTAGGCTACCGCTACCACGAGCCATGGAAACGCAAGCCCAACCCTAAGCAGATTGCCGGCTGGTGTTCCTGGGAGGCATTCCGCCGCGAGATTGATATGGAAAAGGTGGCGTCCATTGCAGCATTTATGGAAGAAAAGCTAAAAGCCTATGGCCTTACCTATATCCAGGTAGACGACGGCTACCAGAAGATGCCGCTCCCCTTCCGCCCGCAAGGAAACATGGAGGAAGGCTGGATGGCCTGCGAGGAATCAAAATTCCCAGGCGGCCATGTATCCATCGTCCGCACCATCCGCAGCCACGGCTTCCAGCCAGCAATCTGGACAAACGCCAATATCACCAATGATACATTCCCCCAATACCATCCCCAAAACTTAATTTTCCACGAAGGCAAGCCCTTAAAGGGAGAATGGATTGACTACCTCTATAACTGCACGCCAGAAACCTTAGAGAGCCAAGTGCGCCCCATTTTCCAAAGCTTTGCCAGGGAAGGCTATCAATATGTGAAAATAGACGCCATCCGTCATTTATTATTTGACGGCTTGCACGAAGCCGTGCGCCTTGGTATAATGTCTAATGAAGAGGCCAGCCGGAAGTTCCGCGCCTATATGGAAGCCGCCCGGGAAGGCCTTGGGGAGGATATCTATTACCTGGCAAGCTGGGGAGAAATGCACGAGGTAATCGGCGTGGCGGATGCCTGCCGGATCTCTATGGATGCCAACCCGACCTGGGCAGGAATCCGTATGCAGCTGTTTGAGAGCGCCCGCTGGTTCCATACCCAGCGTATCCTCTTTTTGAATGACCCTGACCATGTGTGCGTGCGCACGCGCCTGGATTGGGCCAAAAGCGTGCTGTCCCTGATTTCCCTCTCTGGCGGCCTGTATATGCTCAGCGATACGGAGGATGCCTATACCGAAGAAAAATTAGAAGTTATCCAAAAGACCCTGCCCCCGCTGCCCACCCGGACGGCAGAAACCGGTCCCCTGAGCCTTGAATATCCGGCCTATACCTGGACAAAGCTTCACGGCTTTGCCGTACAGTCAAACGAAAAGCCTGTGTCAGCCGAGGAAGTGAATCTGGAAGACGCCTACCATATGGCGGGGAATTTCCCCGGAATGGATAAAAGCCATCCCTTTTCCACGCTGTGGGCATTCCATTTGAACCACCATGGGAAGCAATGGTGCGTGGCGGGACGGTTTGCCGCCATCCCTCTGCGGGAAAGCACAATCCCCTTGGAGAGCCTGGGCTTAGACCCTGCAAAGGCATACCATGTCTTTGACTTTTGGGAGTAGTCTTACCTTGGGTGCATTAGCCAAAGCTTTACGGGGAAGCCGTTGGAGCTGGGGTGCTGCCAGAAGGATATGCCAGGCCAGCGCTCCAATATACCGGCGCGGCGTGCAGCCTGGAACAGAAGGGCAGCCTGCTGATTCTTTGCGTGAAGGGGGAGGAACAGAAGGCAGACGTCCAGATCTATTTCCAAGAAGAACAGGAAGCGTAAGCAGGGCAATCACAATAATAACCAACGAAATCAGAAGATTAATAGCATAATCAGGAAAGGAGTACCTATGGCATTATTAGAATATGTTACGAAAGAGGCCTTTGCGCCGTTTGGCACTGTCATTGAACATCCCGATCCCGCTAAGGGGGGGTTCTGTGTGGTAGAACGGGAGGAGAATGACCCATGGAGAATTGGTATCTACCGTTATTCCAACCACAGCATCCAGCAGTTTGAGTGCCATCCCTATTCCAAGGAAAGCTTTGAGCCGCTAAAAGGCATTACGGTTTTGCTGGTAGCGGAACACGATACGCCAGAAGATTACCATGCCTTTCTCTTAGACAAGCCAATCTGCCTGAAAAAGGGAGTCTGGCATCAGGTACTTTCCTTAACAGAAGTAGCGGAGGTAAAGATTACCGAAAACCTGGAGGTTGCAGCGGAATTTTACGATCATGAAAAGCCGATTTCCATAGGAACGTGTATTTGACGCCTGAACGAGTTTGGTGTTATTTAAAACGATTTTGAAATAGGAAGTCCCTGGAAGAAAAACCTTCCAGGGATTTTTCATGCGCTGCTGCAATTAGGAAATGCGGAACAAGAACGGAACCTTTACTCCAACGCTCCATACGCTTCTTCATCTTCCTTTTCCTCCCGTGCATAACGCTCCTTGGCGGCCTTATCTGCCTGCCGTACCTGCTGGAGGATACTGCCTTCCTCCATATCCTGATATAAAATTTCCAAAACATCAATACTCTTTTCTTCCCGTGTGCCATTTTCTGAAAGAGGCTCCCTCAAGTGGAATTCCATAGCGTAAAAAGGAACCCCTGCGTCATCCATAGAATGTTTGACGCCAAGGATTGCTTCTGCTGCTTTTTCCGCCGTAATGGTATCGCCTTCTATATAAATCATCAAATGCCCAGCCTGTGCCCCAAGCTGGCGGATGTCATACAGCTTATCTGGCTCAAGTTCTTCCTGTGCCAATGCATAATCTGGGAAATCATCATCTTTATCTGCGCCATGCTCATCTTCCTCCTCTGACAGGCGATCTTCCTTAGCATAAATTTCCAGGGTTCCATACATAATATCGCCATGCCAGGGAAACGAAGGGCTTTCCAGGACGCTGTCCGTCAATTTCCGATATTCCTCATCCAGCCGTAAAAAGGTATGAAATCCATCTTCCACATTTTCATAGCTGTCCCAGCGGTATCGCCCAGCCATATCCATGGTAATGCTAAAATAACGATCCATGCTGCCGGGAGCTTTTACATCTGCGATATAAGCGCCCTCCTTAAAGCTATAACTGGTATCTTCAATGTAATAATCTGTGTTTGGAAAATGCTTCTCTAGATATTTTCTTGCGTTTTTGTCTGCCAGGTATCTGGAAATGGGATTGCCAATCAGGCCATTGGCAGTCCACCCCAGGAGAACTATGAGAAATAACGCCCCTGCCAGCGCAAGCAGCTTTAAGCCTTTCTTTTTCATCTCCGTCACCGGTTCCTTTCTTTTTAAACAGAATTTGATGCTAAATTGTCTGTTTTCCAGTTACATCGTCCCTCGCTTCGGGCTCATATCCTTAATCATCAGGTTTTTGATCCCTGCGGAAAGCAAAATGCAGCAGCCCCGCAATGGCAGTGCCCGTTAGGGCAAAAATGCTGTAAATCACTGTCCAGGACACAGCAGAGTATACATCCAGCATTTCGCCTGACAGTATCATCGACGCAACGGTGGCGATGGGATAGAAGATTAGCAGCAGGAGGGGGATGGTATAGATGGCTTTCCAGCGGAACAGACAGTAGCCGACAGCCCCAATCAGCGGCATAATCAGTGTATTGTAGAACATTCCGCTGCTCCCGGTTAGGCAAAGCCCCAGGAACACGCCGCACATCAGCGCCATAAGGGAAAAAAGCCGTACCTTGTGTTTTAGCTGCCAGAGGATTTTCTGCCCCAGGATATCCTGCCCATCCGAAGGAGGGAGTTCCCCCTGGAACATTGCCTGGCAGCTGGGGCAGCTTTCGATATGGCGGCGCAAAGCCTGGCGGCTGTCCTCGCTGGCAATCCCATCCTGTACCAGGGGCATCAGATCCTCGCATATCCCACAGGTAATCTTAATCATGTTCAAATCCCTCCTTTTCCAGCTGTATAACTTCTCGGAATCTTCAGCCCTTATTTCATGGGGCTTTCAGAATCTATTTT
>CAJTNT010000069.1 GCA_910577785.1 uncultured Lachnospiraceae bacterium | reverse complement strand
CTCGCTACAGCTCAATCTTCCGCCTTGCATAGGAAGATTTGTTCTGCGCAATCTGCTACGATATTTAACTGCCGAAGTAATAGATATAAAGCTCTATGCGCCGTAGTCCATGAAAAAAGGATTACGGTTTTTATGATGAGATAAATGTGGCAAGGCAGGAAAAGATACCATTGATGATGTAAAGACCACCGTTATGGTTTTGTCCCATATGCGGCGGCCTGCTTTATCAGAAAACTATCAGGAAAGCGGGGGATTCAGAAAGTAAATGCTTACACGCCGTTCCCTGTTTTTTCTGCGCTGGCTATGTGCGCCTTAAGGGGAATCATAAGGAGGAACCATTCACGAAGCCAGAGGAACCATTCACGAAGCAGACATTAGAAATCCCACTGATTTTTCCGATAATTTAGTTGAAGGCTGGAGGTGATGGAAACGATAACAATTGCAGTGTGTGATGATGAAAAAATATGAGGAAGCCCTGCCCCGGATGCCGTGCATCAGATTATTGTAGTAATTTCAGCGAAGGGAAGTGATGGTTATGGTATTTGACAGGAGGAGTTAGCCTGTATGTCTGCATGGAGGTAATGAACCGCTCGGACTTGTTACGAGGGAGCGGATGCGGCTCTGACTGACAGAGGGGCTGCTATTAAAATAATTGATGACAATGGAGGATTTGAATCATGACAATAAATGGAGTAGGACAGAATTATTATCAGAACAATGTATTAGAGAATAAGTGCAACAGGAGCAGAGCCGGACAGTTCTACCCGCAGAAACAGGCGGCAGAGGCACCCGCTCCCGAAGGTACAAGGCAGAACGCCAATGTGCAGGAGATATATGACGCATTTAAATCAACAAATCCATTATTGGAGCAGGAGGATAGTGACGTATCAGATGAAGAATTAGAGCAGGTAAATAAACAAGAATCTGAATCAAAGACAGATATTATTGTTAAGCCAGATGGTTCAAGGGTGCTTGTAATGACAATGAGTATCGGAGGAATGGAAACTACCATGAGTTTGGAAATTTCCAAGCCGACAGAAGCGCCAAATGAATATTCACAGCATGATACGGATAATAATATGTCCTCTGATGATACCAAGATGGATGCAGGATCGGATGAAATGAAGTAACTACACAGGGGCAGACAGCGTATCGGATTACCGGCGTTGCCTGAAAGGGGTTACAGGGGAGGATATTTCATTAGAAAATCTTTATCTGACACCACAATCTTCTGGCAATATGTATTCTGATATGTATAAATATCAGTTCAGAAAAATGTTATAAACAGCGGTTAGGAGGATTTAAAAATGAGCATAAACGGAATAGGGACGGCAGCTTACCCGATAGAAAGATATCCGGCGAGAAAAGCAGAAAAGAGCGCAGAATTTGGGACTGCGGGATTTATGGATATAGCGGCGGAAAAGGCAGCGCAGGATGAAGCAGCCAATCAGGATGAAAAAGCCTTTGAGATGGTCGGCCGGGGCGCCCCACAGGGCGTAAAGGATGCGTGGATGGATGCGGCGAAAGAAGTAAATGCAAATGGCATGGGAATCCGGGGCAACGGAATGATGAGCCATATATCGCAGATGATGGTGCAGCGGCTCAACAAACAGCTTAGGGGTGAAACAGAGAATTTTGGCATTCTTGGAAATACAGTGGAATCTGCAATCCAGGCAGCGAAACAGGCACTGTACGATTTGGAGCATCCCGTGGTATATACGCCCAGAAGCATAGAGGTTCAGCAGGCGCGCATCAAAGAAGGGGAATTTTACAGGGCATTTTTGGAGAAGCTGGAACGGTTATAGGCATTTTTCCCAATAAGCCACAAGTCGAATAAAACGGAGCAGGGATGGCTCTGAATGGCAGATGGCGGCGGCATCCATTGCCTATGAATCAAATGTGATGACGGAAACTGCTGTGAGCGGTGCTTCAATGTTTGGTTCGTTATAGTAAAACCATGGAGGAGATTAAGAAAAACGCTGACGACAAGCCCAGCGGATGACACTATAGATTTTGAAATCGCACATTTGCGGCAGAAAGAGTTCCTTCCTATAATAATGGCAGGCATATTATGTTGCAGCAAAGGTTGATGAAGCAGTCTGCCGGATTATGCGTCAGGTGTTCGAGGGCATGGACGGTGCGCCAGAGGAAGAAAAGTACAAGGAAATCCTGAAAAAACAGCAGGCGGCGTACAACGCAGCAGATGGAAAACCGCCTTTGAGCTGGACAAGGAGAAAAAGCGGTTGGAAGTCCTGCAGCGTGAGATAGGGAAAACCCTGTTGGGGGAAAGCCTTTATTCGAACGAATCGGGGCGATATTTAGAGTCTTGCTGCGCAAAAATCGTCCCTCACTCCTGAATCATGTTCTCACGGAATGCGCAGTACAGCGCATTCCTGAGCCGTGAATAGTAACGCACAATATACAAAATTTTACAAAACTCAAAAAAGTGCTTGCAAAAGCAACGAAAACATGATAATATATCTAAGCTGTGAAAACGACACGAGAAAGAATAGTTATCCCACTCTGATCGGTGTGCGACCGCACCCGTTGGTAGAGCACGCGGCTGTTAATCGCGGGGTTGTTGGTTCGAGCCCAACTCGGGGAGTTTGGGAAATCCTGTAAACACCAGTGTTTACAGGATTTTTTTGTAGGATATGCTTGTTTTGGTATATGAAAAAAGATATGGTTCAAAATACATAATAATGAGAAATATTTTAAGGAAGGGTGGTAAAAATTGAAGAAAATAATACCTGTTCTGCTGGCAATGATAATAAGCCTTGTTCTGCCGGCCTTTGCGGGCTGTGGCAATGCGGGGGACGCTGGAGGTAACGGCGCCAGCCAGTCTGTAGCGCCTGCTATTGAGTCTGCTGTGGCTTTCTATACGGAAGTATGGGCTGCCTTTGATGACGATCAGAAATTTTCCTGTGTTGGAGGCGATGCACAACACAGTACGGAGGGGCCAGGACAATTTCTGCTGACAGAGGATAATAAGGAAAATTTTAAGAGCCTGATTCTCGTCACCGATGAACTTTATGATATGCTTGAGGATGATGTTGCTACGCTTCAGCACATGATGAATACCAATACTTTCAGCTCGGCGGTTGCCAGGCTGAAGGATCCCGCAAAGGCATCTGAGTTTGCCGAGGCATACAAGACGGCCATTCAGGGTCAGCATTGGATGTGCGGTTTTCCTGATAAAGTAGTTGTTATTTCAGTCGGCAACTATGTGGTCATGGCATATGGCCTAGAAGATAATATTGATAACCTTGCTGCCGCCTGCTCTGCGGTGGAGGCACAGTCTACGGTATTGGTTGACGCCCCTGCCGTGGCAGAATAATTTGGGGTGGATATCGAGATGCTATTTTCAAGCATACCATTCTTGTTTTGGTTTTTACCTTGCGTTTTGATGTTGTATTTTATTGCGCCGCACGGCCTAAAAAATACGGTATTGCTTCTTTCGAGCCTGTTTTTTTATGGGTGGGGAGAACCAAGGCATATCGTGTGGATGGCGGTGGCAATTATAATGGCTTATTTATTCGGGCTGCTAATAGAACGTTTCCGTGAAAAGGATAAGATATCAAAGCTCTTACTTACATTATCCGCCTCTGGCAGCCTTGCCATGCTGGGATATTTTAAATATGGAGATTTCCTGATAGGTAACTTCAACGAAATGACAGGGCTTTCGGTTCCGCTGCTTCGGATGGCTCTGCCGATTGGAATCAGCTTTTATACGTTCCAGATACTCAGCTATACCGTTGACATTTACCGCGGGAAGGTTGCGGCACAGAGGAATTTGATTGATTTTGCAGCATATGTTGCGTTTTTTCCGCAGCTGATTGCAGGGCCGATTGTGCGTTATTCCGATGTTGCCAATCAGCTTAAGAGCCGAACGCATTCCCTGGAGGGGGGTGCGCTTGGTGTACGCCGTTTTATCCTTGGGCTTGGCAAGAAGGTTCTGATTGCAGACCTGCTGGGTGAGCTCTGCAGTATTTTCCGTGAATCCGATGACAAATCTGTGCTTTTCTTCTGGCTTTATGCAGTGGCATATTCGCTCCACATTTATTTTGATTTTTCCGGATACAGTGATATGGCGATTGGGCTTGGCAAAATATTTGGCTTCCGTTTTCCTGAAAACTTTCATTATCCTTATATTTCTGCGAGCATTCGTGAATTTTGGCAGCGCTGGCATATGTCGCTCGGCTCCTGGTTTCGCGATTATGTCTATATCCCGCTTGGCGGCAACCGCGTGAGTGTTCCCCGCCATCTATGGAACCTCCTGGTGGTCTGGATGCTTACCGGCTTCTGGCATGGGGCGGCTTGGAATTTTTTGGCCTGGGGGCTTTACTTTGCTTTTCTGCTTATCATAGAGAAACTTTGGCTGCGTAGGAAGCAGAACAGAAAAGGGGAGTGGGGAAAAAACAGGAACGGGGAGCGGATAGGGAATTGGAAGGGAAGCCAGATTGGGAGGCATGTGTATGTGATCCTTATGCTTATCATCAGCTTTGTTATTTTTGATGCGGCAAGCGTGGGGCAGGCATTGTCTTATATGAGGGCGATGTTTGGCGCGGGTGGATATTCCTTGATATCGGAAGAATTCTTGTACTACTTCCGTAGCTATGGGGGCGTGCTTGTTGTTGCTGTCATCGGCGCGACGCCGCTGCCGAAGAAGATATGGAGCCGTATGCGCACAACTTCGGCAGGCGGGAACCTTTCTGTTTTTGCCGAGCCTTTGGCAATTTCTGCGATACTGATAGCGTGTACGGCATATCTTGTGGATGCTTCCTATCATCCGTTTCTTTATTTTCGGTTTTAAGAGGTACGGATATTTTTGATTTTCGGTGTTGTGGAGGTGGAGAATGAAAGAGTATAGGGACAGGATTTGCATTGCCATTGTTGGCCTGGTATTTGCCAGCTTGGTTTTTGCTGCCTGGGTGCTGCCGCCAAAGGAATTTTCGGACAGCGAAAGGCGTAAGCTGGCACAGTTTCCGGAATTTTCGCTTGCTGCAGTGAGGGATGGCAGCTTTGTGGAAAAATTTGAGCGTTACGCGCAGGATCAGTTTCCCATGCGTGATACATTTCGGACGGTCAAGGCATTTTTGGCTTATGATATGTATCGGCAGCTTGATAACAATGGCATTTATCTGCAAGACGGTTATGCGGCAAAGCTGGAATATCCGCTGGATGAAGATTCTGTTCACCATGCTGCGGATAGATTTGGGTATATTTATGAGAATTTCCTTGTGGATAAAAACGTGAAAGCCTATGTTTCAATTGTTCCGGATAAGGGTTATTTTCTTGCAGGGAAGAATGGTTATCTGGGCATGGATTATGAAAAACTGTTTTCGATCATGCAGGATAGGATGCCTTATGCTGCGTATATTGATATTTGCGGGACGCTTGACATTTCGGATTATTACAGGACAGATACGCATTGGCGCCAGGAGAGGATTGTGGATGCTGCGGAGAAGATTGCGGCGGGGATGGGCAGCGCCTTTTCGGTGAAATATATACAAAGGGCGTTGGAACGGCCATTTTATGGGGTTTATTATGGGCAGTCATCCCTTCCGCTTCCTGCGGAGACAATCTATTACCTTACAAATGATGTTCTGGATGGCTGTAAGGTGACGAACTATGAGGAGGGGACGGTTGGGGGGATCTATGATATGGACAAGGCGGCAGGCAGAGATCCGTATGAAATATTTCTTTCGGGGGCGCGTTCCCTTATGACGATAGAAAACCCGGATTGCGAAAATGGCCGCGAGCTGATTCTCTTCAGGGATTCTTTTGGGAGCAGTATAGCGCCGCTTCTGGCGGAAGGATATGCAAAGGTTACGCTGGTCGATATTAGGTATCTGAGGGTGGATTATCTGGATAAGTTTCTTACATTTGATGGGCAGGATGTGCTTTTTCTGTTTAGTACGAGTGTGCTTAATCATAGTGAGACGTTAACTTGAAGGGGAATGTAATACGATACGAATGTGAAATGCATAAATTGAAAAAGTGTTTGTAATAAGCAGAAAGTTATGGTAAGATACGTAGTATTATTGGGGTGGCAATACGGAGTGTTTGATTTCCTATACGTTAAGCGGATGAAAAATATTTTGGGCAGCGGCTATTTTTTATGCTTTTAGGGAATAGTATGATATTGTAGGGATTAGGAGGGAGCCATGCCTTTTTCAGTGTTGATGTCAGTTTATGCAAAAGAGAACCCACAGTACCTTAAGGAGGCTCTTGACAGTGTATTCAGCCAGTCTTTGCCGCCGGATGAAGTTGTCTTGGTGGAGGACGGGAGGCTGACAGAGGGATTGTATGCAGAAATCCGAAGCCAGCAAAGGCTGCATCCGCAGCTGAAGACTGTGGAACTGGAGGAAAACCAGCAGTTAGGGCGCGCGTTGGGGATAGGGCTGGGACAGGTCAGCCACCCGTTGGTGGCCAGGATGGATTCGGATGATATTGCAGTGCGGGAACGTTTTGCGGTACAGTACAGGTATATGATGGAACATCCGGAAGTGTCTGCCGTAGGGGGGTATATACAGGAATTTGATGATGCGGGCACATGGAAAAAGGTAAAGGAAATGCCATTGGGGAAAGAGATAGATCACTATATCCGTTATCGGAATCCCCTGAACCATATGACGGTTATGTTCCGCAGGGACGCCGTTATGCAGGCGGGCAATTATCAGCATTTTCCCTTTCTGGAGGACTATTATCTGTGGAGCAGGATGTATGCCCAGGGAGCAAGGCTGGCCAATATCCCCCAGGTTTTGGTACATGCCAGGACTTCTGGGAATCTGTTCCGGCGGCGCGGGGGGGCTGCTTATTGCAGACGGTATCTGAAATTCCGTAGGATACAGAGGGAACTGGGGATTACAAATCGCAGGCAGTTCCTCAAAGGATGCCTCCTGAGCATTGCCATCAGCCTGCAGCCAAGCTGGCTCAGAAAGCGGGTTTATGGCGTTTTGCTGCGCAAGTGAGGGGGAAAGTGGTTGACAGCAATCACACGTATGATATAATAGGAATGATTTAGCAAGAGGATTTGAAGGGAAAAAGGAAGGCCATAAAAGGTGTTTGGGCAGGACAGGCAATAGGGGAGGGGAAAGTAAAAGGAAGGCCATATGGAAAAACTAGAAAGGTATCAGAGGCATTTGGCAGGCATGCTGGAGCAGTTTCAGGAGTTTTGCCAGCAGAATCAATTGGAGTTTTTTCTGGTGGGCGGGACTGCACTGGGGGCTTACCGGCATGACGGCTTTATCCCATGGGATGATGATGTCGATATTGCTATGCTGCGGGGCGATTTTGAGAAAATGGAGGCCTGTATGAGGCAGCAGGGAAACCAAATTGGCAGGCTAAAGTATTCCCCGGTGGAGGAGAGCCTGATCCCGGAGGCTCCCATTGGGCATCTATATGATATTGAGGCAGTGGGCGGCAGGACAGAATGTGCGCCGAAGCTGGATATCCACCCTATTGATGGGGTGCCAGAAAAGCAAAGCCAGCAAAAGCTGCAGAAAATATTTGCCTTGGTATATTACTTAGGGGTGTATCATTTGCCTACCAAGAACAGGGGAAAGGCAATCCGGCTCATTTCCCGTATTCTGCTTTTTGTGATCCCGGGTATCGGATGGAGCTTTTTGATTCGGAAAAGCAAAAAATATTTTACAAGGTGGGATGCCGCCGCAAGCCGGATGGTCTGCAGCCTCTTTGGGGTAGCGGGCTATGACAGGGAAGTGATGCCGCGGGAATGGATTTATCCATTGCGGGCGCATAAATTTGCGGATCGCGAATTCCTGGTTCCGGGGGATGCGGAGCATTATTTAGGAAGGCTGTATGGGAACTGGAGGGAATTGCCCCCAGAGGAGAAAAGGGTGCCGGAAAAGGATGGATATCGGTATTTTATAGGAAGCAGGCAGTAAAAGGGCAACGATAAGAGAAATAGAATAGCGGCTATAGATTAAGAGGTAGATTAGGGAAAGCAATGGAAAGAGAAACAGGAATAGATAGACGATTGGAGAGGTAACATGGATTTCGGCAGATAATGAGGAAGTTGCGGAACCATTTACCATTAAGAAAAGTTGCGGAGGAATGGCTATGAATATTGCATTGGTATTTGCGGGCGGGACAGGACAGCGGATGAGAAATTCGGCAAAGCCGAAACAGTTTTTGGAACTGTACCATAAGCCGATTATTATCTATACTTTGGAGGTTTTTGAGCAGAATCCAAATGTGGACAAGATTGTAATTCCATGCGTGGCAGGCTGGGAGGGATATCTTGCCAAGCTGGTGGATAAATTTGGCATTACAAAGGTAGACAAAATACTGACTGGCGGGAAGGATACCCAAGAATCAAAAATGAACGCGCTGAATTATCTGAAGGGATTCTGTAAAGATGATGATATCGTGATGCTCCATGACGCCGTCCGTCCCTTGATTACGGATAAGGTAATTAATGACAATATCCAGAGCGTAAAGGAATTTGGCAATGGGATTACGGCAGTGCCTTTTACCGAAACTGGAATTATCAGCGAGGACAAGGAATATACGGAGAAAACGATTATCCGCAATACACTGTATATCGCCAAGGCGCCGCAGAGCTTTTATTTTAAGGATGTATATGAAGCACATCTGGCTGGCGAGACAATGCCCTATGCCATTACTATCGACACCTGCTCTTTGATGACGGAACTGGGCAGGAGGCTGCATCTGGTTCCCTGTGAGACGACAAATATTAAAATTACTACGCCCGAAGATTATTATATTTTTAAGGCGCTGGTAGATTTGCGGGAAAGCCAAGAGATATTCGGCCTGTAATTTCCGCTTCCATGGGCAGCGTACGCCTGATATAAGAGTGTTTATGGAAGGGGAACTATGGTGAGAGATTGGAGGAACGCTATGTTAGAGCTGAACAAAGTGATACTGGAAGATTTGCAAAATGTTTGCGCAAGGAAAATTAACTGGGACAAATTCCGTAACGCCTCTGTCTTGGTTACAGGCGCCAATGGCTTGATTGCCACTTATATTATTTATATGCTGCTCTACTTAAATGAGTATCAGGATATGGGCATCCAGGTAATCGGGCTTGCCCGCAACCCGCAGAAAGTGGCGCAAAAGTACGGCAGCCTGTTGGAGCGTGATGATTTCCGGATGATATACCAGGACGTGACAAAGCCGCTGCAGGCAGAAGGGGCAGTGGATTATATCATCCATACGGCCAGCCCCACAGGCCCTAAGCAGTTCATGGATACGCCTGTAGATACCATCCTCGCAAATGTGGCCGGCGCCTACCATCTGCTGGAGGCAGGCAGGGAGAAGCAGGCCAAAGGCTTCCTGCTGCTGTCCACGCGGGAAATCTATGGCAGCGGCGGCAAGGATTTCGTGATGGAAGGGGACTATGGGGCAGTGGATCCCACCCTTGTGCGTTCCTGCTACCCGGAGAGCAAGCGGATGTCAGAAACCCTGTGTTCTGCCTACCGTGCGCAGTATGGCATGAATTGCAAGGTGGTGCGGATTGCCCATACCTATGGGCCAGGGATGATCCTGCGCGACGGAAGGGTCGTAGGGGATTTTCTGGGAAATGTGGTGGATGGGAAGGACATTACCATGAATAGCGATGGCAGCGGCACTTTGGCGCTGACGTATATTGGGGATGTCCTTGCCGGGATTATGCAGGCGCTGTGCAATTTCGAGGATTTTGTCTATAATATTTCCAACAGTACGGAGACTACTTCTGTCAGGGAATTGGCGGAGACATTATGCGCCCTGTTCCCGGAAAAGGGGATATCGCCCCGTTTCCAGCCGGCGTCAGACCGTGAGAAGGCAGGATATCTTGCCAATAAGCTGGGCTTTTTGGATTCTGCAAAGGCAATCGGGGAAGGCTGGGAAATCCAGGTTCCTCTGGCGGAAGGAATGCGGAGAACCGTGCGGTATTTCACAGGCTGCTGACTATAGAAAGAGAATCGTTATGAAGAAGTTTTGGAAGGATTTAATACGCTATAGAAGCTACATCATTTATGCCACCAAAGCGAACCTCAAGTCAGAGGTGGCTGGCTCCTATTTGAACTGGCTATGGTGGATTTTGGATCCCCTGCTGTTTATGTTGGTGTATTCTTTTGTGGCATTGATTGTGTTTGGGAAAGGCGAGCCGTATTTTCCCATTTTTGTGTTTATCGGGCTCAATGCATGGAATTTTTTCAGCAAGAGCATTAACAAGAGCGTGAAGATGGTCCGATCCTACAAGGGGACGATTTCAAAGGTTTATATCCCGAAGTATATCCTGATCATGATTGCAATCATGCAGAACCTGTTTAAAATGGCAGTGGCTTTTACCCTGGTATTTATTATGATGCCAATTTACCGGGTGCCGCTTTCTTGGTATGTGCTGAATGTGGCGCCCCTATTTTTAACAATGATTGTCTTTACCTTTGGCTGCTGTACGATTATGCTCCATGCTGGGGTATATGTAGCAGATCTGTCGAATATTATTGCGGTCGTGCTGCGGCTTATTTTCTATATGTCGGGTATATTTTATAATATTACAAAACGGGTGGAGGAGCCATATGGCTCCTATCTGCTGAATTTTAATCCGATGGCCTTCCTGATCAACGGGCTGCGCAACAGCCTGCTCTACAGCCAGGGGGTGTCGTACCGCATGCTGCTCGTTATCTTCCTGATAGGCTGTGTCCTGGCGGTGATTGGGATCCGTCTGATTGACAGGCATGAGAATAGCTATGTGAAAGTGATATAATGGATGGGATTAAGGTGATAGAATGAATGCAATTGAAGTACGGGATGTCCATATTTCATATAAAACAATAAAAGCAAAGTCCATCAGGCAGACGCTGTTTTCTCTGAAGAAATCAACTTCCGACCGATACGAGGCGGTCAGGGGCGTGTCTTTTGATATCAAAAAAGGCGAGATTGTCGGCCTGATTGGCAAGAACGGGAGCGGCAAGTCTACCCTCCTGCGTTCCATTGGCGGTATCTTTTCACCGGATTCCGGCGTGATCGACACCATGGGGAACAATGTTTCCCTGCTGTCGATTGGAGTGGGGTTCCAGAATGAACTGACAGGAAGGGACAATATTTTCTTGTCTGGCCTCTTGCTTGGGTTTACGAAAGAGCAGATCCAGGAAAAATACGAAGAGATTGTGCGTTTTTCAGAACTGGGCAGCTTTATCAATGCACCGGTGAAAACTTATTCCAGCGGGATGCATTCGAAGCTGTCCTTTTCTATAACAGCTGTCCTGGAAACAGATATTATGCTGATTGATGAGGTCTTAAGCGTAGGTGACCGCAAGTTCAAGAAGAAGAGCTATGCCAAGATGAAGGAGCTAATTTCCAATGAAGACCGGACGGTTATGATTGTCTCACATAGTGCGGAGACGATTAAGAAGCTCTGTACGCGGGTTATTTGGCTTAACGATGGGGAAATTGTGGCAGATGGCGAAACAGGCGAAGTCCTGAAGCAGTATAATGAATACATGGATTATCAGGAAGCGCTGATGGCCAAGGCGGATAAGGCATACTGGTATGGCAAGGTTAAGGTAAAGCCTACGCAGATTTTGCTCTATCCTACGTATGCCAGGTATTGTGATGACATCCGCTATCTGTGCCAGTATATCCTCAAGCATTGCCCGGATTGGGAAGTGGTCTGGGTCAAACATAAGGAAAATGAGAAGATTGGCATTTCTTCGAAACGCCTGAAGATGGTGCTGGAGAAGACGCCTGAGTATTACCGAGCCATCTATAGCTCCAAAATTATCCTTGATGATGGCATGAACCTGTCCAAAGAGGACATAAAAAAACATGAGGAGCAGAAAATCTATAAGATTTTAAAAGGCGCCCTGGGCATCAAGGATATCAACCGGGAGGCTGTTTCTCAGGGGAAGAAAAACAGGAGCGCCAAGTTGGTGGATTATTGCATCTCTAACAGTGATTTTGAAACAGGGACATATCAGTCTTCTATTTGGAAAGGGAAACAGGTGCTGGAGACAGGCCATCCGAGGAATGACGTCCTGTTTGCCACAGAGTCTATGCAGAAGGAGAAGGCGGCAAAGGTGCGTAAGTTCTATAAGATCCCCAAAGACAGCCGGATTGCGCTGTATGCCCCCACTTGCCGGGAGAAGTTTATGCATGGCAAGGAATGGGGGGAGTTGGATTTCCAGGCGCTGCGGGAAGCTCTGCACCAGCGTTTTGGGGGAGAATTTACGATTTTGGCCAGAACCCACCGCAAGGACAGGGGGAAATGGCCGGAGGTAGAATCATCCCCAGAGGTGATCAACGCCAATAACTATCCAGAGCTGACAGAGCTGATGCTGTCCTGTGATGTGGGTATTACGGATTATTCCAGCTGGATTTATGATTTCCTGCTTCTGGGACGCCCGGGATTCCTCTATGCCCCCAATGCCAGGGAATATGAGGAACAACGGGGGCTTTGTTATTCCCTGGAGGACACGCCCTTCCCAGCGGCATCCAACATGGCGGAACTATTGGAGCATATCCACGGCTTTCACGAAGAGGTATTTAAGGAGCGGGCAGAAGCTTTCCTAAAGGAAAAGGGCTGCAAGGAAACGGGGACGGCCTGCCAGTCCCTGGTGGAGCATTTTAGGCGGGAAATGGAATAGTATAGGTTACTCTAGTACATCAAATACAAAATAACGCACACTAGGGATTCTGGCAGAAGGCGCTGAGATGTTAATCTCAGGCCTTTTTCTTCCTGCGCCTTTTTCGCCAGCGCATGATTTTCTGTAGGCTCATAAGGGGGAAGCTGAGGATCCTAACCCAGGCCAGGCTCTGGTGGGTTTTTCGGAGCGGCTTGGGGTAATCCTTGGTAAACTGGGACTTCCAGAGGTCAATTTCGTCTTGCCGAAGATGGATGTCGGTGACAATCTCACCCTGGATCATGTTGGTCAGCTTCTGCGGGATTTCATCCCGTTCGCAGATGCAGAGGTTGTTAGTCTCGTGGAAGCCCCGCGCCCTGTGGTCGATGGCAATAATAATACTGCGAACCTTGTGCTGCATAGCATAGACGCCGCCATGCAGCCGGGTGCCCACATAGTCGATATCCCCGGAGTCCAGGATGTCCTGGTAGCGTTTCAGGGAGCAGATTCTTTTGATGTCCCCTACCTGTTCAAAGGTATCCAGATAAGGCTCGTCTGCGCTTGTCTGTCCCCAGAAATACAGTTCCTGGTAATTCTCGCGCAGGATGCGGATCAGGTCGGCATCCCTGTCGCGGTTCTGCTGTGGCGGATATCCGCTGAGGCTGAAAACAACGCGGCTTGCCTTGACGATGGGAATCTGCCGGCAGAATTCCGGCGTCATTTTCCATAAGGTGGGGCATCCTGTGTTAAGCGCCTGGAAGCCGATGCTCTCTAAGAGGCGCTTACTTTCTTCGTCCCTGACGCTGTGGCAGAAATCCGGGCGGAGGATCCGCTGGTATATTTTCCGGGAGTAGGCGGTTATCTTGCCTTCGCGCAGGGTGGTGCCTACGCCGGCCATAATGCAGTTATCATAGAGCCAGCTGTCCAGCCGGTTAACCGGCCATTGGGACTGGGTGCGGCGGATGTTGCGGCTTAAGAGGTTAGTGCCCATGATAAGCTTGAAGTCAGCCTCATAGGAAAACTGGATTTTGGGGGTTTCCAGAAAATAACGGGATAGGGGCATGTTCTTGGTATGTGTGCTGAAGCGCATAAGAAAGCAGTTATCCAGCAGGAATGCCAGCTGTTCTTCTAAGCATTGCAGGATGATCTCATCGCCCAGGTTGGTGGTGCCAATGGCGGTATCGAAGATGACTACTTTTTTCATGGTTTGATCCTTTCTGGTAATTATGGGGATGGCAGCGGTTTCTTTTTGAAGGCTGCGGGAGCATATCTGCTGCGGGAATTTTGTATGTTATAATATCTCCATTACTTTAGCATAGTAAACGGGAAGATGCAATATTGGGGCTAAATTTTTGTTACTATTCACGGCCTGGGAGCCGCTCATAGTAACGGTTCGGGACGATATTAAGAGATTTGCTCACACCTGAATCATTTTCTTACGGACTTTGCAGTAAATGCAAAGTCTGTGTGAAGAGTAACATATAGTAACAAATATTTATCAAAAAAAGAAAAAAGTACTTGCAATTCGGAGGGAACTGTGATAATATTAATGCGTTGCTGATACAGAAGTACAGCTGGATTCTGGCTCCTTGGTCAAGCGGTTAAGACATCGCCCTTTCACGGCGGTAACACGGGTTC
>CAJTNT010000068.1 GCA_910577785.1 uncultured Lachnospiraceae bacterium | reverse complement strand
GAGAGCGGCTGCTTTGATCTGTATCTCGGCAGTGAGGACGGCACACCCCTCAGCCAGGACTATTTCAGCTACATCCGGGCGAATATCCCAGTGGAACAGTCGCTAAACTACAGCGTTTACCAGACTGGAGACAGCCAGGTTCTGGACTATGTGGAAGAAAATGAGAAGGACTATTTTTGTTACTATGAGCAGGATCAGGTGCTGCGCTACAGCGACTATGCGGCGCTACGTGCCATTGCGGGATATTCACCGGTGAAGTTGAAGCCGGGAGAATATCTGATTCACTGCTGGTCCTATCTGGAAGAGCATTTGGCGAACTATCCCCAGCCCGTATCTGTTGGGAGCGCCCAACTGACCCTCGGCGGGGTGCATACAGAACACCTGATGCAGTATTACAACGCAAGCAACGGGACACAATTCATCCTTGTCGTGCCAGACGATGTTGCGGAAGGCCTTTCGCTGCATCACTATGCCTATGCGGCGAAGACGGTTCGGCCGGTGACCCAGGAACAGTTCTACGGCCTGTATGAAATCCGCGGCAGACTGGGGGAACAGAACCTTACGCAGAGCTATGACACCATCCGCGCCAAAGCGCTGGAGGAGTCAGATGCGGCGGCTTTGACCGCTGACACCGTGTTCCCTCTGTTCTACCTGGCTCTGGCTCTCACCATGGCCGCCGCCACCATCCTTACTATCCAACAGCTCAGTGAGACAGAGCGATACAGGCGGCAGTTTCTGCTCCTGCAAAAGCTGGGCATGGATCGGCGAGAAATGGCAAGAACCCTCCGAAACCAGTTTGCCATTTACTATGCCATGCCTGCTGTGCCGCCGCTGCTCATCGGCGTACCCTTTATTTTCAATCTGGCCTCCCTGCCCGAGCCGGGAGTGATGGTGGGAATGAACAGTCCTTTGTTTATTGTGATGATCTCGCTGGGGATTTTCTTCCTGATTTATGCAATCTATATCTTGCTGGCTTATACCAGTTTAAAACGGAATGTGATGCCGACATAACGTGATAGAACGCCATTTTGCTGGGGGTAGGTATAAATCCCTATCCCCGGCAAAACTGCGCCCGCAAAGCCGCATATAGCAAGGCTCTTTTCGCCCCTAATGCGTAACATGAGGGCATAAAAAAGCGGCGTTCCTGTTCTCCCTGTATTGGGATAGAGAAACGCCGTGTCTGCGTCGTATTCAGTTTTCATTAATTCTTTCTCAATGCTGTGTGCTAGAGGCTGGGCTGGCAGGGTTCCGGGCGGCATATCAAGGCTTTTTTGAGATGATCAACCATTTTTGTTTATAAAATATGAAAATGATGCGTTGCTTTAGGGGTTCAGTTGTTTAAAATTAATCTACGTTCCATAAATGCATTATCAAATCTCTTGACAAACATACCAATAGTATGATAATATAGATACATACCAGCAGTATGTTAAGGGGGATAAGAAAACATGGCAAGAAATAGGCATCCAGAAGAAACGGTTAATTTAATATTAGATGTTGCTTTCCGCCTGTTTATGGAAAAGGGGTTTGAGCATACTTCCATTCAGGATATTATAGATAATTTAGGCGGCCTTAGCAAAGGCGCCATCTATCATCATTTTAAGTCAAAGGAGGATATTTTAGTTGCTGTTACAGAAAAGATGACGGCTGAATCAAATCGGATGCTTGCTGTCATTCGTGACCGTTCTGACCTAAGTGGTAAGGAAAAGTTGAAAACCATTTTTAAGACATCCATCAGCCGGTCGGTACAGAACGATATTTTTACAGTAGCTCCAGATTTTCATAATAACCCGAAACTTCTTTTCTCTCTTTTACATGATACCATAGATAACGCAGCGCCGAACTATATTTTGCCGATTATCCGGCAGGGTATTTCAGACGGCTCTATTAAAACGGATTACCCAGAGCAATTGGCAGAACTGATTTTGCTTGCAGCAAATCTCTGGATGAATCCTATGATATTTGATAGTACGGAGGAAGAATCCTGCCGTAAGTTTATGGTATTCAGGCAGATGCTGCAAGGCTTTGGTCTGGATATTGTAGATAGCGAAATGTTAGAGAGATTGCAGGAGCTGGCATCTATCTATCAAAAGAACAAGCAATAGAAAGCACAATCTTTGAATTTTTTATTTCCATGAATAAATTTCTGCCCTGTAAAATGGGCAGAAATATTTTAAAACAAATACATACCGACGTGCGGTACTGAAAGGAGATAGTATGCAAACGATTGTGGATGTAAATTCTGTTGAAAAAAGCTACGGATTAACACAAGGAATGAATAATTGCAGCTTTATGATCTATGAAGAAGACATATATGGGCTATTAGGTATTAACGGTGCAGGAAAACGGCAGGCACGAACGGAATAGAAAAAATGGAGGTATAAAGAATGAATCAAAAACTATTTTCAAAGGATTTTACATTAGTTGTCATCGGCCAGATCATCTCTTTGTTTGGAAATGCAACAATAAGATTTGCATTGCCGCTATATTTATTAAATTTAACAGGCTCATCCGCACTTTACGGAACGGTTACAGCGTGTGCCTTTATACCTGCCATTTTGCTGTCACCTATTGGCGGAATCGTTGCAGACAGGGTTAATAAAAGAAATATTATGGTAATACTGGATTTTTTTACGGCGGCAGTTATCTTAGCCTTTTCCCTGCTTATGAATGAAGGGAATCTCATTCTCCTTCTGACAGTTACATTGAGCTTTTTGTATGGCATTGCGGGTGCATATCAGCCATCTGTGCAGGCAAGTATCCCTGCACTTACCAATCAGGATAATTTTATGGCGGCAAATTCTATTATCAATACAATCAGCTCGTTTGCGTCTTTGATGGGTCCTGTACTTGGAGGCATTTTATACAGTGCATATGGATTAAAGCCTGTTTTGCTGGTTTGCATGGTATGCTTTCTTATGTCGGCGGTTATGGAAATTTTCATAAAAATACCGTTCCAGAAACGAACTTCGGGTGGCGGTATATTAAAGACGGCAAGAAGCGATTTTGCACAGAGCATCCGCTTTATCCGAAAGGAGAAGCCTGTGATCGGAAAAGCCGTCCTTGTAATCTGCGGAATTAATTTGTTTCTTTCCGCAATGATTATTGTCGCACTTCCATATCTGGTAACAGAAGTTTTAGATTTAGATGCTTCACAGGCAAACAGGCTATATGGTTTTGCACAGGGGGCATTGGCGGCAGGCGGGCTGGCAGGGGGTATTGGAGCAGGCGTTTTTGCAAACAAACTAGCGATTCATAAATCGGGCAATCTTGTAATCGCTTGTGCGGTATGCGTGTTTCCGATTAGTGTTTCATTGATACTGTTTTCATCTGCAATCATAAATTATATTGCCATTACTGTATGCTGCTTTGCCATTATGGTATGTTCAACGATTTTTACCGTGCAGATGATGTCCTTTATCCAAACAGAAACCCCACAAAATTTAATTGGAAAGGTAATTGCTGTCATTCTTACCGTTTCCATGTGTGCACAGCCATTGGGCAATGCATTCTATGGTGTCCTGTTTGAAATCTGTAAAGGGTTTGAATATGCTGTTGTTTTATTTTCGGGTATTGTGTCGCTTATGATTGCCATTAGCACAAAAAATATTTTCAAAAAATTTTAGCAGGCTAAAATGAAAGGCAGAAATGTAATGAGAAATGCAGAATGGATATTGTGCCCTGTTTAAGGAACGCCCAATGTCTACATTTTCTATGATCACTTCCAAAGACAGAAGCGGGCATATGCAGTAACTCAATGATGGGTGCGCCCTATGATGCACTCTGGAAGGAACTTGCTATATTTGTACCAATTTTGCGGCATTTGGAAATACGATAGCAAAGATTTATGGAGAGATACCATTCAGGGCAACGCCTTTGGGGGTATCTCTTTTTTAGATTTCTTATTGTGAAATATATCCAAAAGAATATGTGAAAATTGTGCAAATATTCTAAAATGTAAAAAACATAGCAAATACAATGTATGTTGTTTTTTAAAAAGGGAAAAATATATAATTTCTTTACAGTAGAGTACCAATTAATTATGAATTATGTTAAAGTATAAAGAAAGGATAGAGATTAGGTAAGGAGGGGCATTGATATGAAAAAATACAAACGCATTTTTACAATTGTGGTGGATTCTCTTGGCGTGGGCGCATTGCCGGATGCGGCGGATTACGGAGATGCAGGAACGGATACCCTGGGGCATATCTCCCAGCGGATGGATGAGTTCTGTATCCCGAACCTTAGAAAGCTTGGACTGGCAAATCTTCATCCATTGAAACAGGTAGAGGCAGTAGAAAGGCCGATGGGATATTATACATATCTGAATGAGGCCAGCGCCGGCAAAGATACGATGACCGGCCACTGGGAGATGATGGGGCTTTATATTACAAAACCCTTTAAAACGTTTACGGAAACGGGGTTCCCCCAGGAGCTTATAGACGAATTGTCACAGAGGACGGGACGGACGATCATCGGGAATAAGAGCGCCAGCGGAACGGCAATTTTAGAAGAGCTGGCAGAAGAAGAGATTGCTACAGGACATATGATTGTATATACCTCGGCGGATTCCGTCCTTCAAATCTGCGGCAATGAAGAGACATTCGGTCTGGAAGAACTGTATCGGTGCTGCGAGATTGCCCGTGAGATTACGATGAAGGATGAGTGGAAAGTGGGGCGTGTCATCGCAAGGCCATACGTGGGGAAAAAGAAGGGCGAGTTTAAGCGCACCAGCAACCGCCACGATTACGCTTTAAAGCCCTATGGAAGGACGGCGCTCAATGTGTTGGAGGAGGCTGGGCTAGATGTGATATCCGTGGGGAAAATCTATGATATCTTTGACGGCGAAGGGCTTACCGAATCCAATAAGTCCAAAAGCTCCGTACATGGGATGGAACAGACGATTGAGATTGCCAAAAGGGATTTTGAAGGTCTTTGCTATGTGAATCTTGTGGATTTTGACGCTCTGTGGGGACACCGCAGGAATGTGGCGGGCTATGCGAAGGAAATAGAAAAATTTGACGTGAAGCTGGGAGAGCTGTTGGGGCTTTTGAAAGAAGACGACCTTTTGATTATCACGGCAGACCACGGCAATGACCCGACACATACGGGTACCGATCACACAAGGGAAAAAACGCCGTTTCTCGCCTATTCGCCATCTATGGAGGGTTATGGGAAATTGGAAGACGCCCAGACCTTTGCGGTCATAGGTGCGACGATTGCCGATAATTTCGGGCTTGATATGCCAGAAGGAACGATTGGAAGTTCTATGCTTGGGAAATTAGATTAAATGATAGAAGGCGTTGGAAAAAGTGAAAGTCATGAGGAACCATCTCCCTCTAGGCGCTTAAATCTATGGTTGGCGGCGTGCTTGACAGTATCACGGGCGCATTATTAGTTAGTGTTGTTTCATTATTTTAAGAAAGAAAGGGCAAAATTTATGAAGAAAGAAGACATTTTAAAACTTGTTGACCATACGCTGCTGGTGCAGGAGGCTACCTGGGATGAGATCCGCCAGATCCTTGATGATGCCATGAAATATGAGACTGCGTCTGCCTGTATCCCGGCATCTTACGTGAAACAGGCAGCAGAATATGTGGAGGGGAAGCTTCCAATTTGCACTGTAATCGGATTCCCCAACGGGTACAGCGCTACGGCGGTAAAGGTCTTTGAGACGAAAGATGCGGTTGCCAACGGGGCGGAGGAGATTGACATGGTGATCAATATCGGGCATCTGAAGGATAGAAGGTATCAGGAGATAGAAGACGAGATCCGCCAGATCCACGAAGCATGCGGGGGAAGGATACTGAAAGTGATTATAGAGACATGCCTTCTTACGGACGAGGAGAAGATTAAGATGTGCGGGATTGTCACGGATGCGGGAGCGGAATTTATCAAGACATCCACGGGATTTTCCACGGCGGGAGCCACGCTTGGGGATGTAAAGCTTATGCGGGAGCATGTGGGAAAAGGAGTGAAGGTAAAGGCAGCAGGAGGCATCTCATCCTTTGACGATGCAGAGGAGTTCGTAAAAGCCGGGGCGGACAGGCTTGGAACAAGCAGGCTGATTAAGATTATGAAGAATACCGATAGGGGGACAGGTGACCGTTGACTGCTCAGTGCCTGCCGTGACTGCCGGGTGATTTCCCTTCTGAAATTATAAAAGTGCATAAGGATAGGGATATTTTCTGGAATCTCTGTACTTTTTGCTAAAGATTTTTTATTCGCGTACGATATAAAGAGAAGAACAGTAGATCCCAAGAAATGGATTCGGAAAGGAGAAAAGATGTTTACAGTGATTCCGTCAAGTTATCTGTATCTAGAACATTTGGAAAATGCACCGCTCGATCAGCAGAAGAGTGGGGCATTGCTTTTGTGTGTCCAGATAAGAATAAGCCTGAAAGGAATGCTGTGGCAGAGGATGCAGCCCTATCGTAGGGGATAGGGGGCAGGCGCCGGAACCATGGATTTTATTACCGCTTATTTTGTGTGGATGCACAAGATAGGCGGTATTTTTTTATCTTAAATTAGGAAATTCCGTTGGAATTGCCCATAGGATAAAAAACCTTTGGGAGAAATTCTTTTTAAGAAGGAGGAAAAACATGGATAAGATTGAAATTAAGGGAAAAGTCAATACTGCTATCTGTTACGCAAGGGTCGTGGAGGAAGAAGCTATTGAGCAGATCCGGCGTATGTGTGATTATCCTATGACAGAGGGCGCAAAAATCCGTATTATGCCAGATGTGCATTCTGGGAAAGGGTGTACGATTGGCACCACAATGACAATTACCGATAAGGCGGTTCCCAATGTCGTGGGCGTTGATATTGGATGCGGCATGTATACGGTGAATCTGGGCAAAGCGGAGATTGATTTTGAAAAGGTGGATGAGGCTGCCCATTTTATTCCGTCAGGAATGAATGTGTGGGAAGGGCGCCAGGAAAGGTTTGACCTGACAAGGCTTGCCTGTTACAGAGAGCTAAAGGATTCCAAGAGGCTGGAGCGGTCGCTCGGTACCTTGGGCGGCGGCAACCATTTCATAGAGATAGAGGAGGCGGCAGACGGCACGAAATATCTGATCATCCATTCCGGGTCTAGGAACCTGGGCAAGCAGGTGGCTGAGCTATACCAGAAACTGGCAGCCAATCTGGACAGAGGATATGGGGATTATCTGGAAAAGCGGGATGAGATAATCCGCACCTATAAGGAACAGGGGCGCAGGAAAGAAATACAGGCTGCGTTAAAGCAGCTTCATTGGCAGGTCTATGAGTCGGAGGCCAGCATGCCGGAAGATCTCTGCTATCTGTCTGGGAAATACCTGCAGGATTATCTCCATGATGTAGAGATCTGTCAGGCTTTTGCCAGGCGGAACAGGGAGAAAATGGCAGAGATTCTCCTGGCGAGGACTGGCATGGCAGGCGGCGAGGCTTTCCACACCATTCATAATTATATTGATACCGAAGAGATGATTTTAAGGAAGGGCGCGATTGCCGCCCACCACGGGGAGAAAGTGCTGATTCCTATCAATATGAGGGACGGCAGCGTATTGGCAGTGGGAAAGGGCAATCCGGAATGGAACTATTCGGCGCCGCATGGGGCAGGGCGCCTGATGTCGAGGACAAAGGCGAAGGCAAGCCTGCGCATGGAGGAATACCGGGAGGCAATGGAGGGAATCTATAGCACATCGATCAATGAGAATACATTGGACGAGGCGCCGATGGCATATAAGAGCCTGGAAGACATTATTGACGTCATCCGTGCGTCCGTAGATGTGCTGGATGTGATGAAGCCTATATATAACTTTAAGGCTTCTGGCTGAGGGGGCAGAAGGGAACTGTACACGTCACTATGAGCAGCCTGCCAGGCCGTGATATTTCTTTTTTGTTTATCAACAGCAGGATACGTAAGGTAGGGGCATACAAAGCGCTGGGAGTAAGGGGGCTGCCGCATTTTCCAAAGAGGGAGCTTTTGATTGCGGCAGCCCTTAGGCCATTACGGTTTCTTCCGCCCCACTGCAGCGCCAAGGATAATATAAAGCGCTGCGAACAATACCCCGGCTACAGGCCAGATGATCCAAGATTTGTGCCAGTTGTTCAGATACAGGCTGGTGCCTATGTAAGCAGCCACAATAATGCACCAGTAAGCTCCGGCAAAAAAAGATGTCCTCTGGCTCACTTCCTTTTTCTCCAGCGTGTAGTCCCCAATCTGCAGCGTCTTGTCAAAGCTTCCATTGATAGAGCCTGCCCATACAAACAGGAACACGCCGGCGGCAATAAAGCACAGAAGCAGCGGCAAACAGATAATTGCAGCGATGCGCTCATTCCAGCCCCCGAAAAGCAGCAGCGGCACAACGCCAAGGATACACAGTACCACGCCGCCCGTAATGCATTTGCGGAAGGTGTCGGCAAATTCCTCTTTGCGTTTTTCCACAATCCCTGCTACGCCGTACGTCAGCACAAAGGGTTCTTTTTCCATATGTTCATATTTTTCCAGCCGCATTCCATTGAAAATTAATACAGCCGCGCCCGCCGCCACCATAACCAGCAATACCGTCATGCCCAGGCTGCTGGCCATATCTTCCGATATGCGGTTTCCATTGCCATACTCAGACAGGCCAAAGAGCAGGAGCAGGCACACTGGCGAAAGGATGCAGCAGGCTACGCCAGAGGCAATCTTTGCGGCCGTCTTCCGTGTCAGCTCCAGGAATGCCAGCGCCTCATCCAGGGAAACACTGCGCAAAGCTTCCGTTTCTTTTGCCTCCAGGGTTACTGGGAGGTTATCCTCTTCGATTTCTTCCTTTAATAAATAATCCGTGGTTACCCCAAACAGGCTGCTCATCTTGATTATTTTATCTAAATCTGGGATAGAGGCTCCGCTTTCCCATTTTGACACCGACTGGCGGGAAATTCCTAGCTGTGAGGCCAGCTCTTCCTGCGACCATTCCCGCTGCTTTCTCAGCTGGATAATTTTTTCTCCTAAAATCATAATATTGTCCTTCTTTCTGCTATTTTGTTATGGGCGTCCGCATTGGCAGGACAACCCTTTTTTCGGTACCGATAGGCATATTTTATCATAAAATTCAGTTGACAACCACCAAGTGCGCTTGAAAATTGTGCAACTGCTGGTTGCATCTCACGTTTTACCGCCAAAATAAAATTGTAAAACCCATCTGCCTTTGTTATAATATCATAAAAGAAGTCCATTCGTATACTGACACATTCATTTTTGAACAAATAGCGAAGAATAAATTTTCACTCTGCAAGCCATTCGTTAAATTATGAGTGTGTCTAGGTGTAAACGCATTTATGGAGGTATCTAAAATGCCAAAGATACGGGAACATATTATATTTACAGGAAGAGTACAAGGAGTAGGGTTCCGTTACAGGGCAAAGTATCTGGCACAGCATTATGGGGTCACCGGATGGATCCGGAACCACTATGATGGTTCGGTAGAAGCCCAGATGCAAGGCCGGGAGGAAGACGTAGATAAGATCATTCAGTCCCTGCAGGAAGATACGTATATCCGCATAGATTGGATAACCAGGGAACGCCTGGAATTGGAAGCGGAAGAGCGCCGTTTTTCCGTAAAATATTAATGAATCATATCCTCTGTATGGCGCATCTTTCCTGCGTATAAAGGAGATGCCGTACTCACGGAATGCGCAATAGAGCGCATTCCTGAATTGTGAACAGTAACGGGGGAATTGCTGTTGGGTATTTTTTTGTAAAAAAACCCTTGACATGCTAATTTTATCCTTATATAATGTCTAAGTGTGCAAGCAGATGCACATACTTATAAAACAGGAGGTGAAAAGAATGCCAACATTTAACCAGTTAGTAAGAAAAGGAAGGCAGACATCGGAGAAGAAGTCAACGGCGCCTGCATTGCAGAAGGGCTATAACTCTCTGCATAAGCGTCCAACCAATACTTCTGCACCGCAGAAGCGCGGCGTTTGCACCGCAGTGAAGACCGCAACACCGAAGAAGCCGAACTCTGCCCTGCGTAAGATTGCCAGGGTGCGTCTTTCTAACGGAATCGAAGTGACAAGCTATATCCCAGGCGAAGGCCATAACTTGCAGGAGCATAGCGTTGTACTGATTCGTGGCGGAAGGGTAAAAGACCTGCCAGGTACTAGATACCATATTATCCGTGGGACGCTGGATACTGCAGGCGTGGCGAACAGACGTCAGGCTCGTTCCAAATACGGCGCAAAGAGGCCAAAAGACGCTAAGAAATAATTTGGCGCACAATAGTACCACAGGAAACAGGGACTGAAGGTTAGTGTTGGAAATCGCGTAAGCGTACATTCTTTTTGACGCAGGCCAGAGGATAACTTTGGCGATAGATCTATTTCCGCACGAAACACAGAGAGTGAGTACCGTTGAATTAATCGAAAAAATTTACCCGTTTGGGCATCCCTGCCTGGACGGCAGATGATTAAGGAGGGAAGCGACGTGCCACGTAAAGGACATACCCCAAAGAGAGACGTTTTGGCAGATCCGCTGTATAATAATAAAGTGGTTACCAAGCTTATCAATAACATTATGTTAGATGGTAAGAAAGGCGTAGCCCAGAAGATTGTATACAAAGCATTTGACAGGATTGCAAATAAAACTGGCAAGCCGGCGATCGAAGTATTCGAAGCGGCTATGAACAATGTGATGCCTGTACTGGAGGTAAAGGCAAGGCGTATCGGCGGAGCCACCTACCAGGTGCCGATTGAAGTAAGGCCTGACAGGCGCCAGGCGCTGGCTCTTCGTTGGCTGACTTTCTTCTCGCGTAAGAGAGGGGAGAAGACCATGGAAGAAAGGCTGGCAAATGAGATTATGGATGCGGCGAATAACACAGGCGCATCTGTAAAGAGAAAAGAAGATATGCATAAGATGGCAGAAGCAAACAAGGCTTTTGCCCACTATAGATTCTAATTGTAAGAGTTGGGTAACTGTTCGGCGTATATTTGAAGGTACGGAATAGTTACAGAGTCAGAATCTGGGTAACTGCAAAGGCACGGAACCGTTACAACTCATCCATAACCGCAGCAGCGCCTGTAATTTCACAGCAGCGTGGGCAGCCGCGGGGCAGCCCGAAATTGGGGCAGGCTGTGGTTGTGGATGCATAAGAGCCATAAGAGGGATGTAGCGGCGGAGGCATAGAAGCAGCTGATTCAGGAGTGAGGGGCGATTTTTGCGTAGCAAAACTCAAAATATTGCCCTGAATCGTTACGAAAATTTTAGGAGGAAAAAACCTTGGCTGGAAGAGAATATCCATTAGAGAGAACCAGGAACATCGGTATTATGGCGCATATCGATGCGGGCAAGACCACATTGACAGAGCGTATTCTCTATTATACCGGTGTAAATTATAAAATTGGCGATACTCATGAGGGTACTGCAACCATGGACTGGATGGAGCAGGAGCAGGAAAGGGGTATTACCATTACTTCAGCCGCAACCACATGCCATTGGACGGAGCAGGAGGACTGCAAGCCGAAAAAGGGAGCCTTAGAGCACCGTATCAATATTATTGATACTCCGGGGCACGTTGACTTTACGGTTGAGGTGGAGCGTTCCCTCCGTGTGCTGGACGGCGCAGTAGGCGTCTTCTGTGCAAAGGGCGGGGTGGAGCCGCAGTCTGAGAACGTATGGCGCCAGGCGGATACCTATAATGTACCGCGAATGGCCTTTATCAACAAGATGGACATTTTAGGGGCTGATTTCTATGGAGCCGTAGAGCAGATTAAGACACGTTTGGGCAAAAATGCAATTATCCTCCAGCTGCCGATTGGCAAGGAAGATGCATTTAAAGGCATTATAGATTTGTTTGAAATGAAAGCCTATATCTACAACGATGATAAGGGCGATGATATCTCCATTACGGATATTCCGGAAGAGATGAAGGACGATGCGGAATTGTACCGTTCCGAATTGGTGGAGAAGGTATGCGAGCTGGATGATGACCTGATGATGGAATACCTGGATGACAAGGAACCATCTGTGGAGGCCATGAAGGCAGCGCTCCGCAAGGGTACCTGCGAGTGTACGGCTGTGCCTGTATGCTGCGGTTCTGCATACCGCAACAAGGGTGTGCAGAAATTATTGGACGCCATCCTGGAGTATATGCCGGCTCCGACCGATATCCCGGCCATTAAGGGCGTTGACCTGGAGGGAAATGAGACGGAAAGGCATTCTTCTGATGATGAGCCATTCTCTGCCCTGGCATTTAAGATTATGACAGACCCGTTCGTAGGCAAGCTGGCATTTTTCCGCGTATATTCTGGGACAATGAATTCTGGCTCCTATGTGCTGAATGCAACGAAGGATAAGAAGGAACGTGTGGGCCGTATCCTCCAGATGCACGCCAATAAGCGGGCAGAGCTGGATAAGGTATATTCTGGAGATATTGCGGCAGCAGTTGGCTTCAAGTTCACAACGACAGGCGACACCATCTGCGATGATCAGCATCCGGTAATCTTAGAGTCCATGGAATTCCCAGAGCCTGTTATTGAGCTGGCAATTGAGCCCAAGACAAAGGCAGGCCAGGGCAAGATGGGTGAAGCCCTTGCCAAGCTGGCAGAGGAAGACCCGACCTTCCGTGCGCACACCAATACGGAAACAGGACAGACGATTATTGCCGGTATGGGCGAGCTCCATCTGGAGATTATTGTTGACCGTCTGCTGCGTGAGTTCAAGGTAGAGGCAAACGTAGGCGCCCCGCAGGTTGCTTACAAAGAGTCCTTCACTAAGCCAATCGACCAGGAATACAAGTATGCCAAGCAGTCCGGCGGGCGCGGCCAGTATGGACACTGTAAAGTCCGCTTTGAGCCGATGGACGCCAATGGGGAAGAACTGTTCAAGTTCGACTCTGAGGTTGTGGGCGGGGCGATCCCCAAGGAATATATCCCAGCTGTCGGCGAGGGTATTGAAGAGGCAACCAAATCTGGTATTTTGGCAGGGTTCCCGGTTGTCGGCGTACACGCTACCGTATACGATGGCTCTTACCATGAGGTAGACTCATCGGAAATGGCATTCCACATCGCTGGGTCTATGGCCTTCAAGGAAGCAATGAAGAAGGCATCTCCCATCCTGCTGGAGCCAATTATGAAGGTCGAAGTGACCATGCCTGAGGAATATATGGGCGATGTCATTGGCGATATCAATTCCCGCCGTGGCCGTATTGAGGGTATGGACGACTTAGGCGGCGGCAAGATTGTACGCGCATTTGTACCGCTTTCTGAGATGTTTGGCTATTCCACCGACCTGCGTTCCAGGACACAGGGCCGCGGCAACTACTCCATGTTCTTTGAGAAGTACGAGCAGGTTCCAAAATCCGTACAGGAGAAAGTTATTTCTGCAAAAGAATAGTTAAAGTGAAGAAAACACTTGAAAAAACAGTGGATTTCGAATATAATCATAGATAGCTGATTGTATCATTAAAACGCCCAAGGGGGCAGAAAGTTAAGGAGGACATTTTAAAATGGCTAAAGCTAAGTTTGAAAGAACAAAACCGCATTGCAATATTGGTACCATTGGTCACGTTGACCATGGCAAGACAACTTTAACCGCAGCAATCACCAAAGTGTTGTCTGAGAGAGTTGCTGGTAATACAGCTACTGATTTCGATAACATTGACAAAGCTCCAGAGGAGAGGGAAAGAGGTATCACAATCTCTACTGCTCATGTTGAGTATGAGACAGATAAGAGGCATTATGCACACGTTGACTGCCCAGGGCATGCTGACTATGTAAAGAATATGATCACCGGCGCTGCACAGATGGACGGCGCTATCCTCGTAGTAGCCGCTACAGACGGCGTTATGGCTCAGACCAAAGAGCACATCCTTCTGTCCCGCCAGGTAGGCGTTCCTTATATCGTTGTATTTATGAACAAGTGCGATATGGTAGACGATGAAGAGCTTCTGGAACTGGTAGAAATGGAAATTACAGAGATCTTGGAAGAGTATGAGTTCACAGACTGCCCAATTATCAAGGGTTCTGCACTCAAAGCCCTGGAAGAGCCAAGCAGCGAATGGGGCGACAAGGTTATGGAGCTGATGGCAGCCGTTGACGAGCATATTCCAGATCCGAAGCGTGCAACTGACCAGCCGTTCCTGATGCCGATCGAGGATATCTTCACCATTACAGGCCGTGGAACTGTTGCTACCGGTAGGGTAGAGCGTGGTGTTCTCCATGTAAATGAGGATGTTGAAATCGTTGGTATCAAAGAAGAGACCAAGAAGACCGTTGTAACTGGTATTGAGATGTTCCGTAAATTGCTTGACGAGGCTCAGGCAGGCGACAACATCGGCGCTCTGCTTCGTGGTATTCAGAGGACTGAAATCGAAAGAGGACAGGTTCTTGCAAAACCCGGCACAGTAACATGCCATACCAAATTTACCGCTCAGGTATACGTTCTGACCAAGGACGAGGGTGGCCGCCATACACCGTTCTTCAACAACTATCGTCCACAGTTCTATTTCAGGACAACTGACGTAACCGGCGTTTGCAACCTTCCAGCTGGCACAGAGATGTGCATGCCTGGCGATAACGTAGAGATGACCATTGAGCTCATCCACCCAATCGCTATGGAGCAGGGTCTTACATTCGCTATCCGTGAGGGTGGCAGAACTGTTGGATCTGGTAGGGTTGCTACTATCATCGAGTAATCTTTAGATTAGAGCCAAATAAGTAAAATAAGCGCCGCAATCCTTTGAGAAATCAAGGGGGTGCGGTTTTTTAATGCCTAAAAAT
>CAJTNT010000067.1 GCA_910577785.1 uncultured Lachnospiraceae bacterium | reverse complement strand
TCCACAAGATAGGATAGGGGTCAAAATTTATGTCCACATCTATGGGTACATTATACCCCGAAACTACCAATAAACAGTTCACCCAACTTACAAGTTGTCAAAACAGCCGCTCAGTTTGTCTTACATACCATGGTTATTTCTTTTTTTTGATAAATGCAACTATTATATTGAATGTCTTCAGAAGAAACAGGATATCCGATCAAGTATTCGGAATGGCATATAGTACCAATTCCTTTGCATACCTTGAATATATCCGTAAAAAGAATCTATACTCTTCATATAAAGATTTAATATACGCTGGTATAGTAATTAAATCTTCCTTTTTATGGTACACACAAACAGCCAATATGGGGTGATATTTTTGCACCAAGTTTGACCCTCCCCTTAACGCATTTAACTCGCTGCCTTCAATATCCATTTTTATAAACCCTTCGCCTGCCTTAAAATTATTTTCCCGAAAAATCTCATATGCGATATTATCAAGTTTATTAACCCTGGCCATATCCGTACCCCTCTTCTCTATTCTGCTTGAGGTGCCATCTTCCGAGAAGTAAAGACACCCTTCACTTTCCCACACCCCATAATTTTCTATAATTAATTTCTTTTTATCCGCTATATTCAAACTTTTTAATTTATCGTAAGCTTCCTTACTTGGTTCAAGCAAAACAGCAGTCTCATTATATTGTCTTCCTACTACCTTTTCATAATTTTGGCAAAATCTACGGAAGGAATCCCCATCATAAGTCCCACAGTCTACCATGCAGCGTACATTCCCTATATCAACTAATTCTTTTTCATAATACTGATTTGAGCCATACAATGATTCTAAATAACGGAAATCCCCACTAATTTTTTGGTTAATATAGGCCAACATACATGCTTTTGACTTTTCATCCTCCAAGGCATCATATAACGTTTCAAATCTATCGCGGTTCTTCTCCCAAAAATCAAAATCTATCTCATTACCTATGTAATTATATGCTGTCCCAAATAACCAAAAATCCCTGTCGATTATTTGAATATGGCCATATCTTCTAAAGTCCAGTTTCTTTTCCACTGTAAACGCCACAATAATTGCAATATCCTCTCCCCTGTTAGATTCTACAACCAGTTTGTCCACTAACATGATAGGCAGGCCTTCTTTATACATTCCCTTTTTATAAAATTGGGCATCTACGCAAAACCCCTCCAGGGGAATGCCATGCCTTTTTAAAACATTCAAAACCATTTTTGCGCTTAGAGAAGCCCCATATATAAATATCTTTTTTCCCAACCTCTTTGCCAATAAACACTCCTTTAATAAAAGGTTTTCTTTTTCTAAAACCCCAAACATTCTCATCCTCTTTTCCGCAGCCGCGCATGCATCTTGAAGGCTATTCCACAAACACTTTTATCAAAGATCCAATACGCTCACTTTTCTCAATCATTTCCTCTTCTGATCCATACTCCAAAAAAACAATACCTAATTTATCTACCAAATAATTGCTTACAATATCCCCTTTCTTCCACCAGTAAATACGGCTGTATATATTTTTTTCTAATTCATCTGCAATTTCAACCTTCTGGATCCTGCCATTCTGTCTGGCCATAATACAATGCCTGCCACAGTATTTCTGCTGGCATCCCCTCTCTGTATATGCAGATCCCGGGAAGCCAGCTTCCGACATCACTATCCACTTTGCCCAAGGAATCCCAGTTGCATGTTCCACTGGCTCCACATATATATCCCCAGAACACCGCCTGGTTATATCAATGATATATGGGATAAGATCTGAACCCATCACATATTGCATATGGAACACCCCATTAACCAGTGACAGCTTCTTAGCTATAAGCTCTGCCTGGCGCAGCAATATGCCTTTTACCTTATCCACATTGCGAGCCGGCCCTCCTGATGTTGCTACAAAATAAGGATTTAGGTAAGGGTATTCGTTATCGCTGAAGAAGGCAACTACTTTCCTATTAACTAAAAATGTACTGAAGCTATGGTATGTCCCTTTAATATAGTCCTCCACAACAGCTTTTCCCTTCCGGGACATATTTAATGCTTTTCTCACTGCCTGCATATATTCAGATGCATCGGTCACAACGGATACCCCTTTCCCACCTGTCAGATCAACAGGCTTTACAATCTTGGGATATTTACAGGCATCTTTTTTTTCACTGGCTCCTTTTAAATCCGTAAAAATATCTGCCATAGGTGTCTGTATCCTGTTTTCTTTTGCAAATACCTTGAAATTGTCTTTCTGATGTAACAACAAAGCGGTTTTATAAGAATCATGTCCCGGAAGGCCTAACTTTTCTGCAACATAAGAAGCTGAAATTGCCCCAAAATCATTTGCACAGGAACATACTGCATCAACCTTCTGGTCTTTAGCTATATGGAGCATCTCATCTTTATCCGAATAATCCCCATAGATATACTCATCTGAATACCTATGGCCTATCAATCCCTTATTATTGCCTGTCGTGACTGTATAATATCCTAGTTTTTTTGCCTCAAGGATCAACGGAATCTCAGAATGGCTCCCATTCAATATAAGCATTTTCTTCATGGCATCTATCCCCTCATACCGCTTGGCATTTTGAATTTCATCCACACTGTCTTCTGCTGGCTGTATTCGTCAAATGCCCATAAAGACTTATCCTTTCCAAGGCCTGATTCTTTAAACCCGCCAAATGGTGCCATATTATCATCTTCGCCATAACTATTGATATGCACCAGTCCAGATTCAATTCCTTTTGCGGCGTAATAGGCCTCATTCAAATCATCTGTAAAGATTGCGCCTGAAAGGCCATACGGAGTATCGTTTGCCATTTTTATTGCCTCTTGTATATTTTCTGCTTCCAACAGCACAACCACTGGCCCAAAAATCTCATCTCGGGCAACCTTATCACTATTTTCTACACCGCTAATAATCGTTGGCTGTATACAACATGCATTAATAGGCTTTTCCTTAACTGTCTTTGCCTGATAGATAATAGCTCCATTCCTCTTTGCCAACTCTATATATGTTTTCACTTTTTCATATTGATTCTTACTTACAATGCAACCTACATTATTACGAATCTCATATGGATTCCCAGGCACGAATTTTTCCGACTCCTTTTTTAACAGTTCCATAAATTCATCTCTTACAAGCTTTTCTATAATCACCCGTGACGGCGCGGAGCATATCTGTCCCTGATTATAAAACACATTTTCAGCAAGAACCTTTGCTGCTTCTTTTAAATCCCCACAATTTTTTGAAACAATAAACGGACTCTTCCCCCCACATTCTAATCCCACTTTTTTCATATTAGACATACCAGAGTATTGGACAATCTGCCTTCCGACTTCTGATGAACCCGTAAAAAAGATTCCTTGAACTTCTTTGTGAAGAGCAAGCGCTTTACCAGCTTCCTCCCCAAATCCCGGCAAAACATTAAACACCCCTTTGGGAATCCCTGCTTCCGAAGCAATTTCTGCCACCCGTATCATTGACAGGGAAGACTGTTCAGCAGGTTTTATAATCACAGAATTTCCCATAAGCAATGCTGGTGCAAACTTCCAAGCTGCAACCACCATGGGATCATTCCATGGTGTAATAATCCCAACCACCCCCAACGGACATCTCGTAACCGTTGCAAACGCATCCTCCCTTGGGGGAATTGCACTATCATAGTATTTATCAATACCTTCTGCAAAATACCGAATTGCTCCAATTGCTTTAGGGATGGAATCATAATAGTAATTCTGATATGCCCTACTTGTCTCAATTGTATCTAATATTGCCAGTTCTTCCCGGCAACATTCCAACATATCTGCAAATTTTAACATGATATTTTTTTTCTCTTCTGGTGTCTTTTTTCTCCAAATCCCCAATTCAAATGCATTTTTTGCGCATTTTACAGTATCTTCTACATCATCCTTTCCACAAGCAGAAATTCCAGATAAATCCATACCATTAAAAGAACTGTACTTTTCTATTGTCTTTCTACTCTTACTCTCTACATATTTTCCATTGATATAAGCCCTTTTTTCCACGTTCATATTCCTAAACTTTTCTTTTATATCCATATTCTTCTCCTAACGTCAACTCAAATTATATATCTTTCAAATAAATCTATCATATTCTTTTATTGTTTCTATTGCATCCTTTTCCATTTTTATAATTTTCAATAATTCCAAATTAGACTTATCCCTAAGACAATGGAACTGACACTTTACAGAAGGATCTGCATATTCTACTATCTCCCTTCTTCTGTGGCTATTCCACATGTCAGAAAAGCTCATTTTATGGACATCCCCTATCCTATAACTATCTTTCCCCCTCCAATATGGACAAATATAAACCCCTGATGGACATACTAATGTACGTAATTCCGAAATGGGGCATCGCGTATACTTTTTATCCTGTTTATGTTCTACACAGCATAACGCATCCTCTAAATTAATAGCTTTTACTATTTTAAAATTCTCTGTTTCCAATGCATCTAGCTTTGCAATTTCTTTCCTGGCCATCACCATTTTTTCTAAAGGATGCTTCACCAATGCATGATCTTGGCCGCCTGCATAACTATAGCTTGGCTTGACCTCAAAATAGTCACACCCGATCTCCTTTGCCAATATTGCAGCATCATATATCTCATTAATATTAGATTCAATGCCAAATCCATCTGCTTCTGTCCGAACCAGAAAAGAAAAACCTAAAATTCCCGTCTTGGATATTGCCAGCTTTTTCATATTACTTATAACATGGTCAAACTCGCTCCTGCCTAATTTTGAAGGCCGAAGTTTCTGAAATGTTCCATCTGTTGCCGCATCTACAGAGACCCTGGTCCAACTTGAATATTTGGCAATAATATCCATATACCTATCAATAAAACATCCATTTGTTGTAATTCCAATATGAATGTCATGCATTCCCAAATATTCCATAAATGCACCAACAGCCGGATGCGCTAATGGCTCGCCACCACCAATTAAAATAACAGCTTTTACACCTGCCTTCCACATTTCTTCTGCCAGTCCTAGCAGCCTATCATCTGAAAAGGAAGTTTTATTACATACTAAATCCTCACTTATACAGCCTGGGCATGCAAGATTACATACCTCTGTTGTATCAAATTCTACAACTAACGGAGCATCCGATCCCTTTCTCCAGTCTATATTCTTTACCTTATCAACAACAAACGATTGATACAGTTTGTTTCTTATATCCATTGTTTTTGACATAACATGTTCCTCTCATAAAATCCCACTATTTTGTCTATTACAAATTCAACGTCTGTTTCTTTTAGCCAAATAGAATTCTATAATTTTCTCTACAACATACTCCACCCCCTCATTTTCCAAAGAATAAAACATAGGGAGCCTCAACAGACGTTCACTTTCCCTCGTAGTATACTTATCATTACCTACAAAATCTCCATTTTGCTTCCCAGCTTTTGAAGAATGTAGTGGCACATAATGAAAAACTGCCTTTATATCACACTCACTCAAATATTGAATTAATTTTGTACGCTCATCCAAATCTTTTACTTTTATATAAAACATATGGGCATTATGACAGCACTCATCGGGAATATAGGGCAATTCTATTCTTCCTTCTTCTTCTAGTTCTTTTAAGCCTTGATAATAATTATCCCATAACTGCAAGCGCTTACTATTTATTTCCTCTGCCATTTCCAACTGCGGAAGCAAATACGCTGCATTCATCTCGCTTGGTAAATAGGAAGATCCAATATCTACCCAGCTATATTTATCTACTTCTCCCCGAAAAAACTGTGTTCGATTTGTTCCCTTTTCCCGGATAATCTCTCCTCTATGTACATAATCATTATTATTAATTAGTATTAATCCCCCCTCTCCCATAGTATAATTTTTAGTTTCATGGAAACTATAAGCTCCCAAATCACCAATTGTCCCTAAATACCTTCCCTTATAAGATGCCATCATCGCTTGAGCAGCATCTTCTATTACAACTAAATTATGCCTTTCTGCGATCTCCATAATTGTATCCATTTCACATCCTACACCCGCATAATGAACGGGTACAATAGCCTTTGTCCTATCCGTAATAGCATCTTCAATCAAAGTTTCGTCTATATTCATTGTATCCTTCCGAATATCCACAAACTTAATTCTAGCACCACGTAATACAAACGCACTTGCTGTGGATACAAACGTAAAAGATGGCATTATTACCTCATCACCTGGCTGTATATTTATTAATAAAGAAGCCATTTCCAAAGCATGGGTACAAGAAGTGGTAAGTAGCACATCTGTCTTATATTTTTCTTCAAACCACTTTGTACACTTCTTTGTAAATTCTCCATCGCCATTTAATCTTTTATTTTTTAAAATGGCCTCTGTTATATATCCTATGCCTTTTTGTGTATACATAGGCTCATTAAAAGCCAACATAATTCTCTCCCTTTTCATTCATGATATTGACAACACCATCCACCATCTCCCGCACAAACCGTTCCAACTGCACATCTGTATTTTTTTCTTTATATAGCTTCGCACATTCTTTCTTTGTGTTATAAAACTCCGGCTCACTAGCGTAACGGCAAACTGTCGAAATCATATCTTCATAATTTTGCACTATAAATTCTTCACCACAATTATTTGCAACATCACAATCTGGCAATGTTACTACTGGAATCCCTGCCAGCAATGCCATCCCTCCACTAAATCCCCCTCCTATCCTTCTGGGATTTAAATACAAATCTAGCACACCATAAACATCTAATAAATCCTTACGGTATCCCAAGTAATAGATATGTCCATCAAATATCATATCTTCAAAATACTTTTTTATCCCTTCCTCAGAACCAATAATAACAAAAGCAATATTGGGCATCTTTTCCAAAACCTTCCTCATTTCGCAAACAAAGCCCTCATCAATCTCTGACTGCAAACGATTTCCTACAATGGCAATAAGAAATTGACCTTCTGGCAAGCCCAATTCCAGCCGTGTACAATTTGTTAAATTTGATTCTACAAGAATAGGAAATTTTTCCTGAACAAATAATTGTGTCTGATCGTCATTTAACATATCTTCGTATTCTTTTTCAAGTTCCTCTCTCTCCCTAGCAACTCTTATCAGAATTTGAGCTTCTGACACAGGACAATCTATAGAAGCTGGCATAGATACAAGTGTTGTAAAATTCTTAATTATATCTACAATCGGATTAATAGTTGAAAAATCGAAAACAAAAAAAGGATTCCATGCATAAATGATGTCAAACATCATATTATATTCTTTTTCACACAATTCATGCATATTTATTTGATATCCTCTCACCACAATATCACGAACTTGTATTCCAACTGGATTACGTCTAAATATCCCCTCTGAGTTTTCACAACGCGGCCGATTCCACAAATCTTCTGGCAGTCTTCTATCGCACGGACAAATAAAAAGTATAACTTCATACCCCATATACTTTTGCAACGCATACGAGAGATCCATAATTATTCTTGAAGGAGCATGTAATGGTTTTAGTACCTGTCCCGTAACCAAAACGATATGGTTTTTGTTTCTTGTCTCTAATGGAATATAGGGGTAATGTACCGCCAATATTTCTTCTAATCTTCCTATATTTTTTTTTCGAAATAAACGTCGTTGTTTATATTCCCCTTTGACATATACTGCTGCCTGATATTCTAACACTCCTCCTATAAAGCCATCAAATTCTCCCTTTATCAAACATTCCATTACTGCCTTCCTAAATGCTTTAACTTCCATATATTGAACCATTACAGAAAATACATATATCGCATCATTCACTTCAAACTCTCTCATTATAATATCCAATATACTTTTCTGTTCTATATCCGTAAACTGATTATATATTTCTTCTAATTCCGCAAAACATCCTTTCTTCTCCTGCTCTGATGCGAACTCAGCCATACAAAGATTAACAGCCATTTTAATCCATTCAATTTGATTTTTCACACTTATAACCTGCCTTTCTGCAAAAGATACCAACGGGGTTATGTAACTCATTTACAGCAGACTTCTGCTTTTTGTTCTTCTTTCTTAATACTTATCTTGCAGGATGAGTTTTCTAAAAGCTGTGAAATAGTATACTAACTATTTTTTCGCGACAAGACCATATACAAAATCACTACCTGATAAATGTGCTTCTGTTAATATAATTATAGAATCAGCATCTCCAAAATCAACACTAAATAGAAATGCTGTTAAAGAATCCCCTCCAATCTCCCCCGTAGTAAATACTTCTTCATTATTTATAAGAATAGTGATAACCCATGTACCATTGAAACCATACATAGATTGATCCAATATAAATACACCATTAAAAAGGCGCTTTATGCATTTCATAGCAGAATTTTACCATCAGCCCTTGTTTTATGATTTGTCCATGCCCTGTTTTCGAACTCGGCCAACTTTGTTTTCCCTTCCTGTAGTTCCAGCCCGAAGTATGACAACCACGTTTTTAGACCATCATAAGATTTTCCGCATCTTCTTTTTCCCTAAAGCACGCTATGAAATCATCCGCAAAATTTACCAAACCCCCTTCTTTTTTGGAATGTGTGCCTTTCTTTCTGGTAAAACCATAAGGTGAGCATATTGTGCATATATACATTTGCTTCTTATATTGTATATACTTGATTCTTATACTTGTACGCCACAGGCTTCACCAATCCAATGTGTACGTTCTATCTTTTTTGCCACACGAACATTTGTTTTTCTACTCTTCCATTTTTCATTTTCTATTAAATATCGCTGGATAAAACCGAATCATATAGCTTTCAGACAAATTGCCAAAAAAGAGAAATAGAGCCTTCTCCATTTCCCATAAATCTATGGTAAGCGCCTCCATGCGTTGTACGATATCCTATCAAATCTTATTATCGGAAAAAATATAATTTAGTTTAGCATTTTTGAGAAAAAACACTTTCCATCTCATGCCTAAGCGCAATCGGTTTCAAAAAATATGGAAAGGCACTAATAACATCAACGCTATTAGTGCCAGAAATATCCCGGAGCATATCCTATCCGTCAAAGAATGAGACAGATATCTCCCTTTGATTTTTATCGCCCATCCTTCCAAATATATGGCAGAAAATCATACGCACGTCTCAAATATACTGGAATAGCTCTTAACCTATACTCGCCAGCTAAGAATTGTTTCTATAAGATAATAGTTAAAAGTCCGTATCACAGTTCCCGGTTTATTTTATCGTGTTTCAAAGACTTCCAAATGTTGTAAATTGGTATTGTAAAGTTAAACCACTCACAAAGCATCCCATCAAAAAACAATAGAAACTAACAACCTGCTCAAACATGCGGTGTTACCGCATAAGAATATTAGTAAACGGTAGATAGGTTCTTTCCAAAGTTGGTTGATTTTAGCGCGTTAAGATGATAAAATATGGTCAAAGTTCGATAAAAGGATGTGAATGCCATATGGATGAATTCATAAAATCACTCAATCAGGATTACGAATTAGTACAATACCGCATTAAAGATAAAGAGGTTGTTTTTCATATACAATCCAGTAAAAAGGAACTGGCATGTCCATTTTGCGGCTCAAAAACCACGCATGTCCATTCAATATACCAGAGAGAGATTCAGGATCTGCCAATCCAGGATAAACAGGTCATTTTATTAGTGGATACACGAAAATTTTTCTGCTATAATCCTGGCTGTCAGCATAAAACGTTTGCAGAGAGACATCCCTTTGCTGCGCCAAAAGCAAAGAAGACTGACCGGTTGGTCAAGAACATTATCCATACTTCGACACAGTTAAGTTCATTGAATGCGTCAAGGCTTTTGAAAAGCGGAAATATCACTGTGTGCAAGAGCAGCATCTGCAGCCTGCTTAAAAAAAATGCCGTCCATTGTGGATAAATCCTCTGTAAAAAAGGTCTGTGTGGATGATTTCGCACTCAGGAAAAGGTTCTCCTATGGAACGGTCATGGTCGATCTTGAAAGCCATAGGATCATTGACATGATTCCCTCCAGGGAGAGCATTGATGTCAGCAGATGGCTTGCAACATTTCCAAATATCCAGACCGTATCCAGAGATGGGGCATCCACTTATTCGTCAGCAGCAACGGATTCGCATCCCGAGGCAGTACAGGTCAGCGACCGATTCCATTTAATAAAAGGGCTTTCAGAAGCCATAAACAAATATATCATCAGGGAATTTCCCGCCAGAGTAGAGATTCCATTGACTGAATTAATTTCAAATGAAATGGCAGCGCTGTACAATACTGCAAACAGGGCACTCCGGATCAGGTTTGCCCATAAGAAACGGAAAGAAGGCCTGACGGTATCGGATATTGCACTGTTGCTGCATTCGTCTCCCACAACCATCCGAAAATATCTTGCCATTCCGGAAGATGAGATTCCGAAGGACAGGGCCGTCTCCCGGGAAAGGCAGCACCAATTGGCGTGGCAGCAGAAGCAGCAGGAAGTTGACGAAGCCAGAAGACTGGCAGGGGACAGGTATCCGATTGGACAGACTGCTGCTATGATGCACCATACATATAAGACCATACAGAATTACCTGGATTCTGACTATCGTGTTACAGATGGCCATTATAATGCACGGATCCCCGGCAAACTGGCTCCCTATGAGAAAGATGTCATAGAGCTCCGGAGCCAGGGGCTTACCTATCCCCAGATCCATACGCTCCTTTGTGAAAAAGGATATACAGGAAGTGTTGAGTCCCTTAGGATGTTCATGCAGAAAGAAAGATCCCGGATGCGGGAGCAGGATGAGCAGGGCAAACCCCAGCCTGAATTCATCCAGAGGAAATCCCTCTGCCAGCTGATCTATAAGAAACTGGAAGATGTCGCAACAATCACTGCTGGCCAGTATGGGCAGGCATTGGAGACGTATCCATTGCTAAGCACTCTTTATTCCCTGGTGAAAGAATTCCACACTGCAATATTTTCCCAAAAACCCGAGAAATTAGACGCATGGATAGAGTCTGCCAAGAAGCACGATATACCTGAACTACAGTCATTCGTGGTGGGGATATTGAAAGATTTAACAGCTATCAAAAATGGAATTATCTATTCTTATAACAATGGCTTAGCAGAGGGAAGTGTGAATAAAATCAAGGTAATAAAACGGATTATGTATGGCAGGAACAGCTTTGGGCTGTTAAAGGCCAAGGTACTGTTTCATGAACTTTTTCACTGTGAATTCAACTAACTTTAGAAAGAACCTATCTACCGTTTACGACCGGGTAATGCTGTACATCGGCAGTAGCTCGTTGAATGATTTGGATGCATATGCCGCGCCCTGGTCGCTGTGGAGGATCGTCTCATACCGCGGATATTGTTTCTTTAACCCGGTCAGGTCATCCAGGCCGCTCAGGTATGTCATCCGGTCACCCCGCCTGGACGAGAGGGCATGGGCGAGGATCTCATTGTTCCACAGATCCATGTATAGCGTAAGCTCATAGTAAACCCCTTTCACATAGAAAGCTGTCATGTCACTGACAATGCACTGCAGCGGCCTGTCAATCTGCATCTCGGTCATGAGCAGGTTCGGATAGATCTTGAACGGGTTTCCAGGCTTCTTGTATTTATAGAGTTTCGCCCCGCTCTTCACCCCGAGCATCTTGCAGTATTTGTGCGCGTAAGGATCCGACATGACAGCGCCTGTATCTAGACGGATTTTGGCGTTCAGCCATCTGTATCCGTGGGAAGGATAACGGAGATGGTATTCCTCGAACAGCGCCAGGTTGCTGAGTAATGCTTTCGTACGTTCTGCCGGGTGGGAGAGCGTATGTTTCCAATTGTAGAAGCTGCTCCGCTGTATTCCCATCTTCTCACAGAGGAGGCTGACGGGAAAGTCGCCTGACAGCTCCAATATCACTTGGTATTCCCGCTGTCGATAGGAAGATACTTCTTCTCCACACCACTTCCTTTCACTGAGTATCCTTTTTTAAGCGTGCTTCGTTTATCCGTGCCATGACGAGGGCGTCAATGAACTCTTCTTTTGACATGGATTCATATTCTTTGAGGCTGGTATCATTTGGAGCCTCAATAGGCTGTGTGACATTCCCAGTTTTCTTCCTGCGCATTCTGGGCGGAAGCCCCGTTTCGGCACGGTAAAGGCGAAGATAGCCTTTCACACTGGATGGATTGAGTTGATACATGACCGCCGCTTCCTCCACGGTTAGTTCCCCATCGTATACGCGCTTAGCGATGTCCAGGCGTTGTTCCCTGGTGTACTTCATTGGCAAACCTCCTGTTCCCTGGATGGTACTGCTTGTCCACGGATGATATTTCCTTTGTACATAGATTATATCACCGTGTCCAGTTTTAGTTTACCACTTCACATGTATCATCCAATAAAATTTAATGCAATTTTTCTATCAGTTCTATTGCCTTAGATACCTTTCCATAATCTGCTGTCGCCAACGTAACAATTGCAGCCAATGAATTTACGCAATTTATTAATCTATCCTTCCACCCTTTCTCTTACTTATTCATCGCTTACAGTTAGGGAAAGGGTATCTCCTCCATTAGGGATACCCTTTTCTTAAAGACAAGAATTTATCAATATAACCCGGCTATGCTGTCTGGCTTCCAAACATCTTCATATATTCCTCTGCCTGCTCTAACGTGATCTGCAGCTTCTTTTGCAGCCTGCCAAGGATATCTTGCTCTGATACCCCAAAGTCATATCCGCTTTCTATAATCTCCTTTGCCCTTCCTTCTTTTATCCCTTCTTCTTTGCCTCGCTGCTCTGCCTCGTACATTCCCTGGCTGTAGTCCCGGATAGCCTTTTCTCTGGCCTCGTATTCCATGCGTTTCTGCCTGTCCTGGCTGATAATTTGCAGCTGGTCATAGGCGCTTTTGATATACGGATTCCTTTCTGCGATCATGTCAAATTCCTCCTTCCGTTCTGCATTGATAAACTTCGCCCACAGCTCCAGCCCGGTGCAGCCCTCCTTCAGCTCCGCCGGGAGCTTTGGGAGCTCGATCACATGGAACTCCATCTTGTCGGTGTACAAAAAGCCTCGGGTGTCCTCCCGGATGTGGAAGCAGGAATAGAAGTCCGCCTCTTCTTTGAAAAGCGCAAAATCCAGGATGCTGATGCTGACGCATTTATTGAGTACGTCGTACTTCTGGCCTGGCTCAATCTGCTCGGCGTACATCTTGGCAGCATAGAAGAGGGAACGATCTGGCCATACCGAGAGCTCCGAGAGCTGGATCTCCACATCGATCATAGTGTCGTCATTCATGAGGATGCGGACATCCAGGATCCCCAGCTTGTCATCCTCGTGCGTTTTCCGCAGGTAAGGGTTCAGAATCTGCGTCTCTTTTATGTCTCCGGGATCCAGCTGGAGTACGGAAGCCAGGAAGCCGATGCGCGCCTTCTCGTCCATCATGATTTCCTTGAAGGCAAAATCAATCTTAGGTTTCATTAGAAACTCTGCCATAGTGTCCTCCTACAGTGTGCTGTTTTTATTTTTAGGTTGATTATGGGGCTGAAGGGCTTCTTGTGCCGGTGCTTCATCGTCTTGAACACATTGTCATAGCCTGGCATCTTTTTCTGCATCTTTTCTTCTTTCTGCATCTTTTCTTCTTTCTGCATGCCTTCTCCTTCCGGCAAGCCCTCTCCTTACAGTCCCTGCAATGTGCCAACCCCCTTGCCCAGAAGCGCAGCGGCTTATTTCTATTATAGCGTTAGAATCCGGCCCTGGCAATAGAAAGGTGTTTTCTTGAGTTTCCGCAGTTTTATCCACAAGGTCCTGATTTTATGAGTATCATAGTGAACAACTTGCAAAAAATGCTTAAAATATAAGGAATCTCATTCCCTTTTGATGTAAAATTAAGCTACCAAACAAAAATCTTACTAAACAAAAATAAAGGAGATTCCTTATGGTTAATTTTACATCAAATACTTATCAAATGAAACGGGAAATTTTATCTTTTTCAAATAAAATTTCCTCTAAACTCCCTAAACCAGAAAGAAAGTTTATCGCTGACATGAATTACGGCATTCTTGCCTCTGGCAGCTGCCTGCTTACCGATATCGTCGACCAGTTGCATGAACCTTCCAAAAAAATCAATATCGTAGACAGGCTTTCCAGACATCTGCTAAAAGGCACTCCTAAAGCTGCATTGAAATCTTATCTGATGCAGGTTAGAAAATGGTGTCCAAAGAATCCGGTCATCCATATCGATAACAGAGATGTTGTGAAACTTGGCGGCTGTCATTTCGAATCTCTCGGCTGGGTTCGTGATGGCTCTGAAAGCACACAGACAAAAAATGTCTATAAAAAAGGATTTCACGTTACAGAAGCCACCGTTCTTACAAACAGCAACCACCCTGTCAGCATTTTTTCCGAGATCCATTCTTCTAAAGAGAAGGATTTCACTTCCATCAATGACGTAACCTTCTCTGCAATGGAACGTGCGAAAACACTGTTTGGAAAAGCAACCTTTGTCATGGACCGTGGTTATGATGATAATAAGATGTTTCTCAAACTGGATTCCATGGAACAGGAGTATGTGATCCGACTGACCGCAAAACGCAAACTGCTATACCATAATAAATGGGTATATGCTGCAGAACTGCGCAACCGCAGGAAAGGTGAAACTCCCGCTATTTTATAAAGGGAAGATGCATGACGCTTATCTTTCCCATATAAAAGTACAGATCACCGCTTCCAGAAAAGACATTTATCTCGTCCTTGTCTATGGCATTACGGAACACCCCATGATGCTTGCGACAAACAGGGAAATCAAATCCAAAGATGATGTGATAAAGACTGCTAAACTTTACTTTTCCAGATGGAAAATCGAAGAATACTTCCGCTGTAAAAAGCAAATGTTCCAGTTTGAAAACTTCAGGGTACGGAAGCTGAAAGCGATCAATGCATTAAATTTTTATCTCACTTTGTGCATGGCATTTCTGGGTCATATTTCTATGAAATCGGAAACGAATGCGCTTAAAACAGCTATCATACAGACTGCAGATCCAGTCAAAGAAAAAATAGCATTCTGCTATTACCGGCTGGCAAAAGGTATCTCCGGCATACTTTCGTATGCAAAAGAAGGCATCAGACTCTGGTTCAGGACAAAGCGCCCTGCATACCGTCAACTCTGCCTTAAGCTGGCTGTTTGAACAGATAAAAGAATACGTCTCCCAAAGTCCGGTTCCGGCGGGGCTTATAAAAGTGCCTCTATTCATAAAACTGCTGCTCTATATCTTCTCAAAATTTGGCAGATTGGTGCTTTGGGAGATTATATTCATTTTTGAATTACAGTTTGCGGAAACTCAAGTTTTGCATTAACTTATCAGTGATAATCTCCTCATATCTAAGGAGATGTAAATATCAGATGACTTTTTCTTTTCATGTAACATTCATTTGCATACATGGGGATAGATAGTATTGTATCAAGTAGTATAATGAACTTAACTGAATAGCGGAATGCCTTGTCACGAATGGAGGGATTATTTATGACAGGGCAGACCGCAAAAACAACATACAGTGCAGCTTTATATTGCAGGTTGCCGAGGGACGATGGGAACGTGCAGGAAAGCTCAAGCATACAGACACAAAAGGAAATCCTGTTACGTTATGCAAGGGAAAACGCCATAAACAACATGGCTTTC
>CAJTNT010000066.1 GCA_910577785.1 uncultured Lachnospiraceae bacterium | reverse complement strand
TCCGCCTTATGAATGGGGAAATTCAGATTATCCCCTACGGTAACTGCATGAAACTTGATTGCGATATGTCCGAGGACAGCACCCTTTGGAAAGCAATCATGCCTAACGGCTCATTGGTTGCACCGGGTACGGCAGGCACTTTAAAGATAGACCAAACGAGTGCAACCGCAGGAATCAGAATCAATACAACAGTGCAGTATCCGACAAGTGGGGATACATATAGATATATTCCGTTCAAGACGCTTACGGCAGCAAGTGGGGTAACTATCCCGAAACTGTTAATAGCGTTGGGGGTATTCCCGGACGGTGGAATTACAGGATACGGAAACGACCATATTTGGATGCGGAATCACGGCGAAAGGCTGCCTATCCGGGGGTCGAGTTTCTACTATACGTCCTATTCGGGACCGTCCGCCCTCTACTTGGCTGATCCCCGTTCCTCCTCTACCGGCCACGTGGGTTTCCGCTCCGCTTTTTGCGAACTGTAAACTGAATACTGATAAACTGATAGGGTGTGCGGTAGCACACCCTTTGAAAAAATATATCAGCAAGGCAGGGGGAACATGGAAGAGAAGCAGGGAACGCAGGGGACCGGGACCAGCAACGGAAACGGGATTTTCCATATAAAAGAGAAAATCTACGAAATGATATTATACGGCAACCCTGCCTTAAAAGACTTTCCAAAGACTGAAAGGTATGTACTGGCAGGCAAAATAAGGGAATCAATGTATACGGCGTTGGAAATGGCGGTACGGCTTGAAAAGAAATATCACAAGAAAACGACCTTGCAGGATTTGGATATTGAAATAGATGTATTAAGGAATCTGCTAAGACTTGCGAAAGACCCGAACCTATACCCAAAACAAAAGCCTTGTTTGGACTTCCATACTTGGGAAGTATGGATTAAAAAGGTAAACGAAATCGGTTGTATGATTGGCGGTTATATGGAGTGGGTAAACAGCAGGGAGAAGCAGAAATAAAAATACATTGGGAAACAATCACATTTGTATAGGTGGCTGCCTATCCGGGGGTCGAGTTTCAACAATACGTCCAATTCGGGACCGTCCGCCCTCAACTTGAATAATCCCCGTTCCAACTCTAACGACAACGTGGGTTTCCGCTCCGCTCTGCCCCTATGCCAAGAAGCCTTACGGTTACGACTGTAAGGACAGTGCAAAAGGGTTAAAGGGGTTGTTTTCCATTCCCGGACATTCCGGGAAAAAGATTGTATTGCCGTAAAGACAGTTAGTAAGCGTAAGCAGAAAAGATTTATATTTGTCACGTCCGAAAGGGTTAAAAACTTAGTAGGTTTGTACGGCAAAATTTTAGGAAAATCAGAGGTTGCAAATGCACAGTATCAAAAATATCTATGAGAAAATATACGATTTTGAAAATCTGCATAAGGCTTGGGAAAAGGCACGGAGGGGAAAGCGGTACAGGGAGGATGTATTGAGTTTCAACCGTAACTATGAAGAGCATTTAATAGAGATTCAGAATCAGCTAATCTATGAAACATACGAGGTGGGAAAATACCACAGCTTCTATGTGTTTGAGCCGAAAAAGCGGTTGATTATGTCCTTGCCGTTCAAAGACAGGATAGTACAATGGGCGATATATCAGCAGCTTTTCCCGCTCTATGAGAAAACTTTTATTTCCGATTCCTACGCTTGCAGGCAGGGGAAAGGAACACATAAGGCAGCCGACAAGTTACAGTATTGGCTACGGCAGACGGAAAGGAAGCCGGAGCGGTACTATTACCTCAAAATGGATATATCCAAGTATTTTTATAGGGTAGACCATGAGATACTACTAAAAATATTGGGCCGCCGGATAAAGGATAAAAGGTTGCTTAATCTGTTAGAGAAAATCATAAATTGCGAAACTACGAAGTTTGGCTTGCCAATGGGGAAAGAGCCGGACGAAGTAGAGGTAGAGGACAGGTTAGGCAATAAGGGTATGCCGATAGGCAACCTTACCTCTCAAATGTTCGCAAATATCTACCTTAACGAGGTAGACCAGTACGCAAAGCATGAGTTGGGGTTGCATTACTACATACGGTATATGGACGATATTATTATTTTACATCACGATAAAAAGTACCTTGCACGGGTTAAGGAGGATTTACGCATTTTCCTTGATGAAAACCTACGCTTGAATCTCAATAACAAAACGGCAATCAGACCTTGCAGCATGGGGATTGATTTTGTAGGATTCCGCATATGGGCCACGCACCGCAGATTAAAGAAGAAAACGGCGTTAAAAATCAAGCGGAGCATGAAACATTATGTAGAAAAGGTGGAAGCCGGGGAAGAGAGCAGGGAGAAAATGGAACGTGCGATAGCGTCATACCGGGGCATATTGTCACATTGCAACAGCTACGGCATGAGGCAGAGCCTTAATAATCTTTTCAAGCATAAAACAAAAACAGAGGGGCAGGAAATGAGAAAGGGTACTGAAAGTAACGAGGATTGCAAAGAAAGAAAATGCTATAATTGCAAGAATTTTTACAAGGATTGTTTTTGTGGGTATGAAGCGTGTATGTGTAAGGTGCATGGCTCATTAGATGTAGATCAGCACGAACGACACCCGGACACAGCAGCGGAAACGTGCAAAGAATACGAGAGAAAGGAGTAGCCAAAATGTATATTGATTCATCAACAATAATTACCGTTGCGGGCGTATTGGGTGCTTTAATCACAATCGGGACCGTTGCATATAAGGTTGTCAAGTGGTTTCAGCAGCAGGATAAGCAGACAAAGGACATAGAGGAATTGAGGAAGCGGGACAAAGAAAATTTGAAACAGCTAAATGATGAAATGTGCCTGCTTACCTATGCCGTGCTTGCCTGCTTAAAGGGTCTGAAAGAGCAGGGGTGCAACGGCCCCGTGACCGAAGCAATCGGGAAAGTGGAGAAGCACATAAACCAAAAGGCACACGGGCAGGAGGATTAGGAGGGCAAAAACTGAATGAAATATATTTTATGCGGAATCCTTGGCGTTGTCCTTGGATTCCTTATATTTTACCTGTTATTTAGGATTGTCAACAGAAAACAGCTTTTCAAAAGGGAATCGGCAAAGAAAAGAGGGAAGCCGACCTTTACAAAGGTTGTATTGGTGGCAGTCCTTTTTACTTACTTTGTGGGCCTGTATATCGGTATCAGAGTGACACTTATAGACTACTCACAATTCGGGGTACTTGCCACATACATAGCAACCCCGACAACTACGGTAATTGCCTTGTATTGTTGGAAAGCCAAGGCAGAAAACATTATTAAAATCAAGCAGGGATACCCGGAGGAAACAAAGGATATTTCCGTTGATTTAAACAATATCACATTATAGGAGGGTAACACCATGAACATTAAGCAGAACATTGCAACCAAGAATCCGTGTTACACTTGCGGACGGACAATCACGGTAAAGGGCCTTATGATTCATTCCGTGGGTTGTCCGCAGCCGAGAGCGTCCGTATTTGCGAATAACTGGAATAACGCAAACGCCAATGTATGCGTACACGCAGTATTGCAGGCGGACGGAACGGTATTACAGTTGTTGCCGTGGAATCGCAGGGGGTGGCATTGCGGAAGCGGAAGCAACGGAAGCGGAAACAATACCCATATCGGCGTAGAAATGACAGAGCCGGACACGATTCAGTACACGAGCGGAAGCAGCTTTAAGGATTTGAACCCGGCAGCGACCAAGGATTTTGTAGCCAAGACGTACAGGACGGCGGTAGAGCTTTTTGCTTACCTCTGCAAACAGTACAGCCTTGACCCGGAAAAGGACGGCGTTATTATTTCCCATTCCGAGGGCCACAAAAGAGGGATTGCAAGCAACCACGGCGACGTAGAGCATATTTGGAATAAGCACGGCTTGACTATGGCACAATTCCGCAGGGATATTAAGAAAGCTATGGGTGGAAACACCCAGGTAGGCGGAACGGCACAGACCACAGACACGACCGCAGGAAACGCCCCTAAAAGCGTTTCCAAAGGGGATACGGTAACATTCACAGGGGGACCGGTCTATAAGTCCTCTACGGCAGCACAGGCGACCGTAAACAAAGGCGTAACAAGCAAGTGTGAAGTGACGGCGGTAAACCTCAAAGGAACACACCCGTATCATTGCATATCGCAGGACGGAAAAGGCGTTTACGGTTGGGTCAATGCGGAATCTGTAAAAGAGGTATCCACGACCGCAGGAAACGCCCCTAAAAGCGTTTCCAAAGGGGATACGGTAACATTCACAGGGGGACCGGTCTACAAGTCCTCTACGGCAGCACAGGAAGCCACAACCAAAAGCGTATCAAGCCGTTGTGAGGTAACGGCAATCAATGAAAAGGGTACACACCCGTATCATTGCATATCGCAGGACGGAAAAGGCGTTTACGGTTGGGTTGACAAGACAAGCGTAAAGAAATAGGAGGTATACAATGGCAGTTACGGCAGCACAGATTAAAAAAGTGGTAAAAGTAGCAAGCGGTATCATCTACGCACAGGAGGGCAATTACGGCAGCGTAAACCGAAACGACAATAGCCACGGCATGAGCATAGGGAAATGCCAATGGAACGCATATTGGGGCCGTGCGTTGCCCTTGTTGCAGGCGGTTGTAAATAAGGACCGGGACCAGGCAAAGGAGATATTGGGGGAATCCCTCTATAACGAGATTGCCGGAAGCAGCCCGAAAGCATGGGATAAAAAAGAGAGGGAAGCCACCGAAGCGGAAGCAAAGGCAATTTCTGTATTGCTTGCCACACCGCAGGGAAAGGAAATACAGGACGATTTGGCGGACGCTGATATTACGGCTTATGTCAAAAACGGCGTTAAGGTCGGCGTTACGTCTTTAAAGGCACTTGCCTATTATGCGGACTTGGAGAACCAAGGGGGAAGCGGTGCAAGCAAACGGATAGCCACGACCGCAGGAAATGACCTTGGAGGGGCGGAAAAGGTAGGACTTGAAGAAATACACGCCTACGCCCTAAAAGATAGCGTAATGGGGCAGTATGCAAGCCGTAGGGGCAAGGTATACGAAGCCGTCAAAGCGTCCAATTTAAGCGATTTAAAAAAGGCAGACGATAAAAAGGACGCTGACAAGCAAAAACCCGCAGGAAACGGCACACAGAACGCCGTAGGGGCATTGCAGAAAGGCGATACAGTGACGTTTACGGGCGGTGGCGTGTATGTGTCCTCTACGGCAGCACAGACAGCCAAGGAAAAGGACGTTGTAAGCGTCTGCAAGGTAACGGCGGTAAACCTCAAAGGCACACACCCGTATCATTGCATATCGCAGGACGGAAAAGGCGTTTACGGTTGGGTCAATGCGGAATCTGTAAAAGAGGTATCCACGACCGCAGGGAACGCCCCTAAAAGCGCTTCAAAGGGCGATACGGTAACATTCACAGGGGGACCGGTCTATAAGTCCTCTACGGCAGCACAGGCAGCCGTACATAGGGAAGTAACAAGCGTTTGCAGAGTGACCGCCGTAAATGCCAAAGGCACACACCCGTATCATTGCATATCGCAGGACGGAAAAGGCGTTTACGGTTGGGTTGACAAGGCGGATGTAAAATAGACCGATTCGGACACAAAGACGGAGGATAGAAAAAATATGAAGATTTTAGCGGAAAATTCAGTTTTGATTATCGGTATCTTGGGGGCGTTGGCGTTTGCCGTATCCCTCATTACGGAACTGTTAAAGGACTTACCGGGGATTAAGAAAGTGCCGACAAAGGCGTTTGTTATCCTCATTTCCTTAATCGTGACCGTGGCAGCGTTGTTAATCTATGTTGCCTACGCAGGCATACCGCTTTTATGGTATTATGTGGCACTTGCGGTATTCGCAGCGTTTGTAGTGGCGTATATCTCAATGTACGGTTGGGATACGTTCAAGGAATTAAAGGACAGGTTTATAAAATAAGATACCGCAGGAAGAAAAACGCCCCCTTGGCTCTATGCCTTGGGGGTTGTTTTTTATTTCAATTTCTCTACTTGGTCGGCGGTAAAAAGAAATGCCTTTGCAAGGTAGTAATGGTTGTTGTCCGTTCCGTCCGTGTTTTCGTCTACGTCCTCATTTTTCTTTGCCTTGTTCGTGAATCTCCAAAGCCTTGTAGTAATCCGGGCGTGTTCCCCTTTCTTAACAGAGTATCCGTAACTTTTCCATGCTTGGAATGTGTGCAGCGGTATCATGTGACCGCTTGAAAGTATATTTTCGATTTGTTCCATTGTGTATAATCCGTTTGCCACCGCTTCACTGATAATAATATCTGTATTTGTCATTTCCTTAGTCCTCCATGTACTTTATTTTCCGTTCCTTATGAGTACATTATATACTTATATAAGTATATTTGCAATCCCGGAAATGTTCACAAAATACTTATATAAGTATAAAGGAAATCTTGTGCATTTTATATACTTGTATAAGTATAAAAAGTATGGTACAATTTCAGCAGGAAACTATAAACGGTAGGAGCGGACAGGAGGTATTGCGTAATGGCAGAGGAAAAGGCAGGCGGAACGCCTGCGACTAGGGCAAAAAATAAATGGAATAAGAATAACTACGATTCTTTTCTACTTACTTCCATACCGAAAGGCAGGGCGGAAGAGTGGACGGAGATAGCCAAGGAATTAGGGTACAAGAGCCGGAATCAGATGATAGTTGCAGCAGTTGAGGAAAAAATAAAAAGGGAAAGGGGCGAGGGTTAGGGTGTACGCTTATAAGGACGGCGTATATACTAATGATGATTGCAATATCCATAAAACGGTAAGATTCAAGCCGGAGATATTCAGAATCATAGAAGCAAGTCCGGGAAAGAATTTCACGGACAAGTTACAGAAAATCGTTGAGGAATACGCCAAGAATAAAGAAAAAGTTTTGTAGCACATATTCAGGAATTTGTAACACAAAATCCATAAAAACCCTTGACAGTATACTTATATAAGTATATAATATAATTGTAGCAAGGAGATAGCAGGAAAGGAGTTAAAGAAATGGAGAACACCGAAGAAATGGCAGTATTCAAAAGTTACCTAAGACGTTTAATGAGGGACCTTAAAGACCTGCAAAAGGCGATTAAGGAAAAGAACACGGAGGAAGCCGAAAGGCTCATAAATGATTTAATCGAGGATACCCAAAAGGATATTGAAGATTAAATAGGGATTCACACAGGGGGCGGACTTCTTAACATTCCTGCTAACCGCCCCTAGTGTTTATAGAAATAATAGCAGGAGAACAGGGAAAAATCAAGATACAATAGACCGATTCGGACACAAAAAGCCGGAGGGATTGGCAGCATGGGTTAAACTTATGCTCTATTTCACTATGGGAAAGGCAGTAAGGCGGAATCCAAAGGGGGCAGCAGGAACAAATACACCCGCTGCCCCTTATATTTGGAGGTAGAGCATGGGAAAGATATTTAAACAAATGAGCCATAACGACCGTATCAAAATGGAAGCCTTATTAAATGCAGGACATTCCAAAGCGGAGGTAGCAAAGCAGTTACATTTCCACAGAAGCACGATATACCGGGAATACGACAAGGGTAAATATATGCACCGCAATTCTGATTATACGGAAGAGGAAAGGTATAGTAGCGATTTGGGGCAGAAAGCACACGACTACGCCCAAGAGGGAAAAGGCAGGGCATTAAAAATAGGGAATGACAGGGAATTGGCGGAGTGCATAGAGGATAAAATAGTAAATGATAAGTACAGCCCGGAAGCAGCGTTAGCGGAGATTGCCAAAGGAGAAAAACAGTTTAAAACCTCTATCAGCTTGCGGACGCTTTACAGATATATAGACAATGGAATTTTCTTGAAACTGACAAACAAAGACCTACCTATTAAGAGTAAAAAGAAAAAGCATAATAAAAAGGTAAAGGTACAGAAAAGGGCAAGTGCAGGGGAAAGCATAGAAAACAGACCCGAAGAGGTAAAGGACAGGGAGGTATTCGGTCATTGGGAAATGGATACAGTAAAAGGGCAACGTGGGGTTACGAAATCATGTATGCTTGTGCTGACAGAGAGAAAGACCCGTGATGAAATCATTATAAAGCTGAAAGACCAAACGGCAGCGTCCGTAGTGGAAGCGTTGGACCGGCTAGAAAGGAAATGGGGGGATATGTTTAGTAAGGTATTCCGCAGCATTACGGTAGATAACGGGGTGGAGTTTGCAGATTATGAGGGTATGGAAAAATCCGTGTTTGGAGAGGAAAAGCGTACCTTTGTTTTCTATTGCCACCCTTATAGCAGTTGGGAGCGCGGGAGTAATGAGAATAACAATAGGCTTATCCGCAGACACATACCAAAAGGGGAAGATTTTGACGGCAGGCAGGACGCAGAGATAGAGTATATAGAAAAATGGATTAACGATTATCCAAGGGGAATCTTTGATTACAGAACATCAGCGGAACTATTCGAGGAAGAGTTACAGAAATTGGCATAAAATTTTTTTCAAAAACTTGTCGCAAAACTATTGACAAAAGATAGTGAAACAAAAATATCAAATTAGATGTTGACATGCAAAAGTTCTTATAATAGAATGGAAAAGTATGGCGAGCGAGAAATGTAAGCCAAGCCCCGGCGAAGCGTTTTTGCTTTGAAGTACAAGGAAAAATGTAAATGGTGCAAAACCGATAGCCCGGATGGATTTCTCCCTATGCCCTGCAGGCAGGCCGCCGGCGGGGAAGGGGCATTGCAGGCATGTCCATGCAGCCGCAGGGGCGCGCCGGTATTTCGGACGGCGTCTGGATATCAGAGTAGCATCGTAAAATTCAAGGAGGTAACATACAATGAGGACTACTTTTATGGCCAGCCCGGCCACAATCGACAGGAAATGGTATGTAGTGGATGCAAGCGGGAAGAATTTGGGACGCCTTGCATCTGAAATTGCAAGTGTATTAAGAGGGAAGCACAAGCCAATCTTTACGCCCCATATTGACACCGGCGATTATGTCATCGTAGTCAATGTAGACAAGATTAAGGTATCCGGCAAGAAACTGGAACAGAAGGTGTACTACCATCATTCCGGCTATGTAGGAGGGATGCGTGAGACTACATTGAAGGACATGCTGGCGAAAAAGCCAGAGCGTGTATTTGAGCTTGCTGTTAAGAGGATGCTCCCCAAGGGGCCTCTCGGAAGGCAGATGTATAAGAAGTTATTTGTATATGCAGGACCAGATCACAAGCATGCAGCTCAGAAACCGGAGACTTTAACATTTTAATCAGGAGGTAAAGAAAAATGGCTGATACAAGATATTATGGAACTGGAAGAAGGAAGAAATCCGTTGCCAGGGTGTACCTGATGCCTGGTACTGGCAAGATTACAATCAATAAAAGGGACATTGACGAGTATCTGGGCATGGAGACTCTGAAGGTAATCGTGCGCCAGCCGTTGATGGCAACCGATACAGCTGACAAGTTTGACGTCCTGGTAAATGTAAAGGGCGGCGGCTATACAGGGCAGGCAGGCGCAATCCGCCATGGGATTTCCCGTGCGCTGCTGCAGGCAGACGCCGAGTACCGGCCTGTGTTAAAGGCCGCAGGCTACCTGACGCGTGACCCAAGGATGAAGGAGAGGAAGAAATACGGCCTCAAGGCAGCCCGCCGTGCGCCACAGTTCTCCAAGCGTTAACAAGACAGGGGCGGGAGAGCCGACAGTGGTATTTCACCGCTGGGACGATAGTATTCAGATGGAGCCAGAACCTTTGAAAGAGTTACATTTCAAGGGGGCTGGCTTCATTTTATAGGATTCTTTTGGCGTTTCGTAAAAATTTCTTGAGATAGCTTGAGGGAAAGGGTATAATGGGGTTGAAAGTGGCCAGAGCTTTGCGCGGTTTGGCTTTATGGGAAAGGAGCAGATGGAGATGGCGGCGGAATTTGAAATTACGATTACAGATAAGGATATGTACCGGTTTAACCTGTACCATGCATACCATGGGTTCCAGGGGATCCTGGCCACTATGGTAGGAATTTGGGTGCTGATTATGGCGGTGGTCACATTTGGTAAGGTGTCGTTTACGTATACGGTTTTGTATGCCGTGTTTGGGGCTGTCTTTCTGGTGTATGTGCCTGGAAGCCTGTATCTGCGCTCAAAGAGCCAGATTGCTTCTTCCGATGTCCTCAAGCAGGCGCTCCGCTATCGGATTGACGACGCAGGGGTGCATGTTTCGCAAGGGGAGCAGACAGCTGATTTGGAGTGGAAGCAGATTTACAAGATTGTGTCTACGAAGAGCAATCTGTTGATATACAGCAGCAGGGTGAATGCATATGTGATTCCACGGGAGGCCATCAAGGAGCAGTATGAGACTGTCGTAGGGCTTGCCGTGAACCATCTGGACCGTTACCGCCTGAAGCTGAATCCGTTTTCGATTTAGGAAGCCGATGATTTCATTCGGGCAGGCCGGGTGGAACAGGGTTATGATTTTTGGCGCAGGAAGGGAGGGCTTATGCAGGAGATTGAGACATCTTCCCCAGAAGAGACGTTTCAGGTGGGGAAAAGATTGGGGGAAGAAGCCCAGGCAGGGCAGGTATACACGCTGGTGGGCGATTTGGGCGTGGGGAAGACCGTATTGACCCAAGGGGTTGCCAGGGGGCTTGGGATTGCCGAGCCAATCTGCAGCCCTACATTTACGATTGTGCAGGTATATGAAGAGGGGCGGCTTCCCTTTTACCATTTTGACGTCTATCGGATTGCAGATGTGGATGAGATGGAGGAAATCGGATATGAGGATTATTTTTATGGGGAAGGGCTTTGCATCATTGAGTGGGGGAACCTGATCTCGGACATCCTGCCAGAGGGCTGCATGGAAATCCGCATCGAAAAAGATTTGGAGAAAGGCTTTGATTACCGCAAGATTACGATAAGCGAGAGCGGAGAAGGGAGGAAGGCATGAAAGTACTAGGCCTTGACAGCTCTGGACTGGTGGCAAGCGTTGCCGTTGTGGAGGAAGGGAATCTGCTGGCAGAATACACAGTGAATTATAAAAAGACACATTCCCAGACGCTGCTGCCGATGCTGGACGCGGTGGTGGGGATGCTGGAACTGGATCTGGCGTGCGTCGACGCGATCGCGGTGGCAGCAGGCCCCGGATCTTTTACGGGTCTGCGCATTGGCTCAGCAACGGCCAAAGGGCTGGGGCTGGCATTGGGAAAGCCGCTGCTCCATATCCCTACGGTGGATGGGCTGGCATATAACCTTTGGGGGAGCCGGGATCTGGTGTGCCCGTTGATGGATGCCAGGAGGAGCCAGGCCTATACAGGGGTGTACCGCTTTTCATCCAAAGGCATGGAAGTGGTTGTCCCGCAGTGTGCTGTGGGAATTGAGGAGATTATCGGCAGAGTGAATGAGATGGGGCGGGAGGTTATATTTTTGGGTGACGGCGTACCGGTGTTTTCCGGCTACATTGCGCAAAATTGCAGCGTTCCGTTTTCTTTTGCGCCAGCGCACCTGAATAAGCAGCGCGCGGCAGCCGTGGCTTCGCTGGGGCTGCTTTACCTCAAGGAAGGGAAGACGGAGACGGCGGCAGGGCACAGGCCGGATTACCTGCGCCTGTCCCAGGCGGAACGGGAACGCTTGGAGAAAGAAAAATCATGAGCATTCACTTCCGCAAAATGACAGAACAGGATGTCCCGGCAGTTTCGGGCCTGGAGAAGCGCCTCTTTTCCCGCCCATGGTCAGAACAGTCCCTCTTGCAGGCCTTGTGCCAGAGTACGCTATTTGTGGTGGCGTTGGAGAGAAATGTGGTCGTGGGCTATTGCGGGATGTACTGTGCATTTCAAGAGGGGGAGATTATGAATGTAGCAGTGGATCCCGCCTGGCAGGGACGGGGCATTGGGCGTGAGATGATGAGCCGCTTCCTGGGCTTGGCGCGCAGCCAGGGCATTTCGCGTATTATCCTGGAGGTGCGTGTTTCCAATCACAGGGCAATCCGCCTCTACACATCCTTGGGCTTCCAAAGCTGTGGAATCCGCAGAAACCTTTATGATATGCCATTGGAGGATGGAATTGTAATGCAGCTGGAGATGCTGTGAATCGTAATAAACTACCCGTCCCCCTGTTTTGGTTACGATTCCCACTTTAAATGCCGCCCTGCTTTCCCTTATAATAGAATAGATGGCAATGGATGGCTGCCATCTGTGCAAAACACCGTATTTTTGCGGCGGGGGAATGTTTCCTTAGGATCTGCGCATTTGCTGTGCCAACGGTGCAGGAGCGGTGTAACGAAGAAAGGGAGGATGGAAGATGAAGACAAAAGACCAGGAGATCATATGCAATTGCTGCAAGAAAGTGGTGCAGAGGGAGGGCATGCTCCCAGATTCCGAATTTCTCCATGTGGAAAAGACGTGGGGGTATTTCTCGCAGAAGGATGGGGAATGGCAGGAATTTGACATCTGCGAGGCTTGTTATGACGACTGGGTGAAGAACTTTGAGGTTCCTGTAAAGACCAAGGAAGTGACAGAATTAATTTAACGACTATAATTTTCGGAAAGGAAGCTGTATGTTAGATGTATGTTTGTTAGGAACGGCTGGGATGATGCCCCTGCCCTACCGCTGGCTTACCGCACTGATGACACGCTACAACGGCAGCAGCCTGCTGATTGACTGCGGCGAGGGAACACAGATTGCTATCCGCGAGAAAGGATGGAGTACAAAGCCCATAGACATAATCTGCTTTACCCATTATCATGCAGACCACATCAGCGGCCTTCCGGGGCTGCTGCTTACCATGGGGAATGCAGAACGTACGGAGCCGCTGACTATTGTAGGGCCCAAAGGCCTGGAGCGTGTCGTAAGCGCTCTCTGCACGATTGCGCCGGAATTGCCTTTTGAAATCCGCTTCGTGGAGCTGGCGCAGCCCGTGGAGCGCCTACAGATCCAGGGCTATCATTTAACGGCCTTTAAAGTCAGCCATAATATCCTATGTTATGGCTATACGATAGAGATTCCAAGGATTGGAGAATTTCGGGTAGAACAGGCCAGGGAGCTGGGGATTCCCGTCAACTGCTGGAGCAGGCTGCAGAAGGGGGAAACCATGGAAGTGGATGGGCAGGTGTTTACGCCGGATATGGTACTGGGGCCGCCGCGGAAGGGGATCAAGGTAACTTACTGCACGGATACAAGGCCGGTTCCCGCTATTATGGAAAATGCCCGGAATGCCGATTTATTGATTATAGAAGGCATGTATGCAGAAAAAGAAAAGGAGGCCAAGGCAAGGCAGTATAAGCACATGACTTTTTACGAAGCCGCTGAGGTAGCCAGGGGAGCAGAGGCCCGCGAGATGTGGCTGACCCATTTTAGCCCTTCCTTGGTACGGGCAGAGGATTATATGGGCGAAGTGCAGAAAATTTTCCCCAATGCGAAATTAGGAAAAGATGGGAAAACCGTGGAACTCGTGTACTGAAACGTTTATAATTTGGCGAATGGCTTGCTTATATTGCCGTCTGCCGCGTTGAAATTTCTGGCTGGCGCTCTGTGTCGGCAGCATGTGTTGAACACGGATCGAGGCAGAGTGCGGATGCCGTTAAAAATTCGCCTTGCAGAAAAATCAAAAACCTTACAGGAAAAATATTCTGTGCAGCTTTGCAAAATATCAACAGGCTAGTCAGTACGCTAGAAGATGCCTAATGTGAAGGAGGGGTTCCTATGAAGAATCTAAAGACAGTTGTTATTGCGGTTTTGTGCGCAGGCCTGTGTTTGGGATACTATTATTATCTGGTACACCGCGATTCCGGGAAAGAAGAGGCCATAACGGAAGCGGATATGATTATTACCCAGGATTTGGACGATTCTTATCCCAAGACGGCAAGAGGCGTGGTCAAGTTTTATAACCGTATCCTGAAGTGCTATTATAGCCAGGATTATACGGAAGAGCAGCTGGAAAAGATGACGGCGCAGGCCAGGAAGCTGATGGACGAGGAACTGCAGGAGGCAAATTCAGAGACGGCATATCTGGCGGCCGTAAAAGAAGATATCTCCAGTTATAATGAGGATAAGAAGACCATTTACAGCATCAGCATGGACGGTAGCAATGAAGTGCTGTATAAGACCATCCAGGGACGGGAATGCGCCTATGTGGATGTGACTTATTCCATGAAAGGGAAGAAAAATGCCGGGCGTTCCAACCAGACTTATATTTTGCGCAAGGATGACGGCGGCAGGTGGAGGATTCTGGATTTCTACCAGTAGGAAAGGGCATAAGAAATGGAAGGCAGACAGGAAGACGTTGTAATTCTGGCAATTGAGAGCTCTTGTGATGAGACGGCTGCCGCTGTTGTGCGCAATGGCAGGGAAGTGCTGTCAAATATTATTTCATCCCAGATTGCGTTGCATACGCTTTATGGCGGGGTAGTGCCGGAGCTTGCATCCAGAAAGCATATCGAGAAAATCAATCAAGTAATTGAAGAGGCTTTGGCGGCAGCGCAGATGAGGCTGGCGGATATGGACGCAGTTGCTGTCACTTATGGGCCGGGCCTTGTGGGGGCCTTGCTTGTGGGGGTGGCAGAGGCAAAAGCCATCGCCTATACGGCTAAGAAGCCTCTGATTGGCGTACATCATATAGAGGGGCATATCAACGCCAATTATATTGAAAATCCAGGGCTGGAGCCTCCTTTTTTGTGCCTGGTCGTATCCGGAGGGCATACTCACCTGGTCAAAGTGGCAGATTATGGCGTATATGAGATCCTTGGACGGACAAGGGATGATGCTGCAGGCGAGGCCTTCGACAAGGTGGCGCGGGCAATTGGGCTGGGATATCCGGGCGGTCCCAAAATTGAGAAGGCCGCCAGGGAGGGCAATCCCAACGCGATTTCCTTTCCCAAAGCCAAAATTACAGATAATCCCTATGATTTCAGTTTCAGCGGCGTAAAATCCGCAGTCCTGAACTATATCAACGGATGCCGTATGAAGCAGATCCCTATTGTGGAGGCAGATATTGCCGCATCTTTCCAAAAAGCGGTGACAGACGTGCTGATTGAGCATGCTATGGCAGCGGTAAAGGAATCCCGAATCAAGAAACTGGCAATCGCCGGAGGCGTAGCAGCCAATGGCGTCCTCCGCAGGGGCATGCAGGAGGCCTGCCAACGCAGGGGCATTGAATTTTTCTATCCTACGCCCATTTTCTGTACCGATAATGCTGCGATGATTGGCACAGCGGCATATTATGAGTATCTGTCAGGAAAGCGGGACGGATGGGATCTCAACGCCATTCCCAATCTGAAGCTTGGACAGGCAAGGGATTAAGAAGGGATATGTGATCGTGATGAAAACAGAAAAGAACAGTTTCGCGGCCATCGTCCTTTCTGCGGGAAAAGGCGCCCGCATGCACAGCGCCGTGCCCAAACAATATCTTATGCTGGAAGGAAAACCTGTGCTTTATTATTCCCTTCTGGCTTTTCAGCAAAGCGTGGCACAGGATATTATCCTTGTAGCCGGGGAAGCAGATATCCCATATTGCCAGGAGAGGATTGTCAGGCAATATGGCTTTTCCAAAGTGTCGGCCATTATCCCTGGCGGTAAAGAACGTTACCATTCGGTCTTCCATGGCCTTGTGGAATTAAAAAAACGTCCGTCCCCTCCGGAATATGTTATGATACATGACGGCGCACGCCCTTTTGTGGATAATGCTATCATATCCCGCTGCGCAGAAGCCGTAAGGGAGTACCAGGCCTGTGTGGCAGGCATGCCGAGCAAAGATACGGTGAAGATTGCGGATTCCCAGCTTTTTGCCAGGGAGACTCCAGAGCGGAAATACGTCTGGCAGATACAGACCCCCCAGGCTTTTTCCTTTCCATTGATTTACCAGGCATATCAAGAACTGATAGAACGGGAAGCTCAGGGAGAACGGTACCCAATTACAGATGACGCCATGGTTTTGGAGACAATCTGCCGCCAGAAAGTGAGGCTGGTAGAGGGTTCTTATGAAAATATAAAGATTACCACACGGGATGATTTAAAGATTGCCCATGCGCTATATGCAAAAAAATAAAAAAAATTCCAAAATCCTATTGACATACAGGAAATATTTTGCTAAAATCATGAATGCACTGTTGAGGACAGGAAAATACGGAGAGGTGTCCGAGTGGTTTAAGGAGCTGGTCTTGAAAACCAGTGATTCCGAAAGGGACCGTGGGTTCGAATCCCACCTTCTCCGTTTCGCGCCGAATACAACACGTTGAGGCGGGGTCTGTACCAACACAGTATAATTTCACAGAGTCTAATAGATTCTGCCATCTGGAGAAGTACCCAAGCTGGCCGAAGGGACACCCCTGGAAAGGGTGCAGGTCGTTAATAGCGGCGCGAGGGTTCAAATCCCTCCTTCTCCGCTCTTAGATTAGGAAATTGCTTTGCGGCTTGTGACAAAAATTTTTGAAAAAGGTATTGACAGACCGCAAGAGATGTGATAGACTATCTAAGCTGGTTGCGAAAAATGTAATATTTGGAACAACTGGAAAAAAATAAAAAAAGTTGTTGACAAAGCCAAAGGAAAGTGATAGAATACAAAAGCTGTCACAGCAAGTCAGCAGCATACAACCTTGATAACTGAACAGTGAAATAACCTTGAAAGATTCTAAGAGTTCCTGC
>CAJTNT010000065.1 GCA_910577785.1 uncultured Lachnospiraceae bacterium | reverse complement strand
ATACATACTTTTGGCAAGACAGTATTGTTATCTGCCTTTGTCATCGTCTTTGCCTGACTTATTCCGTAATGCCTCAGTGCCTTCTCAATGTCCTTTTTCCCCGTACCCTTATCCTATCCCTTTTGCACCAGCAGGCTGTCTTCGTTGTTGTTTTGCATAGAAGCAAAGAGACGCTCCATGGTCTTCCCAAACTGTTTTTCATCCACCGGCTTTACCAGATAATCGTAGGCCTGCACCTCGAAAGACTGAAATACCATCTCTTTCAGTACCGTAATGAAGATCAAAAAGCCACGAAACTGCCCCTCCCTCAGCTTCCTTGCTGTTTCCAAACCGTCCATGCCCTTCATCTGGATATCCAGAAACAGGATGTCAATCTGCCCGTCATAGCTTAACAGCTCTTCGCCGCTTAAAAATATCCGAAAATGGATCTCCCTGTTCTTTTTACGGAAAAAATCGGAGGCCATTGCCCTTATATGATCGGACATGTGTTTTTCATCATCACAGATTGCAATACGGATCAATGCGCCACCTCCTCACCATTATATCATAGGAACCGCTTCGGGAACCCTATGATCGTCATTCGCCGCTCATTATCTCGTCAGCGGCAAAGGAAAAACTTTTCCCGTTAGCACAGACTGATATTCTATTATAGCCCGTCCGAAATGCCAAAACAATTTGATTGCCGTGAAATGTTTATCTGTTGCCGCGAAATGCTGTGCAAAATTCTATCAATCACTCAGGGAATCTTACCCACATTAATTTTAAGTTTGTGCCCTTATCTGTTTTACCAGGGATTGTTTTTCGTAATTGGGCATGGTATAATTTCCTAAGCATTGCCATTTGTAATTCCCTCAATATTGATTATTTTCATTGCGATGTTTTTAAAAACAAAAAATGCAAGACAGGTAGTGGTAGCTCCTGCTACCGTAATTTTGGGGGTTGCTTTCAGTATCGCAGCATTACTGATACACGAGTTTCTTCATGCAATTGTATATCCATCAAAAGCTACTGTGGTCATAGGTCTTGTTCCAAAACAATTTGCAGCAGTTGCATTGGCTTCATATCCGCTCAAACGAGATAGATTCATTTTGATGTGTTTACTCCCATATTTGCTTGGAGTGATACCGATTATTTTATTTTGTATATCTCCAGCGACAGCTATAGAAATAAATGGTTTTCTTTTTGGATTATCTATTATGGGATTGACAAGCCCATATGTGGATAGCTATAATGTGTATCAGGTGTTAAAGCAAACATCAAAAAGCAATAGCCTACAATTTTATGGCGATGACCTCTATGTGATTTCCGAGGAGCCATAAGTTTATGCGTGCGTTGCGGTTGAGGTCGCCGCGCCCGTCAAAAGGGCGCAAGGATTTCCTCCATGAGAGAATGAAGAAGCGCTTAAAAATCCGTAAGCAGCTTCCGCTTTCTCTCCATCATTTCGTCTATTTTTTGTATATATAGAGCCACATCCTTCACATTCTCGCACCGCTCGATCCGCCCATCCGGGTACACCCTTTTGGAAATCGAACCGGCTCCGAGAGCCACGATAGACTGTTTCTCCTCCATCATTAAAACGTTGTATAGCCCTGCCTTCCCAGGAGCCGCATACCCCACGTTCTCAAAGTTACCCGCCATATTTTTCTGCCGGTACAGATAATACGGCGCAAGCCCCATTTCCCTTGCATAATGCGCTGCCAGATCCACCGTTTCCCAGCTATTTTCCATTTCCATGCCCTGATACTCCTCTGGGAACATCTTCAGCCTGGCCGCCCGCTTCATAGCCAGGGAGTGAACCGTAAGGCTGTCTGGCGCAAGCGCTTTTACTTGTTCCAGGGTATTCTGCACATCTTCCAGTGTTTCCCTGGGAAGCCCTAAAATTAAATCCATATTTATATTTTCAAATCCCATCTCCCTTGCCAGAGCAAAGCTCTCCACGGCCTGCCCCACCGTATGGCGGCGCCCAATCAAATCCAGCGTTTCCTGTTTCATCGTCTGGGGATTGATAGAAATACGGAAAATCCCATGGCTGCAAAGCACCTGCAGTTTTTCTCTGGTTATGCTGTCCGGCCTTCCCGCTTCTACTGTATATTCTACCAAATCCGATAAATTAAATCTACTTTCAATTATATTCAGAATCCAATCCAGCTGCTGCGGAGAAAGCGTTGTTGGCGTCCCGCCACCAATATAAACAGAATTTAATTTTTTATTTGAATAGGCTGCGGCAGTAAACACAATCTCCTTCTCCAAAGCTGCCAGGTACGCATCCACCTTGTCCTTCCATAGGCCGATCGGAGAAGACGAAAAAGAACAATAAGAGCAAATACTAGGACAGAAGGGAATGCCAATATACATGCTGTATCCCTCCTGGTAATCAATCGCTTCTAGCAACTCCATCTCACGCTTTGCAATCTCAATACTCAAGCCCACCTTCTGTTCAGATGCCAGATAGGTACCAGCCATAAAAGCCCGCACTGCACCCTCGCCCTTTCCCTGTTCCAGCATGGACATAGCTATTTTCGTGGGGCGGATGCCTGTCAGCGTCCCCCATGGCAGGGACTGCCCTGTATATTCCGACAGCAGCCGATAGAGACACCGTTTGAGGATATTCTTTGTTTCCTTGCGGTCTGAAAAATCTGCTTCTGCCTCCCCCTGTATCCCAAGCGTGTAGCCGCCATCCTCAAATGCCTTCCCGCCCCCCTCTGCCCTGCGGGAACGCCTCCTCCTGCCGCGCCTGCCTCCAAATGCTGCTATCCCCTGCATGCTTTCCGCACAAGATTGCCGACCGCTCTCTGCTTCTGCCTGAATGGAAGCGCCTATTTCCCCTGCTGGCGGAAGCAGCAGCCTAATTTCTATCCAGCCCTTTTGTCCCTTACCGCTATTCCCAAAAGCCACTTGCCCCTCTCTATCCCGGTATGCCTCCTGACTTTCTTGGACTGCACATCCTTCCCTTCCCCCTCCCCTCTTCTGTTCCCCTGGCTCCTGCCATCCCCCCAGTTCCCCTTGGGCCGCACAGCCTCCTCCATCCCCTGCATCTACCTGCTCTCCCGGCTGGCGGAAGGCAATCTCCATATGGAACAGCGGCGTCACTTCCCGTTCCAGCCAACATATCCGCTCTCGGTCCGCAAATACCTTCACATCTTCCTTTGCATAAAATGCCTTCACCAGGGAATGAATATCATATTCAAAATTTGCCTCGTTTAAGCATACTGTAATCATCTCTCTGCTTTTCCATGCCCTTCCTCATATCATCCTACAAAAATGGATTCATCCTGCGTTCCATGCCAATGCTCGTCGCCGACATATGGCCTGGATATACTTTTACCTCATCCGGCAGCCCCATCAGCTTCCCTTTAATGGAACGCACCAGCTGCGACATGCTCCCCCTTGGGAAATCCGTCCTCCCCACCGACTGGCAGAATAATGTGTCGCCGCTAAAGAGAACCTTCTCCTTCTCGAAATAAAAGCAGCATCCGCCCTCCGTATGCCCTGGCGTATGCAGAACCCTGCATTCCGTGCCTGCCAATTCCAGCGCCTGACCATCCTTCACAAACACGTCTGCATGGTACACATCCCTGCGCCCAATCATAGCCGATACATTGAGCCTTGGCTGTTCCAGAGTCTCCTTCTCTGCCTCATGGGCGTAAACCTGGATTCCAAACATGCCCGCCAGCTCTTCTGCCGCCATCGCATGGTCAAAATGCCCATGGGTCAGAAGTACCGCCTGCGGCTTCCATCCTCCCTCGCGGATTTTCCCAGCCAGCATTCCCGCCGAATCCCCCGGATCAATCACCAGCATTTCCCCCGTCTCCTCATTAATGGCAAAATAACAATTTGTCCCCACATCTCCTACGCAATACTGTTCCACTCTCATTTTCTTCGAACTCCTTTCTAAAAAAGCATCTATTTCCCCAATAGATGCTTTCCTAATACTCTACATAATTCCCTCTCATCACAGTTCTTTTACCCTCTCAATACTATAATGGCTTTACCCCCTGGTTCTTTCAATATCCAGTACGCTCTCTACCTGGCGGATCTTCCCAACTAGGCCGACAAGCTCATCCTTCCCTTTCGTGCCGAACGCAATCGTAATTGTCGCAACCCCCTGCTTGCTGGTATTGGAATGGATTGCGCGGATGTCAATCTGGCACTCCGTCAGTATCTTCGTAATATCCACCAGCAGCCCCACGCGGTTATTCCCATAAATCTTAATCTCCGCCATGTACTGCCCGTCTTCCCCTTCTGTCTTCTGCCATTCCGCATCCAACAGCCTTGCGCGTTCCACCTCCGACAGGTTGATTATATTAATACAGTCCGTCCGATGGATGGAAACCCCTCTTCCCCTTGTGACAAAGCCCACAATCTCATCCCCCGGCACTGGTGCGCAGCAGCGGGAGAAGCGCACTGCTATATCGTCAATGCCCCTAACCACGATCCCACTCTTAGAATAGGGGCGCTTCTTCTCCTTTTCCCCATTCCCGGAAGACGGCGCTGTTTCCCCATCTTTGCCCAGCTGTGCCAAAATATCCTCGTCCGTCAGGATATGCTTGTGCTCCTTGCGGTAGTATTCCTGCATCTTATTGATAATCTGCCCTTCCTTCAGCCCCCCGTGCCCCAAGGCTGCCAGGACGGAATCCCAGTCGCGGAACCCATATTTGCGCATAATCCGGCTCTGGTAGGAAGCCTGGTTCAAATCTGGCCAGTTGATGTTCTTGCCCTTGCAATACTGCACCAGCAGCTCCTTGCCCCGGGAAATATTCTCTTCTTTAAACTCACTGCGGAACCACTGGTTAATCTTATTCTTGGCCTGGGTACTCTTGACAATGTTCAGCCAGTCCCGGCTGGGTCCCCTGGAGTTCTGGGAAGTCAGCACCTCAATCCGATCCCCGTTCTGGATCACATAGTCGATATTCACCAGCTTGCCGTTGACCTTGGCGCCAATCATCTTGTTCCCCACTGCCGTATGGATGCTATAGGCAAAATCTATGGGTGTGGAGCCATTGGGCAGGTTCTTCACATCCCCAGAAGGCGTAAAGCAGAACACCGTATCCGCAAACAGATCCAAATCGCTCTTTAGGAGATTCATAAATTCCCGGTTATCCGACATATCCCGCTGCCATTCCAGGATCTGCTTCAGCCAGCTCAGCTTTGCTTCCTCCTGGCTCTTTTCCGAAACCTTATTGCCGTTGGAGGCTTCCTTGTATTTCCAATGGGCTGCAATCCCATACTCCGCCGTACGGTGCATCTCATACGTACGGATCTGTATCTCAAAGGGCTGCCCGGTAGGGCCGATCAAAGTGGTGTGCAGGGACTGGTACATATTGGGTTTAGGCATGGCAATGTAATCCTTAAACCGCCCCGGGATCGGCTTGTATTTCTCATGGATCACGCCCAGCACCGCATAGCAGTCCATCACCGAATGGACCAGCACACGGATAGCGAACAGGTCGTATATCTGATCCAAGGTCTTATCCTGGTTGACCATCTTCTTATAAATGCTGAAGAAATGCTTGGCGCGCCCGTCAATGGACGCTTTGATCCCCGCATCGCTGACGTATGCCTTGACGTCCTCCACCAGCTGGCCGATATACTCCTCACGTACGCTTTTGCGGACTGCCACCTTCTCTACCAGATCGTAATAGGCTTCCGGCTCCAGATACTTCAGGGACAGGTCATCCAGCTCGATCTTCACCTTGGAAATCCCCAGCCGCTGGGCAATGGGCGCATAAATGTCCATCGTCTCTCTGGCCTTTTCCTTCTGCTTCTCCGGCCGCATGTACTTGAGGGTGCGCATATTGTGGAGGCGGTCTGCCAGCTTAATCAGGATTACACGGATATCCTTGGCCATGGCTAGGAACATCTTGCGCAGGTTCTCGGCCTGCACCTCCACCTTATCCGCCTTGTAGGACAATTTCCCCAGCTTTGTGACCCCGTCCACCAGCAATGAGACTTCCTCGCTGAACTCCTGGGCAATCTCCTCCTCCGTCATCACCGTGTCCTCCACCACATCGTGGAGGATCCCTGCCACAATCGTCTCCTTATCCAGCTCCAGTTCTGCAAGGATTATGGCCACACAGAGCGGATGGATGATGTAAGCCTCCCCAGATTTCCGCGCCTGCCCCTTGTGGGCTTCATCCGCAATCCTGTAAGCCTTCTCAATCAGGGAAATATCGGTAGATGGGTGGTACCTCCTTACGCTGGCAACCAATTCCTCATACAGGCTCTCTGGGCTGACAAATTCCTTCGTAGGCTTAATGTGGTCTTTTTGCAATACAATCTCTTCTTTTTCTTCCCATTCAATCTTTTTCATATCTTCCATAGGCATTTCTCCGTCTTATTGCTTTCCTGCTGAATCACGATGGCAAATAACACTTACTAGGCGTATTGTGCCAAATTTTTCTGCCCCTTTGTATCCTCATTTTATTTTCGTAATAAGCTACATTATAATACATTTTTCTGAAATTGCAACGTTTTCTTGTATCTTTGCAGGGTTTTTCCCTTGATTTCTACCTCTTCCTGCCAGGTAAAGCCCAATTTTAGCGCTAAATGGACGGAAATTACATTCTCTTTGGCAATCAGGCAGCTTATCTCAGAGAAGCCGGTCTTCTCTCTGGCATATTCCAGGATGGCCTGGCACAGCTCCGTAGCATATCCCTGATTCTGGTAAGGCTCCCCCACCAGATAGCCCAGCTCTAAGACAGCCTCCCCGTTAAGGCTCTGGTTCTGTATGCCCGCCCTGCCGATGATTTCCCCGCTGGACTTCTCAATGGCGACCCACATGCCATATCCGTAGAAACGGTACATATTCGTGATGTATGCCCTGGTATACTCTTCTTCTTTCTCCCGCTCATACAGAGGCTCCAGAAAACGGGCGGCGCTTGCCCCCTGGTATAAGCAGTATAAGGCGTCCAAGTCTTCCAGTTCCATTTCGCGTAAAATGCAGCGCCTCGTCTCCAGCACAGTCCAGGGGATATTATGCCTGCGCTGGAGCGTCTGTTCCAGAAAATGGAAATCTACTTCCTCAAAGCCTTCCACCACAATCTCAGGCTGGCGCAAAGACTGCGGCGGAAGAAAGGGGTTACGGTACCCCAGAGTAGCAATTGCAAGGCCGTCCGCCAGGGCAAGGCTCCTGTCAGTGGCGGCCACAAGGAGCGCCTCCTGCTGTGGGATATGGTGCAGGGAAAGGAGGCAGGAAAGTTCCTGGGGGCCGGAAGGGCAAAAGGCGTCCAGCTGGATTGCCTGGGCGCCATAATGGGGCAGCGTGTCCAAAAGTTCCGTCAGGGCGTCTTCCATCACAAAACGCTCCGGATCCTGGGGACGGGCAATATTCAGTTCTTGGCGGGAGAAAAGGACTCCTTTCAGCGGCATTGTCTGATACCTCGCTTTCTTCCATTCAATTTATAGACAAGAAAGAGCCGCCGCGATTTAGGGCGGCAGCTCCTTTTGCATATTAATCTTAAGAAACAGATGCCCTCTGCTTCTAAAATTCCTCCGGCATAATAAATGCCGCTACCAGATACACAATAATTCCCGTCGTGGTACAGCCCAACAGCACAAACAGCAATCGGACAATTGTCGGGTCTATATTGAGAAATTCCCCGATTCCGCCGCATACGCCACAGATTACGCGGTTCTTTTGAGATTTAAACAGTCTTCTTGGTTCCATTGCAAACTCCTTTCTTGCCTGAACAACAGTAATTTTGTGAATGAATATGATTATGAAACATTTTTTCGGAAGGAATACGCTTTTCTATAAGGGAATGGACGCTGCTTCCATTTCTCAGGTCTCAGAAAAATGTACAAAGATGCTTCCCATGCCGCATTCCACGTCCATCTTCTTGCTGCCTGGATTCTTAATCTTCTTCTCGCCTGCCAGGCCGCTGTAGCTGCTGTCCCCAACCTCTATCGTGCCTATGCCGCATTTCATTTGGTAGCTGTAATCCGATTCCTTGCCTACCACATGGAACTCAATTTCGCCCATGCCGCATTCCATAGAGATATCCTCTGCGGATACCCGCGTTGCCGCCATGGTTCCCATCCCGGCCTCTGCCTTGAGAGACTTCGATTCCAAGCTGTCAAATGTGCCGTTCCCGGCTCCAACCTCTATCTCTATCTTATCGGTCGCTGTCAGCGGCGCAGATGCAATGCATTCCCCTTTCTCTACCTTAATCTTTATTTTCTCTGCTGTCAAGGGCGCATCCATATAAATGTTGCCATTTTCCTGTTCCAGTTCTATCTTTTCCAGCCAAAGCTCATCTATTACACGCGCCGGAATCTCAATCGTAATGCTGATGCTCTCCTTCTGCCAGATGCGGGCGCTGTCCTTCTCTGTCTCTTCTATCTGCAGGGTATCCCCCTCCATATGCATCTTAACATTGCTCTTGCCATTCTCCTTTGCATAGTCTACATCTACAAAAATTTCATCCTGGTTTTCCCTTGAACTTTCCACAATGACAACCGTGCCAAAATAGCCTTCTACCTCTAGATTTTTGATCGGCTCCCACGGAAAATGGCTCTGTTCCGATGCCATCGCATAGCCCCCCATTTCTTCTGCCTGCGGGACATTCGCTGGGAACTCTGTCCCCCCCATTACAGCTTCTGTCACCTCGTCTGCATACTCTTTTGCATATTCTTCTGCATATTGTTCTACGGGTCCATCTGTCTCCATAGACACCGTAGACTCTCCCTCATGGCGGAACAATGGGATTTTGAAAAATGGCCCGAAGCTATATTCCCCCATTTCCACATGCTCCCAAAATTCTGGGAAGCTGAACCCAATGCCCATGCCGACGGCACAGAATGCGCTGCCCAAAATGACCAGAACCAATGTAATAATCAATGCTGCCTTTGTAAAATTCTTCATAGCCTCTGCTCCTTTCTGGAAAAGAACCCCCTCCAAAGTCCCCGGACCGCCCTTAGGAACCACGGGAACAGCTTGCCGCATACCCAGACACAGAACAGGGTACACAGGATCGCCAATGCCAGCGTCAGCATCCCCACGCCGCTTAAGGCAAACCCAATCGCCAGGCTCCCGGTAGCCATCTGGCCAATCCCAACGCCAAACAGCACGCCGCCAACGATGAAAAATGCCCCTGTCAGGCACACCGCAGTAACCGCAAGGCCTATAACAAGGCCGCCAACTCCCCCCAGAAGCCCCAGCCAAGCCGGGCTCGTCAGGACAGCAATTGCAACCAGCAGTAAAATCTTTCCAAGCTGGCTTCCATTATACGTTGACCTGCTGCGGTTCCCATAGCTGGTATTCCCCCCAGTTCCAGAAGGATCCCCATAGCCGCCGCTTCCTCCATTTCCAAAAGGCTCCCAGTAGCTTCCATCCCCTCTGGATCTGCTCCCTTCCTGGTAGCCGCCACTTTCAGCATATCCTGATGCACTCCTGTAACCGTTATTTCCTCCCGTGCCATTTCCTTGCTGGTAACCCACACTTTCCCCTTGTCCAGAAGCATCCCTATCGCTGCCATTCCCTTCTGGCCTATAGCCTCTCTGATAATTTGAGTTCCCCTCTCCCTGTCTGTAACCGCCTTGTTCCTGACTGCCAAAAGCCTCGCCCCCCTGCCCATAAGTACTCTGGTCCTGATAGCTGGAGGCTTCTTCTTCCTGCCCATAAGTATCCTGGTTCTGATAGCTGGAGGCTTCTTCTTCCTGCCTGTAAGTACCCTGGTTCTGATAGCCAGAGGTTTCCCCTTCCCGCTGGTATGCACCAGGCTTTCCCTTTTCCTCAGCGCCCTGCGCCTTCCCCGCCTGTTCCCTGGACGGCTCAACGGCAACCTTAATCTCCTGTCTGTCCTGGAACCTGCTGTCCATAAAGCCATGTTCTGTATATTCCCCTACACTTTCCCCCGCCTCCATGCCCAAATCCGCCTTAATGGTGGCTGCAACCTTCTGCGGCGAGTCCAGCTCCCTTAAAATACGCGCTTCGTTCTCTGTGCCCGCATCCTCAAAATAACTCTGATAGTACGATAGGGCTTCCTGTTTCTCTTCCTGCGGTACGTCTGCCAGCAGCATTTCCAGCTGCCTCATAAAATCCTCTCTGCTCATGCCAACTCTCCTCCCGAAAATAACAATGTAATTTTAGAAGAATAATTCACCCATTCTGAACGATATAAATTCAGCTGCGCCAGCCCCTCTGCCGTAATTTTGTAATACCTGCGGTTCCTGCCCCCGCATTCCACATCATATACCTCAAGGCAGCCATCCTTCTGCAGGCGCCGCAATACCGGATACAGCGTGGACTCTGATACCTCGATAGCCTTGCGCACATCCTGGGTGATTTTATAACCATATGTGCCCTCTTCCTCCTTACACACAACTGCCAGGACAATTGCGTCCAAAAGAGCTGCACCTGTATTAAATACCATGCCATCACTCCTTTATCCTCTGCTGAAATAAACGAAACTGTTCCATGCCTTCACAGTTACAGGTTAAGATATTATTTTTTGTGCATTACTATTTTTGATGCATTACTATTTTATATTTAATACTATACACTGTATAATATTATTTGTCAACAATTATTTTAAAATAAAAACAGCCGCTTTAGGATCTCCCTTTCATGCGGCTGCTTTCCTATATTCACTCCCAATTCAGAACCTCAATATCCACCTGGAACACCTGCCGTACCTTGCGGTGATAAGTTTCCGCCAACCCCTGGTACTCCTGATACAGTTCCCGGTTATGCCCTCCCAGCAGAAGGTAACTGTCCGTCATATCAATCCCAAGCTCTTCCTGCATCCTCCCTGCCGTCTCCTGCAGGTCTGCGGCAAGCCCCTGTTCCAGCTTTTCCTCCAAGCGGTATTTTTCTGTGGCCGAATCTGCCTGCCCTGTCTTCAGCCGCCCCTGCCCTTGGATGCTTACGGTAACCACAGGTTGGTTTTCTTCCTTCTTAATCTCGCAGGATACCTCAAGGCCAGAGATTTCTACGGCTTCCCCCTCCTCTGGCTCACAGGTAAAGCGCCCTAGAAGCCCTTGTGACAGAAAAGACCGCATCGCCTCCTGCACGGAGATCCTCCCGCGGTAAGCAAAATCCGAAACAGCCGCATACGCCGTAATCACCGGACGCTCCCCATTTTCTGTCAGTATGGGAATCAGCAAGAGCTGATCTTGGTTATGCCACTGATTCATCAAATCCCCCATTGTCACGATTTTATTTTGCCTGAAATCCTTCTGGCTCTCCAGCATTTCCTCCAGGTACTTTCCCATGGAGCCTTCCGTCTCGCTGGTCAGGCTGAGGATTTCTGCTGCCGAGCCGCCTCCCACCAGCAGGCTGCAGTTCCTTGCAGAAGCCTCCCGCTGCTCCCACGCCAGCAGCAGGGAACGCAGGGCTTCCTCCTGCTTTAGGATCTCCTCCCCTACCACAACCGCCTTCATATGGTTGTAATCCAGCAGGCGGTTGGTGTTATTCTCATAAGATTTTTCTACATGGTAGAGATCCGCCCCTTCCAGGGACAAGGCCATCGGCGTATCTGCCGTCTTGCCCTTTTCTGAAACCTGCGCCAAATCTGGAAAATCAAAGCTGACGGCAAACACTTCCCGGTCTTCCTGCCAGTCAATTCCCACGGCCAAAGGGAAGCTGCGCTGCTCCAGCTCCGTAGTCGTACAGCCGCAGCAGGCCAGGCTCGCGGCGGCCGCCAGGCAGCATACGCTTTTCTTGCCTTTCCTCATCGTTCCATACATGTTCTGCATCATCTGCCCCCTCCTTTCTTGCCCACGCTTCCTTTGCCGAAGCGGATCCAGTGTACCATCAGCAGCAGCAGGGAAATCATGGCGATCCCTGGCAGCGCAATCCATTTCTGGTAAATGCCGTAGGCCTCCGCCAAGATCTGATTGTGAAAAAGAGCCACAGCCACGGCAAATGCCAGCGCCACAGCAGCGGCAAGGCTCCACCGCCCCCTTTCCTCATGGAACACTTCCTTTATAATCAAGGAGCTTTGGAAAAGCCCTGTATGCAGCAGCGCAAACAGCGCGAAAAACCATACGGAAATCATCACCACATCCTGCCTGGTAAAAAATCCTCCCGGCAAGTTGATCATCCCCATCAGGGTAATGGCCGGGCGCCTTAGGATCCCCATGGTATTGCTCCCAAATACCCCCAGCAAAATCAGATAAATCACCCCATCCAGCAGCGTAACGCTAAAAAGAGCCGTCCGCGCACAGGAAGCCAGCTTCTGCCCTTCCTTACAGAAAGGCTTCAGGAACAGGATCCCCGCCAGCGGCAGCAGGAAAATGCCAAAGGACAGGCCTCCCTGCAGGATCCCTCCCCCCTCAGAATATACAATCGGCGCCCAGCGGTCTGAATCCACCTTCTGCATAGCCAGAAACAGCATCACCAGCAGCGGCACGCCCAGGAACCAGAAGAGGATTTCATAAATCCTGGCGCGCCCCTCAATCCCCCGTATGGTGCCATAGGCCGCCAGCAGCAGCAGCAAAACGCACACGCCCCAGAAAGAGCCGTCCGGTAGCATCCAAGACAACGCCAGCGTGGCTGTTTCATACAGCACAAACCCACAGAGGGTAATAAAATACAAGAAATAGAACACCATGAAGAAATCTGCCAGGAATTGCCCTACCGTCTCTGCCATATAGTGGTAATAATCTTCTTTCATCTGCCTGAGGTTTACCCCTATGCCAAGCAGCAGCAGACTGCCCCCTGCCATCCCCAGCAACAGGCAGAAGACCCCGTCCGCCCCTGTCAGGGAGGACAGCATCCCTGGCAGCAGCAGGCTGCTGAGGCCAAAAATATCCAAAATCAATAATCGTTTCACCTGCCGTAATGATATTTTCCAATTATCCGCAAACATAATTTCCTCTCTTCATCCTAAAATAATAGTAACTGCCAATGCCTTCTCAGGTTATAAGCCTTGACATAAGTTATTTTGAGTACGGAAAACCCCTGTACAGGCTTGCCGAATCACTGCTGCTTACATTTTACTTCTCACTTCTTATCCTTATTTATCCTCAGCCTGGTACGTGCGCCTTCCCTTGTGTAGACTGGCCGTTTCTTCAGAAATTCCAGCGGCAGGCGCAGGAATGTGTCCCGCTCGTCCTGGTAGCCGCTTAAATCCGCCCCCACAAAGGGAGCCAGGTAAGGAATCCCAAAGCTCTCCAAATGCGACAGATGGATCAGTACGCCCAACAGCCCTGCCAGGAATCCAAAGAAGCCCATCCACCCGCACAGGAAAATAAACGCGAATTTCAGGATACGGAAAGCAGTGCCTAACTCCTCATTGGGCACGGCAAAGGAACACAGGGCAGTGAGGGCGACGACGATTACCACAATCGGGCTGACAATATTGGCGTCCACCGCTGCCTGCCCAATAATTAGCCCCCCTACAATGCCAATTGTATTTCCATTTGCCCCCGGAAGGCGCACCCCTGCCTCACGCAGCAGTTCAAAGGCCATTTCCATAATCAGCACCTCCACCAAAGCCGGAAACGGCACCCCCTGCCTAGCCGCCGCCAAAGACAGCAGCAAATCTGTCGGCAGGATCTGTGTATGGAAATTTGTCATTGCCAGATATAGCCCTGGGAACACCATCGCCAGAAATGAGGCCAGATAGCGCAGCACCCTCGTAAAGGAAGCAATCTCCCAGCGGCTGTAATAATCATCGCTGGTCTGGATAAATGTGTTATAAGTAGCAGGAAAAATCAGCGCCACGGGGGAATTGTCCGTCAGCATCACAATCCTTCCTTCCAGGATTGCCATTGCCGCACGGTCTGGGCGCTGGGTAGTCTGGAACTGCGGGAAGGGTGAATATTTCCGTTTCTCTGTCAGCTGCTCAATAATCCCGCTGTCCAAAGCCCCGTCAATCTCAAATTCCCCCAACCTCTTTTCTGCCTCCTTCAGCACCCCTGGATGGATTAAATCCTTCATATACACCAAATCCACATTTGTATTCGTCCGTTTCCCGGCAAAGCTTTCCTTTACCTTGACATGGGGGCTCCGCAGGCGCTTGCGGATTAAGGCCGTATTCAGCTTTATGGACTCCGAAAAGCCTTCATTGGACCCACGGATTATTTTCTCCGATTCTGTCTCATAGACCCCCCTTCCAGGATAACCCTTGTCAGGGATTTTCAGCGCCTTATCATAACCTTCCAGAAACACCAGCGTATCCCCGCACAGCATCCCCTGCGCCGCCTCCTCCAGCGTGCCGAAAGGCTGGGCGTCTGAAATCCCACCAATATTTTTCCTGACGTATTCCACCATTTCCCCTTCCGGCATTCCCTGCAGCGTCTGCAAGAACTTGCCGACTGCCGAGTCCTCCCAGTCCACATTGCTCAGCGATACTTCAATATAAGCAATATAGCACTCCCTCTCCCGTTGTTCCCCTACCCGGATCCTGCGCCTTTTTATATCTGCGCAGTCCGCAAACAGATCCTCAAAATTTTTTATATTTTGTTCCAAATCCTGTACAATCTGAACCGCCATATGACAACTCCCTTCTGTTATAATTTTGGCCGTGCGGCTGGCAAGACGGACGATGCTTCGGGCAAGCCATCTGATTTCAAATGTGAAAAGCCAATTGCATAAGCGGAAAAATTTCCTAAAACAAAAAAGGATAACACTATGTTTATCCTTTTTTACTCTCTCTGTTTTATTTTCCCTATTTTTCCAGTTTTTATACTGGCTTAGGAACGGTTAAGGAATATCTTTTTCCTCCCCTCAAAAACCTGCAGCCAGACAAGATTTATTCCCTTCCCTGAATCATATTCTTTATGACAATCTCCTGGTTCATCACATGGCAGCTGACAATCTCCACCACTGTCTCCTTGTCCCTGTGCTTGAGCCCCTCATATATTCTCTTATGTTCTTCCATCAGCCTGGGATAAATGCCCTGGTCTTTCAGATACTCCACGCGGTAGCGGTACATCTGCCCCCGCAGGTTGTTCAGCATGTTCACCAGCTTGGGGTTATTCGAAGCCTGATAGATCGCATCATGGAAATCTACGTCAGCCTGAGCAGTGGCCTTCACATCCCCGCCCTTTGTCTTCTTCTCAAAATTCTTGAGGGCAATATATATCTTCCCCATTGCCTCCTCGGTCATATTGTCACAGGCAAGGCCCACAGCCAGCTCGTCCAGAGCCCGGCGTATCTGCAGGACGTCTTCCATTTCTTTCTCGGTCATTCGGGCAACCTCTGCGCCTTTGCGCGGCACAGTCACAGCCAAGCCCTCCAGTTCCAGCATGCGGATGGCCTCCCGGATAGGAGTACGGCTCACCCCCAGCCGCTTGGCTAGCTGCAGCTCCATCAGACGCTCTCCGGGCCTTAGCTCCCCTTTAAAAATTGCTTCCCGCAGCGTCTGGAACACCACATCCCGCAGAGGAAGGTACGCGTCCATATCCAGCTTCATCTTCTCCACCACCTTCTTCTGTTTAACTGCGGACATTGAACATCTCCGTTACGTACACCTGCTTGGCCAGCCCGCCGTCCAGTATCTTCTGGCAGGCCTGCTTGGCCAGCCCTTCGTCCTCAAACAGCCCGAATACGGTAGGGCCGCTCCCGCTCATCATAGCCTGCAGCGCCCCGCCCCGTACCATCTCCTCCTTGATCTGGGCAATCACTGGATAATGGGGGATGGTGACACTCTCCAGCACATTCCCCATATGGGAAGCCATGCCCGGCAGGTCTTGATCCCGGATTCCCTTTACCACCAGATCAATCTGCGGATGCGCAAGCATCTCATCCAGCTTCAGGTTCTCGTACACAAATTTCGTAGACACGCTGATGGGCGGCTTGGCAATCAGCACATGGCAGTCCGGCGCCGGGGGCAATGGCGTAAGCTCTTCGCCAATCCCTTCCGCCAGGGCGGTCCCTCGCATAATGCAATAGGGCACATCTGCCCCCAGCCTCACCCCACGCTTCATCAATTCCCTTTTCGGCAGCCTTAAACGGTACATCTGGTTCATCCCATAGAGGACAGCCGCCGCGTCTGAGCTTCCGCCTGCCATCCCTGCCGCTACCGGGATACGTTTCTGCAAGTCAATAAATATCCCGCCAGGCAGCCCAAATTCATCCATCAGAAGCTTCGCCGCCTGGTAGACCAGATTATTCTCATTCTCCGGCAGATAGAATAAATTCGTGGCCACACGGATCCCAGGGCTTCTTACTCTCTTCAGGCAGAGATTATCATAAATCCCCACCGTCTGCATCACCATCTTTACCTCGTGGTAGCCGTCCTCCCTGCGCCGGAGCACGTCCAACCCCAGGTTCACCTTGGCGTATGCCCTTAACCTCATCTCGTACATTGCATCTCTCCTGTAGTAACTATTCCGTCCCTTCATAGTTTTTATCATTCCTTTCGCTTCGCTCAAGGCACAAACAAGTTATGAAAAAATGTTGTGCCCCTCCTCTTTTTGTCTTATAATTCTTCTATGGAATAGCAATACACTACAGAGCACGGAAGGAGAAGTGGCGAATTTATTTTCGACCCCGTATAGTTATATGTGCCGTCATCCCTTCAAGCACAAACAAGTGGGACTTTGAGCCCGGACTCTTATCATTGGTAATAAACCATGTTTATTCAGTCGCAGGATGACAGTCAATGTTGCTATTCCTTTTTATTTAAGGTGGTGATACTTATGATGAAGCTAAAATACTCCATCTGCTGTGGGCTTGATGTCCACAAAAATGTTATCGTTGCAACCATCGTAATTACTAACAAGGACGGGATATCCGAATACAGACAAAAATCATTTTCAACCATCAACTCGGATATTCAAAGGTTTCACAGCTGGCTCATCGAGAATAATTGTTATCACGTCTGTATGGAATCCACTGGTAAGTATTGGATTCCTATT
>CAJTNT010000064.1 GCA_910577785.1 uncultured Lachnospiraceae bacterium | reverse complement strand
ATAAAGGTGATTTCACGCTGATTCGTAACAGCCTCGGAACGATTCTCGCGTCCATGGATAAGACGATATCGGGCTTTCGGGCGGCTGCGGCCCGCCTTGCCCGAATGGCGGAAGAACTGAGCGGACAGTCAGGGCAGCTTCATCAGGCATCTTTAGAACAAAATCAGGCGACCGAGGTACTGGTTGATGAAGTGACCCATGTCAAGGAACAGCTTGCCGGCGTAATTAAGAGCAGTGACCAGACGCATACTATGACCGGTGAAATCACCAGAAAGGTGCAGGAAGCGAATACGCAGATGGACTCCCTTTCTAACGCAATGAGCAATATCAGCTCCAATGCCCAGGAAATTACGAGTATTGCCAAAGCCATTGACAATATTGCCTTCCAGACCAATATTCTAGCGCTGAACGCATCTGTGGAAGCGGCGCGGGCCGGAAGCGCGGGCCGCGGGTTTGCCATTGTGGCCGATGAGGTGAAGGAGCTGGCAGGCAAAAGCGCCCAGGAAGCTCAAAACGCGATGGATATCGTAACAAATACCAGGGCTGTTATCCAGGAAGGCGTGGAACTGAACGCCAGTACGGCGGAATCTCTGCAGGCCATTTACGGTGTTTCCACTGAAATCAGTAAAATATCAGACCAGTTGGTAGCGGCAGTGCAAGGGCAGGAGAATGCTCTGATTAGCATGGAAGAGAGGATTGCGACAATTTCATCCATCGCCGACAGGAATCTGCAAAGCGCCGTTGGAACAAGCCAGTCCAGCGAGCTTTTGGCAAAGGAAGCCGAAGAGCTTCAAATGCAGGTAAAGAAATTTGCTTTGAAGGAGGAATAACATTGAAGAAAATAAGAGACATGATAAAACGGATGTTTGGCATAATGTTGATTTTTTCAATTATGCTGCTTGCAGGCTGCGGCGGGCAGACAGGTCTTCAGGATGGATATTATACTGCTCAGGCTTCAGAGTTCAGCCACGGCTGGAAAGAATATATCACGATAATGGTCAAGGGCGGAAATATTGTTTCGGTGGAATATAATGCGGAAAATGCCAGCGGTTTTGTCAAAAGCTGGGATAACACCTATATGCAGGCGATGCTGCATGACACTGGAACTTATCCGAATGCGTATACCCGCTTCTATGCCAGTCAGCTTTTAGACGGGCAGGGAGATGGTGAGATTGATGCGCTGACTGGGGCGACTTCCTCTTACGGATCCTTTCAGAAACTGGCGGCAGCGGTAATAGAACAGGCAAAGCAGGGCGATTCCAGTATTGTAATTGTGGATATGGCAGAGTAAACGAAAGGGGCTGTTGCATTTGTATTTCTTCCGAAACCCCGAATCGAAAGCCAGCCTGCTCTGGCATCTCTTCCTATTCGCGCTCACGCTCTGCATCTCCTGGCTTTCCGCCCCCGCCACCCTCCCCCCGTTGGCGCTGCCAGCCATTGCCGTCCTCTACACCCTCTCACACTACTGGATTACCTGGCGCCGCTACCGCAAGCTGCGCCAGCTCAGCCATGACATTGACAATATGCTCCACTGCCAGATCCCCATCCGCTTTGAAAAATACAAAGAGGGAGAACTCTCCATCCTGGAAAGCGAGCTCTCCAAAATGACCCTGCGCCTCAGCGAACAGGCACAGGCCTTGGCGCAAGACAAACAATTATTGGCGGACTCTATGGCTGACATTTCCCACCAGATCCGCTCTCCCCTGACTTCCTCCAACCTCATCCTCTCTCTGCTGGCCGACCCTGCCCTCCCCCCGGAACGCAGGCAAAAGCTCCTCCAAGAACTGACCCAGCTCCTGTCCCGGATTGACTGGCTGGTGGAAGCGCTCTTAAAAATGTCCAAGATGGATGCTGGGACTGCCTGCCTGCAGCATACGCCGGTAGCGGTGGACGAGCTCATCCGCCGCGCCCACGAGCCCCTGGAAATCCCCATGGAGCTGCGCTGCCAGACCCTCGCCGTCCACGCCCAGACAGAGCATGCGCAGTTCCTCGGCGACCTCTCCTGGTCCACCGAAGCCATCCTAAATATCCTCAAGAACTGCATGGAGCACACGCCGCCCGAAGGCTGCATCCAAGTCACCTATCTGGAAAACACAATATTTACGGAAATCATAATTGAAGACAATGGCACAGGCTTCGACAAGGAAGACCTGCCCCATCTGTTTGAACGCTTTTACAAAGGGAAGAACGCTTCTGGCCAGAGCGTCGGCATCGGCCTGGCCTTAGCGCGGATGATTATTTCCCAGCAAAACGGCACTCTCAAAGCGGAGAACCGCATGGAAGGCGGGGCGAAATTTACGATTAAATTTTATAAATAAAACCGTAAGCCGGATCTGCCGCAGCGCTGCCCGTACGGTATGCTCCAATGTACAGCATTTTTATCTGATGCGGCAGAGGGAAATTTAGAATCTGACAATTCTGTCACATTAAAGTCACGGAGGCGTCACCCTGAAGGTTTAAACTCTTTTATAAGATAAATTAGAAAAGAGGTTATACGATGGAAACAGAAATCTTAAGGGCAGAACGCCTGACAAAAATCTATGGAACTGGCGAGAACCAGGTAAAGGCACTGGATGATGTGTCCTTCTCTGTACAAAAAGGCGAATTTCTGGCAATTATCGGCCCTTCCGGCTCTGGGAAGTCCACCCTGCTGCATGTCCTGGGCGGCGTGGACGTCCCCACCTCCGGCAAGGTCTTTATGGAAGGGACAGACGTCTACGCACAGAACGAAAGCCAGCTAGCCATCTTCCGCCGCCGGCAGGTAGGGCTCATTTACCAGTTCTACAACTTAATCCCCGTGCTGAACGTAACAGAAAACATGACCCTTCCCGTGCTGATGGACGGCCGTGAGGTAAACGGGCAGCGCTTAGAAGAGCTGCTGACCCTGCTCTCGCTCAAGGGGCGGGAAGGCCACCTGCCCAACCAGCTCTCTGGCGGGCAGCAGCAGCGCGTCTCCATTGGCCGGGCGCTGATGAATGCGCCTGCCGTCGTGCTTGCTGATGAGCCTACTGGGAACCTGGACTCCAAAAACAGCCAGGAAATCGTAGAGTTGCTCAAATACTCCAACGAGAAATACAAGCAGACCCTCATCGTCATTACCCATGATGAGAGCATTGCCCTGCAGGCCAACCGCATCCTGTCCATCGAGGACGGGAAAATCACCAGAGACGAGGTGATCCGCCGATGAACATTTTCCAGAAAGTCACCTTAAAAAACCTAAAAGAAAACCGCACACGTACCCTGGTCACCATTGTGGGGATTATCCTTTCCGCCGCTATGTTTACCGCCACGACGGTCAGCATTTCCTCCCTGCAGCATTACCTGGTCCAGTCCGCTATTTTCAACAGCGGGGATTGGTACGGAGTAGCTTACGGCATTTCTGCCGAGGAAAGAGAGCAGCTTCTGGCAGACGCCAAAGTGGAGCAGGCCGTCTCAATGGAATTTCTGGGCTATTCCGCCCTGGAAGGCTGCCTGAACGAAGATAAGCCCTACCTGTGTGTGTATGGCGTACAGCCCGATTTTACAGAAATGATGCCCATCCACCTGCTGCAAGGGCGCATGCCGGCCAACAGCCAGGAAATCCTGCTGCCAGACCATCTAAGAACCAATGGCGGCATTGAGCATAGCCTGGATGAGAAGCTGGAAATAACCTTGGGAGACCGCATCACGCAGGATGGGAATCTCCTGCGGAACCAAGACCCTTTTCTGGCGGCCGAAGAAGAATCTTCCCAGAACCTGGGAAGTATGGAAAACGCCTCACAAGACCTGGAAAGTGCGGAAAACACATCACAGAACCTGGAAAGCGATGGTGAGGGCTCTCAGAACCTGGATCTCGGGGAAGCAGAGAACAGCGCAGATTCCTCCGCCAGAGAACGCCTGCTGCCGAAGGATGAGAAATCCTACACGATCGTAGGCTTCTATGAACGCCCTGACTTTGAGCCTTACACTGCCCCTGGCTATACCGCCCTCACCGCCGCCGATGGAGAAGGAGACACCGCACATCCCTACGACCTCTATGTCCGAACGGTATCTGGCAGAAATTCCACCGTCATTTTAGAGGGCATGTTTTCCAGGCTGCAGGGGTTTGACCCACAGGCAGAAGGCTCTGGCGTTAGCTGGGGGTTTAATTACGACCTGATGCGCTACTATGGCTATTCCGGGGAAAGCCGTTACAATAATGTCATGTATAGCCTTGGCGCCATCCTAATCGGAATTATTATGTTTGGCTCTATCTCCCTGATTTACAATGCGTTCTCCATTTCTGTCAGCGAGCGTACCAAGCAGTTCGGCCTGCTGGCTTCCATCGGAGGCACCAAGCGGCAGCTGACAGGGAGCGTACTGTTTGAGGCGCTGTTCTTGGGCTGCATCGGCATCCCTCTGGGCATCCTCTCTGGGCTTGCGGGCATCGGCATTACCTTTTACTTTGTCAAAGACATGGTAGGAAATATCTTAGGCATTATCTCCACAAGCTATGAGACAGCCCGGCTGATCCGCATCCTTGGCCCAGCCAAGCATGTGACCCTGACCATGCACCCTTCCCTGGGGGCGCTTGCCATTGCCCTGCTGATTTCACTGGCGACCATCCTGATTTCCGCTTATCTCCCGATGCGCCGCGCCATGAAACGGCCTGCCATTGACGCCATCCGCCAAGCAGGCGACATTGCCATCCGCCCAGGGAAAGTACGGACTTCCCGCCTGACGCAAAAGCTGTTTGGCTTTGAAGGCGCCCTGGCCACCAAAAATTATAAGCGCAACCGCAGGAAATACCGCGCCACTGTAATCTCCCTGTTTTTAAGCATTGTGCTGTTTATTTCCACCAGCAGCTGGTGCGCCTACCTGACGCAGTCTGCGGGCTTGGTCGTCTCAGATTCCGGCTTTGATATCTCATACCATCTGCCCTCAGAAAACCGGGTCCCCCTTGACAGCCTGTATGAAGATTTATCCAGCGCTTCTGGCATCACCGCCGCTTCCTACAGCGCCCACCTGTACCTGCTGTCCAGCATCCAGACCTCTGCCCTCAGCCAGGAGTTCCTGGATTACCAAAAACTCTTGGCCAAACAGATGGACTACACCTACCAGAACTATGACACAACGATGCTGGAATTTACCCTGAATTTCCTGGAAGACGAATCCTACCTTGCCTACCTCAAGGAACTGAAGCTGCCGGAATCGGTATTTTATAACCCGAATTCCCCTACCGCCGTCGCTGTAGATACACTCTGGCTCTACAACGAGACAGATGGGAAATACTATACATTTTCTGCCTTGGCAAATGCATCCGGCGGCTCCCCCACTGCTTACCTGACCCGTACGAAGGACAATTATTATTTAAATGACCGTAACAGAGACAAAACTACTGGCAGGTTCTATTTTACTTTTTGTGATAATGACACCTATGATGAAATCAGGCTCCCCATCGAAGAGGCCTGCCTGCCCATCCCCCTTTCCATCGGGGCAACGGCCAAGACAGTACCTTCCTTCTTTTCGGACAGCAATGACACCATCCAGCTTTTCTACCCCTACAGCTTCCTTGGGCAGATCCTGTCCGGCCTGGAGCCAGGCGTGGAATACGTAGAGCTTCCGCAGGAGCATTCTCCCGAAATGCCTGTATCCGTAGCCATGTATTTCCGCTGCCAAAACCACCAGAACACAGAAGCTGAAATGGTACAAAAGCTCTCTGACTGGAACCTGACCTCTGACGGGCTATACAATTATGCCTCCAATATGGAAGGGGAACGTGCGATGATGACGGTAATCAATGTTTTTGCCTTTGGATTCATTACCCTGATTTCCCTGATTGCAGCGGCAAATGTGTTTAATACGATATCTACGAATATCAACCTGCGGCAACGGGAATTTGCGATGCTCCAATCCATTGGCATGACGCCGCAGGGCTTCCGCAAAATGATGAACTTCGAATGCCTGCTCTATGGCATAAAGGGGCTGCTCTATGGCATACCCGTGTCCATTGGCGTCACCTGGCTGATTCACCGCGCGGTATCGAATGGGGTAAACCAAAACTTCTTTATTCCCTGGTATAGCATTGTAATTGCTGTAGGGAGCGTGTTCCTGGTCGTATTTGCCACGATGGTTTATTCGATGCGGAAGATCCGTAAGAAAAATACGATAGATACGCTGAAGAATGAAAATCTGTAGGGAATATTCCACTTCCGCAGCGGCCCGTTAGCCACTTCCCAAAATAATAAATACCTTCTAAGGCTCTTCCCCCACCGGCTCATTCCCCGGATCTACCGGCGGATCGACAGGATCCGCCGGATCCACCGGCTCAATGGGTTCTACCGGCTCAATAGGCTCCACCGGCTCTGTGGGATTTTCTGGGTTCTCCGGATTTCCGGGGTCAACGGGCGGATCCACTGGCTCCTGCGGCACGTCTGGCACATCGGGCACATCGGGTACGTCTGGCACATCGGGCATCTCTGGGATATCCGGCTGCTCTGGCATGATATCTACGCCTGGGTCTTCTGGCTGCTCTACGGGCGGCTCTGGCTCCGGCGTGGGTTCTTCTACGGGCGGCTCTGGCTGGACTGGGGGTTCTTGGACATTCCCCTGCGGCATATTGTTCTCATTAATATAAGGTAGAAACTCTGCTGGCTCCAGCCCCTGGTGGAGCTGCTCCATAAAGGCATTCCAGATACTTCCTGGATAGCTGGCTCCGGACAAGCCAGGCAGTTCCTTGGGCATGTCGTAGCCTACCCAGACACTTGTCGTATAATATGGCGTATAGCCTACAAACCAGCCATCCTTATTATCAGTGGTCGTCCCTGTCTTGCCAGCGCTTGGCATGCTGCTCAGGGCCAGGCCGCGTCCCGTCCCTTCCTGGATGGCGGTCACCAGCATATCTGTCATCATCCGCGCGGCATTCGTCTTGTATACTTCCTTTTCTTCCTGCTGCGTCTCAAACAGGACTTCCCCTTCGGAATCTGTAATTTTTACGATACAGGTTGGCTCACGGAACTTGCCGTCATTTTCCAGCGCCGCATAGCCGGAGGCCATCTCCACGGCAGAGGCGCCGTAAGTAAAGCCTCCCAGGGCGCTCGTTGGGCGGTTATCCTCCTTGTCCAGCCGGGAGAAATTCATGGCCTGCAGGTAGGAAAGACCCACTTCTGGCGTTATTTGCTCCAGCAGATCCCAAGCTACGGTATTTTTGGAAGTCTGCACGGCGCGGCGGAGGGTAATGCTGCCCTCGTAAGAGCCGCTGGAATTGGAGGGTCCCTCTTCTTTCTTCACATCCTGTACCATGGAGTCTGGCGTATACTCCCGCTCCAGGACAGGGGCATAGACAATGAGCGGCTTGATGGCGCTGCCTGGCTGGCGGAAGCTCTGATATGCACGGTTTAAGGTGTAGCCGGAAAAATCCTGGCTCCTGCCGCCCACGATGGCCTTTACATAACCGCTATGGTTGTCAATGCAGGCCGCGGAGCTCTGGAGGGTAAAGATCCCTTCCTCATTCTGTTCTGTAAACTCTGCCAGGCCGCTGTCCACGGCAGCCTGCAGCTGCTGCTGCATTTCCAGGTCAATCGACGTATAAATGCGGTATCCTGCTGTGTACAGGCTGTTCTGGCATTCACTGTAACGCTCGCTGTAATCCGTCTCGTATGCTTCCTTTTCCTCTGCCGTGGCAAATTCTGTCTGGAACTGGAACCCCTGCTGCTGCATCAAGCCACGGATTGCGCAGTAATAAGTATAAGTCTCCACATAGTCATTCTTTTGCTTCTGGGGGCGGCTAAGGGTAATTGTCTCCGCCTTGGCCTGATCACAGGTCGCCTGGCTGATTTTCCCATCCTCGCACATCTGGTTGAGGATCCGGTCGCGGCGCTTTAAGGTGTTCTCCATGCGCTCTACCGGGTCATAAAGGCTGGGATTGTTGGGGATAGCGCACAGGAATGCAATCTGGGAGAGGGAAAGGTTACTGACCTCCGTATTAAAGTATCCTTTGCTGGCTGCCTGGATCCCATAATAGCCGCTGCTGAAATAGACGTTGTTCAGATAAAATTCCATGATTTTATTCTTGCTGTAAACCTTCTCCATTTCAACGGCGAGGAACATTTCCTCAATCTTGCGTTCCCAGGTGCGCTCATGGCTCAGAAAAATATTCCTTGCAAGCTGCTGGGTAATGGTGCTGCCCCCCTGGGTCACCTCCCCATTCTGTATCATTGCCTTGGCCGCCCGCAGGATGGCCTTGATGTCAATGCCGTTGTGGCTGTAAAACTTCTTGTCTTCAATGCTCACCATCGCTGCCGGGACATAAGCCGGGATGTCCTCATACTCCAGGTAATACACATCCTTTTCGCCGTTGAGGGTGGAAATCAGAGTATTGTCAGCATCATACACCAGGCTGGTCTGCACGGAACGGAAGGTAGATTCGTCCGAATCCTTGACCAATTCCTTCGCCTCCCGCTGCAATGCGCTTACCTTCTGGGCGTAGCCGCCATAAAAATACCAGCCTACGCCCGCCGCCACTACCAGCATCAGCAAAATCTGCAGCCTTGCAAAAAACCAAAATACGCGATATTTTTTTTTCTTTTTCTTATTTTTAGCCATAATTCTGTCCTACCTCTATTGTTGTCACATTACCCCCCCATGGCTCCGCCTAGCCCAGCACAATCTTCCCATAAGGGATTTTACTGCGCTCCAGCGCATCCATTTCCCTTTTCTGGCAGGTAAAGAGGAAAATCTGCCCCTTCTGCCTCCCCAGCCACTGCATGGCCGCTTCGAGGCGCCTATCGTCAAATGCCGCAAAGACCTCGTCCATCAGGATCGGCACTGCGCCTTCCTTGGCAAAAATCCGGCCTGCCCCCATGCGCAATGCCACATACATCTGCTCCATGGTGCCCCGGCTCAGCTGCCAGGGATATACCTTACGCTCGCCTTCCCAGGCTACCAGCCGCATCTGCTCATCCAGGCCAACCTTCGTATATTTCCCATGGGTCAGCTCGCCGAAGATCTGTGACATCTCTTGCTCCAGCCTCTGCCTGGCGTCCTGGTGGATATCCCGTGCCACGTCCTCTAACGTCCGCTGCGCCAGCTGGTATGCCTTAATCTGGCAGTCTGCCTCCTGTTCTTCTTCGCTGGGGATGCGGCACTCTTCCAGCTCTTCCTGCAGGTTCATCAGCATAGACTGCTTATCGAACATCTGCACCTGGAACACGCCCTCCACTGCCTTTTTCTGTACCCGGCTTACGTAGCTTTCCTGCTCCTGGCTTCCCTTCGGGACATCTTGACCCTGCCCTCCTTCCCGAGCGTCCTGGCTCTGGCTTCCTCCTGAGGCCGAGCCGGGGGATGGGGCATCCTGGCCCTGGCTTTCGTGGGCAAACAGGGCGTCCTCCGCTTTTTCCTGGCTACGGAATAATTTTTTCTGCCTTTCATATTTTCCCTGCCAGAAAAACACGCCGAAGATACCCATGATTACCACCAGCACCAGGAACACCTCCAGCGCCATCCAGGCGCCCCAGGGGGCATTGGCCAGGTCATGTCTTGAGCCGTTCCAGTAAATTGCCGCTATCCCCAGCAGCGCCAGCAGCAAGGATAACGCCATCTTTATATAATATCCAATTTTTTGTTTTTTTTGACGGCTCTCCTGTAAATATTCTGCCATTTCATTCCCGCCTATCTTCCTGGCACCCTCCTGCTGATTGCGGAAGGTCTGGTACGCCTCTTCCTGCTGGCTTTTCAGAAGCTTTACGTCATTTTCCAGGCGCGCTTTCTCCGCCAGGATCCGCTCTTCTTCTGCCCTGCGTTTCTCCCGCAGCTCCTGGTACTGGCTCTCCGCCGCCTGCTTCCCCTCTTCCAGATGGTGGTATGCGGCCACAAAATCCTCATCCAAAGGGGCATTTACAAAGAAATCCTGCAGGATTTCGGCAAATTCTTCTTTCGTCTCCACAGAGGCCTGGCCAATACAGTATGTATTCTCATAAGTCTCTTTACGGATACTGCCCAGCAGTTTTTCCAATGCTCCCTGCCTGGTGTTCAGCTCACGCTTTTCTTTTTCATTCGTCAGCTTGACGGACTGCGCTTCCTGGCGGAAATTCCGCTCCAGCAGGAAGGATTTCCCGGACATGGCAAAACGCAGTGCGCCGCCGTAATGGGGCGCCTGATCCCATGGCTCATAATGCCGGTATACGTCCTGCCGTTCCAGCTCTCCTTCCCCTTCCTGCTTTTCCAGCCCAAACAGCATCCCCGTGATAAAATGCTGGAGGGTGGACTTGCCCGCCTCATTTTCCCCATAGACCACATTGATGCCTGAAATAGGATGGATATTGATATTATGGAGTTTCCCAAAGTTTTTAATGCGAATTTCTGATATATTCATTCTACCATCAATGCCTCCACACCGTAATATAATGCTTTCCTCGTGATTTCATCCTGGGGCATCCTCTCCAGCATATGGATATAGCGCCCTAAAATCTCCTGTCCATGCTGTACCTTCAATTTTTCTAGATCCTGCCCCGCCTGGCACTGGTTCAGCACCTGCACCACCCGGTCAATCCGCCCCAATGCCTGGGGCAGAGAATGAGCCTTGGGGTTGCTGGCGCCTGTGAGGGTAATCCGGAACAGCTGATGGGGAGGCGCTTTCTTGATATAGTCCTCTGCAAATTTCTTCAGCACATCCTCTGCAATCTCCCGGCTGATTTTCAGTTTCAGGGGCACATACTCACAGTACTGGACAGGGCAGAACCTCACCTGGTTCATGTGGTTCTTGATTTCCCCCATAAAATACCCGTGCTGCCCCACATCGCTGCTCTCGATCGGCTGCAGGGCGCCTGCCATCACGATCTTGGCGTCCACCAGCTGCATCGGCTTCGTCAGATGCCCAAATGCCACATAATCAAAATCCATATCCCGGAAATCACTGATTTGGAAAGGGATATGCTCCTCATCCCCGCCATGGGCCAGCAGGATATTGGTAAACGAATCCCTGGGCGCCTTCAGCCCCTGGTACAGCGGGCGGGGAATCTCCCGGTGCTGGTAACTCAGCCCGTAGACCCTGGTCTGGATGTCCGGCAGCTCTATGCAGCGGATGGTTTCCTCCTTCAGGAAATGCACATTTTTCTCCCATGGGAAGGAACTGTAACAGGAATTGGCGCTGAGGTAATCGCAGCTCCCAGCAATCATTACCACCTGCGTATGTGGGATCCTGGCGAACTGGAGGTTCACCTCCTTCAGTTCCTTGAGCAGGGGCTGCCTGTGGTAAAGGTTCCCTGCAATCAGGAGAAGGTCGGCATTTTCCTCTTTGGCTTTTGTCACCACATCAATAAAGGCCTGCCAGCTATGCTCCTCCCGGCTTTTGGCCCAGGGCTTGCCCTTATCCGGCTTCGCGCCCAGATGCACGTCTGCTATGTGAATAAATTTCATAGGTCTGTTCTCCTTTTTCTATTCCTGCGCCAAATCCTTAATGACTTCCCCGGCCAGGATAAGGCCTGCCACGGAAGGGACGAAGGATACGCTCCCTGGCACAGGGCGTTCCATATCTTCCCCAGCCTCGGCATACGGTTTTATCGCTTTCTCCCTAGAATATACGACTTTCAGGCGCTCAATGCCCCGCTTTTTCAGTTCCCGGCGCATAACGCGGGCCAGCGGGCAGACAGAAGTCTGGGAGAGATCCGCCACTTCAAATTGGGTAGGGTCTAGCTTGTTGCCAGCGCCCATGCAGGAAATCATCGGGATTCCCGCCTCCTGGGCTTTGACTGCCAGATGAATCTTGGCCGTCACGGTATCCACAGCGTCTACAATATAGTCATATTGGCGGAAGTCAAACTGGCCTGCGGTGTCTGGCAGGAAAAAGCAGCAGTGCGCCTGTACTTTTGCTTGGGGGTTAATGTCCAGGATACGCTCCTTCATAGCCTGCGCCTTTTCCTTGCCCAGGGTCTGGGTGGTGGCGATAATCTGCCGGTTGATATTGGAAATGCTGACCCTGTCCCGGTCAATCAAATCCAGGCTGCCGATGCCTCCCCTGGCCAAAGCCTCCGCTGCGTAGCCGCCAACGCCGCCAATGCCAAAGACAGCTACCCTGGCCTGTGCCAGCCTGTGGATGGCGGCATTTCCCAAAAGCATCGCTGTCCTGCTGAATCTTTCGTCCATAGGTTCCTCCTGCTGATGGCAAAATCTATTTTAAAATTTTACGGCCATTTTATGCTGCCATGAAACATTTCATAGCCATTTTCCGGTATTTACTGCCTGTATTTCGTATCTATTTTCTAAACTTAACAACACAAAACAGGCACCCTATGTTACCCGTAGCTTATAGTATAACATATCATGCCTGTTTCTGTCCAATTTTCACCAAATAATTGCAAAAAATTTATATCAGCGGGAGCATATGCTCTACCAAGGCTGCGGAACGGGCTGCGGCTTCTTTTTCAAAGAGGGGGAAGTCCATTTCTGCGCTGTCATCTGCTTTGTCTGAGATGGCGCGGATAATGACGAAGGGGACATGGTTCAGGTATGCGGCCTGGGCAATGGAGGCGCCTTCCATTTCTACGCAAAAGCCCTGGAAATTCTCTATAATCTTGGCTTTGTCCTGGCGGTCGCTGATAAACTGGTCGCCGCTGACAATCCTTCCCTGGTATATAGCATGGGCAGTGTCAATTTCCTGGCAGCAGGTTACGGCCAGTCCCTGCAGATGGGGATCTGCTGGGAAGGCCAGGCAGCCTGCCTGGGGAACCTCGCCAAGCTTCACGCCTACTACGCGGGCGTCCATGTCATGGTGGAGGGCGTCCGTGGAGACTACGATGTCGCCAATATTGATTTCGTTTTTCAGGGAGCCTGCTACGCCAGTATTGATGATATGGGTCACTGCGAACAGGTCACATAGAATCTGGGCGCAGATGGCGGCGTTTACCTTGCCGATGCCGCTCTGCACGATCACTGCCTCTGTTCCGTTCAGGGTGCCTTCCAAAAATTCCATGGATGCCTTGGAAATGGTACGGCGGGCTTCCATTCTGCCTTTGAGACGCTCCACCTCCTGCGCCATGGCGCCTATAATGCCGATTTTTTTCATCTTCTTTCTACCTCCTCTGTCGAAATATATACGTCTGGCCACGCTTCGCATGGTCTGTCTGCAGATTGTGGCGTCCCTGTCCCGGAACGCCACCAGGCCGTTTTTCTGTAAAGCTGGATCTGCTGCCGCTTCCCTGACGGGAGCGTCCCTTTCGTCAATAATCTCTGCTGCATTGGGCAGCGCCGCGGCAAACCCGCTGTTGCCCAGATTCAGATAATTCCCCAAATACACGCCTTACTGCCTGGGGCAGCTGGGACAGCGCCGTGATAAAGGGCACTTCAGCATCCACTGTGCCATAGCCCATCCTTGCATGGATAAATGGCAGCCCGGCTTCTGTGGCGGCCTGGTAATCGCCCTGGGTGTCTCCCACGTACAAGGCCTGATCCAGATGGTTCCGTTCCACGACCAGCCGGATATTGTGGCCTTTGCCCTGCTCTGTCTTGCCAAAGCACTCAAAGTCACCAAAATACTGGCCTAAACCGTGATATTCTAAAAACGCTTCGATATAGCCTATCTGGCAGTTGCTGACAATGCAGAGAAAAAAACCCGCCCCCCGCAAGGCCTGCAGGGTTTCTGCAAGGCTCTCGAAAAGCCTGCCGCCATGGAGGCGGATATACTCGTTCTCTTCCTTACAGCAGTAATCCAGCAGGCTGCGCCGGGTCTGTAAGTCATATTCCCCAAACAGGATATCGGCAATGTCATACATGCTCTTGCCCATCACATTCCGTATCATCTCGCCTGTAATCTCTTTTTGGACGTCTGGGCGCTTCCGGAGCGCCTCTTCCCAGGAAATCGCCACTTCCGTGGAGGAATCCCACAGCGTCCCGTCCAAATCAAATAAAATTCCCTGCTTCATGCCTGTACCTGCCTTTCTTCTATTCCTTCTTACACTAGTATATCAAACAAAAATAACGCCCTAATTATGGTGATAAACAGCTTTCCAGGCCGCGAACCATAACCGTTCTACTATGTTATGGCTTTATTTTTACCCTTTCCCGAAAAGAACCTCACAATTTTTGTCAATGCAGCATTTACCTTCTTTTATGATTTTTTCTAAGTGATCAACGCCTACGGGTAATGATCTATTCATCGTTATACCTCTGGCCTTCCTTTTGGCTTTGGGCTATTTTATCATGTTTATGGCAGAAAGTCTATCGGTGATTTGGAGAATATTATTGAACTTATGTCAATAGTATTTCATTTTTATTATATAGAGAAATACCAATCCAATCAAAGGTACGATTCAGACAAAAAAGCATACCACTATTTCTAATGATACGCTTATCATAATTCATTCTCTAATCAAGGTCGATAGAAATCAAGCACAGCCCGTCGCCCCCGGCTCCGCCGCATAAGCGGCAAGGCAAAATGTTCCCAGAGATTGAAGTCGCCGCTATGTAACAGAACAAACCTTCTATTTCAGAGGAAGTGTGACAAAGAATGTAGCCCCTCCCCCATCCGTATCTTCACAGCCTACGTTGCCGTTCATCATTTTTGCAAGTTCATCCGCTATGCTAAGTCCTAATCCAAAATTTGATTTATCTGTCCTTGATTTGTCGGCGCAATAGAAACGGTTAAAAATATACGGCTTATCATCTTCTGAAATGCCTCTTCCGTGGTCGGTTACAAAAAATGTGATATGTTTTGCCGCTACTGCTGTTTTAATTTCGATTTGCTTATTGTTTACGGCATGGCGAATTGCATTGTCCATAAAAATTGTCAATATCTGGAAAAGCCGTTCTCCATCTGCACAGAATTTAGGATAACTGCTTTCACTGATTTCCAAGCGCAGTCTGATTTTTTTACTGATGCATATTGGCTCATAAGCTTCATATAAGGAGATTAACAATGTGTCTATATCAATGGTATTTTTGCATAATGTCCATGATTTCGCATCAGAAGAAGCCAGAAGCAGCATATCCTTGACCAGCTTCGACATTCTCATGCATTCATTGTCTAATATTTTAACAGATTTTCTAAATTCTGTATCATATATTTGTAATTGTTCCAGCTTTTCTGCGTTTGCCAGAATAACGGCAAGCGGCGATTTTAATTCATGCGAAGCGGAAGCGATAAAATCCTTCTGGCTTTTCAACATTACTTCCGTTGGTTCTAATGCTTTCTTTATTAGAAAATGGCTCATAATCGTCACGGCAATAAGGGAAAGAAACCATAAGGAAACATAAAGGAAAGCCTGTTTTGTTAAAATATCAAACAAGGACTGCTGCCTGTAAATCAGCGACAGGTGGAAAGCCGTGTTATTTGGCATTACAATTGTTGCAAGTATCCCTAAATATTTGTCATTTCTCGTTCCATGAAACTCAAATATACCGCTTTGGTCTGTAGTCGGTTTCTTATCATTTGTGATTATGAAAGTATCTTCTTTGCCAGTCTGTATGCGGAAACGCTCCAAAAGAGTGTCTGCATCCGTAGGAAAGTCAGAATCTGTCTGGTATATCATCTTTCCAGAGGTATCTTGAATACAGCAGAATATAGAATGTCTGTACTCATGGTAGAAATCCGCATTCGATTGCTCCATGTGGATATAGTTTTTTGAAATGGACACCATGACACAACTGATATGCAAAGCCAAAAATGTGACTGCATCACAGAAACAATAATACAAAAATGTTATACTGTCATCAGACAAAAGAAAGGAAGGTAATGATTATGTCCATACTTATTGTAAACAAAAACAACTTTGATTCTGTTAAAAACAGTGATAAACCCGTACTTTTAGATTTTTATGCAGACTGGTGCGGCCCCTGCCGCATGGTATCTCCCATCGTGGATGAGATCGCAGAAGAAAACCCCCAGTATCTGGTAGGCAAGATCAATGTGGATACTGAACGGGAACTGGCACAAAGATTCCGCGTGTTAAGTATCCCCACCTTGGTTGTGATCAAAAATGGGGAGGTCGTCCATCAGTCCGCAGGCGCAAAGTCAAAAGATGATATTCTCGCCATGCTAAAGGGTTAACTTACGAAGGCGTTTCTTATCAAGGATCGTGACGCCGCCTCTGGAAACTTTCACGATCCCTTCACTGGCGAAATATTTCAGCATTCTGGATACAACTTCACGGGCAGATCCCATATATCGGGCAATCTGCCCGTGTGTCAGTATAATCGTATCCGAACCCGTCCTCACTGCCTCATCAGAAAGGAAAATTGCCAGCCTCCTATCCATACTCATGAACAAAATCTGCTGTATGACCCACATTACATCAGAGAATCGGCTGACTGCGGTTTCCAGCGCAAATATCCGGACATCCGGGTTCCGTTCAGAGACTGCCGCAAAAGCGGAACCGCTGATCACACAACATTCACTGTCCTCCTCCGCGTCCACAAACACGTCAAAAGTCACAGCCTCCAGTACGCAGGAGGCGGACAGCATACACAGATCGCCTTTCTGCAGACGATAAAGCGTGATATCCTTACCTTCTTCTGACATAATATAAAGACGAAGGCTTCCCGATCGGACAAGGATCACACCGGAACATTCACTGCCGTCATGGATATTCTTTCCCTTCGGATATGTAATACCGTAAGAGTTCCGACAGATATACTCCCTGTCCGCATCCGAAATCTTCTCCCAAAAAGGGAAGATCTCCCTATAAATAGATTCAAATACAATTTCCGGCATTCCGTCTCTCCTTTTATTTTTCAAAAACAACAAAGCCACATTCATAAGGATGATCGCAATACACGCTTTCTTTCTTATCCGTGCGGTATAACAAGATTTTCAGTATGATCAGAAAATCTCCGCCGCCTGACAGCAGCATGATCTCTGCCACGAAAAACAGCAATAATCGATCTGTCATCACCGCAGCCGCTGCAACTGCGCATCCTAAAACTAATGTCGGCATAGCCGCCCCTAACAGATACTGCCACTTTTTCATCGGTTCTGAGCACGTGCAGTATGGGGTAAAACTGCTCCGAATGAATCCGAAATCAATCGCATGAAAATGATTTTTTGCAAAAATCCCCCAGGTAATTCCATGTATCAGCTCATGCACGATAATCAGGCATAAAATAAGCAAAGGCAACGCCACAGCATATCCCCAGGAAATACCATCTAAATTAAAACTATTCACATTATTGTAGAGCCAAAATGTTAAAGCCATAAACGGTAACATGACTAAAAGAGCTAAATACTTTGCTTTTTGTGTATTGATAACCACATTTTTCATTTTATATCCTTTTTGTTGCATTTCAGAGCTTATTTTTTCAAAGTCATTTTTACGTTTCAATTCTTTTTCTGTTAATTTTCTTTTATCGTTATCCATA
>CAJTNT010000063.1 GCA_910577785.1 uncultured Lachnospiraceae bacterium | reverse complement strand
CACTCTCCCTTATGCTCGTCAACCCTTCTGGCAGCGTGATGCTTGTCAGGCCTGTGCAGCCTTCAAATGCACTCTCCCTTATGCTCGTCAACCCTTCTGGCAGCGTGATGCTTGTCAGGCCTGTATAGTAATAAAATGCTTTACTCCCGATACTCACTATCCCATTTTCTATAATTACAGCCTTTATACTGTCTCTATAATATCTCCACGACCGGTTATCTGAACTTGATCCTTCCATACTAACAACCAAAAGCCCATTTTCATCTACCTCCCAAAACTGACCTTCGTATTTTCCCGATGCAATAATCTTCACATCTCCAATTTTCATTGTAACTGCAACTTCCTTGGCCTTGCCTTCTACTACAAGCTGCAATGTTACGTTATTTTTCCCTTTGGTGAACACAAGATTATATGTGCCATCTGGCAAAAAGAACGCTACCATCCCACTGGCATCCGTAACTGCCTTTAAATCAACCCCCTGCCCAGAAATCGTTACGCCGTCTACCGCTTTCCCCTTTTCATCTTTCGCTTTAGCTGTAATCTTATATGCCTTATGCGGGCATGCCTTCCAGGCAAATTCATTATAGTCCTTCGAATAATAACACTCTAAGATATTTGGGAAAGAAAGCTTTACAATATTCGCTTTGAATACCACCTTATTTACAACTTCTATTTCAGCATCAATTTTAAACTCAGCGCTTAGCTTTCCGCTTAAGCAGTTTTTACATTGATGTTTGGAAGTTGCTCCGGTAGATGCTTCTTTCGTGTAACTTAAAGCAAGCTTTAGCCCAGCTTGAGCAGATACAGATGCGCCTCCCACCTTATCCGAAATAATAAACACCTCTGCGACTGGCTTGAATCCAATAAAGAGCGTACCTTCCGCCTTAAACTCGCCTTGCAAGGCCGGCCTTTCACTGGTATTTTTTGCGCCGCTTTCACTGTCATATTTTATTCCTGCCGCTGCGGAAATCGTCACACTTGTTTTCAACGATGCAGCAAATTCCACAACAAAGACTGGCTTAATCTGCATAAATACCCTTGGGCAAATTGTCAGATAGGGCGCTGTCGGCATCAATTCCAGCTCTTTTGCCTTGATACTGCCTTTTAATTCCACTTCTCCAGATAATGAAATTGATACCTTTGCTTCTATGTACTGGCTTTTTAAAGAAATATATGCCTTGACATATCCATCAATTTTCAAGCTGCCCTTGATGGAAAAACTGCCTTTCTTACTTCCATCCAAAGGATTGCCGCCTTCTATTTTTTTGTCTACCGAAGCTGTAACAGATGCACTGCCTTCCAACGTAGCAGCCCTGCTCTCCGTATGGAGTTCCGCTTCCTGCTGCATGGGATTTTTGACGCCGCCTTCTACTTTTACATAATCAAACACATTATCCAATTCAATGTCCGCATCTTCCGTAACTGTCACCGTTGTCCCATCTATGGCAATGGATTTCACCTTTGCAATCAGGACGCTGCCATCTTCATTGCTATAGGAAAAAATATCACCCTCCTGCAGGCTGGTAAAATCGCTGTCTGCGTTCGTGATGGTATACCTGCCATTCCCATTGTCCGTCACCTGGTTGACGTCTGTGCTGTAATCAATAATCTTTGTCCCTTCCCCATAAACGACAAAGTTTGTCGCTTCGTTTTCATCCAGATTTAAAACCTGCTCCGGGTTATAATCCGCAACAGTCGAGTTCTCCAATTCCTGCATGGCACGGTTATATAAGTTTGTAGAATACGCCTCACATAACGGTTCATGGCTTTTGGAATCCAATATAAATGCGGAGGCATTAAAATACTGTGGCATATTCCCTTCGATAGGAACCGTCACCGTCTGCGTCTCTTCGCCCTTTGGCACGGAAGCCTTTCCAGACGCCAGCATCTGCTTCGTCTCTTCATCATAAATGGCAACGACAACATCCGCGTCTTTTTCCGTATAATAAGTGGCTACCGCCTGATTACCTGAAATCACCAAATCAGAAACATAGGCTCCCTGTTCTTCCATTTTAGATGATTTTTCCTCTGCTTCGGAAAAGGCATCTGACAGCAGCATGCCCACGGAATCGCTTCCTTCGATTGACATATCCGAATTGTCCTGCAGAACGGGCTGTGATTGCGCTCCTGCTTCTTCTGTCTCTGCCGCAGCAATATTGATCTGCAATAAGCCTACGCTCATGGATAACGCTATCAGCATAGCCAGCAGCCGGCTGCATTATTTCTTTATTTTCTTCATCTGTTTCTTTTCCTTTCCGTTTTCATACTATCGTTTTCAAGATTCATCTGAGCCTATTTTTTCAGTCCAGTTTTTCATAAATCATTTGGCACTGCCTCGTAAGTTGCATATAATAGATTCTATATCCTTCTTTTACTTCTTTATCTTCTGGCTCAGAACTACATTGCTCCATTTCCCATAGAGTTTCTTAGATTTCCCATTCTCTTTTATATTTTTATAAGAGCAAATCCTGATGTAATATTTTTTTCCTGCTTTTAGCTTTGAAACAGTTGTATTTTTCGTCTTGTTCTTCCGAACCCACACATCTTTAAAGCCTTTCTTAAATTTCTTATCCGTACTATATTGGATTCTATAACCGCTTGCTGTTGATTCAGTCTCATAACTTTCTCCTTCCACATTTTTATATTTTTTAATCCACTGCCAGAAGCTGCTTTGCCTGCTTTATGTATGCTTCTGTTTCTACTTCCAATGTAAAGTCCGGCAAATCCCGGATCCGATATGCCAGAGGGTCTGTTTCTTCCTTCACCTTTTCTATCCGCCTCGCCACGGCTACCACATCCTCCAGCAATTCCCGCTGCATTTCCTGGTTCCCCTCCTTCCCTGCTGCCTCTATTGCCTGGCTTAACAGAATAATATATCTCTCATAGCTGTCTGTATCATACCTCCGCAGCCGGATAGACTCTTTTTTCCATTTTGACATCTCCTGGTACTCCTCTTGCTGGTAGGATGCCACCGCAAGTACATCATAGGCTTCCGGGATATAGGCATTCCTCCCTAAAATCTCCTGCGCTAGCTTTACTGCCTTCCCCGTGTCTGTTTCCAATACCAGACGTTCTGTAGCCACCTCAGTATAGAAGGGAATGAGAGAGACGGAAAGCGCCGCATCTCCAAAATATCTGGGAATCATCGCTGCCCCTATGAAACAGGATGCCACAGAAAGCAGCAAAGCACCCACTTTGTAAAACGCAAGTTTTCCTCCCACAGCCATATTGATCTGTTTCCCATACTGCTGGGGAAGCAGAAGTACCAATAACAGCCACATGCCGGTAAACTCAAAGCAAAAATCCACCATGCTATGCAATGCCAGCAGGAGCAGCAGCATCCTTTCGGTAAAATGGTTCCGTTTCGTTACTATATTTCTGCAGAAGATAAATACCAGAAGGATGCATGGAAAAATGCCAATATCCAGCGCAACCTGCAGAAAGCCATTATGCACGAACCGCACGCTATACACGCCAGTCTGCACCGAAGGCTCCATGTAACGGTAGCCCAAATAGCCAAGCCCAAACGGATGCTGCCATACCAGGCGCAACCCATCCTTTGCATACAACAGCCGCCCCAAGAATGTGCTGGACTGCAGGGAGGCCGTAAGGAACCTGCCCACGTTCTGCATATTTCCTGTCATGGCAGCGTAAATTCCTGCCCCCGCAAGAGCCACTGCAATAAGCGGCAGGAATACTCTGCGGAAATTTTTCTGTTTCATGGCAAAGAGCAGGCTAAAGAGAATCATAAACAATGCCACTGTCCGGCTCCCGGACAAAAGGATCCCCACCACCAAAAACAGCACCTGCAGAATACATCCCCATTGCTCTCGGCGCGTCCCAGCTTCATGGGAAGCTGCAAGCAACAAGCCCATCAAGCAAAACAATGCGAATACATTAGCATATTGGAAACACCCGCCTAGACGGCCAGCCGTATAGAAGAACCTATACAGGGGACGGATGATATAGGCCAATCCCCCCATGGCGACCATAATACATCCAATCTTCGGAACTTGCGACAGCAGCTGCTGCCGCTGGTTCTCCGAAAGCTGCATGGCGCAGCATAGGAAGAAAAAGACGTTCGCCGTTTTGAAAAAGCCAATCATCCCCATGCCGCCATCCACGCCATAAAAGGATGTAATGGCATACATAACCACAAGTATGGAAATTATCAGGCTTTCCGCGTTACAGTAAAATGCCATGCGCTTCCTTTCGATGGACATATATGCCCAAAATCCTCCATACAAGCCGCAGAATATACAGGCTATCAATTCATAGAACAATCCAAATGCAAAAAAACTGCTGAAAAATATGCATCGGAAGACATTAAACTCTTTTTTATCCATATTTCCTTTACTCCTTTCTGGAGGATAAGGGTTTCAATATGCTGATGTCTTTCTCCTTTCTGGCTCTGACATGTTCGCCTATCAAAGCAACTTTGAGATTACTTGCAGCAATTTCCTCAGCGGTAAAAAGTCTCTGCTCTAATTCCTCCCAAGTGTTGCCAACCGCACTGTTATTCATTTTCATCAAGTCCCCATTGTTCATAGCCTTTACTTTCTTTGTTTGTTTTTATCTTCTGTTTATTTTTGCCACTTTGACTCTTGGATAATCTGATTAATTCTTCTTTCCTTAACTCACTCTATAGGCAAAATCGGCAGTTCTATATCATTTCCACTTGATTCCTTTTCCTTTTGGTATTGTTACTGCTGTATAGGGCAATGTTAAAAAGATAGGCGGCTGTTTCGTAATATGTCCCTGCCATCAAATACGCCGTTATTATGATTACACGCATGAGAAATCCCCCAGATTTCGTAATTATGCCGGACTAACCTAACTATTGTTTTCCCAAATTTTTCCATGAAGTAAAGATCTATATGACTATGTTACCACATCTATCCCTTTCGCGATAGGGGTGGGCTACAACGCTTGCATAGGAATCGTACATTACATGTACCGTTCCTTACCGCTTTTTTACATTTTAGACCAAAACGGACTAAAAGTCAATGGACGGTTTTACCCTTTATATAATTTTTTAAGGGACATTTTTGCAACTATTTTTCAGGAAACCATATTGAAATTTTACTTCCAAACTATAGAAAGGACAGAAAACATATGACTTTAACAAGGCTCCGAAATTTACGGGAAGATGCGGACTATACACAGGAATATATGGCGCACCTGCTGAATGTTTCCCAGCGGGCATATTCCAGATATGAAACTGGAGAGCGGGCGATCCCGCTTGCCAGCTTATGCCTTTTGGCTGATTTCTACCAGACCAGCGTGGATTATCTGCTGAACCGGACAGACTGCAAGGCGCCTTATCCGCCTGTTTCAGAAACAACAAGTGACTTGATTAAGGTTTGATTTACCACAAACAAGGCTGACATTCCATAAGATGTCAGCCTTGCTTGTGGTATATGTTATTTACTGAACCGCCTGCTAGACGGCGGGATATATGTACGCCTGCACTTTTTTATGCCAATCTACAGTCCTGGCGGTTAACTTACCTATTCCGCTTCTTCAAACCCAACACGGATTTCTGCTGCGGAGCCATAAACCTTACCGGCTTCCATTGACGTTGTCTTCAGGCCTGTCAGCCTTACGTACCTTGCGTTTACGCTATCAAACCTTGCATATTCAATTCTATCCTTCTGCCCGCTCCAGGTTCCTCGGTCGACTTCTGTCCAATCTTCCTCTGTATTGCTGCGGACTTCTACTTTGTATTCCTCAAAAATGCCATTGGCGCCGCCGCTGGTTTTGGAATAGTACTTCACAACTGCCACAGGCTTCACTTCACCCAGATCCAACTCGATCCAGACATCTTCCTGTGCGCAGCCATTCCAGTTTGTATGCCATAAGGTAGCCATATTATTATCAAGTGCAAAACTTGCCGGCCCTTCGGATGCGTCGCCCTGGTGTTCATTGCCTGCCGAGGCTGTCATCGTTCCTGGCTCGTAGTATTCATAGGATTTCGCAACCGAAATCGTATAGCTTCTTTCTTCGCTGCCTCTTACAAGCTTTGCCGTCATGCCAGATTTCACAGCCTCATCCGCTGCGGCTTCCTGGCCATCCTCCCGCAATATCTGTAAAACAGCATCCTTGGGATACAGCATATTTTCTTTCAGCGCCTGCACACTGGTATTCTTCGGCACTTCCAGGATGGCGTCCTCTGTTACGGTAAAGGGCGCGTCGCCTTTTGCCCGTATTTCTAATATAGATTCATCCCTTTCACATCCCACGCGGATTTCAGCGGCGGAACCAAAAATTTTCGCACTATCCGAGGCAGTCTTTAATCCGATAAGCCGTACATATTGCGCCTCTACGGTGTCAAATCTTGCGTATTCTACGGCATTGCCCTTCCAGGTTCCCCGGTCTACCTCTGTCCATTCCTCCTCTGTATTACTGCGCGCTTCCACCTTGTATTCCTGGAACACGCCATTGATGCCGGAAGACCTTGCACAGTATTTCAGCATTGCCACGGGCTTTACTTCCCCAAGGTTTAGTTCAATCCAGACATCCTCCTGTGCGCATCCGTTCCAATTGGTATGCCACATGGTAGACATATTGTTATCCAGTGCAAATGCAGCTGAGCCCTCTGTGCTAGAACCCTGGTGTTCATTGCCTGCGGTTGCCGTCATGGAGCTGGGGCTATATTCCTGGTATTCTTTCGGGAATACAATTGCGTACTCGATTGTCTCTCCGCCTCTTGTAAGCCTCAATTTCATGCTCTGATCTACCACGGCGTCCTCTGCTGCCAGCTGCCCATCTGCCGCCAAAACTGCCAGGACAGAGCCTTTCGGGCAGATAAACTGATCCTTTAATTCTTGTACGGTCAGTTCCTGCGGCACATCCAAAATCTTGCCGGCCTTGATGCTCATTGGCAATGTGCCGCACAGCTTCGGCTCCAAAGCAGCCTCTGTCTCTGCTGTATCTGATTCAAATGCCCCAATATCCGGCAAGCTACCAATTTCATTGCCAAAAAAGTCATACTTGCCGCTGCCTTCTACAAAAGTTCCCGCATTGATTGCCGGGGAATTTGCTTGCAGCTTATAGCCGTCAAAAACGCTTCGGTTGTGTACGGTAGCCATTGCCCCACCCTCTGTCAGAAGCACGCCGGTCGGAGCCTTGCCTGGATCTACGAACATAGGATCTGCTGCGAAATTGCCTTCCCGCATCGTGAACAGGCCCTCATATCCATAAAAGATATTGTTCTGCCAGGTATCCTGAGTCTTATCCATAGCGGCCTGCTGTGTCTTTCCACTGCTGATATTGTAGAAAATATTGTTCCGCATTACCCCTGTTCCATTGCAGAACCCCGGGTTGTGGATCTGCGTCGTCCTGTCTCCGTCAATATAAAAGACATTGTTATACACTTCGCCCCTTGGGTTCCCGGAAAGGACGAGCAAGCCCTTCAAATCATTCTGGCTGATGTTATAACGGAAAGTTCCATTGTATGCCTCGCCCCCGCAGAACATAATACATCCGCCGCCATTGTTATGGCTGTAATTGTACTGGTAAATAGTCCCATCCGAATAATCAATATCCCATGGCATCCCATCCTGGTTATCTACAGTATCAAATGCCTCATTATACTGGAAGATCCCGTCCTTGCATTTCCAAGGCCAGATCCCTGCGCAGACATACCCATAATAACTGGAATATCCTCCGTTTGCTGCATCCATATCTGCGCCACAGCGGTCTGCGACATTATTCTGCACCAGGGGACGGAACGAATACATTGCAACAATTCCGTCATTTCCGACATCTTTAACATAGTTATTTTCAAAAACGACATTGGTATGGCCATACTTCTTGGCTGTCTCGTCTGCAATAGCCGCCCCGTTAAACTTCGCATGCTGATAGGTAAACCCTACACAGATTCCCGCCCTGGATACGTCCCTGACATAGCAGTTTGATATCCTGATATCATCATAGCGGGCAATCCCCGTAGCTTCTTCGTCCTGCGGCTTAAAAGCATTCATCTGTATCCCGCCGTTATCCATATGTTTGTCGCCGATATTCCCGTCTATATCATGAATATACAGATTGTCCAGATACACATGCTGCATCGTACCGCCGTCCTTTGCCGCCCCAGCCACGCCCGTACGGTCCATCCGTTTGTTGACCCTCCAGTCAGCAGAGGCAGAGCTTGCCTCTGGCACACTGTCCACGGCTCCTTTGAAATACGTAAAGTCATCGGATTCATTGGTCAGCTCTAAATCACTGACTTCCACAAAATCCACATCATAGAGAAGCAGGGCGGAGGACACATAACCCTGGCGCCTGTGGTTCGCATTATCTAGGTTCTGCCCATACTGCTGATACCAAATCCCCTGCCCATTCGCATGGATGGCCGGCCTTGCCCCAGCCCCATAACTGCTGATCCGAATGGGGGCTTCCTGGGTTCCATGCACATCCTGCAGATGGATATAGCCATCCTCAAATACAGAACCTCTTTCCAGAAGGATCTGATCCCCTGGTTCTAATTCCAGGCCAATCAATGGATCCAATGTCTCCCACGCCGTATTTTCTGTTGTTCCGCCATTCGCATTATTTCCATGGATACTGCTGATATAATACGTTGTGCCTGTATCTGCTGCATGTACCGGAAGAACAGGGAGAAGATTCTGGCTGGTTCCTATTAATGCCAGTGCGCATAACAGCGCTAACACTCTCTTTTTCATTTTATGCTCCTTTCCGAAACAAAACCCCTACTTCACTTTCACTTTAATCGTCTTCGTTAAGCCATTACATTTGACCGTAATCTTGCAGCTTCCTTTTTTCAGTCCTTTGATGATACCCTTGTCTGTCACTTTCACAATCTTCTTATTGCTGCTCTTAAATGTTATCTTGGCTTTTGGAGCGACTGTTACTCCCAGCTTTATTTTCTTTCCTTTTTTGATTGTGATGGAGGTCTTCTTTACTTTCAGCGTTGGCTTCTTTACCTTAATGGTACAAACTGCTTTGTATTTTCCAATGGCTGCCTTTATCACTGCTGTGCCTGCTTTTTTGGCAGTCACCACTCCCTTGCTGGAAACAGCTGCAACGGACGGCTTGGAAGAACTCCATTTCACTTTCCCGCTGATTGCGGTAACCGTTGCTTTCAGTTTTGCCTTGTTTGCCGTCTTTGTATAGAGCGTGATGGTTTTCTTATTTAATTGAATGGAAGGTTTGGATTTCGTCTTAAATGTGAAATACCGCGGGGCTGAATTTCCGTTCGCATTGTATGCAACCAGGGAGAGCTTATACGTTGTTGCCGCTTTCAGGCCAGAAAGTTTCACGCTGACCTTAGCATTATTTATCGCTGCTGCCAATTTCTCGCCTGTTACATTTAAAAGCGTCTTTGCCCCATCCATAATCTTATAGCCCAGGACTTCTGGGTCGCTCTTAACCGCTGTCCAAGTAATCGTAACCGTTGTCTGTGTGGGGCTTGCTGACAGCCCGGAAGGCTGGGACGGCTTCTCCTGGCTGGGCGCCTGCTGTGTAGTAAAGCGGACTTCCGCAGGTTCGGATTCCATGCCTTTCTCATTGTAAGTTATGACGGTATAGGTATATGCTGTGCCCGCCTTTAACCCAGAGGCTCCATACGTTACCTTCCCTGCATTTGTGGCTGCGCTTAGCTCACTCCCTGACAGATCCTTCACCAGCCTGCCTGACTCTTTGATCCTGTAGCCTTTCACTGACTCGCCTGCATTGGGCGCATCCCAGCTTATCTTTGCCCCTGTCTCCGTTATCCCTGATGCAGATAGGTTCTTGGGGCTCTCTGGCGCCGTGATTTCTTCTTCCTTTTCCGACTGATAAGCACCAATATCGAAATCTGTTACGTCCTCCAAATCTGTGCCAAAGAAATCCGTCTTGCTCTTCTCATATCCATTTTTATCTGTAATGGATTTTCCTGCTCCAATTGCCGGGGAGCCTGTACAAAGCTTATAGCCGTCAAATACACTCTCTGCATCCGGTTTTTCATGCGGATTTCTTTCGCCAGCCGTTGAAGCCGGCGCCCTTCCTGGATTCTCGAATACCTGTGTGCCCTTTGCCACTGTGACTCCTGCCGCGTCTTCCGGCTGGTTCTCATAATTGTAATAGAGGTTGTTGCTGTAGGTCTTGTTATTGCCTACCGTCCACTCTTCTGTCTTGGGCGTTTCCCCGGAATAATAGAAAATATTATTCTCCAATATGGCTACCCCATTGCTCCTGCTGCGGTAGATGGGTACATTATCCGCCACATAGAATACGTTATTATAAATATGTGCCTCTGGGCTTCCAAAGGTATCCAGAACCGCCCTTAAATCGTTCTGGCTGATATTATAACGGAAGGTGGTTCGGTATGCCTCATTGAGGCACACCATCAGGCAGCCGCCTTCATTATTATGGCTGTAATTATACTGGTAAATGGTGCCGTCGCTCCAATCTGCGTCCCAGGCCTGCCCGTCTCCATTATCGTTGTTGGTATTCTTCGTATCAAAGGCTTCATTATACTGGAAAACGGCGTCTTTGCACTTCCACGGCCAGATCCCAGCTGCAAACCTCTGGGTTTCTCCCTGCGGGCCATAATCCCCGCTGTGCATCTGCCTGGCCGCCCCGTCTGATACATTGTACTGCACCAGGGGCTTATCACAGTACATCATCGTAATAGAATCCCCGCCTGCGTCCTTGACATAATTGTTCTGGACTACAACATTCGTGGAACCATATTTGGCAATATCCTCATCGGAAATCTCCATGCCCGTAAACTTGCCCCAGAGCGCCGTATAGCCTACGGCTATCCCCCAGCGGTTTGTATTGACAACGCTGCACCCGTCAATCAGCACATCATTGAAACGCGGAACGCCGGTCTCGGACGACACGAAATCCTTTGTCCCATCTGCTTTGTTCTCTGTCTGTGCATCATGCGGCATATAGACAGTAAAGTAAATGCCGCCGTTGTTCATATGTTTGTTATAAACATTGCCGATCACATCATGGATATTCAAGTTCTTCAAATGGATATGGTCAATGGTGCCTTTGTCCTGCGCTACGGCCGCCACGCCAGTACGATCCATCATATCAACTGCATTATACACTGTGTCTATCTTCGGGTTTCGGTTGACAATCTCCAGATTCTGGATTTCTATGTACTCGCTGTCGTACAGCAGGATGGAAGAAGATACGTATCCCTGGTATTGATGCCAGGTATTATCCAGCCTGTAGCCATAATTCTGGAACCATATGCCCTGCCCATTCGTATCAATGATTGGATCGGCGCCTGTGCCATATCGGTCAATCACAATCGGATGATCTGCACTCCCACTCTGGCCGAACAAATGCAGATATCCGTTTTTAAATACGGAGCCGCACTCCAAAAGAACCTTATCTCCCGGTTTTAAATCAAGACGGCCAATCTTTTGAAGGCTGTAAAATGGCCTTTGCTGGCTTTTTCCATTGTTTGTGTCTTTTCCGGAGATGGTACTGACATAGTAAGTCGTTCCTGTTTCACTTGCCTTTGGCTGTGCAGCGCCGATATCCATGCCTGGGAACACTGCCGAACAAAACACTGCCAGCGCAGTTAACATTGTTACAATTTTTTTCCTCATCATGATTCTCCTTTCTTTCAACTTTCGACAACTTCCTTCTTTTCGCCTGCTCCTTTCTTTTTATTTATCTATATGCTGTTTCATAAAGATACACAGAGACTCGATATCCCCATCCACGGAAGCTTTGGCGGCACGTTCTTCTATTATCTTGTCAAAACGTTGTTCCCGCAGTGTTTTGTTAATATTGTCCTTTACCTCTTCTATCGGAACTGGCTCGTTTGTTTCTCTCTTTGTACACTCAATCAGATACAAGCTACCATTTTCATCAATTACCGTTGTGGATTCTCCCGTCTTAAGATCCCATGCATACTCCAGTATATCGCCAACGCTCCTAGAATAGCCACGAAGTTCCGATGATGTGGCATCGGCATGCCCCAGATAGGGAGAAATAAGCGTTTCCTCCCGCGCCAGATCTGCCAGCAGATGCTTGCCGTCCATCTTCTTATAAATTGACGTCAGGCGGCTTTTTAATTCCTTCACCTGCCCGTCATCCATCCTTTCTTCACCGTATGGGATTTTGATATAATCCAGGATCCTATCATCTTCACGCTGGTAATATGCGATATTCTCTTCGTAATACTGTTTCCTCTCCTCTTCCGTTATTTCCATGCCCTCGTTGTCCAGGTCGTTGCAATAACTTTTTTGGATGGTATCCATTTCATACTCCAAATATAGTTCCAGGGAATATTCTGACAAGCCATAGACAGCCTCCCCCTTTTCAATTTTCTCTTTTCGGAGCCTGTTCCCATCCTCCCACCGCTTTAACAGTGCAGAATAGCTTCCTTCCTCTACATACCCTTTCTCTTCCGCCAGGCCATAGACCGCATAAAAATGCTTCAGTTCCCCTAATGTTTCCTGGGTAAGCCTCTCATATGGAAGTTCTCCTCCAATCTCCTCTTCCCAGAACTTCTCGCCTACGCCCCCGCTTCCTTTTTCGGAAAAATAACTGACTACCTCATATCTTTTCCGGGCAGCCGCTTCCAGAAACTCTTCTTCCCGGATTTCACGCCCGTTTATTTTCAGTGAAAAAGAATCCTTTTGCATAAAAATAATTATGAGAACAACAACAATGCTTAAAACTGCAGCAACAGAAATGATAACTATTTTCTTCTTCAACTACATAACTCCTCTCTGCCCGTTCCTGTGGACCTGTTCGAAACCTAATTTCCAAAATTATACAGCATCATTATACCCTTATCCGTTACGAATTGCAAGAAAATTTTGTCAAATCTATCCTTTATGCACGAATTAATCTACCATTCATTAATTTGCGCTAATTTTAACTGCATATTTTTCCTATGATTTCCTTGGAATAGCCTTAACTGCGCATTCCCCTAATTCCTTCCACACATAAAGAATTCAAACATTCCCCATGATACACTTGCCCAAAGGCTGCCCATAGAACAAACCATCCCTAATACAAAAAACAATTTTCATTCCAATTGAACGATGTAACCCTGTACATAAAAACAGCCGCCCAAAGGATACATTCCAAATATCCTCTGGGCGGCTGCCCTTCTATCTCTTAATTTTCCGATTCTTATGCTATTCCTTATACTAACTCAAGAAGAACCTCTAAGGCTCCGTCCCCTTTGCGCTGCCCAATCTTTACGATTCTGGTATAGCCACCATTACGGCCTGCATATTTTGGAGCGATTTCGTCAAAGACTTTGGCGGCGACGTCTACTTTCTTGGTATTTCTCTTACGTCCTGCCTTCTCTTTCGGGACATAAGTAACTGGATATAATACCTTATTCATCTGGCGTCTTGCGTGCAGGCGGGAAGGAAGGTCTTTTTTGATCTTCTTCTCTACTTCGTCATATATGGTAACCCTCTTGCCGTCCACAACCTCTTTCACCCTCTTGCCGTTGGCGTCCTTGCGCGCTACCTTGGCCATTACGGTAACTTCCTCGAAGTTGTCCCTTTCACGGATGCCCATGGCAATTAATCCTTCCGCTACCTTGCGGACTTCCTTTGCCTTGGCCTCTGTGGTAACAATCTTGCCATTGTAGAGCAATGCGGTTACCTGGTTCCTGATTAAGGCTTTCCTCTGGTCAGAGGTTCTGCCTAACTTCCTATATTTTGCCATTTTTCTATCCTCCATTTATGGCATATCCAGCAATGCCTTTTGGCCTTACTTACCGAATATGGTTATGATTTATCATTACGGGCTGGCTACAAGGCTTTGCCTTTTGGTCTTAGAAGCCCTGCTTTTTATATTTTATAGCTATGCGGCTGCTTCTATTCCTCGCCGGGATTCAGCTGCAGCCCAAGCTCTTTTAGCTTTGCCAACACTTCCTCTAAGGACTTGCGCCCGAGGTTCCGCACCTTCATCATGTCTTCCGGCGTACGGTTGGTCAGTTCTTCTACCGTGTTAATTCCTGCCCTCTTAAGGCAGTTGTAGGAACGGACGGACAGCTCTAACTCGTCAATGTTCATCTCCAGGACCTTTTCTTTGGCATTGTCCTCTTTCTCGATCATGACTTCCGCAGTCCTTGCGTTCTCGGACAGGTCGATAAACAGATTCAGATGCTCACTCAGAACTTTAGCTGCCAGGCTCACCGCTTCATCCGGTTCCAATGTGCCGTTTGTGTACACATCCAAGGTAAGCTTATCATAATCTGTAATCTGCCCTACACGGGTATTCTCAATCGTAAGGTTTACGCGCTCCACAGGGGTGTAGATAGAATCGACTGCAATGACCCCGATTGGCACATCCTCTGTCTTGTTCTTCTCTGCGCTTACATAACCCCTTCCTTTGGTAATCGTCAATTCCATATAAAGCCTGGAATCCGCCCCGCCGTTGAGGTGGGCAATCACCAAATCCGGGTTCAGTACCTGGATATCTGGATCAACCTGGATATCCGCTGCCGTTACTACCCCTTCTCCTTCAAATTCAATATAAGCAACTTTAGACTCGTTCGTTGGGCTGGTGTTTTTCAATGCCAGATTCTTGATGTTCATAATAATCTCAGTCACGTCTTCCTTCACGCCTGGAATGGAACTGAACTCATGCAAAACACTTTCGATTTTCACCTGGCTGACTGCCGCGCCTGGCAATGAGGAAAGCATGATCCTACGCAGGGAATTGCCCAGCGTCGTACCATAGCCTCTTTCCAATGGCTCCACGACAAACCGGCCGTACTTTTTGTCTTCTGAAATTTGCGCAATCTCAATTTTCGGTTTCTCAAAATCGAACACTACAAAGTCCCTCCTTTTCGGGTATCGTTGCTTTTCCCTATTACTTGGAATATAACTCGACGATAAGCATTTCGTCAACCGGGACATCAATCACTTCCCTGTTGGGCAATTCTTTCACCGTGCCTGCCAGGTTGTCCTGGTCAGCTTCCAGCCACTCTGGCACTAACCTGCCTGCTGTAACCGCAAGGATATCTTTGTATCTCTGAAAGCCTTTGCATTTTTCCTTAATCTCAATTGTGTCTCCAGCCTTTACCAAGTAGGACGGAATGTTGACCTGTTTGCCATTTACCATTACATGCTTATGGCCGACTACCTGCCTTGCTTCCTTCCGTGTCCTGGCAAAGCCCAGGCGGAATATCACGTTGTCTAAACGGCTCTCAAGAATGGTCATCAGGTTCTCGCCCGTCATGCCTTTCATCCTGTCCGCCTTCAGGTAATAATTGTGGAAAGGCTTCTCTAATACGCCATAGATGAATTTTGCTTTCTGCTTCTCCCGCAGCTGGAGGCCATATTCGGACACCTTACGGTTGGCTCTTTTCAGCTGCCTGTTGGACTTCTTATCTATTCCCAGATAAATGGGGTCTAAACCAAGTGATCTGCATCTTTTCAGAACTGGAACTCTATTTATTGCCATCTTAACTTATACCTCCTAAAATTAGACTCTTCTGCGCTTTGGCGGGCGACATCCATTGTGCGGCACTGGGGTAACGTCTTTGATGCTGGTCACTTCAAGCCCACATGCCTGAAGGGCGCGGATTGCTGCCTCCCTGCCGGAACCAGGCCCTTTTACCATAACGTCCACAGTCTTCAATCCATGGATCAGGGCTGCCTTTGTAGCTGTCTCAGCTGCCATTTGCGCAGCATATGGAGTAGATTTCCTTGAACCTCTAAAACCAAGACCGCCTGCACTTGCCCATGAGAGGGCATTTCCTTCAGTATCTGTAATCGTCACGATTGTATTATTGAAAGATGACTGAATGTGCGCCTGTCCACGTTCAACGTTTTTCTTTACGCGCTTTTTTGTCACTTTTTTTGCAGTGTTTTTCGCCATTTCTAAACTAACCTACTTTCTTCTTATTATAAATGATAGATTGTCTTGTTCCTAACCTTATTTGCAAATGACAAATTGCCTTATTCCTAATCTTTTTGCCTGTTATAACAGGCTATGATTACGTAATGATTCTATTATTTCTTCTTATTTGCAACTGTCCTCTTCGGCCCTTTCCTGGTCCTTGCGTTATTCTTGGTATTCTGGCCGCGGACTGGAAGCCCCTTCCTGTGGCGGATGCCGCGATAGCATCCAATTTCCTGGAGCCTCTTAATATTGAGGGCGATCTCTCTCCTTAGATCACCTTCTACGGTCTGTGTTTCTTCAATTACGCTGCTAATCCGCTTTACTTCTTCGTCCGTCAGATCCCTGACGCGGGTATCCGGATTTACTTTTGCCTCTTTCAGGATACGGCCGGAACTTGACCTGCCAATCCCATAAATATACGTCAATCCTATCTCAACACGTTTTTCTCTTGGTAAATCTACACCTGCGATACGAGCCATGTGTGTCGTACACCTCCATCATTTTCTATGATACTTCCATGATTCTTATTTTGCATCTGGTAACGGTCGGTTACCAGCTTCCTCAATTCTGGCAAAATCTGCCCTATGGCAGGCAAATCCGCAACAAAATCTGCCTTACGCACGAAGAACAAACATATACAGCTACGGTTGCTCGCCCTGAAATGTGTGTATACCCTTGTTCTCTGATTCTTATTCTGTTCTGCATGTCCTTCCCGAACCCTCTCGGTACCAAAGGATACAGGAGCAGCCCTGCCCACTGCTTATTGTAAATAGCGGGAACAACTTATCCAAGTGTCTCGCTACAGCCGCATACAAATGATCCAGGCGCGGGGATTATCCCTGCCTCTGTTTGTGTTTGGGATTCTCACAGATTACCCGGATGCTCCCTTTTCTTTTAATAATTTTGCATTTTTCGCAAATAGGCTTTACGGATGATCTTACCTTCACAGCAGTTCCTCCTTTCTGCATGCCCAGCTTCGGGCATTTCCTAGACTTGCTTCTGTACCTTCTTCGGAAAAAGCACATCGCTCCAAAAACGTCCGCTTTATATTGTAACACTCACTCCCTGAAAAATCAAGGCCTTTTCATGTTTTTTCCAAAATTTCAATCCTCAATAAACATACCACACGCAATTAATACAAAAAAGCTACATCCACTGTATCATCAGGGTCTGTAGCATTTTCGTAGGGTTGGGCTATTCTATTTTAGCCAACAGCTCGTAGGGGAATCGAACCCCTGTTTCCGCCGTGAGAGGGCGGCGTCTTGACCGCTTGACCAACGAGCCATATAAATTATTATACAATTGATAACAGAAAAAATCAAGCATTATTTCAATATCTTTTAAATTCTCTATTACCTAAAACAGGGGAAGAGGGATTCGAACCCCCGTGAACGGTTTTGGAGACCGTGATACTGCCACTGTATGATTCCCCTATAAAGTACATACCAAAATAAATTGTACCTGATATGAACTTGTAGCGAAAAATCTTTTCATATACCCTCAAAAACCCATACAGAAACTGGCACACGCCACACCCACACCACGCATACTCCGACCTTCCCTGGTCAAGCCC
>CAJTNT010000062.1 GCA_910577785.1 uncultured Lachnospiraceae bacterium | reverse complement strand
ATTACCTACCCACAATATAACACATGGGTAATAACCTAGGCAATAAATATTTTGCATTTATTATTTCCTCATCGAAGATTAAAATTCTTTCAATGTAAAAGAAACTGTCCAAAGACCTTTATATGATGTGTCCTTTTCCAGTTTCGCTTTAAATCCCTCAACATACATAAATATTGAAATACATGGTCACTATCGTACTGATCACATTCAGCACGGTGCTAAATATGTTTTTGATACCTTCCCAGATAGCAGATCGGAATGATAATCAGCTTTCCATTTTCGCATTCCACCTGAATCAGACCACCCACATCAAATCTGGTTTCTTTCAACCAATCCCCTTTCAGGATGATAGATGGTGATCTTTTATAGTTGTAGCCGCTTGCTTCATATACTTTCATTTTTTTAATTTCTTAAATGCCATAGTCTTGCCTCCTTAGATTTGCCTTGCTTTAAAAGAAATTCACAGACCTTGTATCGGATATAGACTCATCCGAGAAATTGTGTTCCACAGCCCAACGGCACCACCTCCCTTACACGAAAAAAAGAACTGTCAACACTTCATCGTGCTAACAGTTCTTCTGTAAGTTCGGTTTATTATGTTTTATTTTTCTTCGTTCTTAATTCTATGGTAATCTTCCATATTGATACTTAAGTCTACGTAAGAATGGGGCTTAGATTTTCGGTTGCTCAAGAGACAAACCGTCTCAATATTGGCCGAAAACGGAAACATATCTACGCAACACGCCCGTTCCACTGCATATCCCCTCGACTGAAGCACTTCCAAATCCCTTGCCAGGCTGGTGGGCTTACAGGAAATGTACGCCATTCGTTCCACTCCAAAGCGGATAATTTTATCCAAGGCCTTTGGATGTATCCCATCCCGCGGCGGATCCAGCACGATAAAGTCTGGCTTTTCTTCAATGCCATCCAAAACCTTCAGCACATCCCCTGCCAAGAACTCACAGTTGTCCAAGCCATTCCGGATCGCATTCTCCCTGGCAGCCTCCACAGCCTCTTCCACGATTTCTACGCCAATCACCTTCCTAGCCACTGGGGATAACATCTGGGCAATGGTGCCTGTCCCGCTGTACAGGTCATAGATCACCTTCCCATCCCCTGCGCCTGCAATATACTGCCTAGCCGTTTCATACAGAACTTCTGCCCCCAGGGAATTGGTCTGGAAAAAGGAAAAGGGCGAGATACGAAACCGCAGCCCCAGCAGCTCCTCGTAAAAAAAGCCCACGCCATACAGCGCCTGGGTACCCTGGTCAATCACGGCGTCTGCCAGGCTGTCATTGCGGGTATGTAACACCCCTACGATCTTCCCTTCCAGCTCCAATGCCAGAAGCGCCTGGCAAAACCCTTCCAGCAACGCCCCCTCTTCCTCCCCAATCTGGGATGAGGTAACCAACCCCACCAGGATTTCCCCCGTCTTCACGGCCTTACGCACAAGCAGATGACGCAAATACCCTTGATGGCTATGCTTATGGTAATAAGGCACCCCTTCCCCGCCTTCCCCATAATTCTGGAAATATTCCAATACAGCCGACAGAATATCCGAGTAATCCTTATCGGCAATCCTACACCCTGCCACGGTCACAATATCGTGGAAGCTGCCCCGCTTATGCATCCCAAGGGCAAGCGGGCCGCCCTTATAGCTGTCCCCAAAAGAGAATTCCATCTTATTGCGGTAAGCAAAACGCCTGGGGCTCTCTTTCGCCCCTTCAAAGATGTCTGCAAAGCCATCCACCACCGGCTCCAATAGTTCCCGCACCTGCTGTACTTTCAATTCCAGCTGATTTTCATAACTAAAATTAAGGAATGCGCATCCCCCACACTCCCCAAAGTATGGACAGGGCGCCTGCTCCAGTTCCAGCGGGGAACGTTCCAGAACCTCCAGAAGCCTCCCTTCCCCCTTTCCCTTCCTCACCTTTTTCACAGAAAAAGAAATCTTCTGCCCTGTAACGGCGTGCTTTACCACTGCCATATCCCCCTCTTCGGTCCGTACAATCCCCTTGTTGGGAAAAGCAACCCTTTCTACTGTCCCTGTATAAATATGTCCTTTTTTCATCCTCATTCTCCTATAAAAAAGAAAAAAGACTGCCCCGTTAAGAATATCCGATACAAGACCCTGTATCTTCAACCCTTAACAAGGCAGACCCTCACTCCTAAACCATATCCTCTGGATTGCGCGTCTTTCCTGCGCATTCCCAAACTGCGAACCGCATCTCTTATTCTTCCTCGGCTGCGTCCTCATCATCAAAGAAGTCGTCCTCGAAGTCCTCGTCAAAATCGTCTTCGAAGTCCTCCAAGTAATCAGGGGTAAAGAAACGGTAGATTCCATAAGCAATTGCAGCAACTGCCACTACCGCCCCTGCGATGGCGCATACCCAAAGTAACTTTGACTTCCCCTTCTCTTCTTCCTGCTTGTGCAATAACTCTTTCAGCTTCATTGAACTTAATACCTCATCAATCTTTTCTCTATTCATGATTTACCGCTCCTTCTCCTCTTTCTTATAGATGAATCACCAACCTATTTACTGTTCCAGTATAACACATCTTTCCCAATTAGCATACCATTTTTTTGTAATTTTATACTTTTTTTAGTTTTGCAAATGTGGCAAACATTTTTTTTGCGCCAACCTGATCAAAATCTACGGTCACTTCATAATCCCTGCCGCCTTCCAAAATCTGTGTCACCGTGCCTTCCCCAAACTTCGTATGCGCCACCCGGTCGCCTTCCTGGTATTCCAGCGTGGCTTTGCTGGTATTGGCGCTGGGAAAGGAAACGCTCCTGGACTGGTATGTATTCCTGGTGCTGAAAATCGGCTTCACCTTGGAGACAGCCTCCCGGAAGGACTGGGGCTGCGACAGAAAGCGCGGTTCCTCTTTGCCTTTCCCCAGCAGATGCTTGGGAATCTCATCCACAAAACGGGATACCGTATGATATTGCATTTCTCCCCGCACCATGCGCTGTTTGGCGCAAGTAATAGACAGATTTTCCATCGCACGGGTAATGCCTACATAACAGAGCCTCCGTTCTTCCTCCAAGTCAGACAGGTCATCAGATATCACGTTCATATAACTGGGAAAGAGGCCGTCCTCCATGCCTGCCAGGTAAACGTTAGGGAATTCCAGTCCTTTCGCACTGTGCAAGGTCATCAGGACAACGTAATCGCTGCCCTCCTGCAGGCTGTCAATGTCAGCCACCAGCGCAACCTCCTCTAGGAAGCCGCTTAAGCTTGGATTCTCTGCCGTCTCATCATACGCAGAGGCCTTGCTAATCAGCTCGTCAATATTCTCAATACGCGCGCGCGCCTCATCTGTGTTTTCTGCTTCCAGCTCTTTCACATAGCCTGTCTCATCAAGGATCTCCTGGATCACTTCGGAAACGCTTAAATATTCCAGTTTGCTGCGCATCACCTGGATAAAGTTCACAAATAGCTTAATTTTTCCGCCTGCCTTACGGATGGACTGGATCCCCTCCACCTGCCGCAGGGCGCTGTAGAAACTGATCCCCTGCTCCTGGGCATAAGCCTGCACCCGGCCGATGGTTGTAGCGCCAATGCCACGCTTGGGGATATTGATAATCCGGCGCACGGAAAGGTCATCGCTGCCATTGTCAATCGTTTTCAGATACGCCAGCAAATCCTTAATTTCTTTCCTGGCATAGAAATTAACGCCGCCCACAATACGGTAAGGCATGTTCGCTACCACCAGGCGCTCTTCCAGCAGGCGGGACTGGGCATTGGTGCGGTAGAGGACGGCACAGTCGCCATAGCTGCATTTCCCGCTGCCCACCTTGCCCTCAATATCCTTAACGATATAATCTGCTTCCTCATAAGCCGTATCCAGCTGCCGGAAATCAATGGCGCTGCCTTCTGCATTTTCCGTCCACAGGGACTTGTCCTTCCTGGCAGAATTGTGGGAAATCACCCCATTGGCTGCATCCAGGATCTTCTGGGTGGAACGGTAATTCTGCTCCAGCTTAATGACCTTCGCATTCGGATAGACTTCCTCAAAGCTAAGGATATTCTGGATATTCGCGCCCCGGAACTTATAGATAGACTGGTCGTCATCCCCCACCACACAGAGGTTACGGTATTTGCCGGCCAGCAGCTCAATCAGCCGGAATTGGGCCGTATTCGTGTCCTGGTACTCGTCCACCATAAGATAGCGAAAACGCTCCTGGTAATTATGCAGCACCTCCGGAACTGCCTCAAACAGTTCCACCGTTTTCACAATCAAGTCGTCAAAATCCAAAGCGTTGCTTTTCTGGAGTACGGACTGATACTCTCGGTATACCGCCGCCTGCCGTTCCAAAGCAAAATCCCCCATCGCCTTCCTGGTAAATTCCTCCGGGGAGATCAAATTATCCTTTGCCGCCGAAATGGCAGCCAGGAAATTCCTCTCTTTATGGATTTTGGTATCAACTTGCAGGCGCTTGCAGACGTCTTTCATCACAGACTTCTGGTCCTCCGCATCATAGATAGTAAAGCTATTGCCATATCCCAGCCGATCGATAAAACGCCTCAAAATCCGCACACAGGTAGAGTGGAAGGTGGAAACCCATACGCCTTCTGAGCCAAATTCTACCAGGCTGTCAATGCGCTCCCGCATCTCCCCCGCTGCTTTATTGGTAAACGTAATCGCCATAATATGATACGGGTTGACCCCTTTTTCCTCAATCAGGTAAGCCGTCCGATAGGTCAGCACCCTGGTCTTGCCAGATCCTGCGCCTGCTAAAATCAGCAGGGGGCCTTCTGTATATGCTACTGCCTCCTGCTGCATGGAATTTAAACTGCTGTATTTGCTCATATCGTTTCCTTTCAACTGTGTCGCACATGTATTTATTATAGTTCATATTTCGCTATTTTTCAACCTGTTTTGCTATCTTTCAGAAAAATTTGAGAAAACGCTTGTTTTCCGATTTTTAATGGGATATAATGTACTTTAAGAGAAAGGATTGACAGGGCATGAAAATAGACGAAAAAAATTTACTGGGCAGCATTTTGGAAAGCCTTTCCCACATTGACTATATCAAGCCAAAGGATCTTCCCAATATTGATTTGTATATGGATCAGGTAACTACCTTTATGGATAGCCAGCTGGCCGTATCCAAGCGGCATCCGGAAGATAAGATCCTCACAAAGACCATGATCAATAATTATGCGAAAAACAACCTGCTTCCGCCCCCTGTAAAGAAAAAATATTCCAGGGAACACCTTTTGGCGCTGATTTTTATCTACTATTTTAAGCATATCTTAAGCATCGGCGATATTCAGGCTATCCTCACCCCCCTGATGCAGCAATATTTTGCTTCTGACTTGGACTTTAACCTGGAAAATATCTACTCTGAAGTATTCCGGCTCGAAGAACCAGAAGTACAGAATATGCAAAAGGACATTGCCCGAAAATACAAAACCAGCCAGCAGACCTTCCAGGATATGCCGCCAGAAGAACAGAAAGAACTACAGATGTTTTCTTTCCTCTGTATGCTAAGCTTTGATGTCTATGTGAAAAAACAGCTGATTGAAAGCCTGATTGACATGAAAGAAGAAAAAAAGCTTTCTGAAAAACACAGCAAAGGGAAAAAATCAAAAAACGACACTTAACAAAGGATGGAGCGAAAGCGCGTCTCTGCTGCATTTTCCACACTTCCGCCTCCTCCAATGTCCCCCGGGAACGAAGCCGCTCCCCTTCCTCATCTACTGTGCATCCGAATCCTCCCCGCTGCCGCCCTTTCCATAGCCAATCCTGGAAAACACCATGTCGTAACCATCATTTCCGTAATTTAAGGAACGGTTCACCCTGCTGATTGTAGCTGTAGACGCGCCTGTCTTCTCTGCAATATCCAGGTACGTCTTCTGCATACGCAGCATCCCGGCAACCTCGAAGCGCTGAGACAGGGACAGCAGCTCATTGACTGTGCAGATATCCTCAAAAAATATGTAACATTCTTCCTTGCCCTTCAAGCTCAGAATGGCTTCAAACAGGTGGTCTACCGCCTCTGTCCTTACTTTTTTACTCATGATGACAACTCTCCTTTATCTAAAGCTTTTTCTTGTAAACGTCTCCAACATAATTCATACGTCTCTGTCGATTTTACCACACGAAAATTTCAAAGTAAATAGGTGATTTAGACAAGCCGGCCGGCATCGGCGGGGAAAGGGTTACTATTCACGGCTCAGGAATGCGCTGTTGTGCGCATTCCGTAATAACATACCCTACAGGCATCTCTTAATATGCGCAGGAAAGACGCGCAATACAGAGGATATAATTTCGGAGTGAGGGGCGATTTTTGCGTAACAAAACTCTAAATATCGCCCCGAATTATAAAAACAATTCAACTACTTGGCCTTAATTTCCTCATGCAGGCTCTGCAATGATTTCACCCCGCCGCTTTGATGGCTCTTTAAGTAAAGGATCCCGCTGACCGTAGCGCTGGCTGCCGCCATCGTCGTCATATATGGAACCTTCTTCTTGATCGCCGCCTTGCGCAGATAACTGTCATCGGTCTTTTCCTGCTGGCCAATCGGCGTATTTACAATCAGGTCAACCTTGCCGTTGGTAATCAGATCCAGCATATTCGGCCTGCCCTCATTCAGCTTATGGACCATCTCTGCTTCTATGCCTGACTCACGGAGCAGCTTACAGGTATTTTGGGAAGCAATCACATGGAAGCCTGCCTTTATAAACTGCCGCGCCACCCCAACTACCTCTGGCTTATCCCTGTCGCTGACAGAGATCAGCACCGTGCCCTCTAAGGGCAGCTTAGATTTTGTGGCCTCCTGCGCCTTGTAGAACGCCTCGCCCCAGGAAGCGGACAATCCCAGAACCTCCCCTGTAGAACGCATTTCCGGCCCCAGTACCGGATCGACCTCCTGGAACATATTGAAGGGGAATACAGACTCCTTCACGCCATAATAAGGGATATCCTGTTCCTTTAATCCTGGAACTGGGGAAGGGTTCCCTGTCAGTTCTGCCGTTATAACCTCGATTGCCAGCGGCACCATGCGGATATTGCACACCTTGGATACCAGCGGCACAGTCCGGGACGCCCTTGGGTTGGCCTCTAATACGAATACCTTGCCGTTCTCGATCGCATACTGCATGTTCATCAGGCCTTTCACATGCATCTCTTCGGCAATTTTGCGCGTATACTCCTTGATGGTTTCCACATTTTCCTGCGAAATATGCCTGGAGGGGATAATGCAGGCAGAATCGCCAGAATGCACTCCTGCCAACTCAATATGCTCCATCACTGCTGGGACAAACGCATGGTTCCCGTCGCTGATAGCGTCTGCTTCGCATTCCATGGCATGCCCAAGGAAACGGTCAATGAGGATGGGCCGGTCAGGCGTCACGCCTACTGCTGCCTTCATGTAGCCTTCCATGCTTTCCGCATCAAAGACCACCTCCATGCCCCTGCCTCCCAATACATAAGAGGGGCGCACCATCACGGGATAGCCAATTTTATCTGCAATCTGCAATGCCTCTTCCACATTGACGGCCATCCCAGATTCTGGCATAGGGATCTCTAATTTTTCCATCATCGCACGGAACTGGTCGCGATCCTCCGCCAAGTCAATGACAGATGGGGAAGTGCCCAGGATCCGTACCCCGTTCTTCTCCAGGTCTGCCGCTAAGTTCAGGGGCGTCTGGCCGCCAAACTGGGCAATAACGCCGACCGGCTGCTCTTTTTTATAAATACTTAGCACATCCTCTAGGGTCAATGGCTCGAAATAAAGCTTATCCGAGGTATCGTAATCCGTAGAAACCGTCTCTGGGTTGCAGTTTACAATAATTGTCTCAAAGCCCAGCTTCTTGAGGGCAATGGAGGCATGCACACAACAATAGTCAAATTCAATCCCCTGCCCGATACGGTTTGGGCCGCCGCCAAGGATCATAACCTTTGATTTCCCGGTAGCTGCCTCTTCTGGCTGGGCAGGCGGCAGGTTATAGGTGGAATAGTAGTAGGCGCTGTCCTGTGTCCCGCTCACATGCACACCCTCCCAGGCTTCCTCCACACCCAGGGAAATCCTCTTCTGGCGGATTTCATCTTCGGGAATCTCCAAAATCTGGCTTAAATACTTGTCAGAAAACCCATGTTGCTTGGCGGCAATCAGGCTATCATCCGCCGGAAGCCCGCCCTTATAAGCCAGCAGCGCCTCTTCCTCCTCCACAAGCTCCTTCATCTGTTCCAGGAAATAATGCTTTACCTTGGTGATCTCATGGATTTCCTCCACGGTCGCTCCTTTCCGCAGAGCCTCATAGATAATAAAATAACGTTCGCTGGACGGGCTAATCAAAAGCTTCAGCAGCTTTTCTTTGGATTTCTGAGCAAAATCCTTGGCATGCCCAAGGCCATAGCGTCCCGTTTCCAGACTGCGGATCGCCTTCTGGAAGGCTTCCTTGAAGGTTTTGCCAATACTCATGACTTCACCTACGGCACGCATCTGCGTCCCTAATTTATCTTCTACGCCACGGAACTTTTCAAATGCCCAGCGGGCAAATTTAATAACGACATAATCCCCATCCGGCACATATTTGTCCAAAGTGCCATATTTCCCACAGGGAATCTCGGGCAGCGTCAGTCCAGAGGCCAGCATGGCGGACACCAGCGCAATCGGGAATCCGGTCGCTTTCGACGCCAGGGCTGAAGAACGGGACGTCCGCGGATTGATCTCGATTACAATGTCACGGTCTGTCTTTGGGTCATGCGCCCACTGTACATTCGTGCCGCCGATGACCTGGATCGATTCTACAATCCTGTAAGATTTTTCCTGCAGGCGCTTCTGCACTTCTTCTGATATGGTAAGCATGGGCGCCGAACAGAAGGAATCGCCAGTATGCACGCCCAGAGGGTCTATATTCTCAATAAAGCATACGGTAATAATATTATTCTCCGCATCCCGCACAACTTCCAATTCCAGCTCCTCCCAGCCCAGGATGGACTCTTCTACCAGCACCTGCCCCACCAGGCTGGCCTGCAGGCCCCTGGCACAGACGGTCTTGAGTTCTTCTACATTGTAGACTAGGCCGCCCCCGGCGCCCCCCATCGTATAGGCAGGACGCAGCACGACCGGATATCCCAGGCTGTCCGCAATCGCCATCGCCTCCTCCACAGAATAGGCCACCTCGCTCCGCGCCATTTCAATTCCCAGGCTGTCCATGGTTTTCTTGAACTCAATCCGATCTTCCCCACGTTCTATGGCATCCACCTGTACGCCAATCACCTGTACGCCATATTTCTCCAATACGCCGTTCTTGGCAAGTTCTGAACAGAGATTCAGCCCGGACTGGCCGCCCAGGTTGGGCAGAAGCGCATCCGGGCGTTCCTTGGCAATGATCTGCTCCATACGCTCTGCGTTCAGCGGTTCAATATAAGTCACATCTGCAGTTTCTGGGTCTGTCATAATCGTGGCAGGGTTCGAGTTTACCAATACAATTTCATACCCCAGGCTGCGGAGAGCCTTGCAGGCCTGGGTGCCTGAATAGTCAAATTCACAGGCCTGTCCAATAACAATTGGGCCGGAACCGATAATCAGCACCTTGTGGATATCTTTTCTTTGAGACATCATCGTTCCTCCTGTTCGTGGTTATGGGTGACTGTTGTGTACTTTCACAGCCACATTTTTTGCATTCCTTTCATCATTATACAGGAAAAGCGGCAAAGCATCAATGGACTTTTATGCAAAATGTATGTTTTTCGATTGAAAGAAAGGGAAAGCTATGTTATAGTAAATTTATTATAAATGTTATGGAGGTAAGTATGAGGATCATCAAAGCGAAGGATTATCAGGACATGAGCCGTAAGGCTGCAAACATCATTTCAGCACAGATTATTTTAAAGCCTGACTGTGTGTTGGGGCTTGCCACAGGCTCCTCGCCGATTGGCGCTTATCAGCATCTTGTAGAGTGGTATGGCAAGGGAGATTTGGATTTTTCCGGGGTGACCACCGTGAACCTGGATGAATACCGCGGGCTTCCACGGGACAATGCGCAGAGTTATTACTATTTTATGCATGAGCATCTGTTCGGAAAAGTAAATATCAATACGAGCCGGACATTCCTTCCAGACGGGATGGAAGCAGATCAGGAAGCTGCATGCAAGAAATACGATGAGACGATCCGTTCCGTGGGAGGGGTAGACCTCCAGCTGCTGGGTCTGGGGCACAATGGGCATATTGGGTTTAATGAGCCTGGGGAAGTCTTTGAAAAGGGAACGCATTGCGTAGATTTGTCAGAAAGAACCATTCAGGCGAATACCAGGTTTTTTGCTTCGGAAGAGGAAGTGCCGCGCCAGGCTTATACGATGGGGATCCAGACCATTATGATGGCCAGGAAAATCCTGCTGGTTGTATCTGGGGCGGATAAAGCGGAAATTGTACGGGATGCGTTCTTCGGGGAAGTGACGCCGCAGGTTCCAGCTTCTATCCTGCAGCTGCATCAGGATGTGACGGTGGTGGCAGATGCAGCGGCGCTTTCTAAATGCGGAGAACTGCTTTAAGCAAGACAGACGCTGTTTCGGGAAAGCCAGCTGGCTTTGGCTATGATAATTTATAATTTAGAGCGGAGGGACTATGGCACAGAAACATCGGATTATCCATGGGCTGGCATTTCAGAAGGAAGGGATATTCCTTCCGGGGGATGTCTGCATTTATAATGATAGGATTGTATCAGAAGAGGAATATTTCCAGATAGAGGGGGAGGAAACGGTAACGGAGGCAGACGGCGGGTATGTCATTCCGGGGCTGACGGATATCCATTTCCATGGATGTATGGGAAGTGACTGCTGCGATGGGAGCGAAGAGGCATTTCGCAGGATTGCGCAATATGAGCTAAGCCAGGGGATTACATCGATCACCCCTGCGACGATGACTATGCCGGAGGAGACATTGGCGCAGATCTGCAGGACGGTGCGGGATTTTTCCTGTGCAGAAGGGGCTGACCTCTGCGGGCTGTATCTGGAAGGGCCTTTTATTTCCAAAGCCAAAAAGGGGGCGCAGAATGAAAGCTATATCTGTGCGGCTGATACAGAAATGCTTAAGCGGCTCCAGGAGTTTTCTGGGAATATGGTGCGCACAGTTGTTGTCGCCCCGGAAACGGAAGGGGCGATGGAGTTTATCCGCCAGAACAAGAACCAGGTGCGGATCTCTTTGGCGCATACAACAGCAGATTATGAGACTTCCAAACAGGCGCTTTCGCTGGGGGCTTCCCAGCTTACCCATATGTTCAACGCCATGCCGCCCCTAAGCCACCGTGCGCCGGGGCCGATCGGGGCGGCCGCGGACGATGGGGACTGCATGGTGGAGTTAATCTGTGACGGCGTGCATGTGCATCCTTCGGTGGTGCGCACGGCTTTTAAGATTTTCGGGGATGATAGGATTGTATTGATTAGCGACAGCATGCGGGCTACCGGCATGGCGGACGGCACGTATGACCTAGGCGGGCAGGCCGTTACAGTAACCGGGAACCTGGCTGTTCTGGAGGACGGCACGCTGGCGGGATCTGTCACAAACCTGATGGACTGCCTGCGCACAGCCGTCACTTCTATGGGCATCCCGCTGGCCAGCGCCGTCAAATGCGCCGCCGCCAATCCTGCCCGCGCAATTGGGATGTTCCAGGATTATGGGACGTTAGATCCTGGGAAATATGCTAATATTGTGATTCTTGGCAAAGGGTTGGATACGAAGGCAGTCTTTCTTCGGGGAAAACGTATGGCCTGACTATCATGACACTACTTGGACATGATAGTTCTCCATCCAGGCGTCAATCTGCAGCAGATATGCCAGCATCTGCGGGCCTGCCATCAGCTGCCCATACCAGGGCTTGCCATAATCAGAAGGCTGGCTAAGAAACTTTTCCACCTTCTTTGGGTCGACAAATTGCAGGATGGGGGAATGTCCGGAGAGGATCCGCTCCCGCACCATGCCCTTGAGCAGCGACTCATAACGCGGATCATAAGTCTTCGGGTAGGGGGATTTGCGGCGGAACAATACTTCCTCCGGCAAAAGCCCCCTGCCAGATTCGCGCAGGAGGTTCTTCACTACCCCATTTCTCGTCTTCATTTCCCAAGGGACATTCCACACATACCGGACAATTCTTGTATCCGCAAAGGGTACGCGCGCTTCTAAGCCATTGTACATGCTGGCTCTGTCCATGCGGTTTAGGAGAGTCTGCATAAACCATTTGAGATTTAGGTAAGAGATTTCACGCCGGCGGGCTTCCTCCGGACTGTCCCCTTCCCATCTGGGGGTTTCATCGGCCGAGCGTTGATAGTTTTCCTGGACATAGCTGTCCATATCCAGATATTCCAGGAACTCCTGAGAAAGCATTTCCTTCCTTGGGGACAGATCCATTGTCCAGGGAAAGGTATCTGCCTGGAAGCATTCTCGCTTGTGGAACCAAGGATAGCCGCCGAAAATCTCATCGGCGCATTCCCCGGTAAGGGCTACCTTGTATTGCGTGCTGACCAGGGAGCAGAAATAGAGCATGGAGGCGTCCACATCGGCCATTGCAGGCAGGTCGTGGGCCTTTACGGAATCAAAAAGCATTTCTATCTGTTTCTCGTTGCCGCATTCGAGGAAAGTATGGGAGGAACCGATGTGCGCCACCATTTTTTCCACAAAAGGACGGTCCTGGGAGGGCTGGAAATCATTGGCCTTGAAATTTTTCTGGTTATCCACGAAGTCAAAGGAAAAGGTGGCTAGCTGTTGGCCTTGTTTCTTCAGTTCATCGGCGCATACAGCAGAAACGAGGCTGCTGTCTACACCGCCGGACAGGAAAGTACAGATCGGCACATCCGACACCATCTGGCGGCGTATGGCATCCTGCACCAGAGAAGAAACGGTTTCGATGGTCTTCTCATAACTATCCTCATGGGGATGGCTCTCTAACTTCCAATAAAGTTCCTGCCGCAAAGGCTGGTTCCTGCCATAGGAAATGCACTCCCCAGGGCGCACCTCACGCATATTCCGAAACACGCCGCAGCCTACGCTCCTGGCAGGGCCAATGCCAAAAATCTCATTGAGGCCTTCCCTCCCCACTTCCGCCTTGACGCCAGGATGCGCCAGGATGCCTTTGATTTCTGAAGCAAAGATAATCTCCTCCTGGCATTCTGTGTAAAACAGAGGCTTTACGCCCATGGGGTCACGGAAAAGGCACAATGTCTCTTTGGCAGAATCATAAATGGCGCATGCAAAGATGCCATTAAGCTGTGTGACAAAAGCGGAGCCAAATTCCATATATCCTAAGAGGATAACTTCTGTGTCGCAGGTCGTCTCAAACCTCCATCCACGTTTTTCCAAGGTTTCCCGCAGCTCTTTGGCGTTGTAAATCTCTCCGTTGTAGGCAATGCTGCAAGTTCTGCCTTGGGAAGTGCGCACCATAGGCTGGTGGCCGCCGGAGATATCCCGGATGGACAGGCGGCTGTGGGAAAGGCCGCAGTGCCTAGACAGATAGATTCCTGCATCATCCGGGCCGCGGCGCCATAATTTCTTGTGCATGCCCGTCAAAATGGAACGGTAATGCGTACCGTATTCCCTGTAATCTTTTGCTTTATGGTAAAATCCTGCAATTCCGCACATAAAAATCCACTCCTGCTTTTCTACATACATTGCATTGTATGGCGGGAGTGGATGAAATATGAAAGAATGTGTGTGGAATGGGAAGTTGGGGGATGCCTTGCCCAAACCAGCTGACGTTTGCCGTTCAAAGAATCGTATCGATAAGCGCTTAACAGGATCTGCTAAAGCCTTATTTCATTTTTATTTCCAAATAAGATTCGTTCCTTTTCTGCGTGATCGATGCCTATAATAGCGCCTCTTTTGTCGTATTGGGTAAGCAGTTCGGTGTTCCTGGCTAAATGGCGTTCCCCGTGGTTTGAGAGGAAATCCTCAATTTCCTGGCGGTTGCCGCGACGGAAGATGCGGCGGATTTCTTCTTGGGTATAGCTTGCAGGCTCTGGCACACCTGGCTTGGCAGTTGGGGAAATCCTGTTCCAGAACCTGTCTGCAATGCCTTGCTCTGCAGGCTGTCCGAAAATGGGCTGGCCAGCCTGCGCATTACGCTCTGCCGCTCCCCAGGACTGGGCGTCTACCCCTCCAAAAAAAGCAGCAGAATCGTTCTCTCCCTGGGTATCTACCCCTCCAAAAAAGGCTGTGGCATCCTTTGCTCCCTGCGCTTCGCCCGCCCCTTCCTGCCCCGACAGTTTCTCTTCCAAGATCTCCGGGAAATGCTCCTTGGGGGATGCAGGATTGTCATTCCAGATTTTGTTCCAGAGAGATTTTAGGAAATCTACGGCAGCCGTTACATATTTGCGCACTCCCTCCATTATGGAGGATTCCTGCTTTTTCGCTGCTGTTTTCTGGTAGCCTTGGCGGGAGATTTCCAGCTTTACGCCAGAAGCTGCCTGCGATGCAGACTTCTGTGTATCATTCTGCGATGGCGTCCCCTTTGTCTTCTCTGCTTTTTTCTGGCCTCCCTTTTCGTAGACGACGCCCTGCTTTCCCAGATCCAGGTTAAATTCGGAAGACTCCGTATTTGAGCGTTTCTGCTGGTTTATCTTGGAATATTCGTAATACTTCTGGTTGCTGACTTTATCTACCATAACAAATTCCATCCTTTCTGAGGATAAAAGTTATTTTTGAACCGTTCCTTCGTGGTTTATATGCAAATGGCATTCCATTTCTGAGTTTCCTTGCACAACAGAAGTTTAGCCAAGGAAACGCAATACGGTTTTCCCTTATACTCTTTTCCTTATAAATAGAATCGGCAATTTTCCCCCTTTTATAAAGAAGCCGGGAGGGCAATTTTTTCTTGCAATGTGATTTTTTGCGTTATACTAACTGTTGGAAAAATCGGCAAATCTGTATCCATAGATACATTCGGCTGCATAAGACAGTTCGTGACCATCCTGTCTCTAAACAAAACTAGGGATTTCATAGAACGGAATGATTCTGCGCGTTGCTTGTGCCAGCGGATTTTCGTTTTTGTATTGCGGAAATATTCTGCCAGAAGTTTTCCGCAGACAATAAATGGTGGGCCTTTACGAGAAAAAAGTTTGGGGATTCCCAAAAATTCCTGTGGCTGCGGAACAACGGCTCTACCCTGCTCTCGCAGCTTATCAATACCGTACTGTTCACCTGGGGGACGTTCCTTGGGGTCTATGACACCGCTACCATGGTATCCATTACGGCTTCCAGCTACATCATCTTCCTTGTGACAAGCATTGCCGACACGCCCTTTATCTACCTGGCAGGCTAAAACAGCAGCCGCAGCCGCCAAGCGCCATAATTCCTTATGCGGCGCTACGAATCATATGATGCTGGGCGTCAGATTTATCTGGCGCTCAGTAAAAAATACCCCCACAGAAAACCTGTGGGGGTATTTTTATGAAACGGGACAGCCAAAGAAGGGACTCGAACCCTCGACCTACGCATTACGAATGCGACGCGCTACCAACTGCGCCACTTTGGCATGTACCTCAATCAATTCTTGTTTATTATACTCGCTCTGTGGGAATTTTGCAATCCCCTTTTTAAATTTTTTTATATTTGTTAAATTCTTTGATTTTTTATGTATTTTCTGACTATTAAGGCACATCGGATGATCATAATATCGGATACTCCCCATCACATTTTTAAAGTGTTACAACTGTACTGCGCATTCCGTGAGAACATGATTCAGGAGTGAGGGGCGATTTTTTGCGTAGCAAAACTCTAAATTTCGCCCCGAATCGTTACTATGAGCGGCTCCCAGACCGTGAATCGTAACACACGATCCAAAATATTTACAGACCTCCTATCCTTCTACTAGACAACATTCTGCAGATACTATATAATAGATGTAACAGTTCAACACTTATGGCGTTGTAAAACAATCCCGATACGTTTATTATCAGTCGTATCCTATAGCTCCCGGCTTTCGCTATGGGAAGTGTCAATATTCTATCACGGCTCAGAAGGAGGCTCTTATGAGGAAAAATGTAGCAATCGGAATCCAGGACTTTGATAAATTAATGAAAAGCGGCTGCTTTTATATCGATAAGACAGACTTCATCCGTGAATGGTGGGAAAGCGGAGATGAGGTAACATTAATCGCCCGCCCCCGCCGCTTTGGCAAGACCCTGAACATCAGCATGCTGGAACGCTTCTTCTCCATACAGTGTACCGAACAGGACGACATATTCCAGGGGCTGTCCATCTGGCAAAGGGAAGCCTACCGCAAGCTGCAGGGTACTTACCCTGTGCTCTTCCTTTCTTTTGCCATCATAAAAGAGACCAGCTTTCCCGAGGCCAGGAAGGGCATCTGCAGAATGATCGAGGAGCAGTACAACAAATATGATTTCCTATTGGAAAAAGGGCTGCTGAACGAAAAGGAACGCGCATTCTACCAGTCCGTCACCGCGGATATGTCCAGCAGCACGGCCGCCGTGGCTCTGCGCATGCTCTCGGACTTCCTATGCCGCCATTACAAGAAAAAGGTGATTATCCTTCTGGACGAATACGACACCCCCATGCAGGAAGCCTATGCGAGCGGCTATTGGGAGGAAATGACAGCCTTCATCCGCACCATGTTCAATGCCACCTTCAAGACGAACCCCTGGCTGGAACGGGCGGTTATGACGGGGATTACACGCATCAGCAAAGAGTCCATCTTTTCTGACCTGAATAATCTAAAAGTAATAACCACTACCTCTGAGGAATATGCTACTTCTTTTGGATTTACGGAACAGGAAGTATTTGCAGCCTTGGATGGACAGGGGCTTGGGGAGGAAAAGGAAGGCGTGAAACGGTGGTATGACGGATTTACCTTCGGCAGCTGCCCGGATATCTACAACCCATGGTCTATCCTGAATTTCCTGGACACTGGGCAATTTGGCGCCTACTGGGCAAATACCAGCTCCAACAGCCTGGTAAGCAAACTCATCCAGGAAGGCGGTAAGGATACGAAGGAAAAATTCGGGGATCTTTTACAGGGCAAAAGCCTGCATGAGGCAATTGACGAGCAGATTGTATATAATCAATTGAACCTGGATGAAGGGGCTATCTGGAGCCTGCTGCTGGCAAGCGGCTACCTGAAGGCGTTATCCAAGGAATCGTACCGGGGGAATTATGCCCTGGACACGCCATTATCCGAACTGGGGCTGCCAGAATATGAGCTAACATTTACAAACCTTGAAGTTACCCTTATGTTCCGAAGCATGGTAAAAGGCTGGTTCGCCCCAGCCAACCGAGATTATAATGATTTTGTAAAAGCCATGCTCCAGGGGGATATCAAATCCATGAATGGCTATATGAACCGCGTGGCTTTACAGACTTTTAGCTATTTTGATACAGGGAAACATCCCTCCCTGTCAGAGCCGGAACGCTTCTACCATGGCTTTGTGCTGGGGCTCCTCGTGGACTTGGGCGGGCGCTATACGCTGACTTCCAACCGCGAGAGCGGGTTCGGGCGCTATGACGTGATGC
>CAJTNT010000061.1 GCA_910577785.1 uncultured Lachnospiraceae bacterium | reverse complement strand
ATTTGTTGGAGCCGCTGGATCACTTCATAACGGACAAGCTGGGAATACCGAACCTTATCCGCTATATGGATGATATTGTTTTAGGACACGACAACAAAAAGAAGTTGCACCAGGCAATAGTAGAAATTAAGAAATTCATAGGGCGGAGGTTCCGGCTGAAGCTGAAGCGAAACTACCAGGTCTTTAAGTTCAACTACCAGAAGAAGAACGGGAAGGTCGTAGGGCGCGTTATTGATTTTATGGGCTTCCTTTTCTTCCGCAACCGGACAACGATGCGGAAAGCTATTATGCTTTCAGCCACCAGGCTGGCCAGCAAGCTACACGCAGCAAAGGAAGCCGGGAGGGGATATTTTAAGAAACACTTAGAGGCAATGTTAAGCTATATGGGCTGGTTCAGTTGTACGGACACTTACGACGCATACCAGGACTATATAAAGCCTTACATAAAAGTAAGACAGCTTAAGAAAATTATTTCAAAATTGACAAGGAGGGCAAACAGAAATGAAGCAGTGGACACAGGAACGAAGCGCAAGCCGGCCGGCAGAATTGCAGCTTGTGGCGCCTGATACTTTCATCCAGCGCCGGAACATTCAGCAGGAGGAACACGAAGCCACGGAGCAGGCGGCAGCCTATACGGACTTCGTATGCGAGAGCCGGGAGATCAGCGTCGGAGAGTACGAGATGCTTAAGAGCATAGAGGAAATCCGGACGGACGAGGCAGTGAGCGCAGCTATTGACGAGTACACGATGCAGCTTATGGAAGGAGGGCTTTTATAATGGCTTCGATTTTAGTAAACAGCCTTAAGAGGCTTTATGCAGCAGGCAGAGTCACCAGGGAACAGATCGGGGAACGGGTAGAGAAGGGAACCATCACCGAAGCCGATTACCAGGAGATCACGGGGGAGGAATATGGAGAATAGGAGCAGCGGCCCGCTGGAGATAGTAGAGCAGCAGAACGCCATTATAAGAATCCAGAGCGGCGTTATTGACGAGCTTTTCTTGCTTCTTATGCAACACATAAGCGCAGAAGAAGCGGACGGCCTTCCGTGTATTGCCAGGATTAACCAGGCGGCGGAAATCCGGGCGGGAATCGGCTTAGACTAATATTTCTACACTAAAAGGCAAAAGGCCCAGGAAACGGCGCAGGACGCGCCGTGGAAGGGGCTTATTTTATTGCAAGAAGGGAGGGCAAAAGCATGGACACACCCATCACCAGGGCAGAGCATCAGGAATTTGCAAAACGGCAGGACGAGGAAAACAAGCGGCAGAACAAGCGGATCGACGAGCTGGAGGAAACCGTGCGCCAGATTGGAACGCTTACCGCTTCCGTTGAAAAGCTGGCCGTAAGCATTGAGAGCATGGCGAAGGAGCAGGAGCAGCAGGGAAAACAGCTCCGGGAGCTTGAAGCAAAGGACGGCGAGATGTGGCGGAAGATTGTAGGCTACATAGCAACCGCCATTGTCGGCATTGTTATCGGCTTTGTTTTCAAGCAGATCGGGATGTAACAGGGCAACCGCGCCGGAAGGTTGGGAAACCCCGGCGCAAAAAAAATAAACCTTAAAGGAGGACAACACCATGAAACAGATTAACTGGGTAAAGAAACTTACAAGCCGGAAACTTTGGACGGCGGTCGCTTCCTTCGTTTCCATGATGATCCTGGCAACGGGCGGAGCCGAGAACACGGCGACGCAGGTAACGGCACTTATTATGGCCGGTGCTTCCGTTATTGCCTACATTATCGGGGAAGGATTGACGGATGCGGCAAACATTGAGGGCGAGGTCGGGATCGAGGTCCAGGAGGATACCGAGGAATAGGAGGCAGACCATGGGCATTATTTGGGGAGGCGTAGAGCGTGAGCTTTACGCCTTTTACAGTAGCAAGGGACTTTGTAACAATGGCATTTTCGGGCTGTTCGGCAACTTTTACGCAGAGAGCAGGATGAACCCGAAGAACCTGCAGAACAGCTTTGAAAAGAAACTCGGCTTTACAGACGAGAGCTACACGGCAGCAGTTGACAATGGAAGCTATAAGGACTTCGTACACGACGGTGCAGGCTACGGCTTACATCAATGCACATTTTGGAGCCGGAAACAGGCTATGCTTGCTTTCCACCAGGCAAAGGGCGTATCCATTGGCGACACCTTGACGCAGGCGGAATTTATTTACAAGGAGCTTTCCGAGAGCTTCCCGGCAGTCCTTAAAGTTCTTAAGACAGCCGCCAGCATCCGGGAGGCTTCCGATGCCGTACTGCTACAGTTTGAGAAACCGGGGGATCAGAGCGAAGCCGTCCAGAAGAAGCGGGCGGGCTATGGCCAGGAGTACGAAGCTCTTTACCAGAAAGAAGGAGGGAACGAAGGTATGACAGAGGCACAGGCAAGACAGAAGGTCGTAGGCATTATGCAGGGCTGGATCGGGCTTAAGCGTTCCGACAAAAGCCACGCCCCGATCATTGACACATATAACGGCGATAAGCCGCTGCCCAGGGGGTACAAGGTTACTTACACTGACGCATACTGCGCCACCACGACCAGCGCGGCGGCGATCAAGGCAGGCTATACGGATATTATCCCGGTAGAGTGTTCCTGCTATTATTTGATTGAGAAAGCCAAGGCTATGGGCATTTGGCAGGAAAACGACGCATACATCCCAGCACCGGGCGACGAAGTTCTTTACGACTGGGACGATGGGGCGAACTTTGCTACCACGGATTGCACCGGAACACCGGAACACGTCGGCATGGTTGAGGCAGTAAGCGGAAACACGATAAAAGTTATGGAGGGCAACATGAGCGGCGGAGTCGTAGGACGCAGGAACCTGCAGGTCAACGGCAGATATATCCGGGGCTTTATTTGCCCGAACTACGCCAGCAAGGCGACGGAGAAAGCTCCGGAGAAAAGCATAGACGAGATCGCCACGGAAGTCCTGGCAGGAAGATGGGGGAATAACCCGGAGCGCAAGCAGAAGCTGGAGGCGGCCGGCTACAACTACGAAGCCGTCCAGGCAGCAGTAAACCAGAAAGCGAAAAGCGGAGCTTCTGCAAAGAAAAGCGTTTCTGCAGTAGCCCAGGAGGTACTGGCAGGCAAGTGGGGCAATAACCCAGCCAGGAAGAAAGCCCTGGAGGCGGCCGGCTACGATTACAACGCCGTCCAGGCGGAAGTAAACAGGCTTTGCCAGAAGTAGTCACATTTTCACAAAGGAAAGCCCGGTATTTTGTCTATTTCAGTGAATAGATGAAATCGGGAAACAGGCGTATAATTGTGCGCCAGAGGGGGGTATAAGGGGGTAAAACCCCAGCCCCGAAAAGCGAGAAAAGCCCCGCTGCCGTTTTGGCAGTTGGGGCTTATTTTTTAATTCCAGATATGATTATTTTGTCGCCATCGAAAGAGGCTACGACGCTTCTATTATTCAGATCCACACCCAGGGCAGCCGCCCAGGGCTTCGGTACTGAGAGCTTGAAACCAACGGAACCAGAGCCGCCCTTATTGGCGATTAAGTTAAGTTCCCTTGTTTCAATTCCTTCTGTTGTTTTCTTCATTTCCTACACTTCCTTTTGCGACGTCGCAACGAATTTTATATAAAAGAGGCTTCCCGGCCGCCCTTCGGTATAGCCCGACGGGTAGAGCTTGCATAGCTCGGCTTCACATCACCTATTAACCTTTCTTCCACGCGCCAGGCGCAGATCCTGCGGAGGTTTACGAGTTGCACCGTTTCCCCGGACGGTTTTAAGATTTTCCCATTAAAAATCAGTAAAACTTGTTGAACGACACTCAGGCCGGGAAGCCTTGATTTATACATAGCACCCATCCCACAAGCTGGGGAGCTTGCTTTACTTCTACCCGCCGGGCTTTGGACCGGCCGTCGGTGGTTTAGTGCCAGGGCAGCAGCTACGCCGCCGCCCGTTCAATTTTAAATAACCAGTTTTCCTCGTCTTCGGTTACAAGCCCGAAGTATTCATCCGTCCGGGTAAAGTTGTATTCGATACCGAAGAACTGAAGGAGAACCATTTTATATACTTCCCATTGAGCCTGGCACCAGTCCGCAACCTTACGCTCGCGCTTGTATTCTTCGGTATAATATTCATTTACCCGGCAGGAGTCCAGAGCTTTGTCCCAGGATATAATACAGCACTTAAGCTCCGCCCCTACTTCCGTCTTTAAAAACTTTTCCTTATTCAGCTTCATAATTGCATCCTCCTATTTGTTCAGAGCTTTAACGGCATTTTTAAAACAACGCTCTTTTGCACTCGGTTCGTTTCCATATTCCCGGCGGCTTTTCCGCTTTCCGTTTTCCATAACCATATATCTCACACAGCAATCATCCAAGATGCAAACCACGCGGCGGGAGCAGTTCAGCCCTTCGTAATATTCCTTAAACATTGTATCTTTAACTTTCTTTAATTCAGCCATTTTTATCACCTTTCTTGCTTCCGTTTTTTTGTTTCCGTTCCCTTAAGGTGTGTGTATGGTAACTCTGAAAAGACGGTACGTCAAGTCTTTTTTGAAAGTTTTTTAAAAGAATTTTTAGTGGCATTTCTTACGGTTATTTACACAACAAATACCAGCGTATTATAATGAACTCAAACAGGCAGTTGGGTGTGATTACAAGCTCACAGTCAAAATCAGCAGAGAAGTTATCTTCTGGTTATAAGATTAACCGTGCAGCAGATGACGCAGCAGGCTTAAAGATTTCTGAGAAAATGAGGAGCCAGGTTCGTGGACTGAACCGTGCATCCACCAATGCACAGGATGGCGTTTCTTTAATCCAGACGGCAGAGGGTGCCTTAAATGAGGCACACAGCATCCTGCAGAGGATGAATGAACTGGCAGTACAGGGCGCAAACGATACAAATGAAACGATTGACCGTGATGCTATCAACCAGGAATTGAACCAATTGACAGAAGAGCTGGATCGCATTTCCCAGACAACACAGTTCAATAAGCAGCAGCTTCTGGACGGCACATTCCAGGATAAGAACCTTCATGTTGGAGCAAATACCAACCAGAAGATTGCAATCTCAATTGACAGTATGAATGCAAAATCATTGGGGCTGAAGGATATTACGGCTGTAATAAGTTATGATAAACAAAAAGGACAGGAATTTACTAAGGCTGTTTATCACGGAATGACATATTCTTATGTGGCAAGCAAAACGATGTCGGCGAATCGAGCGTCTGCAATCAAACAGATGCAATCACAAGCTTCTAAAAAATTTACTAATAGTATGTATGCTGCACAGAATGGAGTGTATAAAGCGTTTGCAGATGGAAAGGAGTTCTCACAAGCTTCTGCGGCAAAAGCACATGATGTTTCTGAGCTGAAAAAAGAAATATCAGCAGAAATTACAAAGAATTTTATCGGATATCTTGAAGTGAGTGGTACAGAAGCTGCTGCTGTAAGAAGCTCCTATTCCAAAACAGGAAACGTATGTGTTGATAATTATGATGCGGCAAATACGTCAATCACTGCAATTCAGGCAGCCATTAACAAGGTATCTTCCCAGAGATCTGCCCTTGGTGCATTGCAGAACAGGTTAGAGCATACAATCGCTAACCTTGACAATGTAGCAGAGAATACACAGGCGGCGGAATCCCGCATCCGTGATACGGACATGGCTTCTGAAATGGTGGAATATAGCAAGAACCAGATTCTCGCACAGGCTGGCCAGGCTATGCTGGCACAAGGTAACCAGGCAACGCAGGGTGTACTGTCCTTGCTGCAATAAGGGAATGAGTCTTTATTTGCCTGCGGATATACAAAATAAAACAGAGGGGCGGGGTTCGTCCCTCTGTTTTTAAATGAAGTTTTTGCTCCAGACAGATGGCGATAGCGGGATATATTGTCAGGAGGGAAGCTTGGCGGGAATAGAGAAGGAAGGATTAATTGACAGAGGAGATGGAAATGGAGAGATTAATAATGGGGATGGAAAGGGAAGAAATGGAAGTAAGGGCAGAAGTAGATAGATTGTCAGCAGGGACAGAAATGCAAGAGCTAGCAGGGGAACTATGCGAAGGGATAGATAATATCTGCGGCGGGTTCCATTATTACAAGGATGAAAATGTCTTGGGCAGAGCCAAAGACCTGGCAGGGAAAATCAGCCAGTTCTGCAGCTATTTTCTGCAGGGGAATATATTTGGTTTGGAAGATGCGGAATATATGGATTTCCAGACATATATCCTGGGTGTATTAGAAGACTATATGGAAGCTATACGGCAGCAGGATATGGTCTATATGCTGGACACTTTGGATTATGGGCTGCGGGAACTGCTGGATATTTATATTGGAAAAGAGCCAGAGGAGACAAGGAATGGGCTGTGAGATATTTGAAAAGAACTTAAAGGCAATGGAAAAGTGGTATGCGCCATTTGCAGATATGATCCGGGAAAAAAAAGATATAGAAGATGACACAGAGGTTTCTGTCCATCAATCCGAGGATGGGGAAACCATATTCCAGGCGCAAAGGGAAGAAAGGCGCTTATACTTAAATGGGGGGCGGAATGCCAAAGCCCCGATTCGTATGTGGCTGGAACGTCTGGGAAAAATTCGCAAATATGCGCCTGTCTTCCTGTTTGGGATTGGCAGCGGTATGTATTTGAAGGCATTGGTAAAAAATACGGAGAAGGAAGTAAATATTGTGGCATATGAGCCATCCCTACAGATTTTCCTTACGCTCCTGCATGAGGTTGACGTGTCAGAAGAGATTGAGGATAGACCGATTGCTTTTATTGTTGATGGATTGAACACGGAAGATTTTGAGCCAGTGGTAAGGAATGTCCTTGTGCTGGAGAATATAGAACTCTTTAAAGAGGAAATCCATCCCAACTATAAGGTCTGGTATGCGGATAAGCTGACGGAGAAAGTAAGGCAGCTGCAGAGAATCGCAGAATTTATTATTGTAAATGCCAATACAGAACAGCGTTTTTCCACGGCAATGGCAGACAATATTCTGCATAATATGAAATATTTATGTGAGGGCTACCATGCGAAAATCTTTACGGAGGCAGTTGATTACCAGGATGTGGCAATCTTAGTATCTGCCGGTCCGTCTTTGAACAAAAATATTCATGAGCTTAAGAAAGCAAAAAATAAGGCATTTATTCTGGCAGTAGATACGGCTATGAAGCCATTGCTGAAAGCGGGGATAAAGCCGGATGCATTCATAACAATTGATGCAAAAAAACCAGTGGATTTAGTTGATATGGAAGAGGCGAGGGATATTCCAGTAATTGCGCCAGTCGATGCAAATTATAAGTTGATAAGGCGCCAGACGGGAAAGAAGATTTTCTGGAATGACGGCTATGCGATGCCATACCAGATTTATGCCATGAATGGAAAGACGTTCCCCGGTGTGGATTTTGGCGGTTCCGTGGCGTGTTGTGGGTTTTCGATGCTGTTTAAGATGGGGTTTCATACGATTATTCTGGTCGGACAGGACCTGGCTTTTTCTGATAACAAATCACATGCAGATGGGACATTCCAGGAGAAGATGCCAGAGGAAGATACGGAGCGTATGATGACAGTCAAAGGAAATTATGTGGATAAAATCCCAACCAGGGGCGACTTCCGTATGTACCTGGAATGGTTCCGAGATTATATTAAAGGCGCAAAAAAACACCGTGGAGTCCGAGTAGTGAATGCGACAGAAGGCGGTGCCTATATTGAGGGGACGGAACTGTGTGCATTGAGGGATATTATAGCGGAAGTATGTCATGAGAAAGTTTATTTTGCAGAGAAGATTGACAGGATGGAACCTGAATTTTCACAGGAAGAGCATGCGAAGATTGTGGAGTACCTCCACCGTATGCCAGAAGAATATGAAGATATCCGAAAAAATGCAGCCCTTTTGCAGAAGGCGTATCAGCATCTGGGAAAACTTATGAAATCTGGGAAAATAGAGCAGAAAGGCATCCTGAAGCTTCTGAAACGGATTAAGAAGCTTACGAGGAAATGCCAGGAAAGGGAGGCTTACCAGCTTATTGACACGACGATGGCAACCGCAGAGTATATGCTGCGTACGGAATATTATTATGAGCAGGAGAATACCGTGGCCGAGCTTAAAGAGACGGCCAGGAAAGGGAGTTTATACAGCCAGATTCTGCAGGAATGTGCAGAACTTCTGAAAAAAATGTCAGAAGATACGCTTTTGACAATTACATGAGGAAGAAAAGCTACATTGATTTTTAAATCAAAATGCATCAGGAGGAATCGTCATGAAGAATATAAGTTTAGATAAAATTCAAATAGGGGAAGGCTATATGCCTTTGGTAATTCCAGAGATTGGAATTAACCACAATGGTAGCCTGGAGATTGCCAAAAAGATGGTTGACGCAGCTTTTGTGGCAGGAGTTCGCATTGTAAAGCATCAGACACATATTGTGGAAGATGAGATGTGTGGGATGGCAAAAAATACGATCCCTGGCAATGCGGACATTTCCATTTATGAAATTCTGGATAAAGCGGCATTGAGTGAAAATGAGGAACTGGAATTGAAGCAATACACAGAAAGCCTTGGAATGGTTTTTATGAGTACGCCGTTTTCCAAGGCAGCGGCTGAACGCCTGGAAAAGTTTGGTGTTGGAATTTATAAAATTGGTTCAGGTGAATTAAACAATTATCCCTTATTGGATTATGTGGCATCCTTTGGGAAGCCAATGATTGTCTCAACTGGAATGAATGACATCAGGAGCGTTTCAAAAGCTGTTAATATATTGGAACGGAGGGGAGTCCGCTATGCCTTGATGCATACAACGAACTTATACCCTACACAGCCGCGCCTTGTCAGGCTGGGGGGGATGCAGGCTTTGATGCGGGAGTTTCCAGATATTCCAGTTGGTTTGTCTGATCATACTTTAAATAATAATGCCTGTATAGCAGCAATGGCTTTGGGTGCGAAGCTAGTGGAACGACATTTTACGGATAGTAAAGAAAGGATAGGGCCAGATATTGTATGTTCCATGGATGGGGGCGATTTGAAGCAGCTTTTAACGGCAGCATCTGAAATCCCCCTGATGTTAGGAGGGGAAAAAGAAGCGGCAGTGGAAGAAGCAGTGACAAGCAATTTCGCATTTGCATCTGTCGTGACGATAAGTCGCATAAGGAAAGGAGAATCTTTTACAAGGGAGAACTTATGGGTAAAGCGGCCAGGAAATGGGGAACTGGCAGCAGAGGCCTATGAAACAATCTTAGGAAAAAAAGCAGGCTGTGATATTGATGCAGATATCCAGCTGAAAAGGGAAATGATTATATGAGGAAAATTGTGTTTATTACCGGGACGCGGGCAGACTATGGGAAGCTGAAGGCTCTAATCCAGAAAGTAGAGGCATCCGAAAGTTACGAAGCCTATGTGTATGTGTCAGGCATGCACCTGGTGGAGACATTTGGAAGTACATATCATGAGATTCTTAAGGATGGGTATAAAAATGTATATATTGCATTTGGCCTAGTGAACAGCAAGAGCATGAGTTATAACTTAGGGGATGTCATCTGTAATTTTACTGGATATGTGAAAAACCTCCACCCGGATCTAATTGTTGTCCATGGCGATAGGGTGGATGCATTGGCAGGAGCGATTGTAGGCGCATTGAATAACATCCGGGTTGCGCATATTGAAGGTGGGGAACTGTCTGGGACGATTGATGAGTCAATCCGCCATGCAGTATCCAAGTTATCACATATACATCTGGTCTGCAATACAGAAGCCAAGATCCGGCTGATTCAGTTAGGGGAAGAAGAGCGCCGGATCCATGTATTGGGTTCCCCGGATATTGACATCATGAATGCGGATAATCTGCCGACGATTGAAGAGGCAAAGGAGAGGTACGGAATCCCGTTCTGCAATTATGGAGTACTCATGTACCATCCTGTTACAACAGAGTATGGGATTATCAGCCAGAATATTAAGAATGTATTGTCAGCTGTGAGAAACTCAGGCTACCCATATGTAATCATTTATCCTAATAATGACTTTGGGGCAGAGATTATTATTAATGAATATAAAAAAATGGAAAATGATAAGAAATACCGTATTTTTTCATCCATTCGCTTTGAGTATTTTTTGACATTGCTGAAATATGCCTCATTTATGATAGGTAATTCTAGCGCAGGTATCCGGGAAACCGGCGTATATGGAATCCCTGCGATTGATATCGGAAGCCGCCAATATGGGCGTTATGATGTAAAAATTTCTAAAAACATCCAACATGTGGCAGAAAAGGAAGAAGATATTTTAGAAGCGGTTCGTCATATAGATAATTACAGGCATGTAAGCAGCATATTTGGCTCTGGCAACAGTGCTGAACGGTTTATGGAAATCTTAAATATGGGTGAGATTTGGGACATTGATATCCAGAAATATTTTATAGATATATTGTCATAAAATGGGGTAGAAGGATTATTAAGAGGTGATGGGTAATTTAATTATAAGGGGAACCGATGGGAGATTTTCAACAGCGAAGAGATTTAGGAGGGAAAAATGTATCAAAAGGATAAAATTGCTGCGTTTATCCCTGCGCGTGGCGGCAGCAAGGGAGTAAAACGTAAAAATATCAGAAATTTGGCAGGGAAGCCATTAATTTATTATACAATTGCGGCAGCTTTAGAGAGCAAATATATAGACAGGGTAATTGTATCTACTGAAGATGAAGAAATAGCAGAAATTTCAAAGAGGTTTGGTGCGGAAGTTCCAGCATTGCGCCCAAGAGAATTAGCAGAAGATAAAACAACTACTTTAGATGTTGTTTTATATGGGGTGCATGCATTCCTGGCTTCCAAAGAATGGGATAGCCTTATCTTGCTACAGCCGACTCAGCCGTTGCGCACGGCAGAGGATATTGACCATGCCGTTGAATATTACTATAAAAATGGAAAAAGGAGCCTAGTATCAGTATCAGAAGTAGAGGATCACCCTATTTTTATGAGACGCTTTGATCCAGTGGGAAATATGGAAAAATACCTGGAAATATCTAGCACAGTCCGAAGGCAGGATATGGATAAAGTTTATCGGGTGAACGGGGCAATCTATATGAATCGGATTGCAGAATTATGTGCAGAAACCAGCTTTAATGACAATGAAATCGGCTATATCATGGAGAAAAGCCATTCAGTAGATATTGATGAATTGCCAGATTTTGCATTGGCAGAGTATTATTTGACATCTGTAGGAAATGTGTGAAAGCAAAAAGAAAGTGCAATTTCTAAGAAAAGGAATAATGGATAGGCAGGAAAAAGAGGGGTAGACGAGAATATTTTTGTGTATGTGCATACCCAGTAGTAATATATAGTAGGGATTTTTTGAAGAAAAGATTTTGAATTATTTGGAGAATATATGCAATGAATAAATTTGATGAACAATACGAAATCCGTTTGGCATTGTATAAAGACATAGAAAATATCATGGACTTTATACATAAGTATTGGAAAAAAGATCATATATTGATGAAGGATAGGAGGCTGTTTGAATATGAGTTTTTAGAAGGAAAACAGGTAAACATTATCATAGCAATTAATAGGAAGACTTGCTCCATAGAAGGATTATTTGGCTTCTTGCCATGTTCCCATACTTCTGATATTGAAAAATACGATGTATGGGGGAGTTTGTGGAAGGTAAATGACACACAAGATAATATGCCCTTATTGGGCATTGAATTAGCAAAAAGAGTGTATGCTTTGACAGGATGCCGGATGCACATTGGGAATGGGGCAAATCCCAAGACAACGATACCATTAAGGAAGATTTTCTTTCATGATAAAACAGGGAAGATGAAGCAATATTACTGCCTGAATCCGTCAGTTAATGTATACCAAATTTGCAGGGTTTTAAATCCACGGCGCAGCCGTTATAAAGTAGCAGAATATCTGGAAGGGGTACTGGAAATCCCAACAATGGAAAAATTTAATGAGGTGTTTGATGCAGGAAGTTTTGACGTGTATCCCTATAAAGATAATTGGTATGTAGGCAAAAGATTTTACAGCCATCCATATTATTTGTATAAAGTATTTGGATTGAAAGAAAGGCAGGAGGTTGTGGCTGTTGTTATATGCAGGGAGATAGAGGTTAAGGGGGTAAAGATTTTACGTATTGTGGATTATATAGGAAATCATGCTGCCTTTGCAGAAACAGGTCAGTTTTGGCGGCAACAGATGGAGGAAAAGGGCTATGAATATATAGACTTTTATGAGTTTGGGATGGATGATAAGGTTTTGGAGGATGCGGGTTTTGTATATAGAAGTGACAAGGATAAAAATGTGATTCCTAATTATTTTGAACCATTCTTACAGGAGAATATAGATATTTGGGTGCATTATAAATATGTTGGAACTACTTTCTTTAAAGCAGATTGTGATCAAGATAGGCCTAATATTGTCAGAAAGTAGTAGAGTTTAATTTGGAAAGTGGGGAAGGTAATCATGCGGGAAGTATGTATTGGTATGGTAGGTGCAGGCAGGGCCACAGAATTGCATATGAATGCGCTGGGCAGGGTAAGCGTGCCTGTAAAACGGAAAGTAATAATGGCAAGACGTCCGGAGCAGTTAGAAGCTGCAAAGGAGCGGTATGGATTTGAAGAGTTGACATATTCATTTGAAGATTTGCTGAATGATCCAGAAGTAAATGTAATTGATATATGCACACCTCCATATATGCATGCGGAGATGGCCAGGAAAGCTATTGAAGCAGGTAAGCACGTGATTTGCGAGAAGCCATTATCTGGATATTTTGGTATGGGTAATGAGGGTAGGGGCGGCATATCAAAGGCAGAAATGTATCAAAAGGTATTGCATTCTTTGGAAGAGTTAAAAAAGATAATTGAAGCTTCTGACAGGAAGTTTATGTATGCAGAAAATTTTGTTTATGCCCCAGCTGTGGTAAAGGCAGCTGAAATTATAAGAGCAAAGAAGAGCCGGATTCTTTATATGAAAGGGGAAGAGAGCCTTAAGGGATCAAGCTCCCCGGTTGCAGGGGAATGGAGCAAGACAGGGGGCGGCACTTTCATCCGTGTTGGGACACACCCCCTGACAGCTATTTTATGGCTGAAGGAACAGGAGGCAGAAGCGCTTGGCAAGAAGATTTCCATAGAGGGCGTCTTGGCGGACATGGCCATGGTAACCCCTGGCCTGACAGATTATGAGCATAGGCATATTATGGCACGCCCGAAGGACGTAGAGGATATAGCCACGGCCATACTTACATTTTCAGACCAGTCAAGAGCTATTGTAGTCGCCACAGATACATTGCTAGGGGGAAGCAAAAATTATCTGGAACTTTATTGTAATGATGCTGCCCTAAATTGTACATTGACGATGAATAATATGCTGGGTACATATTTTTTGGACGAGCAGGGGCTGGCAGATGTATATATTTCAGAAATGCTCCCAGCGAAGACGGGCTGGAATTATCCTTTTATCCTGGATGAAGTTGTCCGAGGGTATGTGGATCAGATGCAGGATTTTATGGAGGCGGTGTATTATGACAGGGAGCCAAAATCGGGGTTTAAGCTGGCTTATGATACTGTAAAGATAGTATATGCTGCCTATGCCTCTGCGGAGGCTGGCCATAAATGGAAATTATAATCCAGGAGGATAAAATGGAAAGTATTGTAGATTTATTTTTTTTGAATGTAGAGAAATACCCGAAAAAGACAGCTGTTTGGTGTGGAGGGAAAGAGGTATCGTATAGAGGCTTGGCGGAAAAAGTCTGTTCTTATGAAAATTTCTTTTTGGAGATAGGGATTAAGAAAGGCGAGAATATTGGGTTTCCTATGAATAATAGCATAGAGTCGGTTGCAGTAATGCTTGCAGCGGCAGAATTAGGCTGTGCCATTGTGCCAATTAATCCTACTTTGCCTAAGGGGGCGGTGGAAAGTGCATTTGCTGTGGGGAAAGTGAAGCATCTTGTTGCCCGGAAAAGTTTCTATCAGAGATGTGAGAAGTGGGATTTAATGGCAGGGTATTTTAATCGGATTTGTATGGATGGTATATATCCTGGAACGCTATGCCTACAAAATATAAAGGCCGAAGATTACGGTGGGAAACGATGCCAGAATATTCAAAAAACGGGAAAGGAGCTTTTTATTATCACGACTACTTCTGGCTCTACAGGCAGCCCCAAGGCGATTGCTATTTCCCAGGAGGATAAACTGAAAAGAATCCATAAACATATTGACCTTTATCATTTGGGGGAGGAAGACCGTATATTGGCATCAACCCCACTGTATCATTCTTTGGCGGAGAGACTGGTTTTGCTGCCATTATGCATGGGTGCCACCAGCATCCTGCTGCCAAGGTTCACTCCCAATCTTTGGATTCAATGTATAGAAAAGCAGAAGGTAACTTTTACAATTGCAGTATCTGCGCAGCTAGGGCAGGTTGCTGAACTTTTGTCAAGTCCTTTTTTGCCTAAGGTAGATAGCCTGAAATGTGTGGTGTCATCTTCAGCACCTTTAGAGCCACATATTAGGACAAATTTAATCAATAGGCTTTCCTGTGAATTTCATGAGATGTATGGCACATCTGAAATTTCAACGGCTACAGATATTGATTTTAAGGAAATGCCGGAAAAACAGAAGTCAGTCGGAAAGGCATTAAAAGGTGTTGATATTGCTATCCGGAAGGAAGATGGGGGCTTATGTAGGGTGGGGGAAATAGGTGAAATTACGTGTAAGACGGAACTACAGTGCAGCGGATATTATGGGATGCCGGATGCCTTTGAGGAATCTTGTCTTGAAGGTTTTTTTAAGACGGGCGATTTGGGCTATATGGATGGGGACGGATACTTATATTATACAGGCAGGATAAAAGAGATTATTATAACAGGTGGGATAAATGTATATCCTATTGACGTTGAGAACTGTGTGGCAAGGCTGGATTCTGTGAAGGAATGCGCGGCCTTTTCCTACCCAGATGAGCGGTTGGGGGAGGTGGTGGCAGTGGCAGTCGTGGAGAAGGAGAGCAAAAAAATTAATGTCCATGACATTCAGGTTCAATGCGCCCAAAACCTGGCTGATTTCCAGCAACCACATAAAATCTTTGTGGTGGATGAACTGCCAAGGAACGCCATGGGAAAATTAGTGAAAGGGAAAATCTTGGAATATATAAAGAGAGGAATAGAATGAAAAATATGAAAACGAAGGACTTTATTTTAGAGGAACTGCAGAAAGAGTATGATATTGAAGGGCTGGAAAATATAGATAGGTTAAATTTTGTTGAGGAAGGCTATATTACATCATTGGGGATTATCCAGTTTGTAATTGCATTGGAAGAACAGTTTGGCATTGAATTTACAGAAGAGGAACTGTCATCAGATGATTTTAAGATAGTAGGGAAGCTGGTGGCTATGGTAGAGAGGAAAATAGCCAGTAAGGAAGAAAAAGCCACATAGGAGAAGATATTATGGAACATAAGCTGGCAGCATTAGGAAGAAAACCGGAAGGTACTTGCATTCAGGTTGGGGATGTAAACATTGGAAAAGATTTCTGTATCATTGCCGGCCCTTGCAGTGTGGAATCAGAAGAACAGATAGTAGAAATCGCAATAGAAGTAAAAAGGGCAGGCGCGGCAGTCTTAAGGGGAGGTGCATATAAGCCGAGGACTTCTCCTTATTCTTTCCGGGGATTAGGGAGGGCAGGGCTGGAGTACCTGAGGAAAGCAGGGGATATAACAGGGCTCCCAATCATTACTGAGGTAATAGATACTAGGGATGTATATCTTATAAGCGAGTATGCGGATATCCTTCAGGTAGGAGCCAGGAATATGCAGAATTTTTCATTATTAGTAGAAATTGGAAAAATACGAAAGCCTGTACTGTTAAAGAGGGGGATGAATGCAACAATAGAAGAATGGTTGAACTGTGCAGAATATATTTTAAATGAGGGAAACCCAAATGTCATTCTCTGTGAAAGGGGAGTCCGTACATTTGAGACATATATGAGGAATACTTTGGATTTAAGTGCAGTTGCCGTAGCCAAAAGGCTGACCCATCTGCCAGTATTCGTTGATCCGTCCCATGCTACTGGGAAGAGGGAATTGGTGGAGACAATGTCGCTGAGTGCTGTGATGGCGGGGTGTGATGGGCTGGAAATTGAAGTACATTCAAACCCGCAGAATGCATTAAGCGATAAGGAACAGCAGTTATTGCCTAAAGATTTTGAGATGCTGCTGAAAAAAACGGGCAAGCTTGTAGAATTTAGGAAACAGCTAGAGGTATAGAAGGATAATGGAGAATAATGTTATGGGAAAGATTGGGATTGTGATGTACCATTATGTCAGGGATTTAAAGCATAGCCGTTATCCAGGTATTAAAGGATTGGATTATGTTCTGTTTAAAGAGCAGATCCGTATGTTTTCGGAGAGGTTTCATGTGATTTCTATGGAGCAATTGATGGCCTATTACAAGTATGGGGAGAAATTGCCAGAAAATGCAATTTTATTGACCTTTGATGACGGGTATATAGATAATTATCTGTATGTATTGCCAGTTTTGATGGAATACCATATGCAAGGATCCTTTTTTGTGCCTGGAAAGGTGTTCCAGGAGCATTGCCTGTTGGATGTGAATAAAATACATTATCTGCTTGCAAGTACGCCAATTGATGTCCTATGTAAGGAACTATTAGAAGAAATGGATGCGTATCGGAGCAGGGAGTGGGAATATCCGTCAAATGAGGAACTGTTCCAGCAATATGCACAAGCAAACCGATTTGATGATAAAAAAACGGTTTTTGTGAAGCGTATTCTACAGGTGGCGCTGCCAGAAGAATTGCGGAGCCTAATCAGCAGTAATATGTTTGCCAAGTATGTGGGTGTTCCAGAGGAAGTTCTGGCACATGAACTTTATCTGAATTATGACCAGATGAAGGAGATGAAACGTCAGGGGATGTATTTTGGCGTCCATGGATATGGGCATTATTGGATGAACCATCTTTCTTTGGCAGCATTGGAAGAAGATATAGAAAAGGGGCTGGACTCCATGCAGGGGCTGGTGTCATCCGATTCCTGGGTAATAAATTATCCGTATGGCTCTTATAGTGAGATGGTGATAGATGTAGCAAAACAGAAAGGAGCTGCCCTAGGGTTGTCAATAGATGCAAGGACTGCATGCATAGGGCAAGATGACAGGTTTAAGCTTCCACGCCTTGATGCTAATGACTATTCTCCCAAAAGTAAGAGGTATTTGGAATTGTAGTCTTGACAGAGATTAGGAACTGCTCAGATAAGTTTTAAATAGAATTATCGGAGAAAACAACAAGCAATTTTCAAAACTTATCTGGAAGTTCCTATGACCACAGGCGAAAAAAATAATGCCCGCCCTGTTGACCCAGGACGGGCGCCTCTCACTGAGAGGTAAATAACCCACTTGGGAAGCTCCACCTTTGGAGTGGGGTTCCATAAAGGGCATCTGTTACCAGCAGATGTCCTTCTATGTTCTATAGAATAGCACAAATCTTTGCCAGATTCAAGTCTTTTTAGAAATTTATGGCGGCTTCATGTATCCGAAATATGTATTTCTGGCTTTCCCCATCCCATGAAAAGTAACCTTGCATATTTCTTTCTGTTGTTGTAAAATACAGGTATCGGTTCTATATAAAATAGAGGAAAAGAGTTTGATATCACAGGAAGCAATTTGGTAATATGTCAAGAGGAAAATGAAAAAGATTTTTCTGGAAAAGGGTAAAAAAGGGTAACCTTAATAGACCTACGGCCTGATAAGAACGTAAGTTCGATATACAGTATGGATTACCTACTCTTTTCCGGAGAGTAGAGTTGGCCCTTGTCCAGCAGACC
>CAJTNT010000060.1 GCA_910577785.1 uncultured Lachnospiraceae bacterium | reverse complement strand
CCTTTGCAAAGTATCAAAGCATTGAAACGCTCACCCGTGAAATCCTCACGGACTTGGTAGACCATATCAAGATTTACGAAAACGGCAATATCAGCGTTCATTTTAAGTTTGTGGACGAGTTCCGCCGGATTGCCGAGTACATTGAAATCAATACCACCGAGGCGAGCTGACCCCCGCCAAAGCATGAAAACCCGCAATTTACAGATTTTCCTAATATGAAGCAATCATATGCTTATGGTTATGAATTTTGTCTATATTAAGGATATTTTTATCCATAGTTGCCATAAACTCTTCCCAATACGGATTCCTTAGCATTTCCCTATATAAAAATGTCTTTCCTGAACCCTTAGCTCCCAGCATCACAGTATTCGGTATTTCATGCTTATATTTTTTTATCAGATTCTGGATAGAATCCGTGACCAATATACTGATTGCACCATTCCCTTCTGCCGTAATTTGTTTTTGGCAAAAATCATGAATGCGTTTTACTGCCTCCTCCCGTGTTGTCGTATGCCCTGCTTCTAATCCTCCTTCGGGCGGAAAATAACTGTTTTGGACAATCCCCAGCATATTGTTGTAAAAATCCCGCCCGCTTAATTTTTGCATTATATTTTGCAGAGAACCTAAATGTACAAGTTCACTGGCAAATGGCAGCTCTGTGACAATATCATCCGTAATGGACGCACTGTCATCCAGCATATATTGATCATAGACAGCAACCAACCTGCTAATGATATCTGTTGTATTAACACCATCCTGCCTCATGGTCAGCAAAATTTCCGGTATTTTGGAATTGCCATTCAAGGGCAGCCCCTTACTGAGCTGGTGCAGCAAAAGCTCTGTTCCTTTTACCGCCTGATAAGATGTCGAGGTCACCAGATATTTTTTCACACGCGGATCAAATAATAAAGGAGCAGAAAATTCACTTAAACCTGCCCGCAAATCCACCAGCACCAGTTCAGCATCTAACTTTTCACCTAATTTAGACAGAACTTCCGCCAGAATATATTTTTTATGATAGCTTACGGCAAGGCTTTCCGGACTGGAATACATGTCAAGAAGCTGCTCAATATAGCGATAGGTTGGCAATACGATATGTTCCACCATACTTTTTTCTGTTTCTATCTTAATGGTGAATTCTGACACTTTATCAAAAATCATTTCTACTACTTCATCCACATGGTCTTGTTCCTGTGTGATTTCCAAAAGATCCAGGAAACTAAATGTGGCTTCCGCCTGTTCTGATACCAACCATGTGATTCCTGGAGCCTCAAGATCTGCATCCACAATAAGAAGCTTTTTCGTATTTTTTATATCCTTAAGCGAAGACCAGGCTTTTGCAAATGCCAATACCGACAATGTCCTGCCTACACCGCCTTTATAGGAATGAAATGCCAGTACAGGAACACCTGGTAATTCCTGTTCAATCAGTTCACGGTAATATGCGGAATCCTGATATAAAATATTTTTAAATAGCGGAGCTACCGTATCATTTTTAGGGCTGTCTTCTTCTGTTTCAAATGTGATATCAAGAAACTTATTTGAAACATCCAACGATATCCGATTCTTTGTGCTATCATATTTTCCGCCGAAGATTTTTTCCAGAATTTCCTGGGCTAGTTTTTCATTTTCCTTCTCAACAAGGTAAATAATAGCTTCACTAACATAAACTTCAATGCCAGCAATTATCGTTCCCCAATCCTTTTTATGGAATAATAATTTTCTTTCTATATCCTTCCATGTATAGAACAGCACCGTTTCAACTCCCTTCCTCAATCCAACAAGCAATATTATTTAACGTCTCTTCCAGTTGCTTTTCTTTGGCTTGTTCTTCCAATGGTAGTTTAATGCAATATCGGTAAAGCTGGTGATAGGCATCTGAGCCTGCATAATCTTGATGTAATGTTTTTAATTGTGGAAATTTAAAATTACCCATCTGCCCCAGCTCCTTTAATATTTTTTCTAGATTATGGCTTTTTAAGATCCTTTTTTTGCTCTCATCCTCACTCTCAAATATTTTTCGGGGATTCTCTTCACGCCATTTGTCTAACAGCATATATTTCAACCCGCATTCCACACTATAAACCAGCAGCAGCCTTCTGCTATTGATATCAGAATTATTACTTTTCAACCGCTTATATAATTCATAGTGTTTTTTATATCCCTTTCTATAATCTCGTTTATCTGCAATCAGCATATAAGCATCCCTTCACCTTAGGCCGACTCAGCAACAGCCTGGCTGCAAGAAATGCCACTGTAAATACAAGCACCATCCCAAACGCCTGGTACATCGGCGCGGCCTCTGCCAGGCTCTCTATTTTCTGGATGGCCGCAAGGTACATGGAAACGGTCTGCAGGTAATGCCCCAGTTCATGATCCATAAAATATGCACGGCTGCCGGATAAGGACTTTTGACGGCGTACGCCCTGTGTTCCAAGTCAGTACCAAAATAATAAATTAACCGCTTGACGAAAAAGAATTATTTTCATTTTGGATATTGAAATTTCTCCCTTCTCATGAGATAATTTAAGGGTCTAACAAAAACGAGTACCTGTACGATTACCTCGACATTTTCGGAAAATACTGTAACTATTCCATACCTTCATAGTTACAAAATACGACAGGAAGGGAGAAATAATATGTCACCAGATTTGCTACAGCAATACTCTATTATTGTTAATTTCTTAGGAAAGGCGCTGGGGCAGGATTATGAAATCGTCCTGCAGGATCTTGCCCCTGACAGAAGCCAGATAGCGGCAATTTCAAACGGCCATATCAGCGGCCAGAAAATCGGCAGCCCTGTAACAGATACGGCGCTACAGATGCTTGCCAGCAAACCTTACAGAGAAAATGACTTTTTATGCAACTATCGGAGTGTTACAGAGGATGGAAGTGTCTTACGCTCATCTACCATGTTTATCAAAGACGAGGATGGCGCCCCGATAGGGCTGTTAAGCATCAATTTTGATGATACGCGTTACATAGAATTGTACAAGAAACTCTTTTCCATCATCCATCCGAAACCCTTTTTGGAAGAAAACCCGTTACCCTTCCAGAAACCCAGGCATACTGCGGCGATGGCTTCCGGACAGGCGGGTTCCATTACGGAGAATTTCTCCATGGATATTCCTTCCCTGATGCAGAAAATGTTTGAAGACGCCACGGTTTCCCTGATTACCCCGGTGAACCGGCTGAACCAGCAGGAGAAAAAGGAGATTATCCAAAAACTCAGTGACAAAGGGCTGTTTCAGCTCAAGGGCGCAATTTCCTTTGTCGCCAAGCATTTTTCATGCTCTTCTGCTACCATCTACCGTTACTTGAGCGAATTATCAAATTAAACCATATATAGGGCTGCCGCCGTAAGGAAAATTCTCTTATTCCTTGCGGCGGCAGCCTTATATTTAGAAAGAGAGGGAAAATTGTTCGCGTTTTTATCGGTCTTTCTGCAAAATCTTTGGGAACAGCGCCAGAAATGTCACTGTAGTGGCGGTGGCAGCGAGCAGGTCAGAGACTGCCTCTGCCAGGAATACGGCCATCAGCTTATCCTCAAAGAATACTGGCAGGATAAAAATCAATGGTATCATCAGGATCAGCTTGCGGAAGCAGGCAAAGAACAGGGAGGCTTTTGCCTGGCCGAGCGCAAGGAAAGTCTGCTGGCAGGCAATCTGCGCCCCCATGCTGAAAAAGCCCGCAAGGTAAATCCGCATCGCCCAGCTTGCCATATCATACAGTTCCTGGGAGCTGCTGTTGAAGATTCTGACAAAGGCGCCGGGAAAGGCCATGACAATGCCCCAGGCGGTTACCACAAAGGCCAGGCAGCAGCCGATCAGCAGCCGGAAGGCGCTCCTGACGCGGGCATTGTTCCCTGCGCCATAATTGTAACTGATAATCGGCTGCGCCCCCTGGGTCAGGCCGCTTAAGGGCAGGAAAATCATCTGCATGACACTATTGAGGATGGTTAGGGACGACACGGCCAGGTCGCCGCCGTATTTATAAAGGGAAGTATTGTAGGCAATGGTAATCATGCTCTCTGTACTCTGCATCACAAAGGGCGAAACGCCAAGGGCAAGGACAGGGAACACGTACTCCTTCTTTAGCTGCAGGTGCCTGCGCGCAATCCGCAGCTTGGTCTTCTTCCCGCATAGGAATTTCAGCACCCAAAGGGCTGAGATTGCCTGCGAAATCACGGTGGCCAGAGCCGCCCCAGACACACCCATGCCAAAGCCAAAAATAAAAATAGGATCCAGCACAATATTGGCCGCCGCGCCAATTAAGATCGTGCCCATGCCCACCACGGAAAATCCCTGGGTCGTAATAAAGCTGTTGAGCCCAATTGAATACATGACAAACAATGTCCCTAGGATATAGATGCGCAGATAGCCCCAGGCATAAGAAATGGTCTGGCTGCTGGCTCCAAACAGGAACAGGAGCTGCCTGCCGGATGCTAAAAAGAAAACCATCAGCAGCACGGCCAGCCCCGTCAGCATCAGGAAACAGGAGCCCAGGATCTTGTTGGCGCTGTCCATGTCCTTCTTGCCCATGTAAATGGCCGCCCTGGGTGCGCCCCCAATCCCAGCCAAGGCGCTGAACGCCATAATAATTAGGATAATCGGCAGGCACAGGCCAATCCCTGTCAGGGCAATTGCGCCTGTGCCTGGGATATGCCCAATATAGATGCGGTCAACGATATTGTAGAGCATATTGACCACCTGCGCCAGGATGGCTGGAAGGGCTAGCTTCATCAGCAGCCTCCCTAATGGATCTTTGGCTAGATCTGTGCTTTTCTCTCCTTTTGGCATATGATACCTCCTAGTATCTGAAATGTTTATATCGAATTCCTATCATAGTCAGTCCATGCGCGGGGGCTGTGGGGCCTGCGGCGCTTCTGTCGCAGGCCGCTAAAATATGCGGGATATCCTCTGGCTGCCTTTCACCGATGCCTACGGCAATCAATGTGCCGGCGATAATTCTTACCATATTATATAGAAAACCCGTCCCTATGATACGGATTGTTACCATATCCTCCCGCGATTTTGTGACCGTACAGGAGAGAATTTCCCGTACGGTATCTTCCACGCTGGTTTTTACGGAACAGAAGCTTTTAAAATCATGCCGCCCTACGAGGTAAGCGGCTGCCTGCTGCATATTCTCTATATCTAAAGGACGGTAATAGAAATAGGAACTGCGGCGCAGGGTCGGCAGGGGAATCTTGCGGTTGAGGATGCGGTATTCGTATGTTTTCTCACTGTAGCAGCGGCGGGGGTGGAAATCTTGCGGCACCTCACAGGAGCTTTGCACGACAATGTCCTCTGGCAGGCGCTGGTTTATGGCATAGCAGATTTTGTCGGGAGGAATGCGTGTCGCAGTGTCAAACACCGCCACATTGCCCAAGGAATGCACGCCGGAATCTGTCCGGCTGGCGCCGATCACTTTAATCTCCTCACCCAGAAGAGAAGAGAGCGCACGGTTTAAGACTTCCTCTATGGTAATACCGCTGGGCTGAACCTGCCAGCCGCAATAATCCGTGCCATCATAGGCCACTACAAGCTTAATCCGTTTCACAAGAGCCTCCTTTTTCGTTCTTTTCATAGAATCCGTATGGCATATACTAGAAAAGCAGCCTTACCGCAATTACGGCTGCAAAATACCCCACAACGGCCAGATAAGCCATAGCATCCCGACGGTGGTAGACCAGGGGCTTCATCTTTGTCCTTCCCACGCCTCCCCGGTAACATCTGGCTTCCATGGCCATCGCCAGGTCGTTGGCTCTGCGGAATGCAGAGATAAACAGCGGAACCAACAGAGGGAGCATGGACTTTGCCTTCCTGATTAAGTTCCCGCTCTCAAAATCTGCGCCGCGGGCAAGCTGGGCTTTCATAATCTTATCTGTTTCCTCAATTAATATAGGGATAAAGCGCAGGGCAATCGACATCATCATTGTAACCTCATGCACTGGCACATGAACTTTCCCTAAAGGTTTGAGGGCTTTTTCCAGGCCGTCTGTCAGCTGGTTGGGGGTTGTGGTCAGCGTCAGCAGGGAACTGCCCATGATCAGGTAAGTCAGGCGCACAATCATAAAGCCTGCATTCCTCAGCCCCTGGCGGGTGATCTTCAGTTTCCAGAACGCCACCAGTGTCTCGCCTGGCGTTAAAAATAATTGAAACAGCGTACTGATGATCAGAATAACCAGAATTGCCTTAAGGCCTTTTACCATATAGCCAAAGGGCACCTTTGACAGCCATACCATAGCCGCCAGCCCCAGCGTCACCACCGCCAGCCCCGCCGCGTTCCGAAACAGAAACAGGGATATCAGGTAGCAGACCGTCGCCATTAGTTTCACCCTTGGATCCAGCTTGTGTACTACCGAATCCGCCGGATAATATTGCCCAATCGTAATATCTCGAATCATAGCCCTTTTGTAACCATCTGGCAGAACGATAAAACCTGCCGGACGGCGAGATCCTTTCTTTTATTCATTTGCCGTTTTCATGGCCCGCTGCCGATCCGTACTATGCTATCACGGATGAGGTTTGGCAAAGGCCTGGAGGATAGCGGCCTTTGCCTCTTCCAGGGTGGTGGCTTTTGTATCCACGGGGATCCCCCGCCCTGCCAGCTCATGCATCAGATAGGTAACCTGTGGAGCCGCCAGCCCAATGGACTCCAGCTCCTGGTAATGGCAGAAGACCTCATGGGGCGTCCCGTCCAGCAGGATTGCCCCCTGGTTCATGACAAGGATCCGCTGGACATACTGCGCGATATCCTCCATGCTATGGGATACGAGGATCACTGCCATCCCCAGGTTCTGGTGCAGCTTTGCCACCTGCCCCAGGATCTCATCCCGTCCCTTGGGATCCAGGCCGGCTGTCGGCTCGTCCAGAACCAGCACCTCCGGCTTCATGGCCAGCACACCGGCAATCGCCGCCCGCCTCTTCTGGCCGCCAGACAGTTCAAAGGGGGAACGGTACCAATATTCCTCCAAAAGCCCTACCTCCCGCAGCGCCGTAAAAGCACGCAGCTGGGCATCCTTTTCAGAAAGCCCCTGGTTCTTCGGCCCAAAGCAGACATCCGCAAATACCGTGGACTCGAAAAGCTGGTGTTCTGGGTACTGAAAGACCAGCCCTATTTTTCCCCGCAGCGCCTTGCGGTCATAATCGGCATCGTAGATATCCTGCCCCTGGAAATAGATGCTGCCCGAGGTCGCCCGCAGCAGGCCGTTCAAATGCTGGATTAGTGTAGATTTCCCCGAGCCTGTATGGCCAATCAGGCCGATAAATTCCCCGTCCTCTATTTTGAGGCAGATATCCTTGAGCGCCTGGGTCTCATATGCGGTTTTTGCACTGTAAATATAATTCACATGGTCTAAAATTAATGACATAATTTATCCAACCGTTTCTATATGGATTGAGATCTACGGCGAATGCATAACCCCCCCGCCCCTAATGAGCGGCTATTGGCTGAGATTCGCTGCATTTCCTTGTATAATGGCAGTATATTGCTCTCCCAGGGCTTCTGCCAATTCCCGACGCGTCAGGATACCTTCCGGCAGCGCCAGGCCCTCTTTGCGCAGCTCGTGGGCTAGCAGCGTCACCTGAGGCACGTCCAGCCGATATTCCTTGAGTTTTTCCACCTGGGAAAAAATTTCGCGTGGCGTTCCCTGCATCACTACATGGCCTTGATCCATAATATAGACTTTATCTGCGCGGATTACCTCCTCCATATAGTGGGTAATGAGGATTAGGGTGACGTTTTTCTCCCGGTTCAGCGCTTCCACTGCGGCCAGCACTTCCTTGCGGCCATTGGGATCCAGCATGGCGGTAGGCTCGTCTAAGACAATGCATTTCGGCTCCATGGCCATTACCCCGGCAATGGCCACCCGCTGCTTCTGCCCGCCGGACAGCTTATTGGGGGAATGGCTGCGGTAGGCTGACATGCCCACCGACTGCAGGCTCTTTTCCACGCGCCGCCAGATTTCCCCGGTGGGAACCCCTAGGTTCTCCGGCCCAAAGGCCACATCCTCTTCCACCACGCTGGCCACAATCTGGTTGTCCGGGTTCTGAAATACCATTCCAGCCGCCTGGCGTATCTCCCAGAGATTGGCGGCATCCATGGCGTCCTTCCCGTCCACCCACAGCGTCCCTTCCTCTGCCTGCAGGAGCATGTTCAGATGCTTGGCAAGCGTAGACTTTCCAGAGCCATTGTGGCCTAAGATAGCCACGAACTCCCCTGGCTGCACATCCAGATCCACGCCGTCCAGGGCAGTCAGGACGCCGTCAACATTGCCTTCCTCATCCCGTTGGATATATTCAAATTTTAGTTTGCGCGCTTTAATGAAATTCATAGTATTGCCTTTTCCTTTACGAATCTTAGAGCGGGGAGCAAGCGCCCGCACAGGCCGCTGCGGAATCTGTAGCTTCTATAGCATAGTCCCAGCTGAGGCGCTGCGGAATCTGTAGCTTCTATGCATAGTCCCAGCTGAGGCGGTGCAGCTTCCCTTCCAGGTTCATCCCTGCGAACTGGTTCTGGCGCAGCGCCTCATATAGTACGATTGCAGCAGAATTGGACAGGTTCAGGGAGCGTGTCTCTCCCAGCATAGGAATCCGCACGCAGTCCTGCGGATGCGCCTTAAGGATCTCTTCTGGGATTCCCCCGCTTTCTTTGCCGAACATAAGATAACTGTTTGGCTCATAATGCACTTCCGTATAAACCTGACGCGCTTTTGTTGTCGCCATGTAGACCTTCGCTCCCGGATTCTTGGCCTGGAAATCCTGCCAATTAATATAACGCCTCACATCCAGCTCTTTCCAGTAATCCATCCCTGCCCGCTGGATTGCCTTCTCGCTCAGGGAAAACCCCAGCGGCTCAATTAAATGCAGGCTGGCGCCCGTGGCCACGCAGGTGCGCCCAATATTCCCTGTATTGGCCGGGATTTCCGGTTCAAATAGCACGATATGGAACTTTGCCATCTGCTTCCCCTTCCCTTTCTAAAAAATGGCTTGCCCGGATCAGCCTCTGTTTCCCTGCCCGCGCAGCCTCCGAATAAAATGCTCCATCCGATCCAGAGCCTCTTTCAGGCTCTCCAGCGAATACGCATAGGAAATCCGCAAAAACCCTTCCCCGCATTCCCCAAACGCCGTCCCTGGCACCACGACCACTTTTTCTTCCTGTAGCATCTGCGTGGCAAACGCATCGGAAGACAGCCCAAATTCCTGAATACAGGGAAACGTGTAAAAAGCCCCGAATGGCTCAAAACACTGCAGCCCCATATCGCGGAACCGCTTCATCACATAACGCCTTCTCCCATTATATTCCTCGCGCATGGCCTCCACATCCCTGTCCCCATGGCGCACAGCCTCCACTGCCGCATGCTGGCTGGTCGTGGGCGCGCACATAATGGCATACTGATGGATTTTCAGCATCTGCTCCAGGATTGCCTCCGGCGCACAGGCATATCCCAGCCGCCATCCGGTCATCGAATAGGCCTTGGAAAATCCATTGATCAGCACCGTGCGTTCCCGCATTCCCGGAAGGGAAGCAATCGTCACATGCTCCTTGCCCTCCAGGTATGTAAGCTCTGCATAGATTTCATCGCTGATGATAAACAGATCATGCGCTTCTATTACCCTGGCAATGGCTTCCAGATCCTCCCGCTCCATTACCGCCCCAGTAGGGTTATTGGGAAACGGCAGCACCACCAGCTTGGTCTTCGGCGTGATGGCGTCCTCCAGCTCCTGTGCCGTTAAGCGGAAATTATTTTCCTCTTTCAGATTAATAATCACCGGAACCCCATTTGCCAGAACGGCACATGGCACATAGGAGACGTAGCTAGGCTGTGGGATTAAAACTTCATCCCCCGGATCCAGCATGGCGCGCATGGCCAAGTCAATGGCCTCGCTGCCGCCAACGGTAATCAGCATCTCTTTGTCATATTGGTAAGATACCCCGAACCTGCGTTCCAGATACTTGGCAATCTCTATCTTCAGCTCCTTGAGGCCCGCATTGGAGGTATAGGCCGTATGCCCCTGCTCCAAGGAATAGATCCCTTCATCGCGGATATGCCAGGGCGTGTCAAAATCCGGCTCCCCTACCCCCAGGGAAATGACGTCTTTCATCTCTGCCGCAATATCAAAAAACTTGCGGATCCCAGAAAAAGGGATTTCCACAATACGGCTGGATAATGGGTTTCTCATAAGCTCACCAACATCCTTTCATCTTCTTTGGGCTTTGCGATAATCGTCCCATGGTCTTTGTATTTCTTGAGGATGAAATTTGTCTTTGTGCTGAGTACAGAATCCAGCGTTGACAGCTTATCGGACACAAACTGCGCCACCTCGCGCAGCGTCTTCCCTTCCAGAGTCACCAGCAGGTCATAGCCGCCAGAAATCAGATAGACGGCGTTCACTTCGGGATAGTTATAGACACGCTCCGCCACACTGTCAAACCCCCTGCCGCGCTGCGGGGTCACGCGTACCTCAATCAAGGCATTTACCTTCTCCATACTGGTTTTTTCCCAGTCTATCAGCGTATGGTACCCACAGATAATATGCTCTTCCTCCATCGCAGCCAGTTCATTGGCCACTACGGCCTCTTCTGTCCCCAGCATCACCGCAAGATCCTTTAAATCCACGCGGCTGTTTTTCTCAATAAATGTGAGGATTTTCTCTCTCATCTCCATCTGATACGCCTCCTTCTATAATATCCATTTCACAACCTACAACACCTTATACAGCTCATCTGCCTGAGGCGGAACCAGGAAACGTCTTTCCTCCCCATTCCATACCAGGCGGTCATTTCCCCCTGTCGCCTTGCCAATCATAGCGGCGTGGATACCCTGTTTCTCCAATTCCCGCACTAGCCGGCTGCCATCCGCTGCCGCCATCAGCATACACCCGCTGGAGATCAGTTCATAAGGATTGATCTGGAAAAACTCGCAGACCTCAATCGTCTCTTGTCTGACAGGGATCTTCTTTAAATCAATTTCCAGGCCTATGCCAGAGCTTTCCGCCAGCTCCCAAAGCGCACCGAAGATGCCGCCCTCTGTCACATCATGCATGGCATGGACGCCAGCCCCCACGGCTACGGCGGCTTCTGGCAGCACGGACAGATATTTGTCAAACCCCTGCGCCGCTTCCAGCAGCCAGCCTGGATAACGCGCCAGAAGCTCCTGTGCCTTTGCTTTTGCCAAAATGGACGTCCCCTCCAGGCCAACCCATTTCGTGGCCAGGATATCATCCCCCGGCCTTGCGCCAGAAGTAGACACCAGTTTCCCTTCCTTGGCCTTGCCGATGCCGCACACATTGACGAAAGGCTGGCAGACTGCCCGTGTCACTTCCGTATGCCCCCCCATAATCTGCACCCTATGCTGGATACATACATCCTCAATCTGGCGCATAATTTCCCTTAGGAGCGTTTCTTCGCTATCCTCCGGAAGGAGGATGGTCAGCATCACCCCAAGGGGGTCCGCCCCTGCGGAAGCCAGATCATTCATTGTAATATGCATTGCCAGATGCCCAATATCCTCCGCCGTACCCGTAATTGGGTCGGTGGAAACCACGAATACCTCATCCTCTGCCAGCTTCACGGCTGCGCAGTCTTCCCCTACTCCAGCGCCCATGCAGACTTCCTCCCTCCGGCTATGGATCTGCCGCAGCACGGAACGTTTCAGCACATTTTCTGGCACCTTACCAACCTTCATCATTCAAATTCCATTCCTCTCTTATTAATGAAGGAACAGCCAAGGAACCACTTCCTACCATGGCTCCTTGGCGTCTCCATTCATAACTTTCGTGTGGATTATACTGGCTTATCCTTCTGCCGGCTCTCCGCCCTCTGGATTTGTGGGGGCTGGCGGCTCTTCCCCTCCGCCTGGATTCTCCCCTCCTTCTGGGTTCTCTCCGCCTGGGTTCTCCCCTCCTGGATTCTCCCCTCCTGGGTTCTCCCCGCCCGGATTCTCCCCTCCTGGATTCTCCCCTCCTGGGTTCTCCCCTCCTGGGTTCTCTCCTCCAGCAGGATTCTCACCGCCCGGATTTTCCCCGCCTTCTGGGTTCGGCTGCTGCGCCGCATCCTGCTCTGCCTGCTGCTGCGCCGCCGCTGCTGCAAGCGCTGCATCGTTCCACTGGGCAATCGCCGCATTAATAGCCCCTCTGCTCTGGCTGCCAATGGCTGCATTCATTGCCCCTACGGCTGCCGGGTTGCTGGACGCCGTCCCCACCTGGATAATCGTAGGGGAGGCATTGTAGCTGCTCTTATTAAAGACCTCACGGCTCTCTTCCACGCCATCCACCGTCACTACCTTCCACAGCTGGGCGGTGTATCCCGTATGGGAGGACTGTGTCTGTGATATATAGCCAATCGGCCGCCCGGGCGCTGCCTGGTACTGCGTCCCCGGCTGTGTCGTGGACAATGTCTCGCTGACAAAGGACACCTCCCGGTTCGCAGGCCTTGTCTCATGCCCAAATATGTTGAAATAAAGCTGCCTGTCCGCCGTATATCCTTCAATATAAATTGGCGCGTCTGTATTATTGACAAATTTCAGATCCTTATAAGTCCCTGCAATTGCCGCATCTGCGGAAGGATCCACATAATTGACAATCATCGAATGGTTGAAGCGCTCCGTCACCTCCAGCTCTGCGCGGATCACGGCATTGTACAGGGTCGTGGACACCTGGCAGATTCCCCCGCCATACGTCTCTACGGTTGTCCCGTTCTCATAGGAGCCGGCCAGCTCATACCCATGCTCAGCGTCAAAGGGGCTGACAGCCTCATAGACAGAAAAGCTGTCCCCCGGAAAGAGCAGGGCGCCGTTGATTAAGTTCGCCCCATTCTCCACATTCTTCGAACGTCCTGCGCCAGAACTGGAATAAGAAGTATGGAAGCTGCCCAAAAGATCCTTTACCTTGGCAAACGCTTCCTCCGTTGCCTTAGGATCAACCACATCCGCCACAAGCTCCACCGTCCCGGAACCTCCGTCCCATTCCTTGGCAAAATATTCGTTTAACGCCTCCAGTGATTTCTCAATATTCACGGTAACGCCCTGGCTGCCCGGCGTAACGTCAAATCCGCCGCTTACCCTGGTCAGCGTCGCATCCACGGCCTCCGTATTCAGCTGCTCGGCATTCGCCTTGAGTACCTGCTCCACTTTCTGGCTGTCCACTTCATAGGCGATATCATATACCTTATCGGTATTCTCCAAATCCTTCATTGCCTTGTAACGGGTAATCAGGTTCCCGCTCTTCCCCAGCCCGGCTGCTTCTGTCACAATCTCCGGGTTCAGCCAGGAAACCCCCAGCTGGGACACTGGTATCTGCGCCGTATTCTTCCCTGCCTGGATGGTAATCGTCTGGCTCTGTATTTCCTTGATATATTCTTCAACGGCTGCTTTGGCTTCTTCCTGTGTCATCCCGCCTACGGCAATCTCCCCAAAATACACACGCTTGGGAAGGGTATCCGTCTCCTTGACCTCTGCGTTGACAGGGATGGAAATAACGGCGGCTATCCCCAGCACCAACACTACGGCGGCTATCGACAAGTATCTTTTCAAATTCTTCATCATACCCTCATCTCCTACTATTATGCTATGATCACAAACTGCTATACTCTAGGCAGAAAAACTAGTATAACCACTATTCTAACACAAAAAAGTAACTTTTCAAGACGCGAAAACCACGAATTTCGTTGACATAATGGCTTCTTTTCTGTATATTATGAACATGTACCGCCAGATATCATGCAAATGCGGAGAGAAACAGTGACACGATCATGGATGCCACCAGAATGATGGCAACAACTGCTGCAAACGTTTTTTTCGTTTTCGGATTGTTAAAGTTCATCTGTGCTCACCTCCCATCATTTCATGTTATACAAAATTTTTTAGAAAGGAATGAACTTATCATGTTTCCTATTGTTCTTGTATGGTTTGTGATCCTTCTGGGCGTATTCGCCTACAAACGCAACAAAGCCGAACGGGACGGCCAAAATGCCGAACGGGCTTTCTGGGACAAGGAACAGAAGGCCAACGCCACCCGCAGGCAGGATATTTCCGGCCTGGACTACGTGGATTTTACCGGCGTAACCCTTCCCTTCGCAAGGTTCCCTGACGATTTCCTGCAGCAATGCGAATCCCAGGTGCTGGCCTTGAAAGAACAGAAAATCCTCAACCTGACGGGCATCAGCAACACGGATCTCAAGCTGCAGTACGGCGCCGCCAATCTGCCGGCGCTTACCCAATATGACCAGAACTTCACGCTGCTGGTACGGACGCTCAATTCCTGGGGACACCGCCTGGACGAACTCTCCCAGTACCCGGAAGCCATTGCCGTCCTCTCCTTTGCCGTAAGAATCGGCAGCGACATCAAAGCGACTTACCAGCTGCTGGCAAAGCTGTACCAGCAGGAAGGCGAGTCCCAGAAAATCCAGGAACTAAAGGCCTCTGCCGAACAGCTGAACTCCCTGATGAAACATCCCATCCTCACGATGCTGGAACAGATGGAATAAAACAGCTGCCGCTATGCCGCCGAAAATCTGCCATGCAGCCCGGAAATGCATTCTGCCTTATTGGCCTACGCTCCAGCTAGGGCTGGGGGATTCTCCCATAGGCTGCCAGAATTTTATCTGTGAGACGGGAGGCCTCACTCTTAGTCAGGCTTTGCGGATCCATCTTCAGAGGCAAGTTATGGTAGGCTGCCAGCTCTTTCAGACGTCTGATCTGCCTGAGGCTGGCCGGCCCTTGCTTCTTCACCCTGCATGGCAGGGGGGCAGGGCAGAAGGCAGAAGGATTAGCTTCACCAAATTTCTCCTGTAGATATCGGAATAATGCCTGCGTTGCTTTAGCATCTTCCAAAGCGCGGTGTTTTTCTTCCTGCCGGATGCCAAGGAGCCCGCAGAGGTAGTCCAAGGTCTTTTTCTCCGCCTCTGGCAGGTATTTCCGCGCCAGCTTGAGGGTATCCAGGCATTCTTTCTCAAAAGGAATGCCATGATTTACCGCCGCCTGCTTTAAGAAACTGTAATCGAAGAGGATATTATGGCCAATCAGCGGGAGCGACCGGGAAAAAGCCGCAAATTCCCTGACTGCTTCCGCCGCCTCCAAGCCCTGCGCGGCCATTTCATTGGTAATTCCGGTCAGATCTGTGATTTCCGGCGGGATTTCCATATGGGGGTTCACCATGCAGTGGAAAACGGCGGTTTCCATGCCGTCTGTTACTTTGACCGAGCCGATTTCCAGGATGCGGTCTGTCTTGGCCTTTAGGCCTGTCATTTCTAGATCTACTACCACATAATCTTTCAGCATAATTACTCCTTTTTATCCTCTGAATTGCATAAATCGCTTAAGAAACATTCGCCGCACTTAGGGCTTCGGGCGGTGCAGATCGTCCTGCCAAGGGTTATGATATGGATATTATATAAGATCCAGTGGTCTTTGGGAAGGGCTTTCATTAAGTCATACTCCACTTTTACCGGATCGTCCTCCTGCGTCAGCCCCAGGCGTTTGGAAATGCGCTTTACATGGGTATCCACTACCACGCTGGGGTCATGATAGACATTCCCGCGGATTACATTTGCCGTCTTGCGGCCTACGCCGGGAAGGGAGGTAAGCTCCTCTAAGGTGCGCGGGACTTCACCGCCAAATTCTTCCAGCAGCTTTCTGGCGCATAGGATGATATTGCGGGCTTTGTTGTGGTAAAAGCCAATGGAACGGATGTCCTGTTCCATTTCTTCGATTTTGGCTCCTGCAAATTTCTCCAGGGTATCGTATTTTTGAAAGAGATCCTTCGTGACAATGTTTACCCTGGCGTCCGTACATTGGGCGCTTAGGATCACGGCAATCAGAAGCTGCCAAGGGGTCTCGTGGTTGAGGTAACAGCGGTAATCTGTGCCATAGACGCCGTCCAGGCGGGCTAGGATTTCTTTGGTTCTTTTTTTCATGAGGGGGCTCCTTTATGGTTTTCTTTATGCTATGTGTATAGGATAGGCAAGGGGGCTATCAGGGGCGTTTGGCGAAACGTACGCTGATTCAGGCAAGCCAGCTGACATTGGAGGCGATCGTTTCGTTCGCTTTATTGAACTTTTTGGGCTTTTGCCTGCCTGTCCAAGGGGTTCCGGTCTTCGTAGTCAAACAGCCAGAATTGTTTTTCTGGGAGTTTTGAAGGGTAAACAGCAATTGTTCTGGATTCCTGCAAGAATTCCATGTCATAGCAGAAGGGCTCTAAGTGGGACAGCTTGCCTTTGAGGCAGTATCGCCGGGTTTCTGCTTTATAGGATGCCGGGGCGGGCGACCAGCTTGGGCGCGTCTTCATATTTTCCCGGCTGTACAGGTCGAAGGTGAGGGATTCCTGGTACAGTCCCAGATGCTGGCCGTCCCGTTCCCGGGCAAATTCCAGCAGGATTTCAGCCCTGCGGAGGCGGGAATGGCTGGCTGCCAGGAGGCCTTGGCGCTCATAGAATCTGCCCAATTCCAGGTAGAGGAAGAATGGGTTCTCACAAGTCAGTTCCAATACTTTCATTGTCAGCACAAACTGGGCGCTGTTGTAATATACTTCCAGCATTTCCTCCACCAGCTTAATATCCAGCAGTTCATCATAAGAAATCCATTTGGTCGCCAGGACTTCATAGGGCGGGTATTGCTGACAGATAAGGCCATATTCCTCCCTATGTCCGTAGATGCGGGAGCCTTTCAGTACCTTTAGGAAGCCAAGCTGAAGCTGCTGCGGCTTCCATAGATAAACCTGGCGGAAGGATTCTGCAAAATCCTCAAACCCTTCTTCGGGGAGGCCTGCAATCAAGTCTAAATGCTGGTGGATATTCCCTGCCTGCTGGATGTGGCAAAACGCATTCTGCAGACGGGGCAGATCCATCGTGCGGCGGATTTCACGGATCGTAGGCGTATGCGTGGACTGGACGCCGATTTCCAGCTGCACCAGGCCTGGGCGCAGGGAAGACAGCAGCGCAAGCTCTTCTTCCGTCAGCAGATCGGCGGAAATCTCAAAATGAAAGTTGGTAACGCCATTGTCATGGTCTTTGATATACTGCCAGACTGCCATTGCGTGTCCATGGCTGCAATTAAAGGTACGGTCTACAAATTTTACCTGCGGCACTCTATGATCCAGGAAAAACTGCAGTTCCTCCCTCACCAGGGAAAGGGAACGGAAACGCAGCCCTTTCTCTATGGAAGACAGGCAATAGCTGCAGGAAAAGGGGCAGCCGCGGCTAGTCTCATAGTAGATAATACGGTTTTCAAATGCTTCCAGGCTGGCATAGCAGAAGGGCAGATCGTCCATCGGCAGGGGCGGCCTTGGGGGCGTACGCACGAAGCCTTCCTCTGCACGATAGAAAAGCAGGCCTGGAATCTGGGGCAGGGCGCCCGCTTCTATTTTATGCAGGTAATGGGCGCATAATTGCCGGAAGGAGGCCTCTCCTTCTCCCAATATCACGCCGGTTACCATCGGGTATTCCCGCAGGAATTGTTCCGGCTCGTAGGAAACCTCTGGGCCGCCCACCCAGATAGGAGCCTGCGGGAGCAGCTTATGAAGCTCCACAATCAGTTCCTGCACCTGCCGCAAGTTCCAGATATAGCAGGAAAAACAGAGAATGTCTGGTTTCTGTTTATAGATTTCCTGTAAAAGATAAGAAACCCGGTGGTTGATGGTATACTCTGCAATCTCAATAAAATCCTGATATTCCTGCGCATATGCTTTTAAGCTGTGTACGGCAAGGTTGGAATGGATGTATTTTGCATTAATTGCAATAAGCAGAATTTTGGGCTTTCTTTCTATGGGAAGTATCTCCTGTCTCATTCCTGCTCCCTTTCATATCCTTTGCAGACATCAATCCAGGCCGTATAGCCGGAATATACTTCCAGCTCGGGGATCGTAAGCTCAATTGCGCTGTTGGCGCTCCCACAGGCAGGAAATACAGTCTCAAAACGTTTCAGCGATATATCAAGATATACTTCTACGCCTTGTTTTACTGCAAAAGGGCATACGCCTCCAATGGCATGGCCGATGAAATTCTCCACCTCATCCGAAGGGAGCATTTTTGCTTTTGTGCTGAATTGGTGTTTATATTTTGCATTGTCAATTTTGCTGTCCCCGGCAGTTACGATTAGTATGGGCCGGCCATTGGCCAGGAAGGACAGCGTCTTGGCGATCCTCTGCGGCTCGCAATGCAGGGCGGCGGCAGCCAGATCTACGGTTGCGCTGGATACGTCAAATTCCTGCACGCGGCCTTCCAATCCATATTGGCTAAAATACTCTTTTACTCTCTCAACCGACATTTTCTTTTCCTCCATTCTGTAGCTTGGGAACTGTTCAGAAATTGCGCGGATATTGCGCAGTATTTCCGCAATATACTAATCATAACCCAGCGCCGTTCGCATTGCAAGGATATTTCTCCAAATAGTCACTTATATTGCTCTCTGTATCAGATAGAATTGAGAACAGGTAGTCACCCATGCTCATGTTAAATCCACCCGCATCATTCTCCAATTGTTTCTGGCCTGATTTCTTAAAAGCAAAGAATTCTGCAACACCAGGCTTTCTATTCATACCTACATAAATCCATGAAAGGATTAGGTAGTCAAAAGGGTATTTGTTATTTTATCCTTTTCACGATAGGACTTTG
>CAJTNT010000059.1 GCA_910577785.1 uncultured Lachnospiraceae bacterium | reverse complement strand
AGGCAGATATTCCCCCTCGGTAGCGTCAAACCATACATAGGTATCCTTTTCCTCTTTTACGCCATTTTCGGGCAGGATTCCCAAGTAGCGTAACGCCTGCGGTATCTCCTGCAAGTCAACCTTTAAATCCTCCCAAGATACGCCGTCATAGTCCGGGGTGTAGTCCTCTCCTGCTGCCTTGTCGGTAATCGTGATTTCCCCGCCCTCGACATTGACCCTCACGGCGGTTTTTCCGCCCTGGTCCGTGGTAATCCCCTGCCACTTCTTGCTATCCCTTGAAAGGTCGCACCCTGCCAAGGCTGCGTCATTGTTCGGTATGTACTCCAATACGCCGTTTACGATACGCACCCCTGCCAACCATTCCCATACCAAGCCGTTAAGGTCTGATACGCCGTATACGGTGTGGTCGTGATTCCATGTATCCGGTCCGCTCCCTGTAAGCGTCCTGCCGTATCCGCAACCCTCACGCTCCCCCTGCTCTTCCTTGTGGTAATAATCATTTCCCCAATCCGTATTACCGTGGGGCAACGTGCCTTTCTTCCGGCTCTCATTTAACACATATTCCCACTCGGTAGCGGTCATTAAGTGCCACCCCTCGCCCTTTGTCCGGCAAGCTGCCAATGCTTCATCAAAGGTAATTTCCGTTGTCGGGTCTACCATTGGCAGACTGTACGCCCTGCCCTTGATTACCTTATTGGGGTACTTGGAAATATAGATAGCGTCTACCTCTTTCCCGCCGATAATGAACATTTCCGGGGTAACTGCTGCCCTCGGATTCTCAAACCGGACCATAATAGAGGGAATCCCCCTATCATCAAAAATCACTACATTGTTGTGCTTGATTGCTTCGCTCATTTCCTCTTTTCCTCCTACTTTTTAGAATAAATTGAATGTAACTTTATGCTTCCTCTCCGCCTTATGCTTTCCTCGGTATGCAATCCTGAATCAAAGAACGCACAAAACGTAGTACCGCCGATTACGCTTGTCGCCACAATGTACGACCCGATATTATGAAACTCACACTTTTTCACGTTCCTATACGCTACCGTGTGCTTTTCCGTTTTGCTTGCCACGCTATCCCTCCTTTCCTGCGGTCATTCTCTCTATTGCCTGCTGCTCTTCCTGCATATCCTGTACCGCCTGCCTAATCTGCCTGCAATCCTCTTTCAGACAATCCGCCACGGCTTCCAATGTTTCCAACGGCAACGCTTCATCTACTACCACACTACCGACCATATCCGCCAATTCCCTAGCCTTTTCCTGCAACGCTTCCGCCGTTATTTCCATACCTACACCGTCCTTTGTGCGACTTCCGCCCGATAGGGTGTACCTCCACGCTTTAACTCGTTGTAGATAGTCGCACGGTGGACCCCGATAGTGTCAGCAATTACAATCACTCTCGCCCCCTGCTCTTTCATTTTTTCAATCCGTTTTCTGTCCTCATAGTTCAATCGCCTATTACCTTTTCTCACGCTTTCTACACCTCCTATCGCTCCAAAATAAAAAAGGAATGTGCCAAAAGTCCTAAACCCTTGACACATTCCCTATAAAAGCGTATAAAAAAAGAAATGCGATAGAGTTTATTAACTCTTGTCGCATTTCATTTTACAATGAAGCATATTTTTGTTTCACTTTTCCATAAAATATGTTAAAATGTGAAAAAGAACTTCGGAACAGCTGCAGAATCATTTATGCAGGTGACAATTGCTCAGAAAGGACAGAACAGGACACAGATGAAAACTTTAAAAATACATCTGGCAGAAATCACCATTGCAGCATTATTCATCCTCTGGGGCTATTTCCTCTATGCGCACAGCACAGGAAAGACCGCCGAACCAGAAGGCGTCCCCTATAACAACGGCTGGACCTGCACCATAGATGGGAAACGCACAGAATACCGCCAGCTTCCGGACAGCATACGCCTTTTGGGGGACACAGGCGAAATGATTTTGTCCCGCACACTGGACGATACCATCCTTTACAATAATGCTATTGGCTTTTATACTTCCCACCAGTTCATCACTGCCTTCCTGGATGGGGAAGAAATCTACCGCTTCCATGTCCCAGACGGCGCCAGGAGCAAGACCCCTGGAAACTGCTGGAACTTTATACGGCTCCACAAGGCTTATGCCGGGAAGCCCCTGGAAATACATATCCGCAATGCATATCCTTCCCAGGCCATGCGTGTGCCGGACTTTATCCTCGGTATGAAATCAGAGATTACCGTCGGGCAGATCCGCCAGAAACTGCCTGCCCTGATTATCAGCATTATCCTCCTGATGCTGGGCCTGACGCTGCTGGTAAGCTGGTTTTCCATTGGCAAAAAATTACATTTTTCAGAGGTCATCCAGTGGATCGGACTCTTTTCCATCCAATATTCTATCTGGTCCGTCCTCGAATCCGGGATTCCCATTATTATGTTCGGCCGGGAAGTCCTGTTTAGCCAGCTCATCTGCATCAGCCTGAAGCTGATGCTGCTTCCGATGCTCTGTTTCCTACAGGTATTTTTGCGCATGGAGGAAAACTGGGCGTTCAATCTGCTGATACGCCTTTCCTTTCTGGACTTCTCCATCGGCTTCTTGGGGCAGCTCTTTGGCTGGTTCGATTACCAGCAGATGATGTGGATCACCCATATCCTGGCAATTTTAACCCTTGCAGCCGTCCTGTTCTATGGCATACAGCTGCTTTATAAGAAGCGCAGCAAGCTTTTTGCAGACAGGCAGAAGGCCATCCTCAATACCGTTGGCATCCTTCTGATTATAGGATGTGTAATCGCAGATGCCTGGAACTATCTCGTTGCCCGCTCCCTGGATGGTGCGGTTTTCTCCCGTTTTGGCTGCCTGGCATTCGTCTTAATCCAGACCTTGCACTTCCTGAAAGATTCTGTGCGGCTGATTGCCGCCGGACAGGAAGCAGAGAGCCTGCGGGAAGAGGCTGAGAGGGACGGGCTGACGATGATGAAGAACCGCCGCACCTTTGAGGCCACCCTGCGCACGGTGAAACCGGAACAATATGCCAAATACAGTTTTGTCCTTTTCGATTTAAACAACCTGAAGAAAATGAATGACACCTATGGGCACGGAATGGGCGACTGCTATATTATCACTGCCAGCGAGGTCATGCAGGACTGCTTTGGGGAATTTGGCGAAATCTACCGCATTGGCGGGGATGAATTCTGCCTGATTTCAGATCATCTCAGCCGCGAGGCTTATGAGGAACGGGAAGTGCGCATGAGCGACTGGATTGAAAACCTCAAGGGCTCGCAGGTCAAGGACTTCATGCAGATTGCTTCCGGCTTTGCGGCATTTAACAAAAGCAAGGACGTAAACCTGCAGGATACTATGGAACGGGCAGACGGCAAGATGTACCAGAAGAAAAAAGAACAGAAGCAGGCGCGCAGTAAAATATCATAAACATCAAAATAGAAACGCACGGTAACTGCCAGGAAACAGAACAGTTGCGGCGCGGGTTAGGAGGCACAAATTAATGCGGTATATGACAACGGCAAAGTTACAAAAAGACATGGTTTTAGGGCAGGATATCTATGATGGCTGTGGAAACCTGCTGTTTCCGAAGGGCATGGCGCTGATTTATGAAAATATCCAGAAGCTGCAAAGCCTGGGCTGCCCGGGCGTATACCTGGAAGACGCCTTGGGCAAAGGCGTTGCAATGCCAATGGCTGTTTCAGCGGAACTTCGCCGCCGGGCGCTGGAGCTGGTTTCGGGCCTGTTTCAGGATGAGCGCCAGCCGGATATTTCCCAGGAACAGATCCAGGGTCTGGCACAAGATTTGGTTGAAGAACTCCGCGGACACAAGAATCCACTTTATAATATGCGGGACATCAAGACCTATGGGGATTATACATATTTCCATTCCGTAAATGTGGCTGTAATTTCCGTAATTTTGGGCATGTCCTGCGATTTGGAGCCGGAAGGCCTGGTAGAGCTGGCTCTGGCCGCCCTCCTGCATGACATCGGCAAACGTTATGTGGAACCAGAGGTGCTGAGCGCCAAACGGATGCTGACGGATGAGGAACGCGTGCTGATTGTACAGCACCCAAAGCTAGGATATGAATTTCTGCAGAAACATTACCATTTTTCCCATGAGGTATGCATCAATGTGCTGGAACACCATGAATGGTACAATGGTTGCGGCTATCCCATGCGCAAATCCGGGGCGGAAATCCCCCTTTATGCGAGGATTGTCAAGCTGGCGGACGTCTATGACGCTATGACCTCCAAGCTCCCCTACCACGAGCCCATCCCCCCCTCTGCGGCCGCGGAATACATCCTCGACAGCGCTGGCGCAGAATTTGATCCAGCGCTCGTGGATATCTTCCAGCAGAAGGTGGCTCTGTATCCGGCTGGATGCGAGGTACTCCTGTCGGACGGAAGCTTGGCCATCGTGATGGAAAACTTCGGGGATGCCATGCAAACGCCGCGGGTCAAAGTGATTTCATCTGGGGAACTGTTGGATCTGCGTTCCAAGAACGCTGGCGGGCTGGTAATTTTGGAATAAAACCGAAAGGAAAGGGCAGCATGGCAATACAGAAGGAAACTGTTGATTTGCTGCTGGCAGAAGGCTTTAAGGAACTTGCCTGCCAGCAGCCCATTGAAAAGATTACCATTAAGGCAATTACAGACAAGGCCGGGGTCATACGGCCTACCTTTTACAACCATTTCCAGGATAAATACGAGCTTTTGGAGTGGATTATCCGTGTGCAGGTTTTGGAACCGGCAAAGCCCCTGATTGCCGCCGGGATGGTGGATGAGGCGTTTATCCTTATTTTTACGACGGTACAGAAGGAAAAGGCCTTTTATGAGAAGGCTGTGCGTCTGGAGGGACAGAATTCCTTTGAGGCGATTATCCAGAAATGCATTGCGGACACGCTGCTGGAGGTCATCTGCTCCAACAGCCGCAACCGCAAAAAAGTACATCCCTGGCTGACTCCAGAGCATGTGGCGCAGTATTATGCGCAGTCAATGTGCTTTGTGGTAGTAAACTGGATCAAAGGCGGCATGGCCGTGGAACCCAAGGAGATTACGAATATTTACAATTATATGATCACCCGCTCCATGAGCCAGGTAATTGAGGAGCTGTAGACGGATTTAAGCCGTTGCGGTTAAACTACAATGTTTTCCCCATGTCAAACGGCGATATACAAATTGCAGAAAATGTATAAGAGGGCTATACAGACAAAAAAGATTGAATCTTTCTTTTTTCAATCTTTTTTTTTATACTCTTTTTCAGAAAAGAGAAAAAACGAAAAGGAGTGAGATAATTTCTATGCGTAAGTTTGGAAAAGGCGTTGTAAAGATGAGGGCGCCGATTTTAATTCTCAGCCTGCTGCTGTTGGTTCCCTCCGTACTAGGGATTGTAAATACGAGGATAAATTATGACATCCTCTCTTATCTGCCCAAAGATATTGAAACTATGCAAGGGCAGGATATCCTGATTGATGAGTTCCAGACCGGGGCGTTCTCCATCTATGTGATAGAGGGGATGGAAAACCGGGAAGTGGCCTCGTTACGGAAACAGATCGAAGGCGTCAGCCATGTGAAATCCGTCATCTGGTATGACTCCATTGCAGACTTGTCCGTGCCTATGGAAATCCTGCCAGAGGATGTGCAGGGCAAATTTACCAAAGGAAACTGCACCATGATGGCGATCCTGTTTGACTCCTCCATGTCCTCAGACGAGACGATGGAGGCCGTAGCGCAAATCCGCACCCTGGCGAACCGCCAGTGCTTCGTCAGCGGGATGTCAGCCGTGGTTACAGATATCAAAGATATCTGCAACGAAGAAATGACCGCCTATGTAGCAATCGCCGCCCTACTGTCCTGTATCGTGCTGGCGCTGACGATGGATTCCTTCCTGGCTCCGGTATTTTTCCTGCTGAGCATCGGCATGGCCATCCTCTATAACCTCGGCAGCAACATGATTTCCGGCGAAATCTGCTACATTACGCAGGCGCTGGCAGCCGTCCTGCAGCTGGGCGTGACCATGGACTATTCCATCTTCCTCTGGCACAGCTATGAAGAGAACCAGGCGCGGTTCCCTGGCGACAAGAAACGGGCGATGTCCCATGCTATTTCCAACACTTTAGGCTCCGTGCTGAGCAGCTCCACCACGACGGTAGCCGGGTTTGTGGCTCTGTGCTTTATGACCTTCACCCTGGGGCTGGACTTAGGGGTTGTCATGGCCAAGGGCGTATTGATTGGGGTAATCTGCTGCGTAACCGTGCTGCCTTCCATGCTGCTGATTTTTGATAAACCGATTTCTAAGACCAAGCACCGGCCGCTGGTACCGGATTTGGGGAAAATGGCTCCCTTTATTGTAAAACATTACAAGGTATTTGTCGCTATATTCCTGATTGCCCTAGGGCCGGCGCTGTATGGGTATACCCATACGGATGTATATTATGACCTGGCAGGGACGCTGCCCAAGGATCTGCCCAGCGTACAGGCAAATGAAAAGCTGGATGAGACATTCCAGATGAACACCACCCATATTCTCCTGCTCGACAGCGGCGTCTCCCCCAAGGATGTGCGGGATATGACATCCAAAATGGAGGAAGTGGGGGGCGTATCCTCAGTAATTGGCCTGGAATCTGTCGTAGGGGCGGCCGTACCGTTGGAAATGATCCCAGACGATATCAAAGGGAAATTGATGAACGAGAACTACCAGATGATGCTGGTCAGCTCAGAATATAAGATTGCTTCGGAAGAAGTGAATCAGCAGATTGCGGAACTGAACCATATCCTCAAGGAGTATGCCCCCAACGGCATGCTGATTGGAGAAGCGCCCTGCACGAAGGATTTAATTACAATTACAGACAAAGACTTCAAGGTTGTAAGCATTATCTCTATTATTGCGGTATTTCTGATTATACTGCTTACCTTCCAGTCAATTACGGTTCCGCTTATCCTGGTGTCGGTAATTGAATTTGCCATCTTCATCAATATGGGTCTTCCGGCCTATACAGGGACAGTGCTGCCGTTTATTGCCTCGGTGGTAATTGGCACGATACAGCTGGGGGCTACGGTGGATTATGCGATATTGATGACAACACGCTACCGAAAGGAACGGCAGAGAGGGGCGGATAAGCAAGAGGCCGTTACGATTGCGCTGTCTACTTCGATTTCTTCTATTATTGGCAGTGCGCTGAGCTTTTTTGCGGCTACGGTTGGGGTGGCGCTTTATTCAAGGATTGACATGATCGGGTCGCTGTGTACGCTGATGTCAAGGGGAGCAATCATTAGTATGTTTGTAGCGATATTTATTTTGCCGGCGATGTTTATGGTATTTGATAAAGTGATCTGCGCTACAAGCAGGCATTTTGGGGCAGACGGGGCAACACTTGTGGGAACGAATCACTAAGACATCACTTTATGAAATCTATGAAATATAGAACCTATCAACCATCATTAACGGTATAGTAAACAGTATCAAAAATTATCAGGAGGTATCCACATGAAACATTTAGAACTCAGAAAAGAATTTAAAAATAAATATCTCATCCGCGTAGCGGCAGGCGCCGTTACAATTGCAGTATTAGGAACAAGCGTAGGCATGAATACCTATTTGGTGCAGGCGGAGCGCAACGCGCAGGAAACCGCAGCAACCATAGAGAATAGCGATGAAAATACAACTGACATTTCAAACGCCGAAAACAAAAACAATGAAAACACCAATAAAACGGGCAACGCAGAGAGAACTGGCCGCACAGATAACAGCAGAACGGAAAAGGAGGCAGGGAATGCACAGGCAGATATGGGCACGTCTTCGGAGAAAAGGAAAGAGGACGCCGAAAAAGAAGAGACAGTATATATTGTTGCCGCGCCAAACGGAAGCGCCAAAAATGTGATAGTCAGCGAATGGCTGAAGAATGAGGGGAAATCCTCCAGCATTACGGATGCTTCGGATTTGAGGGAAATCCAGAATGTAAAAGGGGATGAAACGTTTACACAGTCGGGAGATGAGCTTACCTGGCAGGCGGAAGGGAAGGATATCTATTATCAAGGTACGACAGACAGGGAATTGCCCGTGACGGAGCGCGTAAGCTACTACCTGGACGGGAAGAAGATGGCGCCGGAAGAGATGGCGGGCAAAAGCGGGCAGGTGAAGATACGCTTTGACTATGAAAACCATGAGAGAACGACACAGGTAATAGATGGGGAGAAGCATGAAGTGTATGTGCCATTTACGGTTTTAACAGGGATGGTGCTGCCAGAGGATTTCACAAATGTAAAGGTTACGAATGGGAGGGTAATTTCTGACGGGAATAAAAAGATGGTTGTAGGCTTTGCTATGCCGGGGCTGAAGGACAGCCTGAAATTAGATGAGAAAAAGCCGGATGCAGATAAAGATAGCCCGGAGGATGAAAAAGGGCTGGATGCGGATGTGGAAATTCCGGATTATATAGAAGTCAGCGCAGATGTGGAGAATTTTTCGTTGGAAATGACGATGTCTGTCGTGGTCAATGATTTGCTGAGCGAGGGCAGCCTGGAGGATGCTTTTGACCTGACGGATTTGGAGGATGACCTGGATACGCTGTCGGATGCTTCCACAGAATTGGTGAAGGGAAGTACAGATCTGTCCGAAGGGCTGGGAACCTTGAAAGGGAGCATGAAGGAATTTTCGGACGGAGTGAATACCCTCAAAGACGGGATTCAAAGCTATACAGACGGGGCTTCGCGGCTTAACAGCGGCATCCAGACACTGGCGGGGTCTTCCGGCGCGCTGATGGATGGGGTTTCTACGCTCAACAGCAGCGCAGCCACCTTGAATCAGGGCGTGGCGGAGCTTGACAAGACCCTGAAGGCGGAAATGACGGGGCAAGAAAGGGAGGCATTGCTAAAACAGGCCGATGATGCGATTGAGAAAACCTTCCAGGACAAAACGAATGGCAGCGCAGCCATCCAAAAACAGGCGTCCTCTGTATTTTACGACAGCCTGGCCAACGACAAGACAGCCAAATCACAGGTGCAGGCAGGGATTGGGTCTTATACGCAGACGGCGCTAAATTCCGTATTGCAGACGGCATTTTCCAGCGTTGCAAAGGATACTGCCAAGAAGGATCAGATGGCGCAGTATAGGCCGCAAGTGGTGCAGGCAGTTACACAGCAGGTAGTGCAGACGGTTACGCAGCAGGTGACGGCGGGCGTTACGGTTGCCGCCTTACAGGAGCAGCTGACACAGGCGGCAGAGGCGATGCAGGCCAATGGCGCAGCGCTGGATGCGGGGACAATTGCGCAGATTTGCGCAGCCGTCAATGACGCCGTCAATACGGAAGGCAGCCCGGCACGGCAGCAGATTGACGCTTTAATTGCCCAGCAGGACATCAATGGGCTGGTAGCCGCCAATACGGACACGCAGATGGCTGCTATCGAAAAGCAGGTAGATGCGGGGCTGGCTTCTGCAGAAGGGCAGGCACAGATCCAGGCAACGGTCGACGGGCTGGTAGCGGAGGCCGTTTCCACTGCCATGGGTTCTGATAGGCTGCAGGCAGGCATGAAACAGGCAGCCGCACAGATTGTAGAAGGGATTGCCGCAGGGGCAAAGGATACGGTTGGCGTAGCCGTTGCAGACGCAGCTAAGACAGCAGCCAAGACAGCAGCAGAGAGTTCCGCCATAACCGCTGTCTCCGGGACAAAAGCACAGATTTCTGAGGCCATCAACGCAGCGGACGCTTCCAGCGGCTACAGCCTGGTAAGCGGGATGCAGGCATTGAGCGAAGGAACAAATACCTTAAACGGAACTATGCCGTCACTGTCGGCAGGGATTTCACAGCTAACCAACGGAGCTTCTGCGCTGGTATCCAACAACGGGGCGCTGGCCGATGGGGCTGGGAAGCTGGCAAATGCGACAGGGCAGCTTGGCGATGGCGTGGATGAGCTGGAAGACGGCTCCAAACAGCTGATGGAAGGCATGGCAGAGTTTGACGAGGATGGAATACAGAAGCTGGCAGACGCTTACCATAAAGACGCAAAATCGCTGCTCAACAAAGTGAAAGCCGTACGGCAGGCAGGAGAATCCTACCAGACATTTACCAAGCTGGCCAAAGGCGCCACAGGCTCCGTGAAATTCATCCTCCGCACGGAAGGGATTCAGACTGAGGAAGAGTAAACAGCCATGCCATGGTTTCTGTAAAGCCCATCCTCCGTATGGAAGGGAGTAATTTTATGAATACTTTGGAAGCTTTATTCGTGATATTGGGGATTTCCCTGGATGTTTTCGCCGTGATGGAATGCCATGGTTCCCTGGTTGCAACGATCCACAAGAAACAGCTGGCCGCTTTCTGTATCCTGCTCATGCTGGGGCAGGGAGCCGCCTTGGGGGCGGGGAATTCCATTTCCCTGCTCCTATACGAAAATCGTACAGGCGTTCATGAAGCCCTCTTGGGGCAGGTTGTTGCCACAGCCATTTTCCTATGCCTGGGGATGCGGCTTTTCCTAAAAGCCTGGCGCAATGAACGATTGGATGAACGCCGGGAAGAAAAGCTAAATCTTTCGGAAACAGCCCGGCTCTATGTACGTACGCTCTTATTTACGCTGCTGGCAGGGCTTGCCTTCGGCCTGCTGCAGAGCAGCATCACCGGCCTGCTCGCCATGATCTTGGCCTTCACGGTAATCGGGACGATCCTGGGAACTTATACAGGCTATCGCCTAGGATTTGAGCATAAAACCAAGGCTTATATTGCCGGAGGCGCTCTGCTGATAGTTGGAGGAATGGATGTGGCGTTAAGGTATATCTGGAAAATAATATAATGGAAACGTCAAAAGAATCCCGCATAGCGGGATTCTTTTGTTGCTTGTATACAATTACTTCACAGCGCCATTCACTACGCCGCTTAAGATCTGCTTCTGGCAGATTAAGTAGAACAGGATAATTGGCAGCAGCGCCAGCAAATAGGAAGCGAAAGCCAAGTTATAGTTTGCCCCAAACTGCGTCTGGAAAGAAAGCTGTGCCAGCGGCAGCGTATTTTTCGAGCCGGACATAATAACCAACGGAGTCATTACGTCATTCCAGGTACCCAATGCTGTCAGAATGGCCACCGTCGCATGCATCGGCTTCATAATCGGGAAGATTACCTTCCAGTAAGTCGTCCAGGTCGTTGCCCCGTCCACAAAAGCCGCCTCCTCCAGGGCAATGGGGATGTTCGTCAGGTATCCCGAATAGAGCAGCACATTCATCGGCATATAGAATACCGTATACAACAGGATTACACCCAGCATATTGTCCAGCTGCAGGGCGGCTGTCTGCTTGACCAATGGCATCATCAGGATGGCAAACGGCACAAACATACCGCTTACGATATAGAAATATATCAGCTTATAACCCTTCTTTTTGGCCTTGCTGCGCCCTACCACATAGCCCAGCAGGGAATGGAGGACGATGGACAGCAGCACGGTCAGCACGGTAATCAATAAGCTGTTAAACAGGGAGTTCCAGAAATCTGTCACTTCCATTGCTTCCCGGAAATTTGCCAGGCTCCAGCTCTTCGGCAGCGAGAGGATGCCGGAGATGCTGTTGGTCATTTCCGAAGGCTGCTTGAAGGCAATCACAATCGTCATATAAAGGGGGAACAGGATGGTACTCAGTCCCAAAATAAGCAGCACGGTCACTGGCCAGTTTACTTCCCGGGCAGCTTTTTTCCTTACCTTTTCCAAAACGTTTTTCTTTAATTCTTCGTTCATCTGCATATTTTGATTCATCACAACTGCTCCTCTCTCTTATTTGTGAAGCTCATCTGCATCACAGAAATCACAACAATAACCACAAAGAACAGCACTGCATTTGCACTCTGGAACCCAAACTGGCCGCCTGACATACCATTGTTGTAAATCAGGTAGGAAATGGACTCTGTACTCTGGGCAGGCCCGCCCTTCGTCATAGCCATAATCTGGTCAAATACCATCAGGAAGTTCTTCATGCAAAGCACCATATTGATACTGAAAAATGGGAGGATCAGCGGGAAGGTCAGATATTTGAATCTCCCCCACCCGCTTACCCCATCTATGGACCCAGCCTCATATACTTCCTGGGGGACAGTTTGGAGGCCAGAAATGTAGATGATCGTGTTCATGGCAATCGCCTGCCATGCACAGACAATCATAATTGCTACCCATGCCCATGAGGTACTGGAAAGGATACTGGTTCCTTCCCCACCCAGCAGCTTGGTAAATGCTGGTAAAATATAAGTAAAGATGTAGCTGAAAATATAACCTACGACCAAAGAGCCTAATACATTGGGGATAAAGTACATGCCCCGCAAGGTATTCTTGAACTTAATCTTGCTGTTAAGGCCCATGGCCAGCAGCAGGCTGATTACATTTGTCACAACCGTTGATACAAGCGCCAGACAGAAGGTAAACCAGTACGATTTCCCCACCCGGCCATCGGTAAATAAATCCATATAATTGCGCAGCCCCACCCAGCCAAAATCGCCATAGCCCTTGAAGTTCGTGAAGCTGTAAATAACGCCCTGGATTAAGGGCAGCGTGTTAAACAAGAAAAACAGCGCTACAATCGGAATTGTAATTGCCAAATATGTGGCTTCCTTGCCCATCTTCTTTCTCTTTGTTCCCATAACGTCCATCCCTTTCTTCTTCTATCCATAACTAATCTGCCGCAGCATATGCTACTGCCCAGCTTCATACTCCTCCACCTTGCGGATAATGTCACGGTTATAGCGGAGCCAGTCTTTATCGAATTTCTGCAAAAACGCGTCCTTGTCCTGTTCCATCAGGAATGTCTGGATCATGCCGTCCACAGCCATCTCCGAAGGATAATGATGATCATGGAAATCAGACATCTTGCCCTCTTCAATATAGCTTACCATGCTGTCCAGCATGGGAGCCAGCGTAAAGGCCTCATCTTTGCATGGAACCGCGTTCTGGTCATCTAAATAAGCCTGCACATTGTCATGCTCCATCAGGAAATCCAGCACTTCATAGGCCGCTTCTTTGTCCTTGCATTCCTTCGTCAGGCAGAACTGTAAGTCAATGCCAGAATTTAAGACATTCTGGGAAGCGTCTTCATTGGCGGGCATCACAAAAGAATCAATATCCATGTCTGGATTGATGGACTTAATCTGTGGGACGGCATAGCTGCCGATTGCATACATCGCCGTCTCCCCATTGGCAAAAGCAATACAGGCATCGTTATAATTGTAGGCAAAGGGGCTGGGCTGCGCATACTGCATAAGCTCCAGCATCCGATCCGCCACCAGCCCGTAACTTTCCTGGAACGTGGCCTCCCCACGGTTCACCTGCGCGCACACATCGGCCGGCACAAGCCCCACAGCCAACGCATTCCAGGGCGCAAGGCAGGTCCAGATATCACGGAAGCCAAAGTACAGAGGCTGAATCTGCTCCGACTGGATCTGCTGGCACAGCGCCATAAATTCTGCCCATGTGGTTGGGATTTCCCAGTTATGTTCTTCAAACATCTCTCTGTTGTAAAGCACCCCTGCAGCATTCGCCACATAAGGCAGGCCGAACGTCCCTTCCGTCGGCACAAACTCCAGACCCTCTAACATTTCCAGGTAAGCCGGCTTTACAGACTTCAGCCCTTCATAATCGGAAATGTCCGCCAGGATATTGGCGTCCACAAAATAGGAATAATTCATATCCCCGCCAATTCCCACGATATCCGGGTAATCCTCCCGCACAAACCTGGTCTTTAAGATTGTCATTGCATCATTGGGCGATTCGATGCTCAATTGAATGTCGTCATGCGAGGCATTAAATTCCTCCTGCAGCTGCTCAAAAAAAGCCACCGCCTCCGGCTTATACTGCATCATGCGGATTTGCGTTACCCCTTCCTGCCCTGCATCCCCGCAGGCCGTGAGTACAGATGATACGAACAGAACGCCTAACATGAACACCGTACACTTTTTGATAAGCTTACGCATTACCCATATTCTCCTTTCGCTTTCTGATAGCAAATGCATTTGCCTGTAACGATTCAGCAGCTTCCTTATTACTTTCACTGTAACCGTTCGGCGCTTTCCTTATTACTTTTGCTGTCACTGTCCAGCGCCTCCCACATTACACCTTCCGTAACCATTCCGTGCTTTCATCCTTACATTTGTTTCTTATTTACATATAGTATAACATGGCATAATGCTACTTAAAATACCTCGATTTTGTCACTTTTATGCCATTATGCAATATTATTATTTGTGCTTGCATATCATGTAGCATTTTGGTATATTAGAATAAATGCTAAAGAAAACAAAGGAGGTTTCCCATGAACGACTTGAACAAAGACTTGAAATTCTCAATTTTTCCCAATGAAAATTTTGTGGACCTCAGCCTGTACCAATTCGGCTGGGAAAAAAACGATCCTTCCCATTCTTACGGCCCTGCCGCCAGGAACCATTACCTATTCCACTATGTCCTCTCCGGAACAGGACAGCTAATGGCCAATGACTCTATGGGCACGACGCAGACTTACCATATTAAAAGCGGACAGGGCTTTATGATTTTCCCCGGCCAGATCAATACCTATATTGCTGACCAATACCTGCCCTGGGAATATGCCTGGATAGAATTTGATGGGCTGCGCGTAAAAGAGTCCATAAGCATTACCGGCCTGTCGCCGGACGCGCCTGTATACCATGCAAAATCTAAGAACTTAAGGGAGAAAATGATGCTAGAAATGCTGTACCTGGCCGAGCATGGAGACGCCCCGCCCTTCCATCTGATTGGGCATCTGTACCTTTTCTTTGACGCCATGCTGCGTTCCATTGCGCCAGAACAGGCACAAAATGGCAAACGGCTGCAAGATTACTATATCCGTGAAGCGCTGACTTATATTGAACAAAACTTTCAAAACGATATTTCTGTAGACGACATGGCAAAAGTATGCGGCCTAAACCGCAGTTATTTTGGCAAAATATTTAAACGTGCGACTGGGCGGACGCCGCAGCAGTTTTTACTGACCTACCGCATGATCAAAGCGACAGAGCTGCTGAAGCTGACGAAGCTGTCCATTGGCGATATCAGCAACGCCGTAGGCTATGCCAACCAGCTGCACTTCTCCCGCGCCTTCAAGAACCTGTACGGCAAAGCGCCGCGGGAGTGGAGGAATGAGAACCAAGTTTGAAGAAATAGAATGTGTTAATTTTATAATGAAAATAATATTACTCTGGCGGTTAAATATCGCACCAGATTGCGCAGAACAAATCTTCCTATAGAGGGAGATTTGGGCAAGTAAGATGGTACGATATTTAACCGCCGGAGTAATACAAATACCCGACTCTTAAAACAAGTGATTAAGCTTTGTTTTACCCACATGAAATAGCGAAGAATCAGTTCTCTTTGTTTTTTCCAATAAATTAATTTGTTCCAAATTCTCCAAGACGGCTTTTTTATTATATAATACCCTAGTCAACTTATCCGTTATCTGAATCGACAAATTATACGTCCTATTTGCTATCATAGTACCTCTCCATGCCAAAAATTCTTTTAGTGTATCCAGTTCTGTTAACTTAGAGATTTCTTTATTCTTGACCTTAATACGCTGCAACTTTAAACTTTTTGTCAATTCTTCAAGTACATCTTTTTTATTTACCTTATAATTATGTTATGCCAGACAAACGTTGCTTAAATGTATCTCGGATAGCCTCTTATAAACCACTTCGAGTACTGCCGCCTTTTCTGAAACAAATAGGATTCTTTTTCCATCTGTCAGGCTCTGTACAATAATATTGCATCCTGTTGGCTTGAATCATCATTAATCACTTGATAAATTTCTGTTGTTGGTGTATTATTACTCCGGCGGTTAAATATCATGAGCATAATTGTGAATTCCTCAGGAATATCTGGCAAGGCATTCTTTTCTCCTGAAAAAGCCCTAATGATAAGGTTATTTTTTACCCTATCTCATGATTACATAAATCTTTATACATATTTATCTTTAAAAAGATACTAATTCGATGCTGTTTTCCCGAACAATACGCCATTCCCTTCTATCAACTAATTTTTCCATTTCATCCATATATTCATTGATAGACTGCCCATCCGGATCAAATAATGGGAGCGTTATACCATAATCCCTTTCAAACAAATACGCCAATGTTGGATTTACAACCACATCATCCTCATTCCTTTTCAAAACATATGGCGCATTTGATCATTCCAAAATTAATGAAACTAGCGCCAGAATCAGCGGAGACTTATTCCATGCGGAAGATGCATTCTTTTTTCTTTCTATACTGCAAACCCTAATATCATATATAAAATATATGCTTTTAGCCACTTGAACTATAATTCTATATCTAATAATAGCAACTGTATCATACCCTGCCCATATTTTCAAACAAAATAAGGTTATTAACTTCCCTGATACCGCCTACGATAATACTCCACCGTTCGGTATTCCAGAATATCTTTCATATGCACACAGAAGGCCTCGCTTTCTATCACCTGCCTTAAATCCTCCTTTATCGCAAGCGCATACCCTTCCTTCTCCACAAAAAATCCTCTCCCGGATGCCTTCAGAAATTTAATCGGCATCGTCTTGGCCTTTGCCAGATGCTGCTTATCAGACATACGTTTATATTCTTCATAGGTTATATGCTCCGAAAAATCCCTCCAGTTTTTGTTCCTATCAAAAAATTCTTTCCAGCATACAAGGACTTCATCCTCTGTAACTTCCAGCCGTATCTTACCGTTGTTATAAAAAGAATACAAAATTGGCATCTTGTACACTTTCGACATGTCGGTTGTCTCAATCAGCCCCAGAAATTCTTTTCCAACCCCCGCATAGAACTGCTCTTCCTCTGTGGATAATTCCCCTAAACTGTGCAGATAATCCAAATAATGCCGAAATGGATTTTCCTTCGCATGCTTCATGCAATACTGATATACCTCATCCTCCATAAGGCGGAACAGTTCCATCCGCGAAGGCACTTTCCCGCCCAGGTATTCTTTGATACGGTAATACTCCTGGCTGATACGCCCCTTGATGCCCCGGGTTCTTTTCTCCATCTCCTGGAATAAATCAATCAGCCGTATATCAAAATCCACCATACAGCCATCCGGATATTCTATCGCCTGGTACTTGCCTGCAATCTCTTCTGCTGCCACTGTCCCCCCGGCGAGCAGACGCGGCGCTCTCCCTGCTTTTTCATAATTGCCAATAAAGTCGAGGACATTCAGGTATTCTTTTCCTTTCTCTATACGCAGTCCCCGCCCCAGCTGCTGCAGGAACACAACCGGCGATTCCGTTGGCCGCAGGAACATCACCATATCAAGGGAAGCGATATCCAGCCCTTCATTAAACATATCCACAGAAAATATTACTTTAATCTCGCAATTCTTGAGCTTTTCAACTGCGATTTCCCTATCCTCTGAAAATTCCCCCTCCGCATTGCTGTACACGGCTGCTGCCGCAACCCCTCTTCTGCAAAAGTCTTCAGCCATAATTTTCGCATGCTGGCGGGAACAGCAGAACCCCAATGCCCTTTGGGAGCGGTATTTCATGTAATACTTATAAATTAAGTCATACCTTGCGGCATTCTGCATATAAAGCTCTGTCAGCTCCTGTTCCTCATACTTCCCTCTTGTCAGGCGCAGGCCAGAGTAATCCGTCCCATCATATACCCCATAATAATGGAACGGCGCCAGCATCCCTTTATTGATTGCCTCTTTCAACGAAATCTCATATGGCACATTATAATCACAGATTTCATAAATATTTTTGCCGTCCATCCGCTCTGGCGTTGCCGTAAGCCCCAGCAGAAACTGCGGCTTGAAATAATCTGCAATCCTGCGATACGGTTCATTTACCGCATGATGGAACTCATCAATCACAATATAATCAAAATAATCTTCTGGGAAATATTCCTTTTTCAGGTATTCCGGCCTCCCTAACGTAGCAGCGGATGCAAAAATAACTGCTTTCCCTGTATCCTTCTGCTTGCCATAAAAAAATCCGTAATCATCTGAATGGCGCACGTTTCGAAAAGACCTGGCAGCCTGCTTCAAAATTTCTTCCCTATGCGCCACAAACAACACCCTGCGGTATTTTGCAGAGTCAAAAGCGGCAAGATAGGTCTTGCCAACCCCGGTAGCTGCATGCACAAGGCCTTTTAGCGCGCCTTCCGCCCTACTCTCCTCCAAAGCATATAAAGCTTCAATCTGCGCCCCCCTTGGCTGGAAGGCCTCCTCAGCCTTTGAGGTTTCCTCCTGATCCCAATGATCATACTTGGCCAAGTCACTGGCTACCGCCGGTTTATGCCAGGTCTTAGAATAGCGGTACAATACCTCATCATCAATTACAATCGAATGATGGAAAAACAATTCCTCAAACGTGCGATAAAACAGCTGGTAATTTTTGTCATCTTCAATATTGTTAAATCGGTAATTCCATTCAATCCCTGAGGTCAATGCGCTTCTTGAAATATTGGAAGAACCTATGTATATCTCATCCATATCTTCATAGTGGAAAATATAGGATTTAGGGTGAAAAGATCGCCCCTTTTCCTCATAAAACCTTAAATCCACGCGCTTCCCCAATTCCTTCCGCATCAGATAAAGCGCAGATGGCTGTGTAATCCCCAAATAATTTCCTGTTAAGATCCTAACCGAGGCTCCTCTGTCCAATGCAGCGCTTAAATCGCTTAAAATCATC
>CAJTNT010000058.1 GCA_910577785.1 uncultured Lachnospiraceae bacterium | reverse complement strand
ATACCCGGATGCCCAAAAACTGTATATAAACTGTGACGGTGGCGGCAGCAACGGATGGCGAACGCGTCTGTGGAAATACGAACTGGCACTGTTTGCCCAGGAAAGCGGATTGGAAATCCATGTTTCCCATTATCCGCCAGGCACGTCAAAATGGAACAAGGTTGAGCACCGCCTGTTTTGTTATATAACAAAAAACTGGGCAGGGAAACCGCTGATCGATATCAATACCATTGTCAACCTGATCTCATCAACTACTACGGCCAAAGGTCTGGAAGTGAAATGTGTTGTTGACAGAAATACATACCAGACTGGTTTAAAAGCAAATGATGAAATGATGAGCAGAATTGATATTGAAGCAGTTGGGCCAAATGAATCATGGAACTATGTAATACGTGGGTTCAAATAGTACATTTTATTTTGCGACAGTTCCTAAGCGCATAAGGCAGGCCCTGGGAAAAAGCACACAGGAGGTTGACAGACTGCTTGCGAGGATGCCTGCCGATATGAAGGATATGACATACTTGTTGGTGAAGAGTTCAGTTGCCTTGAATTTCACATGGACAGGGACACGATCAGCTGGATTCTGAATAATTGAATACAGGAGGTCGATAATGGAGAAATTGCCGAAATACACACATGAGAACGGCATTGACTATGTTCTTGTCGGGGATTACTATATCCCCATGCTGACACTGCCGGAGGAAAATCGCCCTATCGGTCGTTGGGGGCGGATGCACCAGAAGTATTTAAAAGAAAACCGCCCCGGATATTACAGCAGCTTGCTTCTTACTGGAAAATTATGGACATATCTTGCTGACCTGGACGAACAGGCACAGGAACGGCTGGACAGAATTGCAGAGCAGATGCAGGTCGCTGAGGGTGTGACAGAGGAATTGAAAGCGGATGACCAGCTTGAATGGGTGCGCCGCTGCAATTCTATCCGAAGCCGTGCGGAAGAAATCGTCCGTGCAGAACTGATCTATGTGTAAATGAATAATTTTTGCTGTTTCCCGGCGGGCAGTTTCCCGAAAATGGTACAATACCGTTTTCAGAAGCTGCCCGGTCAGGATTCTTCCAGCAGATCAGTCAGGATGCTGCTCTGCTGGTACAGCCAGTCCGTGAAATTTTTCGGGCTGGCTTTTTCTGTCTTGATTGCCTTTTTCCTTTGAAGGGCTTCTTTCTTAAACGCTTCAAAGGCAGCCTGCATTTTTTCCAGCCGGTCAGCCGATAGGCCGGGCTTCTTTTTTGCCTTGTTAATAATGTTGCGCCAGTGCTGGCACTCGTTTTTATAGACCAGATCATAATTGTTATCCCTGGCTCTTTCGTCGAATTCTCGCTTATTCTGGAGTGCCTGTGCTTTCCGGCATTTGTCACTGCACAATTCATAACGCAGGCTTTCAGCAAGGAAAAGCCGTCCGCATATCTTGCATTTCCGGAAATGCAGCCCCCAGTCATTCAGCCGGTTCAGGTAATAGGTGACTATCGGATAAAGGGATGCATAGGCTGCAACGCACTCCGTATTGCGTTTATTGTCCGGATACCATAGGTCAAGCCGTGTTTCTTCCGCCGGTACAGTGCCGAACACCCGGCTGGAGATTTGAAAACGCTCCGGTTTTCCGGTGTCGGGGTCAAACCGGAGCGGGCTTCTTTCCTGGAACATTTGCGTGAAGCGGCTCATTTTATCCATAAAACGGTCACAGGCCTTCGCCCTCTCCCTCGGTTCTCTCGCAAGCAGATAATCGTTCCAGATACGGAATGCCGCATACATCCTCACCGGGTCGCCGGTGAGATATTTTTTTGACAGAAACTCCCCGGCGGACTGTTCCAGTGCAGGCTGCTTCCAGCGGTTGGAGTGCAGGGCTTCCCGGAGCGGTGCCAGCCCAAGGCGGCTCCATTCCCCGTCTGGATCATGCTCAAACTCCGCAAGGAAAGTCCCCAGAGGGCGTGTCACATCGCACAGGACATCGGTATCCGTGTTTCCCCGCAGGCGGAAGCGGATCTGCAGTTCCTCGCCGATCAGGATGCGCTCTTTCTTTTTCTGCCTGTCCAGTGAAAGGACAAGCAGGATACGGTCATAGCACGGTTCATTCCGCAAGAATTCCATTTCCATTTTTCTAATCTCCCTAATGTTTATGGTAATTTTATAATTTAGTTATATCCGTTACACTCATGATACCGTATAAGTATTGTGTTCGTCAAGGAAAAACCGATATGATGATTGCACATGGTAATTTCGTACCATGCAGTACATTGACAAGTGAATGACCGTCTGACAGTGATATGACCGTGAGGGGAAGCAGCGCCGGGAGCTGGGAAACCGGGGAGCGTGCCAATACGGGATACGCCGCAGGAATGGGGCTTTGAGGATAACGGCTGGTAGGCAGAACGGCGACAGGAAACATTCAAATGAAGAACAAGGTTTTATCAATTCAAATATAAGGAGGAGCAAGGAAATGAGCGACAACAAAAAATTAAAAAACTATGATGATCTCCCTCTGGTTCTGGATGTATCGGACATCCGGCGCATTATGGGAATTTCAAGAGCGAGCGCCTATGAGCTGGTTCACACGCCGGGATTCCCGGCATTCAGGAGCGGCAGGCTGATTAAAGTCAGTAAGAAAGCATTTTTTGACTGGATGGCAAAAGGCACCGGGAATGTGCAGGAGCAGTAAATGAGTAAGAGAATGGAAAATGCCGCAAGGACGGCAGAAACGGAGGTATTTATGAAGCTGGATATAAGAGAAAAGAAAGTGCTGTATGTATATGGATGCCCGGATTACTACAATACGGTTACAAGGCTGAAGTGGCTGGTTTCATTGACCGTGGATCAGGAAGCGAAGCGCTGGCTGCTGGCACTTGCCCGGAAAATGGAAACGGAAGGCTCCAAAGATTGGCATTCCTGCTTCTATCATCATCTCCGCATGGAGATGGGAGGATATTTCAGGGCAAAGAAATTTATGAAGGCTGTGGAGTCAAGCACAAATCGTGAGGAGGATATGTATGAAGAAGCTGTCTAAATATGAGAGAGAAACAATCGTGAACTTCAATGAGGGGGAATCTGAGGCCAGTGTTTATACGTTTAATGCGGATTTGAAGCGCAGGCTGGCGGAGTTCAGCCGTAAGTATCCGCTATTGTGCCGATTGGAGAGAACCACGCCGGAAGGCAGCGTGACCTATGTATTGGATAAATCCCGGCTGTCTATCCGGCTTGTGCCACCCTACAGCGAAGAACGCCGGGCAGCGGCAAGGGCTTATGCAAAAGAGCATGGGTTCCAGCCGGTTAAGGCCATACAGGATATTGCATGAGGACAAATGTAGAAAGGCCTGTTTCATTATTATAGGCAGAGAACGTGAGCGACATTTTGTCGTTCACGTTGAAAAAATGGCAGTCCAGATTTTGTATCTGATAATCCCTGTAAAGTGGTGGCGGACATTTTGTCCGCCACCACTCTGTTACCAGTGCTATATGCTGCCACAAAATGGTGTTGAATATCAGGCGGCCTGTGTCCAAACTATCGGGTGCAGAGCCACTATTTTAGCTGTTTGGTATGACAGGGGCATAAAGTATCATGGAAATGTTGAAAAGAAATATTGCCAGATCCCGGAACTGCTCTTCCGGTACGGCAGGAAGGAGGGAACTATGGCGAACATATATGGATATATCCGGGTCAGCAGCCGTGACCAGAATGAGGACAGGCAGAGGCTGGCATTCCAGGAACTGGCTATCCCGACAAAGAATGTTTTTATAGATAAGCAGTCCGGCAAGGATTTTGACCGTCCGGCTTATAAGAGAATGGTACGGCGGATGAAAAAGGATGACCTGCTTTATATTAAAAGCATAGACCGGCTGGGACGCAATTATGCGGAGATACTGGAACAGTGGCGGATTCTTACTAAGGAGAATGGGATTGACATTGTGGTGCTGGATATGCCACTTCTGGATACCCGGCGGGGCAAAGACCTGATGGGAACGTTCTTAAGCGACATTGTATTACAGGTGCTGTCTTTTGTGGCGGAGAATGAACGGACAAACATTCGGCAGCGGCAGGCGGAAGGGATCGCAGCGGCGAAAGCCAGAGGTGTGCGCTTCGGAAGGCCTCCAAGCCCCCTGCCGGAGAACTTTCATGAAGTCTACCAGCTATGGAAATCCGGGAAAGTTACTGGAACGGCAGCGGCGGAACTATGCGGTATGCCACTGTCTACATTCCGTTACCGGGCAGAAATTTACCAAAAAGCCAAGTTATTGTAAGCGGGCATTTTTACAGAAATGTGTACGTTCCTGTAAATGCCCGCTTCAATTTTACCCATTCTATAATACTACAAAAACACACGGTTTTCCACTGAAAATCCATATTTTTAAGCCCATTTTTTTGAGTGGCCAAAACGTACACAATCTTGCAAAAGAACTGGTGTACGCAAGTCTCGTTCCCATTTTACCTCCAAGTAAGGAAACAATTTTCAGTTTACGGCAAGTGCCGGATGGATATTTACAGACTTTATGGAGGTACTTGTAAATGGATAATACAAAGGATTTTACATATAAGCCGAAAATCGTGTCAATTTTTTCGGGATGCGGAGGACTTGATTTTGGCTTTCATATGGAGGGATACGAAACTGTATGGGCAAATGATTTTGCGGAATGGGCTTGTAAATCGTTTGCGGCAAATTTTGGAGATGTTATCCGCTATAAGGATATAACACAGATAAATCCATATAAAGATAAAACCATACCAGAATGTGATTTAGTTCTGGGTGGTTTTCCATGCCAGGATTTTTCGATTATTTGGAAACAACCAGGACTGAATGGAACAAGAGGAGGGCTGTTTAGACATTTCGCAGAATTTGTTGACGGCAAAAAGCCAAAGGCCTTTGTGGCGGAGAATGTAAAGGGTTTGCTGACTGCAAATGGAGGGAAAGCTATTGACACTATTGTAAAAGATTTCGAGAGTATTGCACCGGGATATGTTGTTAAACCTCATTTATATAATTTTGCGGAATATGGAGTCCCTCAGTTTAGGGAGCGGGTTTTGTTTGTCGGGATAAGAATAGACACAGGGTTTGATTTTGTTCATCCGAAGCCGACACATGGGCCAAATGGGGATTTGCCGTATGTTACCGCTGGAGAGGCACTTGTTGGTGTAGAGCAGGTTTCAACTAACAATGAATTGATCAATATTAAAGAAAAAACAAAGAAGATGTTGGAACTCATACCGGAAGGCGGTAATTTTACTGATATCCCGAAAGATAATCCGCTGTATGTTAAAGGCATGATCAGCCATGTTTATAGACGGATTAAACGGGATGAACCGGCAAAAACAATTATCGCTGCCGGAGGTGGAGGCACATGGGGATATCATTATCCGGAGCCTCGTCCTTTGACCAATCGGGAAAGGGCAAGACTGCAATCTTTTCCGGATAACTTTATTTTTGAAGGGAACGTCACAGAGGTTCGCAGGCAGATTGGAAACGCTGTCCCGCCTGTGGGTGTCCGGGAAGTAGCAAAACGCCTGCGCCCGTTATTTACAGGTGATTATAAACCTATTGATTTAATGCCGGAATATGAAAAGATGAAAACTATGACGATAAAACAGCGTCTTGAATATGTGACAGCACAAATGAACTAAGGGAGGACAGAGTATGGAATTTTTGGTTTCTAATTACCCTCCATTAAAAACAGGGTGCAAAACATTTGCAGATACATTTTACGGTCTTATTCCGCAGACATCTAAATTAGATATTGCTGTGGGATATGTTTCTTCTGATGCTCTGATAGAATTACAAAAAACGATTGAGTTGAATTGTAACATACAGGCACTAAATTTAATTGTGGGGATGCACTATTTTGACAAATTCACAAAGGTTCAATACAACGCAGCAATGCATTTGAATGAATTTCTCACAGAAAATAACATGGGCGGCGTCAGGCTGGTCACTGCTTTCCGCTACCATGGAAAGCTATATTCATATAGCAATGATAAAGGCCCGTTTGCGTGTATTATAGGCTCTAATAATCTTAGCAGCATAATAGATGGCGGTGTAAGGGTTTATGAAAATTCTGTACTCCTACAGGAACAAAATGCTACAAAGGAAATGAGCGGGTTTATCTCGCAGCTTGCGCAGACAGCCACTAAAAATATTGCAGAACTTGATATAAATGAGTTTAATCAGGAGAATCCTTTGCTTGAAGGACATGAATTTGTAAAAAGACTTTCTCCGCATGATATAGCACTTGCAATGTATGCAAAGACAAAAACATCATTCGAAATTCCAATTAAGCCGTATGAGATATCGCCACAAAGCAATCTGAATGTTTTCTTTGGGAAAGGACGAGAATCGAAAAACGGGCTTGTAAAACCGCGGCATTGGTATGAGGTTGAATTGATTGTTCCTAAAAATGTCACAAGTCAGGAAGGATATCCTCAAAGTAAAACAGAGAATGCAGTTTTCACAGTTATTACGGATGACGGATGGTCTTTTAAGTGCAAGGTTAGCGGAGATTATAGTAAAAACTTCCGCTCAGAGGGAGATTTAAAAATTCTTGGGAAGTGGCTTAAAGGACGCTTAGAAAATGCAGGAGTATTAAAAGTTGGAGAACCAGTGACAGCAAAAACATTGAAAGATTACGGTCGGGATACATTTGCGCTTACCAAAACGATAACGCCGGGAATCTGGTTTCTTGATTTTGAGGTGAAGAAATGAATTATTTGGACAAATATTTAGAACGGATAAAGCAATGTGGAAATATTGGCTTATCTGCTGCAATAGAAAAAACGGTGTCTAATATTATTCCTCAGTACATATCGAATTTTTCCTTTACAGATCATGTTGTAAGTTTGCTGGTGGGGGATGTTCAAAGCGGAAAGACAAGCCATATGTTTGGGCTTATGTGTGCAGCTGCTGATGAAAGTTTCATGAATTTTGTATTGCTTACGACAGATAACATTCTTTTACAACAACAAACATTTAAGCGTGCAGAAAGAGATTTGTGTGATTTTTGTGTATGCGATGAAAATGATTACCTGAAATTTTTCCAAAATAATCTCCGTAAACCAGCGGTGATTGTTTTGAAGAAAAATGCATCCGTTTTAAGACAATGGAAAAATAATTTCATATCAACAAACTTTTGTACTGGAAATCCACTTTTTATTGTAGATGATGAGGCGGACGCAGCAAGTTTAAATACACAGGTAAACAAAAACAAGCAGAGTACAATCAATAAGCATCTGGATGAAATAAAAAGAACAACTTCCAGCAGTGTCTATATGGAAGTGACCGGTACTCCGCAGTCGATTTTGCTTCAAACGTCCAAAAGCGGCTGGAAGCCATATTTCATTTATTATTTTAAACCAGGTGAAAAGTATCTGGGAGGAAATTTCTTTTTTACAGAGGACAAACCAAAGCAAATTATTTTGACAGATAATGACGAGGCAGAAGAATTATTAAATGATGACGAATTTCCTGAAAACGGTTTAAAAAGCGCACTTATCATGCATTTGATCGCAGCCGGACATATTATGCTGGCAGGGGGAACCGTTTGCAATTTTTTGATTCATCCAAGTGTAAAAACAAGCCAGCATTCAAGTTTTGCAAATAAGATAGGGAATTACTTGAATGAAATTTGCCATTCATATGACGAAAAGGAAACATATGAAGCGTTTGAAGCTGCTTATAAATCACTAAAAGATACTAAAAGAGATATTTTTCCGTTGGATAAAATTTATGGTTATATAATTGCCCAAATGCTGGATGATAAAGTGAATATTTTAATGTTGAACTCAATCGTGTCATACGATGAAAATACGCAATATGATACAGGCATTAATATTATTGTTGGCGGCAATAGCTTAGGGCGGGGAGTTACGTTTCCGCAGCTTCAGACAATATATTACTGCCGTGTGGCAAAAAGTCCGCAGGCAGATACTATGTGGCAGCATGCAAGGATGTTTGGGTATGATAGAGATCCAGATTTAATGCGTGTCTTTATGCCGCCGAAGCTATTCAAACTGTTTTCAGATATTAACAGGACTAATAATAGTATCATCCGGCAAATTGAAAATTCAAGCAATGGGTGCAATGTTAAAATATTTTACCCGACGGGTTTGAAACCGACAAGAAAAAATGTTTTGGATAAAAAGGCCGTTGGCGTTTATTCAGGCGGAGTAAATTATTTTCCATTCTATCCAGTGAATAGAACAGTTTCGGATATAGATAAAATATTGGAATGTTTTGATAATGACTTGTATACGGTAAGTTTAAAACTGATAGTAAAACTTATTGAACATATGGATTCCGAAGTTGATGACTGGAATGCGAAAGTATTTATAGGATTTATCAATACGTTTTTGGCGGCAGATCCTGCAACACAAGGAAAACTTATTGTTCGCCGTAATAGAGATATAGGAAAAGGAACAGGAACATTACTTTCTCCCGCTGACAGAAAATTAGGTGATGAATATACAGAGGAAGTAGTACTTACTGTTTATAAAATTACCGGGAATATTTCAAAGGGATGGGATGGAGAAGAACTTTGGATTCCCAATATTAAGCTGCCAGGAGATTATGCTTATTACAGCGGAGAAAATGCATAAAATAAATGTGGGATGTGATAGTATGGCTGATACAAAGACACCGGAAGAACGCAGCAAAAATATGTCGCATATACGGAGTACAAATACAAAGCCAGAGGAACTTGTAAGAAAATATTTATTTACACATGGGTTTCGGTATAGAAAAAATGATAAACGCTATCCTGGAAAGCCAGATATTGTACTTCCGAAGTATCATACGGTGATATTTGTGAATGGTTGTTTTTGGCACATGCATGGATGTTCCAGGGCAAGATTGCCTCGGTCAAATCAGGAATATTGGGAGCCGAAGATTAAACGTAATGCACAGAGGGATCAGGACAATATCAGAAAACTTGAAGATACAGGTTGGAAAGTAATTGTAGTTTGGGAATGTGAATTAAAAAAGCGTGTGGCCGAAGAACGGTTGCAACGATTATGTGAAGAGATAAAAAATTGAATATAGGAATCGGTAATAAAGTCACTTGTCGGATTGTTTTTATAAAAAAGCTGTCCAGTAAGTGACTTTTATTTTTGAAAATTTTTAGAAATGCAATAGGTAACTTCCTTTGTGCAGGAGTGCAGAGGATGCAATCCCTCTGCTCTGGGTACAGGGGCGAAGCGCCCTGTTGGGGTCAAGGGGCAAAGCCCTTTGGCGGGTTAAGGGCGGCAGTCCTTATCGGGTCAAGGGTGAAACGCCTTGCCCAGCTAGAGTTGGCGCCTGCGCCAATTCGTACTGGGTATTATCTGACGCAGGAACCGGCAGATTCGGCAGCAAAGCTGCCCTTCCCGCAGAGAGAAAATTGAAAAGAAGGAGGACAGAATGAAACTGACCAGACACAACGGCAGAGCCGGGAAAAACGGCGCTTACAATCCCAAACACAATGACCGGAGATTTGATGTGGCGAACAGTGAACATATCGACATGGAACGGACAAGGCAGAATATTTACTGGGATTGTTATACCGGCTTATCTTCAGCCCTGACAAGGGAGAGGGGCGGGGAAAACGATTATTCTTTTGAGAAGATTGAACGGATTTATTATTATGAGCATTATGCAGACCATGTACAGGCGCAGAATGAGCGGAACGAAAAGAACAGGCACACAGAGCGCAACCGGACGGTGGATGACTTGCTCACTAACAACAAGACCTGCCCGGAAGAAAGCATTTACCAGATCGGGACAGTAGAGGAATCTGTTCCGGGGGAACTGCTGGCAAAGATTGCTGTGGAATTTTTTGCGGAGATGGAGGAAAAATTCGGCTCCCATGTCCACATATTGGACTGGGCGCTGCACCTTGACGAAGGCACCCCGCATATCCATGAAAGACACGTTTTTGACTGTGAAAATAAATACGGCGAATTATGTCCGCAGCAGGAGAAAGCGTTGGAAGAACTGGGGGTGCCACTCCCTGATCCTGAAAAGAAAAAAGGCAGGAACAACAACCGTAAGCAGACCTTTGATGCGGAGTGCCGGAAAATGCTTTTCCGTATCTGTGCGAAACACAGTCTGCATTTGCAGACAGAACCAAGCTACGGCGGCAGGGGATATCTGGAAAAGCAGGATTTCATCATTGAAAAGCAGAAAGAAAAACTCTCCGCACAGGGAGAAATTTTAAGGCAAAATACCATGGCCATAGCGGAACAGGAAAATAAATTTGATAAAGCGGCAAAGGCTGTTTTAGAGAAGGAAAAAGAACTGGAAAAACAGGAAGGATTGATTGAGGAAAAGAAGCAGGAACTTTCAGAAAAGCAGGCGGCCCTTGCAACTGTCACCATGAAGATCGCAGACATAGAATCGCTGGTAGAGGAAGTGGCGGACACTGCTTATGAGAAAGCCTGTGAGGTTGTATCGGATACTGTCCGGGCGGAGACACAGAAAGAGGACATCCGGGCAGTTGAAGATTATAAAAAGTGGCTGGCTTCGCCGGAGCGGAAAGCCCCGAAGGAGAAAAGGGATTTTGCCGTGAAGTGCCTGAACACAGTCCAGGAGCAGATAAAAAATGCGGCGCAAAATGTGCTGAGGAAAGTCCAGTCGGCGCTCCAAAAGCCGGAGGTAAGCCGTGTGAATAAGGAACAGATTAAGGAGAAAGCAAGGGAATCTATCAGGAACAGGCTTGCAAGGGGGAAAACAGAAGCAGACCGGGCGAACCGTGAACGCATGGAGCGCAAGGATGGGATAAGACCGGTAACAAAAAAAGATATGGAAATTTGAAGCATTTGCTTTTCTTTGCGGAGATGGCAGATGCTTTTTTATTTCGGAAAGGGACGGTATGAATGTATTTGAAGCAGTAAAGGAAAATGTGACGGCAAGGCAGGCGGCTGAGATGTATGGTATCCGGGTGAATCGGAACGGCATGGCGTGCTGCCCGTTCCATGATGACAGGCATCCAAGCATGAAGGTGGATAAACGTTTCCACTGTTTCGGCTGCCAGGCAGACGGCGACGTGATTGACTTTGCGGCAAGGCTGTATGGGCTGAATAACCTCGGGGCGGCTGTGAAGCTGGCTTCTGATTTTGGAATCAGTTACGACAACAAAGGGCGGGCTTCCCCACTCCCGGTAAAGAAAAAAATATCTGAAGAACTGAGGCTAAAGCAGGCAGAGTTACAGTGCTGCCGGATTTTATCGGATTATAACCATTTGTTAGAAAAATGGAGAACAGAGTATGCGCCAAACACTCCGGAAGAAGAATGGAATCCCCTGTTTGTGGAGTCTTTACAGAAACAGTCTTATACAGAATATCTGCTGGATACTCTGCTGACCGGTACGGCAGAAGAAAAAGCCGCCGTAATAAAAGAGCATGGAAAGGAAGTGATGCGGATTGGGGAACGGATTTCAGGACTTGCCGCCCGCCACAAGGCAGGCCGTGATGAACGCAGCAGGCCTGCTCCTACCGGCACTGACGGTCGATGAGGTAAGGGAGAGCCTTTCCATTACACAAAAGGGGCAGACAGCGAACACAATCGGGAACTGCAAGACCGTATTCCTGCGTGACCCGCTTTTAAAGGGGGCAATTCGGCTGAATTTACTGACAGAGCGGATCGATATTGTACGGGATGTGGGGTGGCGCAGGAACACCAGCGCACTTACGGATACGGATATTAAATACCTGCTCCTTTATTTTGAGGAAAACTATGGGCTGACCAGTGAAAAGAAGATTCAGAATACCCTGGCAATCGTGGCGGATGAAAACTGCTACCACCCTATAAAGGACTGTCTGAATGGGCTTGTCTGGGACAAAACGCCGCGCATCCGTTTCTGCCTGCGTCATTTCCTGGGGGCTGACGCGGATGATTATGTGGAGGAGATGCTGAAGCACTTCCTGTTAGGGGCAATCCGGCGTGTGTTCATGCCCGGTTCAAAATATGAGGAAATGCTTTGTCTGGTAGGCGGACAGGGAGCAGGGAAATCCACTTTTTTCCGCTTACTGGCAATAAAAGACGAATGGTTCAGCGATGACTTAAAGAAGCTGGATGACGATAAAGTATTTACGAAGCTGCAGGGGCACTGGATTATTGAAATGTCGGAGATGCTTGCCACCAGCAACGCAAAGAGCATTGAGGAGATCCGCTCTTTTATCAGCAGGCAGAAGGAAACCTACCGGACACCCTATGAATCACAGCCGAAAGACCGGCTCCGGCAGTGCGTGTTCGGCGGCACATCAAACCGGCTGGACTTCCTGCCCCTTGACCGTGCCGGGAACCGACGGTTCCTGCCGGTGATGGTCTGCCCGGAAGATGCGGAAGTACACATTTTGGAGGACGAGGACGGTTCCAGAGCCTATCTTTTGCAGGTGTGGGCGGAAGCTATGGAGATTTACCAGGGCGGGAATTACTCCATGAAATTCAGCAAGTCCATACAGAAGAAATTAGCGGAGGTTCAAAAGGATTTTATGCCGGAGGATACCGAAGCCGGAATGATTGTCGGTTTTCTGGAAACCTATCAGGGGAATCAGGTATGCTCCAAACAGTTTTACCGGGAAGCCCTGCATCATGAATATGACGAGCCGAAACGCTGGCAGATCCACGACATCAATGAGATTATGAACTCTGTTGTCACCGGCTGGCGGTACTTTTCCAATCCCAGGGCATTTGCCGGATACGGCAGGCAGAAAGGCTGGGAACGCATACCGGATTCCGGCAACGAACTGTCCGGCAACGAAGCCGGTTTTTTGAAACTGACAGAGGAAGAAGCCCGGCAGTTGGAGCTTCCGAAGGAGTGGCTGGAGTGATTTTGTGTGCTGGTTGCCGGGCAGGTTGTTGTTCTGTTGCCGGGTTCGTTGCCGGTGAATATGCTGCCCTGTTGTTCAGAAAACCGCTTATTTTAAGAGAATTTTATTATTGTCTATTTTTATGACAACGAAAGCAACGAGAAATTCAGGAAAAATTTAAAAAACAATAATAACAGGCCGGATATTAGATTACAGGTTTTACGCTGTCCGTTGTTGGACTTCGTTGCCGTGTTCCTTTGTCTGGCTATTTCATTTATGGAGGCAAATGCTTATGCAGAGAGATTCAGAAAAGAAGAAAGAGAGACAGGAGAGTTGGAAAAAAGTGCAGTTTATCGTGACACGGGAGTTCTCCGGCAGCCAGACCATGCAGGAAGCCTTTGAACAGCTTATTGAGCGGCAGGCCTGTGGGCAGTTTGAGGAATGGCTGGGGCGGAAGGCAGGCTAAAAAACGGTTGCAGGACGAGCGGGGGCATGGTATTATAATTGTATCGTGTCCCTGTTCATAGAGAAGGAGAATGACTATGAACAGGAAAAATCAAATCAACCAGAAGATAACTGCCCTCTATTGCAGGCTTTCCCTTGAAGACAGCCGGGAGAATGAAAGCATGAGCATCAGCAACCAGAAGCTTATGCTCAAAGATTATGCCGAGAAAAACGGCATGTTCCAATATGAATACTATGTGGACGACGGTTATACGGGGCGAAATTTCAACCGTCCCTCTTTTCAGCGCATGATTGCCGACATTGAAGCGGGGAAAGTTGGCTGCGTGATCACCAAAGATTTATCCAGGCTGGGGAGAAATTACATTGAAGCAGGCAGTTATATCGAAATCTTTTTCCCAAAGCATAATGTAAGATACATTGCAGTCACGGACGGGGTGGACAGCCTGACAAGGCAGGAAATGGATATTACGCCGTTCAAAAATATCCTGAATGACATGTACAGCCGTGACATTTCCAAAAAGGTATTGGCAGGGCGCATGACCCGTTCCAGGCAGGGGAAATTCTGCGGAGGGCAGCCGCCGCTTGGACTGATGCGTGACCCGGATGAAAAAGGGCATCTGATTACAGATCCTGAAACTGCGCCGGTAATCCGCCGAATTTTTGAACTTGCGCTGGATGGCTGGGGCTGTATGCGGATTGCAAAGCAGCTGATGGATGACAAAGTGCCGATTACAAGGGTGAAAGCCAATACGGAATGTGATGTGAACTATTATTCCTGGGGCAGCGCAAGGATCAGCCATATCCTACGGAATCCTTTTTATAAGGGCGCACATCTGGTCTGCCGGACGCACCAGAAAGGTATCCGTTCCAACACTTACGACATCATCCCCCGTGAGAATTGGGAAGTGATAGAGAACTGCCACGAAGCAATCGTCACACCGGCAGAATGGGAACAGGTACAGGAGATCATTGACCGCAGGCCAACAATTATGAAAGGGAATGCCTGTCCTTTTTATAACATCTTCCATGGAATTATCTATTGCGCTACCTGTGGGAAATCCATGCAGGTGCGTTATGAGAAAGTCGGGAGAACCGGGAAGAACCGGTTTACCGGGAAAGAACGGGAGCCGATAGACAAGGCATACTATATCTGCCAGACTTATAACCGGCTGGGTAAGAACGCCTGCACAAGCCACAAGATCGAAGCAAGGGATTTGTATAATCTTGTGCTGAAAGATATACAGGATCTGGCGGCGATGGCTTTGAAAGATGCGGATGTATTTTATCAGCGGCTGTCCAGCCGCATGGAACGGCGGTATATGGCGGATGCTTCGGAAATGCAGAAAGAATGTGACCGGCTGGAAGCAAGGAATCAGGAGATAGACAGCATGTTTATGAGCCTTTATACAGATAAGGCGAAAGGCATCCTGACGGAACAGCGTTTTCTGAAGCTGACTGCCTCACTGGAGCAGGAACAGGAAGCCAATCGGAAACGGCTTCAGGATTTGATGCTGGTGATGCGCCGTACAGACGAGCAGGAAAGCGACGTTCGGACATTTATGCAGGAAATCCGCAAATATGCTGCAATTCAAGAACTGGATGAAGCTGTGCTGAACCGGCTTATCAGTAAAATTCTGGTGGGTGAAGTTAAAAAAGTGGATGGTCAGAAATGCCAGGAAATCAAGATTGTCTATAACTTTGTCGGCGAGATACAAGAGATAACAGGATAAATATGATAACCCTCCCCGGCAGAGGGGAGGGCTAGAGAAATAGATTATATATGTTTGTTATTCGTGATTCTCTTCTGGTGTGTGTATATCCATGGCTATTACATTATAAGCAAATCTTTTCTGTTTACCTCGCATGGCAAAATTTGTAGCAATCAATTCAACTATCAATAATATTACAATTCTATAGTCAAAAGCAACAATCGAAAATGCCCATAAAACAAAATATAATAAACCAATATATAGTGTTGAAATACATAAATCGCGACATAATAAATAGTCTCGTTGAGAGATAAATATTTTTGTTTTATTTTCGTATTTAAGATAGATAGAGTACCATGCATCATTTGATGCTTTTCGTTTTTCTTTTCCAATTAGATTATCTATAATTTCATATATGTTTGCATATTTTTGTAGAGCCTTTTCTTTTGTGAATCGCTTATCGTTTGCTTTTTCCCGGATTTCTTCAAAAATTATTTCACCGGGAAGTGGTCTACATAGATTACAGATCGAATCTTTCCAATTTCCAGGAATAATAGCATCAAGAATAAATACATAGGTATATAAGATAGATGAAAAGATGCCGGCAGAGATTATTTCTGAACTCAATGTCAATAGTATGTTATTTGTAGATTCATCCATTTTTACATCAAGTAGTGTATTAAATATACCTAACAAAACTATTATTATTAATGCATTTCCAATTACATAATTCTTCAGTTCTTTTTCGCGATAGTCTTTAAGATTATTATCCATAGCATTACTTCTCCTTCAATTTTCCCCATGAACTACAAATATAAGTGTTTGGTCAAAATGCTTTCGTTTGTTTATAACACGGCATCTAAGAAGATGAGTTCCAAGGAAACATAAATCTCGTGAAAAAAAACATTTTTTATCATCTTCATTCTTGTCTTTATAATAAATTTCGTGGTGTATATCGTCTTTTCCATAGCCGGCATTGCAAACTTCCCATAAAATTTGTGGTTTATCTATATCATTAAGAACTCCACCAATAGAGGTGAGGTAAAAATTTAGTTTACAACCAACAGCATATGCTGTATTAGTCTCAAGTGTAATACCTGTATCGGTTTTACATGTTAGATGGATTTTCATTCCAGTCTGTTTTCCATGATTGTGAAATCGTTCTGGTGTTACAGAAAAATTTCCGTTTGAATCAATACGCCCAAAGAAAGTGCCATACTCGTTGGTTGTATAAACTTGTTCATTTGACGTATTATCTTTATATAATTTTAGTGCTTCTTTATTTGGAAGATGATAATCTTTATATTCATATTCAGCACATGAAATTAATGTTATTTTAGGGCTTATTAGTCTTATGGATTCAGTATAAGTGGTGTTTGGATATTTAGTTTCATTAATTGTATCTTCACGTGTAAAAAAAGTTCTTGAGCCATGGTGACTTGCAATTAGGATATCAGTATTTTCATAGTTAACAGGACAATCTTCAAAATTTGGGACGATATCTTCTTTCCATGCTTTCCAATCAGAATCGCCTGTTAATAGTAATTTTTTTTCAGCATAGTGGATTAGGAGTACGATACAATTAGTATGCTGTTCTTTGTCAGCGCTTTCACAAAGCAATTCATTCACTAGAGTAGTAGGTTCTTGAGCATCACAAAAACAATATATATTAGCACCTCCGATACATTGAAATGGTTTATTTGATGGTGTTGGTACTTTTAGATTGGCACGATTCTTATTCTTTAACCTATTTCTTAATCCCATATAATACTTATAATCATCATTGCCGATATTTGCTCCATGGAATCCTGAATCCCATATTGATTGAATTGGAAACACACTATTAATATCTTTTAATCCTTTTAGATGATCTGTATCACGGTGGGAATTGACGAAAATATCAATGGGCTGAAATGTATTTCCATATTCATCTATTTTTTTCGGGATTACATTTTTGAAGAAATTTAAGATATAATCTTTATTCCTGTTTGGATGCTCTGCGTCATCTATAAGGTTACAATCAAATAACATTACGGTATCATCCGGAAAGACAATCAGATGCGTTAATCCTGAACCGCAGTTTACAAGGTAGAATTTTATACCATCATTGGCTTTATAAAATGATAATGGTTCTTTCAATATTTTTACTCCATTCTAAAATATAATTTTAAGTGTATTATGGGTATTTGTTTTTTGGGATTCATATTTAAAACTGATTTCTATTGTTTCAAATATTACATAATAATACTATCATAATCTTGCGGCAAAATAATAGGTGATACTTTATCAAAAGCAAAAGAAACAGCTTTCATGAATCCTTTATGTCTGTTGGAAAAGAGTAGCCGTTCTGATAAAGAAGTATTAAAACCAAATGTTCCAACATTGCTTAACAATGTTGATTGGCGCAAATTATAATTCTCTTCCAAACTCAGTGTTTGCTTGGAAAACCAGAGCACTGCCTTTTTATTTATGTTCATCATGTAATATAATATTTGTTTGTTTGATGATTTTTCCCAAATGCATGTATTAGCTATCACGAAATCGCTCATTGCGATTTCATGGACAGAGCATAATCGCTGGACTTCACCTATATGTGCCGTTATAAATGTTCCATTTAACTCATCATTTGTCATGCAACAAAACAATGATTTGGGAAAAGCGCTGTTTTTTCGAGTAATCATCCAATCTGTTACTGGTGCATCAGTAACAGATTGGATATATTGTAATCTTGCTGACATATGGGCTCTATTTACAAAAATTCGAGGATCAGAGCTTACAATCCATTTCACCTAGCTTCACTCCTTGTGTTCTGTTACTGGAATTATTCCCATATGTATTTGCAGGGATAGATATCACACCATTTTTAGTATTTAGTGCCGGGCTATACCGTTCATTTTTCATATACTCGACTAGTTTATCAGAACCGCCGCTTGTAGCCCCAGAACCTGTATTATCGGATATAAGATAACTCTTTCCATAAGAATCTTTCAGAGTATCAAAGATTTCCTTTGCGCTATCTAACTTCCCGTGGTGAGGAAGCTGGATTAAATCATAGTTATCAAGGTGATGTAGATAGGTAGGTGACGCATCTCCACATAGAAGAATGATTTCTGCATTAGTTAATTTATATTTTAACTGTACACTTGCAGCGTTCATCACAGTTTCACCATCTATTTTCGTGGTTTTGGCATCTTCAATAGCCTGTGCAACAACCTCAGCAAATTCATCTTCTGTTGGACCAACAATGCTCCCAGATAACACCTTTGTTCCTACAGTGGCATTTTCAATTGAAAATCCATATTCCTGAGCTTTTTCAACAATATCTTTTATATTGTCAAAGGTTTCAAGTATATGTTGTTTTGTTGCCGGCAATGTCCTGCGCCCATCGTCAAGAAGTTCCAATACTTTTCTTGCGCTTTTTAGATATAAAGAAGAATATAATGTAACATCATATCCTTTACTGTGCAGATGTTCCATTAAACTCTCAACCCCATCTGTATGGTCACTGTCATTGTGTGAAATAACAATGTGTATCTGGGAAATTAAACTATTTTTTCTCAAAAATTTTTTAATCTCCTCAGTATGCTGAATATGTCCACAATCGTATACTACCAAAGAAGTGGTATCATACAGCAGTATACAATCTCCAAATCGTGTGTCCATGTCTCCGTTATAGTGACTTAAAGCTTTCAATTTCATAGATATTCCTTTCTACAAGCATTTTTTTGGCTGTTTGTATGCCTGAACCCGTAAATTATAATGTTTCTTATGTTTTTGTTAGCATATTATTTGAGTGGCTGCTATATTAAGAGAAAAAATCTCTATATATCCATACAGAATCTCTTCTTAAATATGGTCATCCATCCAAAGCATTGTTGATTGTTTGTATCCATTTACTGTCATCCATTGTAAAGTATTCAATAAATCTGCCTAAATTAGTGCTTCCTTCTATTGCATCATCAGATGGCAGCTTTTTGATTCGCTCTCGCATTTCTTGATAGTTTTCCTTTGTAATTCGGGAAAACAATGCTTGCCGTTGATCCGCTCTCCCTTTGTATCCTTCAACGCCTGTAAGTTCAAAGATAATCGGGGCATTTTTCTTTTTTTTATTGGAACTAAGTATCACATCATCCCAATGTTCAATGATGATTTGCATGGTACAGGGATTTCCATATATAACAATCTGGTCTGCAGCATTTTCAACTCCATGAAATTTGTTGATTTTTCGCTTGATATCAACATATTGTTCATAAGGTTTTTTATCTGTATCACAGAATACCAATACCAAGTCACTTGAACTATTCTGATATTTGTCCTGATATC
>CAJTNT010000057.1 GCA_910577785.1 uncultured Lachnospiraceae bacterium | reverse complement strand
AGCCGCCTGTGGTGGCCGTACTGGAGGACTACCTTCTGGTCGGCACTGGCAGAGGGGATTTCCCTCTCCGCAGGTACGCATACCATCACGGTCTCGGTGGATGTGAAAGGGGTGCAGTTTTACGGCTTCCGTGTCTGCCAGTCCTTCTCTGAAGAACCAAGCGCCGGCTCCGCCACCTACACGCTTGCACCACGGAAATTCAAGGATGTGGACGGGAACATGGCGCAGCCGGACAGGGGCTTCAAGCTGACGCTGGAGATGCTCCGCAGGAAGCCGGACTCGGCGCTCATCTGGTACGAGGATTTCCGTGACGAGAACCCCCTGCCGGAAACCTACTGGACGACGCTTTCCGGCAAGTGGCAGGTGTGGCGGGAGGGCTATGAGAACCGTCCGTATTCCCAGCTTGAGGGGAGCGGGCAGCTTGCATGGAAGTACAGCGGCTTCAAAGAACTGCACCTGCGGGCAAGGCTGGCATTCCCGGCAGACGGCAGCGGGAAGGCAGGGGTGTTCTGCGGGGACGTGTTCTGCTGCCTGAATTACGATACGCAGCGGGTGGAGCTTTACAAGGGCTCCACGCTCCTTGGCAGCTACAGCCAGACCATCAGCCGGACACCGAATGCAGACCTGCGTGGGAATCTCACCATGTACACGGTGGAGATGCGCATCCGTGGGAACCGGGTGCGTGTCTATTCCGGTGCGTCCTATGCCCTGCGGTTCACCATAGGAGTTTTGCAGGAAAATTCCCCGACAAAGGATGTTGACGGGAAGCTGGAGGAACTCCAAAAGCAGCTTTTACAAAAAGCAAACAGAAATGAGCAATATGATGACCTGGTAGAAGAAATATATAAGCTGCGTGAGGAAAAGCAACAGATACTGGCTGACAAGGCTGAAATGGAGGGCGTAAAGCAAAGCATTTTCAACATGAAAGCGTTCCTGAACAGTCAGACAGCGGAGATTGAAGAGTATGATGAACAGCTGGTCAGACGGCTGATTGCGAAGGTTACGGTGTTTGATGATAAGTTTGAAGTGGAATTGAAATCGGGGCTTTCGGTGGATATCCGAAGGAACAAATAAATAAACAAACTGTGTTTCGGCACCCTGTGTGGCAGTATATGCTCACAGGGTGCTTTTTGAATTTTCAGTTAATTTTCACATGGATGTATTGAAAATGTCAACTAAAAGGTTTATAATGGTAGTATATTAGCGGAGGTGTACCATGACTGCATCGGATATGATAAGAGAGTTATGTGAAAAGAAGAATATAAGCCTGGCGGAGCTGGCAAGGCGTATCGGACAGTCGCCGCAAAATTTTAATAAGAAGTTGAAGCGTGGGACAGTTTCGTTTGAGGAAATGATGGAGATTGCAAAGGCTTTAAATGTGAAATTTGAACAGGCGTTTGTTTTAGAAAATGGAGAAAAAATAAAAGTTGGAAGTCAAAAGAATAGCTTTTAATGGAGGATGCTTTGGTGTTATGGTATTTATGTAGACATGGGAGATGTTTACTGTGACTGATAGTCTTTTTATGTATTCACCTTGTGTGATCTGGCAGGGATTTTTTGTTAGACAGCATTGTGTTAGGCGGTTTTATGATTTGTAATGAAGATGAATGTAAAATCTGAAAAAATATCAAATAAGTTAAAGTGAGGGAAAAGAAAATGTTATCAGCTTTTAATAAGATAATGAGTTATGATACAACTAATAGGATCGTTTATAATAGCCTTTGTAAAGAAATAAAAAAAGGAAAAGGTGTTTTGCCATTTGTGGGAGCAGGTCTTTCGGCTTTTGCTTATGACACTTGGGAGCAGTTATTAATAAAGTTATCTTCTGATTTGTCGAGTAAAGATAGAAAAAGTGTTCAGAAAGCAGTAAAAGATGGAGATTATTTTACTGCTTCAGATTTATTGTGTGAGAAATATGGAGAAACTCTGTTCTATAATGAGTTAAGAGATGTATTTTCAGAAGATAAGATAGATGACGATGAAATAAAAAAAAGTACTGCATATTTAATACCCCAATTATGCCATGGTGATTGCATTACAACCAATTTTGATAGAGTATTAGAACATGCATGTAGACTAAACAATATAGTACCAGATAGAGCGATTCCTACAAATACTAATCAACTTAACGAGTATTTAAGAAATGATAATAAGAAAAGTGCATTAGTCTTTAAAATTCATGGCGATATTTTGTCTAATAAAGACGATATCATTGTGACTGGAAAATCGTATGATGAACATTATGGCATAGATACACCATTAAGAAAACAATTAACTCGATGGATTGATAGTAGAAAGTTGTTATTCTTAGGCGCAAGGCTAAAACAAGATCGAACTGTAGATATTATTAAGGAGCGTATGGAAGAAGGGATGTTTAATTATACAATCTATGGGTGTAAACAGTCTGATATTCCTATGTTAAAGCAACATTTTGAAACTTTGAATACTATGGCAATTTTTTATGACTCATCAGATCATGGAAATTTAAAAACAATATTGTCAAAATTGATAAAAGATATAGAATCCTAATATATAAGAAGGAATGTATATGATGACACAAGAGTTTGATAAAATACTTGATTTTAGTACAGGAAATGTATTAGTTTATAACTTTATTTGCAATAATATTATAGAAAGCTCAAATGGCGGTGGCATAATGCCTTTTATTGGCGATGGCCTGACAGAATTTACATTTGGAGATAGTAAAAGCTTTATAGAAGATGTCATAAAGTTGCTAAATGGTGCTCTTTCAGATACTCAACGGAAAAATGTGCAAGAAAAAAAGAAAAAGAATGGTTTTATTGAGGCACTGGATGAATTAATTAATATTTTGGGAGGAAAATATGGAGAAGATGTAATTAATAAACATTTAGAAGAATTTTATTCTGACAGAAAAATTGATCAATACGCATTAGAAAATCAGGCAATAAGTTTAGTGCCATTGTTAAATTGTGGCGATAGTGTTACGGCTAACTTTGATCGGGTACTAGAATATGCATATGAGTTGGCAGGAATTAATCCGTCAATTGCAACACCATATAATTGTAATGCCTTAAATAATAAACTTAGAAGTAATGCTGAGGTAGCGAATAAAGCATTATTATTTAAAATTCATGGTGATATAATTTCAAATGCGACAGAACGAATAATTACAAAGAGTGCTTTTGAGGAGAATTACAAAAATAATTCTATGTTTATGCAAAGTATTACGAAGTGGATTCAAAAATATAAATTATTTTTTATAGGTGTAGATTTATTAAAGGATAAATATCTTAGAGAAGTTTTGCAAAGAACGAAAAGTGAAGGTAGCATTCACTATGCAATTGTTGGATGCAAAAATGACGATGAGTTAAAAAGAGAACTGAAAAATAAGTTGGCTGAATTGAATATTATGCCAATTATTTATGACATTGATAAACCTATTAGTGTGGAGATAATTTTACATAAAATATTGATTGATACAAAAAATGAAAGGATATTAAAAACTTCAAATCGTGGAGAATATTATTATAAATATAGTGAGCATGATTTAGTTGGTCGAGAAATAGAGATTGAAAAATTAGAGGATTTTTTAAATTCAAAGTCAAAATATACTTTCGATTTCAGTTGGTGGATGCTTTGGGGAAAAGATGTAGCAGGAAAAAGTAAATTATCATATGAATTTGCAAGGAAATATGCTATTACATGGGATTGGTATATGATTGGTCCTGGACAAATTGATGATTTTATTGATAAACAAACAAGTATAAACAAAAGGAATAGAAAATTATTTATCATTTTTGATGATTTTGATTGCTATATTGGAGGCATTTCAAGAGTTTTCAATTTTATTAAGAAAGTTAAACGATATTGTATTAAAATCAGGATTTTATTTATTGTACGTGATTATAAAACATCTGAAATTTGGGAAGTAGCAACAGACAAAGAGAGAAAAGATGAATTCAGGGTAATACTTCTAAGAAGTGCTTATTCTGGACCTAGAGAAATATGTCAGCTATCAATTAATGACATTAAAGAAATATGTTATCAATATATATGGTATAGAAAGCGAAATTTAGGATTAAATGATTTATCGGAAGAAGAACTTTTAAGTATAGACGATGAATTAAATGAATTTGTAAGGAAACAGATGAGTGAAGACAAAAGCTTGTTATTATTATGCAGTTTAGAAAAAGCATTAAACTTAATATTAAGAAATATATCCGGAAGTGATGAATACGCTGGTGATAATGATATTATCAATAAAGTGATGCGATATATATTAACGGACGGAGAAGGAAATTTAAATAATCCAAATGTAAATATTCTAGAAATAGATAAGAGAAAGGATTATAGAAAAGAACAGGCTCAAAAGTTAATGGTAAAATACGACAAAGAAAAGGAGTATAATAAGGAATATTATAATAGTGAATATGAAACAGAGAGTTTTATTTTTGATATTGAAAAGGAATAAATAGGAATGATAGAAAACTATGAAAATGAAAAGTTTGATAATATTACATTGAACAAATTAGGAAAAGGGAGCAGATTAGAGAACGAACGAATATTTACGCAATCATTTACAAGATATAATATATCTTTGAAAAAATTTATCAAGAGCAAAAACTTAAAATATGTCACTCAATATGGTGGTGTACCTATTGGACAATACAATGAAGATATTCTTGTGGATTCATCAGATTCGCATACATTAATAATAGGGTCGACTGGTTCAAAAAAAAGTCGATTAGTGGTGATGCCTTCTATATATATTTTAGGAGATGCTGGAGAATCTATGATCGTCTCAGATCCTAAAGCAGAAATATATGAAAGAACTGCCGGTTATTTAGAAGAACGCGGATATAGAATTCAGATAATAAATCTTAGATCTCCCTCTTTAGGAAATTCGTGGAATCCTTTGAATATCCCGTATTCCTTTTATAAAAATGGAGACATAGACAAGGCATGTGAGTTTGTAAATGATATAGCAGTAAACTTAATGTTATCAGAAAAATCTGCTAAGGATCCATATTGGGATTATAGCGCTGGAGATTTGTTTTTTGGATTAACATTACTATTATTTGGATATTGCAAGACATTTGGGCTTGATGATAAATATGTTAATATTAGTAATTTATTAAGATTACGACAATTTTTGTTTCGAGCACAAAATTATAACAAATCTTTTTATAGGGATTTTATTGAAGAAGATGAAATTGTAGCTTCTTCATTGATGGGTACGATAGAGGCTCCTGATAAAACACAATCATGTATTCTAAGTACTTTTGATGAAAAAATGAGAAGTTTTATGATTCAGCCCAATCTTTTAGAAATGTTGTCCAATAGTAGTATTTATATGGATTGTATTAGTGAAAGTAAAACAATAATTTATTTAATTATGCCAGATGAAAAAACTAGTTATCATAAACTTGTAACTTTGTTTATAAAGCAGAGTTATGAATATTTAATTTATAAAGCTCAATCTAATATAGGTGGAAAAATGAAAGTTAGAGTAAATTATATTTTAGATGAATTTTCATCTTTACCTACTATTAAAGATTTTCCAACTATGATTACAGCAGCAAGAAGTAGAAATATTCGATTCAACCTTATTGTACAAAGTAAGCATCAACTACTTGAAAGATATAAAGAAGAAACGGAAACAATACAATCAAATTGTAACAATTGGATATTTTTTACTAGCAGAGAAGTAAAATTATTGGAGGAGTTATCTGTATTGTGTGGGAAACGTTCAAATGGAGAGAAATATGTTATCCCACCAGATTCATTACAACATTTGAACAAAGAACGAGGAGAGGCATTAATTTTGAGTGGTCGTTTATATCCATATATTACAATGCTAGCAGATATTGATAAGTATGATAGTGGAAAGTATCATTATTTAAAAATAAAAAAAGAATTAAGAAATACGAATACACTTATTAAATTTAGTGAACTAAACGAAGTGTCGATACCCCAAAAAGAAGAAACGAGAGAAGAAAATGAAGAGTTGGATTATGATCTCCAGAAGGAATTAGAAGCAAAATTTGATGAGTTGTTTGGTTCACTAGAAGATGATTCGGAGGAAAATTAAAATGGAAAGATTAATAACAATAGGCGAAGCAGAACGTAGGGTAAAAGAGTATTTATATGAAGAGAATGAAGAAGCTTTATATGAACTTGTAAAAGAAACCCTTTCACAAGAGAAAATAGTAGGTTCTGTCGATGATTTTCATAATTTGGCAGTTAATTTTTCGAAGAGAGATGATTATGAAACTGCTTGTAATATTTTAGATAAGGGGTTACAACAGTTTCCTAGAGCTGTCGATTTGTTGGCAGATTATTTACAGAATGGCATTAATTGTAATAGAGTTAAATTATGTGAAGAATATTTTGAGAGACTTATGAAAATACCAATGATACGTTGGACTTGGAGAGGCTTTAGCTTTGGTATAGACTATATGAAAAGTTTAGCGGATAATATTGAAACAGAAGAATCATTAATGGAATGGAAGAAAAAGATGCTAGATTTGGCAGATAGTTATTATAAATATTTTCCATACAGTGAAGATACTTTTCTGGTAAAAGCGGATATTTATCAGTATTTTAATAATAGAGAAAAAGAAATTGAAATATTAGAAAAAGCATTAGAAAAAAACAAAAGTTGTCCAAAGTGTTCTTTGCGATTGGCAGATATTTTCTTTGATAAAGGTGAGTATAAACAGGCACTTGAATACATTGAAAAATGTAGATACGGGGCAGTGCAGACACAAGAAAAAATTAATCAGGGATATATGTATTATTTATCTGGGTTATGTAAAGCGGCAGAAGTGCATCAATCTTCGCTATATGAAAACGAAGAAATGATCAAGGATATTTATAGCGATTTTAGTATAGCAGAAAAATTGAAAATGAGTTTTTCATCATACAAGAAAGTGATGGAGAGACAGATATACATTTTGGAATCAAAATCAGGCATATTATATGATTCTGTCATAGATTAAGAAATTCAAAAATAGAAAAATAGAGTAGATATGTTTTCACCTACTACTTTAGGCATAAAACAGCGGTAGATTAAGTCGGACGAAGTGAGAAGGCACATGACGTACTTCCTGTCCTCTCGTTCCATGTTGAGACGGTTGTAATGCTTTCCCACAAAAAACCTGACAGCGTAATCAACGTAAAAGTCGAGTTTGGCGAGGGTGAGGGCAAAGTGCCGCTTGATAATATTGCCAAGAGAGCTGAAGCGTATAAGCCGAAAGAGCGGGTTACTTACAAAATGATTAAGGAGTACATAGAAGCGAAGTACGGCTTCAAAGTACATACCACATATATCGCAGAGGTAAAGCGGGAGTTAGGATTGCCGATGTATAATGCTCCGAATGCGGTAGAGGAATTGAAACAGCCGAGGAAGCATCCGACGGTGGAGAAAGCGGAAGCGATAAAGGATGCGTTGAAGTATTTTGGAATTATTAAATGAAGCGATTATAAAAGAAGGTGATTTGATGGGAAGAATAGCTGATTCAACAATTAAAGGATTTATGTATCAGTTTAATTTGTCGTTGAATGAAATATTAAAATCAACAAATGAAGTTATAAAAATCGAAGGAATAATCGAAGATATTGATAAGATTAATGGGGAACACATTACAGCTATCCAATGCAAGTATCATGGGGAAGCTGAAAAATTTCAATGGTCAAAGGTGAGTAAGCCTATATTGCAAATGTTAAAAACATATACAAATTCTGATGAAAGTAAAATATTATTTGTTTTGTATGCGTTTTTCCCATCTGAACAATTAGGAGAGAAAGCAGTTTCAAAAAATGAAATAAATGAGATGCTGAATACTAAAAATATGGAATATATATGTGATTATATTGCACATATAAAGAAAATAGAAAATCTAGAAATTGAGAGTCTAGTAAGCAAAGAGAGAAAACAAAAAAAGAGAAAGAAAAAATTAGGCAGTATTTCATTAGCAATGAGTTGGAAGTTTTGTGTGATATTGATGATTTCCTTAATAATAGATTTCGTTTTGTTGTAGGGAGAGAATATTATGAATTGGTAGAAGAAAATAAAGCGTTATTATGCCAAAATGGTTTTTCTCAAGATGATGTAAATGACATTGCTTTTCCAAATGCAATACAGAAAATAGCATCATTAAGTATTTTGAAAGAAGATGAAGATAGAAACATAACAAAAAAAGAATTGTTGGAAGAGTTAAAAGGTATAAGAAAAACAGCTATTTCAAGATGGACAAGAGAGTTATCAAATTATAAAGAACTCTTAACTAGCAGAAGGAAACAATTAGGGAAATGTTTGAATGTGAATTATAGAAAGCGCTGCTTTGTTTTTGAACCTACGCAAATAGAAAATTTTGAACAAGAAATAGTACTGTTTATAAAAAATTATATTGATATATATTGTTGTAAGCCAAAGTTACATATTCCAGCGATTTTCTGTATATTAGGCTACGACAAAGGAAAAATGGATAGATTAATAAGCCGATTATATGAGAAGGGAATAGAAGCAGAAACAGGATACAGAGGTAGTATTTTTTATCCAGAAGCATTTATTAAAAACCCTGAAAGAAAGGTTAGTGAAAACTGGTTACAGTTTAAAATTAAGATTTGCTCTGATAATAAAGAATGTATTGAAGCTATAAATAGAAATAAACAGGATGACATTTTTCAAATAGCGGAGCATTTATCTGACGCATTTTCTACAAGAGATGTTAATCGGGAAATTTTAGATGTAAATAGCTTTAGTCAAATAGAATACTTATTAAGAATGAAAGATGAGGTGGAGATATGATTGGGAAAGTATCAGAAAGTTCTCCATTAGAAATTACGACACGCATGGAGTTTGAAGACTTTGAAAAGAATAAAGATAATTTGAAAATAGGAAAATACCTTCAAATTTCTATTGGAAATCATGAGTCTTTGATTGCTTCTATAAAAGGAATTAAAGCTATTGCAGATAATGATAATAAAGAAAAATATATAATGACAGCGGAACCGATAGGAATAATTGATGATAATGGTTTTTCACCGGGTAGTACATTATTACCGTCACCAACAGAACTTGTTGATATTGCAGGACAAGATATATTGGATAAAATATTTCAAGACAACAAAAAATATTCTTTTCCGTTAGGTTATTTGGTTCAAAATAAGGAAGTTCAATTGAATATTGATGGAAATACTTTTTTTAGTAAACATATAGGCGTCGTTGGATCCACAGGCTCTGGTAAGTCGTGTACGGTTGCAAAAATTTTGCAGGAAGTAGTGGGAATACAAGAAGCAGGTAATGTAAATATTATGCGGCAGAAAAATGCACATATTATAATTTTTGATATTCATTCAGAATATAAATCTGCGTTTACGTTAGCAGATGAACAAAAATTGTCACTGAATTATTTAGATGTAGAAAAATTAAAATTGCCATATTGGTTAATGAACAGTGAAGAATTAGAGTCTATTTTTATAGAAAGTAATGAATCAAATTCACATAATCAAATTTCACAGTTCAGACGAGCAGTAATTCTGAATAAAGAAAAATATAATCCATTATTATCGAAAGTCACATATGATACTCCTGTCTATTTTAGCATAGAAGAAGTGTACAATTACATCAGCAACATGAATGATGAGGTTATTAGTAAGGTCGCCAACGAAGAACAGGTTCCGAAGATAATTAATGATAATGGAGAAATAGAGGTAATTAAAGATAAAAGACTCTATTTTCAGAAAAAACAAAAATTTATTCCAGTATCACAAACAAAGGATACAAAGGCATCAGGTGGACCGTTTAATGGAGAATTTAATAGGTTTATTTCCAGATTAGATAATAAGATTAATGACCGAAGATTAGAGTTTTTAATGAAACCACAAAAAGAGAATGGGGATGATTATACATCCGATGATTTTGATGAAATATTAAAACAATTTTTAGGATATTTAAATAAAGCAAATGTTAGTATTATTGATTTGAGTGGGGTACCATTTGAGGTATTATCTATTACAATTAGTTTGATTTCACGTATTATTTTTGATTTTTGTTTTCATTTTTCAAAACTGAAACATGAGAGAAATGAAGTAAATGATGTTCCATTTATGATTGTATGTGAAGAAGCACATAATTATGTGCCTAGAAGTGGAAGTGTTGACTATGCTGCATCTAAAAAGTCTATTGAACGTATTGCCAAGGAAGGAAGAAAATACGGAATCAGCTTGATGGTGGTTAGTCAAAGACCTAGTGAAGTATCTGATACAATTTTTGCACAATGTAATAATTTTATAGCTTTACGACTTACCAATACATCAGATCAGTCTTATATAAAGAGTTTGTTACCCAATAATACTAGTGCAGTTGCTGATATTCTACCTACATTACAACCAGGACAATGCCTTATGGTGGGAGATGCCAGCCCAATACCAGCGATTGTTCAATTAGAGAAACCTAATCCAGAACCTCAATCGAAAAATGTTGATGTTTATGATGTTTGGAAAGAAGATTGGAAAGAAATTGATAAGAATGAACCAATCACATTATACGATGTTTTGAAAAGGTGGAGAAAATAAAAATATTGAGCAAGTTTGTAGTGGGTAATAATGATAGGAAGTGAAACAGGATATGGAGGTGAATATAATGGCGAAAAAAACAGAGATAGTTATGGAGGGATATATTGATGTTTTGGAAAAAATAAAAGAGAGAATTACGCAAGCACAGTATCAGGTAATGACAAATGCAAATGTTGAACGAAATTTCTTGTTTTGGAACATAGGGAACGTGCTTCTCCAATATAGTCAATGGGGGAATAAATTTGTTGAAACATTATCAAAAGATTTGAGAATGACTTATCCTAGTAGAGAAGGATATTCTGTTAGAAATCTTAACTATATGAAACAATTTGCACGTCGAATACCATCTGAAGAAATTTTGCATCAGGGTGGTGCAAAAATTAGTTGGCGCGCAATAAAATTGCTGATAGATAAGACGGATAATTTAGAAGAACATATGTGGTATACACAGCAATGTCTGGAAAATGGATGGTCTAGTACAGTGCTGTCACATCAGATAGAAAGTGGGCTGTATTACAGACAGGCATTAGCAGATAAAACAACAAATTTTAAGGAACAATTAGCTAATCCATTCAGTGAGCAAGCAGAAGAAATTATTAAAGATCCATATATTTTTGACTTTATACCGAATGTGAAAAAATTAAGAGAGATTGAGCTAGAAGATGCCCTTGTCCAACAAATAACAAAATTGCTGTTGGAATTTGGGTCAGGTTTTGCCTTTATGGGACGCCAGTATCCAATTCAAGTTGGAAAAAGAGAATTTTTCATTGACTTATTATTTTATAATGTGAAATTGCATTGCTATTTTGTAGTAGAATTAAAAACAGTGGAATTTGAACCAGAGTTTGCAGGAAAGCTATCCTTTTATTTATCAGCAGTTGATGGAGAATTGAAATCGTCGAATGACAATCCTACAATTGGATTGTTGCTGTGTAAGGGTAAAGATAAAATGGTAGCTGAATATGCTTTGAAAGATGTAAACAAACCAATGGGAGTAAGTGAATACAAACTTTCCAATCATGTTTCAGAGGAATTACAGGACAAGTTGCCATCGATTGAAGATATTGAAAAAAGACTCAATTGAAATTTTGCATCAGGGTGGTGCAAAATTGATGGAGCTTATATTATGTGGGAAAAAGGATGCACGAACGGTATTCGTATTGTAAAAATTGCTCATATTTCCCATGATTTTGTGGGGATATGTTTTAATTTAGTATACATATTGAGACGGTTGTAATGTTTTCCCACAAAAACAGATAGGGAGTTCTTAAATAGGGGCGCCTGCGGGCGCCCCTATTTAATTGCCAGGGTAATCTCTTTCTTTGTTCTGGAACCGGCTTGGAAACAGGCGTGGCAATATTAAGGAAATATTAATAAAAATGATGAAGAAATATCAAGAATGTTTTCGTTAAATTATATGAGAGACATGCAAAGGAGAGATCAGATTATGAAGGACATTACATTTACCATCCCTTGCTACAATTCGCAGGATTATATGGAGCGCTGCATCAACAGCCTTCTGGTGGCTGGGGAAAAGGCGGAGATTATTATTGTGGATGATGGCTCGACGGATCAGACAGGAGCAATTGCAGACCGCTATGCCCAGCAGTATCCGAAGATTATCCGGGTAGTACACCAGGAGAACGGCGGCCATGGCGCGGGGGTCAATGCCGGCCTTGCCCTGGCATCCGGAAAATATTTTAAGGTAGTGGATTCCGATGACTGGCTGGATCAAAGGGAGCTGAAGAAGCTCTTAGGGAAGATTGGACAATGGAACCGGGCAGGCAGATCTGTAGACTTAATTATATGCAATTACATTTATGACCACCTGTATGAAAAACGGGCGAAGCGGATGGGTTACCAGAATGTTTTTTGTGAGAATAAAATATGTGGCTGGAAAGATATGAAACATTTTAGGCCTTCTCAATATCTGGTAATGCATTCGTTGATTTACAGGACAGAGGTACTGCGCAGGTCAGGCGTAAAGCTGCCCCGCCATACCTTTTATGTAGATAATATATTTGCCAACCAACCCCTTCCTTATGTACGTTCCCTGTGTTACCTGAACCTGGATCTGTACCATTATTTCCTCGGCAGGGAAGATCAATCTGTAAATGAAAAGGTGCTGATGCAGAGGATTGACCAGCAGATCCGTGTGACAAAGCTGGTTTCTGCCTGTACGGATTTGGAAAGGATGCGGATACATAACCCTAAATTGGCAGAGTACCTTATCAGGAATATTTCTATTATGATGGCAATTTCTTCCATCCACCTGCTTCTGATTGGAACTTCGGAGGCGTTGCGGAAACGGGAGATGCTTTGGAACTATGTGAAGAACCATGACCGGAGGCTATATGATTTTTTAAGGCGCAGGACGGTCAGTGGCCTTACCTATCTCCCAGGAAAAGCAGGGGCAGGGCTGACACTGGCAGGATACAAAGTTGCACAGAAGCTTTACCAGTTCAACTAAGGCAAAGCGCGGCGCAGATTGCAGAAGATGCAGAATATATGGAAATGTAGTAACTGTGAGGTTATGTAATAGTTAGGATTTGTAGGAAAATAACTGGCAAATATTGATTTGTCTATTTCTCCGATTTCACAGTTCAAAAAGCCTCGGCGTAGCCCGCTATGCCTGTGTTTTTTGGCCTGCACATCCGAAGAAATATCCGGCGCAAGCTGCATCCGTTATTTTTCTACAGATTTTTTAAAATACCGAGGAAAAGAGGATGAAATTATGGGAAAAATATATGTTGCATTAGTAGATACGCCAGGGCTTTTTGCATCCCTGATACGTCGGTTTATTGGCATGAATTACATCCATGTGGTGCTGTCAATGGATCAGGAATTGAATGAGGCTTACAGCGTAGGCAGGCGGAATCCGTCAATCCCGCTGTTTGCTGGCTTTGAACGGGAAGATGCAGAGAAAATAGAACAGGCATTCCCTACGGCAAGATATCGGATTGTCAGCATGGAATGCACAGACGAGCAGAAGGAAAATATTTACAGGAGGCTCAGGGAATGTTATGAGAGGCGCTTCCGTTATCATTACTGTATTCTGGGGCTGCCCATGATACTGTGTAATATCCCGTTTTACCAGAAGAACCACTATACCTGTTCGTCTTTTGTGGCCAATATTTTGGAGGAGAATGGCATGGAGCTGTTTGAAAAGCATTTTTCTCTGGTTACGCCCAGGGATTTTTATGAGCTGAAGGATACTAGGGTGGTATATGAAGGTACCTTGCATGAGTTCAATGAAAGATGCCGCCGGTATCCCAAGAACCAGGCCAACAGGTTCTGGAGAGCTATGAGAAAAATAACTTATGGAATGAATGGAGCAGTATAGAGATGAATCGTAAAAATCTAATCAGTGCAGGGGTTTTGCTTTTTCTGTCGGCTTTGACTGTTAGCGCTATCTTTCGGGGGAACGATATGGGAGCCGTTTTTCAGGCAATGGGGAGCCAGAAGCCGCTGTATCTGGCGGCGGCGATTGTGACAGCTGTGTTCTTCGTGTCAATGGAAGGAATTGTATTCTGTTATTTGTTCCGTTCCTTAGATTATAAGACCAGCCTTCCTACCTATCTAAAGTATGCGTTCGTGGGCTTTTTCTATTCCGGGATCACGCCTTCTGCCACAGGCGGGCAGCCCATGCAGCTTTATTATATGCAAAAAGAGGGGCATAAGGTTTCAGACAGCAGCGTAGTCCTGATGACGGTGGCGGTCATTTATAAATTTGTGCTGGTTGCGATAGGTGTAGGGATTTTGGTTCTTTTCCATGATCCCTTGGCTGGCTATCTGGGAAAATATATCTATCTGTATTACCTGGGGCTGTTTTTAAATACGGCGTTGGTGGTATTCCTACTGTTTATTATGATAAGCCCGAAATGCTTCAAAGGCATTGTCGTTGGCGGGGAAAAGATTCTGAAGGGGTTCCGGGTGCTGAAATCCTCCAAGGAACGGACACAGAAGCTGGTGGAGATGGCGGATCAGTACCATGAGGCCGTGCTGTTTTTCCTCAACCATAAGCGGAAGATTGCGGTGGCCGTGCTGCTGACATTTGTCCAGAGGTGCAGCGTTTTCTTTTTGACATACTTGATTTACAAAGGCATGGGGCTGGCCGGAAGCAATGCGCTTACGGTTATGAATCTGCAGGCATCCATTTATATTGCCGTAGATATGCTGCCGCTGCCGGGCGCCCAGGGAATTACAGAAATGATGTATAAGACGGCCTATGCACAGGTATTCCCGGGGGCTTACCTCACGGCGTCCATGTGTGTGACGAGGGGGCTGAATTTTTATATGCTCCTGATTGTCAGCGCTATGGTGGCGGCCTGGTGCCATTTTGCGCCCAAGGCGCCCATGGCGAAGGTGCAGGAATGTTATAGGGGCATCCATAGGGAAGACCCGTGAGATGCGATAGGGGCATCCATAGGGAAAACTTGTGGGATACGATAGAGGCATCCATTTAGGGATGGTTAAAAAATATAAAAATGGGATAACTATAAAGACATGGAATAGTTATAAAGCGGGGAGGTTTCTGGCAGCAAAATCTTGGGAGGCAACTTACAGTAGATGGGCAGAGAATGGAGGCGGTGTGTATGGATTTTGAAGCCATTAGCCAATGTTTTGAGAATTATGGGGCAATTGCAGTATTTGTCATAGTGATGCTGGAATATCTGAACCTTCCAGGTTTCCCGGCAGGCGTTATCATGCCGTTGGCTGGGGTCTGGGCTGCAAATGGGAAATTAAGCTTTCCGTTTACCATGCTGGTTTCTGTGGCAGGGGGGCTGATGGGGAGCTGGATTTTATATGTTTTTGGAAGAGTGGGAGGGAATGTTTTTATCAAGGCATATGTAAAAAAATTCCCAAAACAGCAGAAGGGGATAGAACGGAATTTTGAAATGATCCGCCAAAAGGGGTGCCTGGGGATTTTTCTCGCAAAATTAATTCCCATGGTACGCACCTTGATTTCTATTCCGGCCGGAGTTCTAAAATTTAATTTCTGGAAATATACCGTCAGCTCTACTTTGGGGATATGTGTTTGGAATTTCGTCTTCGTAGGGGCAGGCTATATGTTCGGCAACCAGGTCTTTGAGATACTGTAGCAGGCTTATCTCTAGGGGCGTAGGATTACAGGCATAGGACAGGATGCCTGTAATCGCTTACGATAGACAGAGGGCGGGCAGGTGGATGGCTTTTGGTATTTTGGGTCATTTGGTATAAGCTGGAGGCATCTAGGTCATAGGATAGGAGCTGCAAAGCGGCAGGTGGCATGCCTTTGGAATCCCTGGCCAGATTAACGAGGAGCGGGAGGCTTCCCTGACTTTTTATCGCAGATAACAAAGGGGCAGAAGATTTGCGGAACCCCAGCACACGCAGATAGCAAGGCTCCGGAAAGGTACGGAGGCTATCCTGGCGGATATTCAGCAGCATATGCAATAGCAGGCGGCTCAGGCGTGTATAGGTGACATTTTTTGTTTTCAGCAGTTCACAGAAGCTGCTCCAGGAGACAAAATAGGGAGCCATTTTTTTCATCCGGCTGACAAGGGAAGGAGAGCTGTCTGCATAGGAAGCAAGCGTCTGTACAGATTCCATTAACAGTTTGTAATGGATGGGAGTGGAAAAGTCATCTTCAAATAAAAAAGGATGTGGATAATGGCTCAGTATAGAAAAGGCCTCTTCGGGCATCTTGTCTGCCAAGGGCTGAAAAGTGCTGTTATCATAAGCTCTCCCCCAAACATATTCTTTTATAAAGGCGCGGATCGCTGCTGCGGAACAGAAAGAGCGATCTCTGGAAATGTCATGGTAGCCACTGCCTTGGCGTAGGATAGGGGAGGGGACAATGGCAGATTTATAATAAGTCAGAGCCTTAAGGTATTCTATTGCCAGGATATTATTAGGCGAAGATAAAGTTTCCTGCAAAGACGGCCGAGTGGGATCTATGCTGGAAGAGGAAACCTGGCATGGCTCCGTATATTCTGCAAAATAGGTTTCTAACGCATTCGAACGTGCCATAGGATAAGAAAATCCATTTCTTAAATTCTGGTTTAATATATCTTTGTAGGGCGTGGGCTCATGAAGCAGTGTTTCTGCAATATCCTGTAGGAGGGGGAGGGTATTACATTCCATCCCAAATCCCAGATGGGTGACTACTCCCGTCTGGCGAAGCAGGGAAACACCTCCCTTTGCAAAATATTCCGCACTAGAGGATGCAAAAAGCACAGGAAGTTCAAGCACCAGATCGGCTCCGCAGCACAATGCCATCTGTGTGCGGCTATATTTATCCAGCAGGGCAGGCGCTCCACGCTGTACGAAATTTCCGCTCATGGCGATTATGACATAATCTGCCTGAGTCTGTTGCCGTGTTTTTTCGAGGTGATAGGCATGTCCCTTGTGAAAGGGATTATATTCTGCGATAATTCCAACTACTTTCATAGGATGGGGTTCCTTTCTTAACAGTTCCTAATTGTTTCCTAATTATATCATGAATAGATAGTTTTTTAAACTTATTTCTAATGAATAATCTGCGGGATATTGGAAATACTTTCCTTATCATAACAGACAGGAAGGGACATCCAATGAAAAAGATATTAAAAATAAGTTTAATTTTAGCAATTACATACGTGCTGTCAGCAGAATATGGACTATACAGGCAAGAGGCTATTGCAGAAGGGATTGCGGATAAAATTATCCGTTTCCATGTAATTGCAAACAGTGACGAATCCGCAGACCAGAAGTTAAAGCTAAAAGTACGGGATGCCATTGGAACGTATATGCAGCAGAGGCTTTCAGGGATAACGGATATTTCTCAAAGCCGTCAGGTAATAAAAGAAAATTTGCAGGAAATAGAAATACAGGCGCAAAAAGTCCTGGAAGCAGAAGGATGCAGTTATCCCATAAGAGCAGAGCTGAAAGTAACAGACTTTCCAGAAAAAACATATGGGAATTATACGTTCCGAGCGGGAAAATATGAGGCATTGGAGGTTGTGATTGGGAGCGGGAAAGGCCATAACTGGTGGTGCGTCATGTATCCAAACCTCTGCTTTTTCAATAGCGTTTACAAAGTGGCCGACCAGGAAGCAGAAGAGTCCTTGGAACGTGTGTTGACCCAAGAAGAATACGAGAGTCTGGTAGAACAGAAGAATTACAAAGTAAAGTTTGCATTGCTGGAATGGATTATGGAGAAACTTTAGGCTGCAGAGCTTTTCTCTTGCTAAACGGGGCGGCTTCTGTTACTATATGCATAAAAGCTTATCTTAAGAGAAAGGAATTTCCTGGAAAATGAAGGGAAAAAACCGTTTGCATTGGGCTTTGGTATCTTATATGTTCTGCAAAAAAATGCAAGAACATCCCAAAGAATATTTGGATTATCAAAGAAGGATTGCGGAAAAAATATTAAAAGAAGAATTTAGAAATAAATTTCATGTTGAATTTAATAGGGATAAAGTGATAAAGGGTGAAAATGGAAAGCCACAATGGCCGGAGGGGGAAAATATTTATTTTAATGTTACGAATACCAATGGTTTTGTGGCCTGTGCATTTTCTGATATAGACATTGGCGTTGATGCAGAGAAAATTCGTCCCATTCGGATGGCTGCAGCCCGCCGGTGCTGCACATCTGAGGAAATAGAATATATTTTAGGGGTGGGTGATCCATCCTTCTCCCCTGTGCCAGAAGGGGATATCTGTCAGGGGATGGATGCAGGCCGTTTTTTCCGGCTTTGGACATTGAAGGAAAGTTATATCAAAATGACGGGGGAAGGCCTCCGTTTTCCCTTGCAGGAAGTATCCTTTTCTGTGCAGAAGCGCCAGAGGGGCGGCGAGGAAATCCGCTGCAGCCAGTCAGGGTGTTTCCTGCAAAGGCAGATAGGAGAATACTGGATTTCCTTATGCGCCAGGCAGGAAGTAGAAGCAGCCTGGCGGAAATTGCCGCCTCCGTCTGGCATATAAGCATATCAGGAGAATTTCTTTAAATATCTTTTTTCTAGGCTGCTGATAATCCCATACAGCCCACAGGCAAGGATACATAAAATTGCAATGGACATAATTACCCAATCTAATTTAAAGACTTGGCTCCCGTAAATAATTAGATATCCAAGCCCTTGCCGTGATGCAATGAATTCGCCGATAATTACACCTACCAGGCAGAGGCCGATATTCACTTTCATAAGCGCAAATAAAGAGGGGATGCTGGCGGGCAGGATGACTTTGGCAAGTACATGGTGTTTTTGCCCGCCCAAGGTGTAGATTAGTTTCACTTTTTCCGCATCTACGGACTGGAAGCATGTATAGAGGCTTAAAATGGATCCAAAAATTGCTACAGACATTCCCGTTATAATAATGGTTGTATAATTTGCCCCCAGCCATACAATCAGCAAAGGCGCCAGCGCAGACTTCGGCAGGCTGTTCAGAATAACCAGGTAAGGCTCCAACGTCTCAGAAATACGTCTGTTGTACCATAAGAGGATCGTTATGGCCAGGCTGGAAAGGAGTACGAGTCCAAAGCTTGTAATTGTCTCAAATAGTGTAATCCCGATATGGACAAATAGGCTGTGATCCTGTATCATCCCATAGGCACAGGAAGCTGCTTTGGAAGGGCTGCTGAAGATAAAGGAATCAAGGGTTCCCATCTGTGCCGAACCTTCCCATAAAATAAGAAACAACAGGAAAATACATATCCGGCTTATGCGGATGATACGCCGGCGTTTTCTTTGGGAAAGTAGGAAATTCTTTTGAGCGAGAGAAACGTCATTCATATTTATTCAGCTCCTTCCAAATTTTATTAAAATAATCTTTAAATTCTGGAGAATTTCTCCGTTCAAGGGCGCTGAGGGTTTCTGAAAATCGTATGGGAATCGTTGTGCTGACGCTTGCGGGTCTTCTGCTCAATACGATAATCTGCGTTCCCAGGCTGATCGCTTCTGACAAGTCATGGGTGACAAGGATAGCGGTCTTTCCTTCTTTTTTGATAATTGCTCCGATATCATTCCCCACAGTGAGCCTGGTCTGGTAGTCCAGGGCAGAGAAAGGTTCATCCAGGAGCAGGATTTCTGGCTTGAGCGCCAGGGTACGGATTAAAGCTGCCCGTTGGCGCATGCCGCCGGATAATTGTGAAGGCCTTGCATCCTTGAATTGGTAAAGCCCATAGGTTTTTAGCATATCCAATACAGATTCTCTTGTTTCGGCGCACAGTTTATGCTGGATTTCCAGTCCCAACAGGACATTTTTCTCAACTGTCCGCCATTCAAAGAGGTGGTCGTGCTGCAGCATATATCCAATCGAGCGGTTGCCTTTCTGGGATACTTTTTGCCCATAAAGGAAAATGGAGCCGTGTTCTGGCTCCAGTAATCCTGCCAAAAGCGACAGGAGCGTAGATTTGCCGCACCCACTAGGCCCTACGATTGCCAAAAAATCGCCTTTGTGAACCGTAAAATTTATATTGGATAAAGCAGGCGTCTCGCCCTGCATGGTATGATAAGAATAACTTACATGGCTGATATCCATTAATTGTTCCATGGAATCCTCCTTGCAAAATGCTTATTATAATGTATGAAGGAATCTGCAAGGCGTGTGGGATGAAACAGAATTTTTATTGTCTGTATAATGGGGTTAAAACCCTCGCCTTTAGGCGAAACCTTTAGGT
>CAJTNT010000056.1 GCA_910577785.1 uncultured Lachnospiraceae bacterium | reverse complement strand
CCTGCAGACAATAGCCGGGAAAAAATATTATTTCCATCCAGAAAGCGGAGAGATGCTAACAGGCCTGCAGACAATAGCCGGGAAAAAATATTATTTCCATCCAGAAAGCGGAGAGATGTTAACAGGCCTGCAGACAATAGAAGGGAAGAGATACTATTTCCATCCGGAGAACGGAGAGATGCTAACAGGCCTGCAGACAATAGAAGGGAAGAGATACTATTTCCATCCGGAGAACGGAGAAATGCTAACAGATTGGCAGGAAATAGAAGGGAAAAAATATTATTTCCATCCAGAAAGCGGAGTACTGTTAACAGGCTTGCAGACGATATCTGGGAAGAAATACTATTTCCATCTGGAAAGCGGAGAAATGCTAACAGGCCTGCAGACGATATCCGGGAAGAAATACTACTTTGATTCCCAAAGCGGAGAACTGAAGACAGGCCTGCAGACGATATCCGGGAAGAAATATTATTTCCATCCAGAAAGCGGAGAAATGCTAACAGGCTGGCAGACGATATCCGGGAAGAAATACTACTTCCACCCAGATTCCGGGAAAATGCTGACAGGAAAACAGAAAATCCAGGGCAAGACTTACTACTTTTCCGCAAAAGGAATTATGCAGACCGGCAAACAGAAGATAGGTGCTTCCACCTACTTTTTCCATAAAAACGGCGTTATGAAAACCGGCTGGGTGACAATCAGCAAGAAAAGGTACTATTTCTCTCCTAAGAACGGGAAGATGCTGACGGGCAAGCGAAAAATAGGCAAGTTCACCTACTATTTCAAAACCAGCGGGGAACGGAAGGATGGCTGGGTAAAGATTGGCAAGAAAAAGTATTACTTTTCTCCCAAGAATGGGAAGATGCTGACAGGCAAGAAAAAGATTGGCAAGTCCACCTATTATTTCCACAAGACTGGTTATAGGAAGACCGGCTGGCAGAGCATCAGCAAGAAAAAATACTATTTCTCTCCCAAAAACGGAAAAATGCTGATCGGGCGGAAGAAAATCGGGAAACAGTATTACTACTTCAATAAAAAGGGCCAGCTGCAGGCCTCCAGGTTTATCCATGACGGCAAAAAGACGTATTATGCCAGCAAAAAGGGGATCCTCCATACTGGCTGGCTGAACGAGAAGGGCAATACCTATTATTTTAAGCCCCAAAATAATCAGATGGCCATTGGCTGGCAGGCAATAGATGGGAATAGTTATTATTTTGCAGAATCCAATCATGGCAAAGGCATCCTACAGAGGAATTGCATTGTAAGTACGAAGCAGGGCAATTATTTCGTGGACGCAGAAGGCATACAGGTCAACGCTCCTGAGATTTCACAGGCCGTAGCCTTTGTAAAGGCGCATACGGAGGACGGATGGGACAGCGGCCGTAAGCTGCAGCGGTGCTTTGACGTGTTATGGAGCAGTTATAGCTACCAGAGGTTCTATGAGACCCCAACGCCCCAGTCCATGCCCGGCTATGCCCGGTATATGTTTGAGAACCACAGGGGGAATTGCTACCGCTATGCGGCAAGCTTTGCCTGCATTGCCAAGGTGCTGGGCTATGAGTCCCGCGTTGCCGTGGGGAGCATCAGCAGCGCGAGAGGCGGCATGACGCCCCATGGATGGACGGAGGTGAATGTGGGCGGCGTATGGTATATGTGCGATGCAAACATGCAGAGGAACCATCCGGGAACCAGCTCCTATATGCGCACGGAGGCCAATTACGCCTACCGCCATACCTGCGCGGCAAGGTATAGCCTCTTCATCCAGAAAGGGCAGGTGTCCTGGAGATGATATTCAGTTCCATGGAATTTGTCTGCGTCTTCCTCCCAGCCGTGTTCCTGCTGCACTGCCTTGCCCCCGGCATACGCGGCAAGAACCTGCTGTTAATGGTTGCCAGCCTGCTGTTCTATGCGTATGGGGAGCCAGTGTATGTGCTGCTGATGGCATGCAGCGCAGGATTTAGTTATTTGGCTGCGCGCCTGGTTGCTCCCAGAGCCAGCTTGGATTCTGGTGTCAATCCTGGCGCCAGCTTGGATTCTGGTGTCAATCCTGGCGCCAGCGCCGGATTGGATTCCAGCGCCAGCCCTGGCAAAAGATATAGGAAATGGCTGCTTTTTGCCGCCATCGCCCTCAACCTGAGCCTGCTCGCATTTTTCAAATATGCGGCATTCTTCCTGGAGAACGTCAACCAGCTTATGGGTATGGAGCTGGAAATGCCGGAAATAAGCCTGCCTGTGGGGATTTCCTTCTTCACCTTCCAGGCGCTTTCCTATGTGTTTGACGTGTACTATGGAAGGGTACAGGTGGAGAAAAATTTTGGCAGGGTGCTGCTGTACATTGCCTTCTTTCCCCAGCTGGTAGCCGGCCCCATTGTCAAGTACAGGGACGTCAGCCAAGCATTGGAGGGCAGGCGCCTCAGCCTGGGGCAGGCCTCCGCCGGGATGCGCCGCTTTATCTGCGGCCTCGGGAAGAAGGTTCTGATCGCCAACACCGTTGGGCAGGCAGCGGACGCAATATTTGGCGCACCCTATGCGGAAGTTGGAACCTGTGCGGCATGGATTGGCGCAGCGGCCTATATGCTGCAGATTTATTATGATTTCAGCGGCTACAGCGATATGGCGATTGGACTGGGGCAGATGTTCGGTTTTCAGTTCCAGGAAAATTTCAACTATCCCTACAGCGCGTCCACCATCAAAGATTTCTGGCGGAGATGGCATATCTCTCTTTCTTCCTGGTTCCGGGAATACCTCTACATCCCCCTGGGCGGGAACCGCAGGGGAAAGGTGCGCACGGGATTCAACAGGCTGGCTGTGTTTTTCCTTACCGGGCTGTGGCATGGAGCCAACTGGACCTTCATCATCTGGGGGCTGTATCATGGCCTTCTGGCATCCCTGGAGGATCTGCTGCCATTTGTAAAGAAAATACCCAAAGCCATTACCTGGCTGCCCACCCTATTGGCTGTCTGTGTAGGATTTGTCATATTCCGTGCAGACACCATTTCCCAGGGTGTCTTTTTCTTACATCAGATGTTTGCGTTCCAGCCCCTGGCAGGACAGGATATGACGCTTGCCCTCCGTCAGCTTACCCCCTGGTTCCTGACGATGGCAGCGGTGGGAGTTGCAGGCATGGCGCCCATCCGGCCTCTGGCGGGCTGGATCAAAGATACGATCCGCAAGGGGGAAGAGGAAGCTTCCTGGAAAACAGCGCCTCTGCAAGCAGCGCTGAATATCGGCTCCCTTGGGATCCTCCTGTGGTGCCTGGTGCGCCTGTCCGCAGGGACGTATAACCCATTTATTTATTTTCGGTTTTGAGAGGTGAAAGGATGAGACAGTTGGGAAAAGCCATTTATATCGCGCTCTGCCTGCTGATCTGTGCGTTTCCCTTTGTAGGGATGCTGGCAGGGGATATGGGAAATCAGACGGCAGAAAACAGGATTTTGGCCAGTTTTCCGCAATGGCAGACAAAAGGGAAATGGAACCCCTATTTTCTCCAGGAACTGGGCGCATATTTTGAAGATCATTTTGCTTTGCGCACCCTGCTGGTGGCCATTGACGCAAATATCCAGAGCCAGGTTTTCGGTGTGTCAAATGTGGATACCGTGACCCTGGGAGAGGACGGCTGGCTGTACTATACGGCCAGCCTGGATGACTATCAGGGAAAGCCCGCCCTGTCCCGGAGAGGGATTGCCAATGCCGTACACAATCTTTCCCTAGTACAGCAGTATGTGGAAAGCAAAGGAGCCTCCTTCCTCTTCGCCCCCGTGCCCAACAAGGCCACCCTGTACGGCACGCATATGCCATATTATATCCAGAAGAGAGAAGGCGCGGCAAGCCAGTGGGAGCTGCTGAAGCCGGAAATAGAAGCCGCCAGAATCCCTTATGTGGATCTGTTCTCCCTCTTTGCAGGCCAGGAAGAGACACTCTATCTGAAGCGTGATTCCCACTGGAACCAGAAAGGGGCGATGCTGGCCTACCGCGCCATAATGGAGGCAACAGGCCTTGCGCACGAAGGCTATGAGACTGTGAAAGCCATCCGCCAGAAAGACGCCTATGGCGATTTGAGCCGGATGATTTACCCCCTGGGAAATGAGCGGGACTGGGGCTGGGCTTCCTTCCTGAAGGCAGAGCCAGAGTGGGAATATAGATACCAGAAGGAAAATACATTTCAATACCAGACAAACACAAAGAGTACTGAGGAAGCCTGGATTGAAACTAAGGGCCAGGAAGGGCAGAAAACCCTCCTGATGTCCCGTGATTCCTTCGGCAACACACTGCTGCCCTTCCTGGCGGACGCCTTTGGCATGGGCTATTTCTCCAGGGGCGAGCCCTTCCGCCTGACAGAATATATGGATGCATACCAGCCGGATGTGGTAATCCTGGAAAAAGTAGAGCGGGAGCTGGAAAGCCTTGCCAAAGCCCCACCCCTGATGGAAGGCCTGCCCGCCGAGAGTACAGAGGATACAGAAGATAGAAAGGGTACAGAGGATAGAAAGGACGAGACGCAAGACAGAGAAAATAAGACAGAAGAGAGAACAGGCACAGAAGAGAAAGTGGGCACAGAAGAGAAAACAGGATTGCTGGAAGAAAGTGCAGGCAGCATTAGCCCAGATGGAACGCTGGAAATGGCAGAAAGCGAGAATAGCATAGATTACTGGAAGATTTCCGGCGTCCTGCCAGACGCCTTCTGTACAGAAGGCGCACAGATTTCTATCCGGGTAAAGGACGGGAAAGAGCAGGCGGACTACGCGGCATTTCATGTAACAGCAGATACTACGGATTATGCCTTCTGTCTGTATCTCCCCAAAGAAAACTTGCAGGAAGATGCCGTTACCTTAGAGGTGCTGGTGCGGACAGAGGACGGGCTCCATACCGTCCAATCTGCCCAGTTTCCATGCAGGGTACAGTGATATTTCCGGGAAATGACAATGATATAGGGGTGCAGTGACATTTCTGGGAAATGACAATGATATAGGGGTGCAGTGACATTTCTGGGAAATGATATTTTCCCAGAGGGACAGCGCCCAGAAAGGAGGCCGGAAGCTTGAAGAGGAAAACAAATGCCAGATGGGCTACGGCAATCTTGAAGAGGAAAACAAATGCCAGATGGGCTACGGCAATCTGTGCAGCTGCCCTCTGCTGCCTGCCTGGCTGTGGCAGCAAACATATAATCCCTACAATACAAGTGAAGATTTTTGACTGCTACACGGAGACGCGCCTGGCCGCACAGGAAGGCATGACGGTAGGGCAGGCGCTGGCGGAGGCGGAAATTTTCCTGCAGGAAGGGGATGAGGTCACCCCGCCTGCGGACGCCAGGATTACAGAAGAAGGCACAGAAATTTCTGTCGGCCGCCGCGCCAGGGTGACCGTGGATGAAGGCGGGAAGGGGAAGGAATTTATGCTGAATGGTAAGAAGGTAAAGGAAGCCATCGCCGCCGCTGGGATAGAAGTAGGGAAACATGACGAGGTAAACCAGAAGCTGGAAGCCTATCTGACAGACGGTATGGAGATCCAGGTACGCCACCGCTATGCTGTAGAGATCAATGTGGACGGCAGGAAGATAGAATGCCTGACCGAAGCAGACACCGTGCGGGGGATGCTGGAAGAGCAGGAAATCCATCTGGATGAAAAAGATACCATCAGCCCCTCACTGGAAACTAAGCTCCACAATGGAACCAAAGTAGCCATCCATCGTGTGCATATGGAGCAGGCGACAGAACATGAACCCATCCCCTTTGAGACAGAGATAGAATATACCGCCAGTATGTACCAGGGGGAAAGCGCCTGCAGGAGGCAAGGCCAGGAAGGCGAGAAGGAGCTGACCTACAAGGTCACCTATGTGGACGGCAAGGAAGAGAGCCGGGAACTGGTGGGCGAATCTGTCACCAGGGAACCCGTCAACGAGATTATAGCCAAAGGCACAAAAGAAAGGCGCCGTGTCGTATCTAGGGAACAAATCTACGACTGCGACGGCTCTGGGCATGGCTATTACATTATCACCTGGTCAGACGGGGCGGTAGAATATCAGGATTTTTGAGGCAGGTTACGATATCTGGCAATATGGCAAATAACATTCCCCGTAGCAAAAGCAAAGGGTGTGACAGCACATTTGATAAAACGGCATATTAGGAGGAGAAAATCAATGCGTAAGATATGGAATGTTTTCAAGAAGACCATGCCAGCCATTCTGGCAGCAGTAATTTTCGTAACAGCGGTAGGACTCATATTAGCCATGCCAGCCCAGGCAGCAGGCCCTAAAATTGAAAAGAAGATATATTTTCGGCTCTACAAAGCTTATCCAGGCAGCGCTTATGTTTCAACCCAAAATGCAACAAAAGGAAAGATCACGAAGCTGAAAAATTCCAGCCCCTCTGTGGCAAAAGTATCCGTAATAGACAAGAAATATCTTCTGGTAACCCCCAAGAAGTCAGGGACAGCCAAAGTGAGTTTCTGTTTTGCGGGGAAAAAACTTTCCACAAAATTGATTGTGCAGAAATGGGAAAACCCCTGCAAGGAATTCAAAGTAGGAAACAAAGATTATGCCCGGAAATTCACAAAGTCAGAGCAGTTTAGCCGCCAGCGGCAAAAAAAGGACATCACCGCAAGAATAAAAATTACCTCCAAAAAAGGCTGGAAATTGCTGAAAATAGAACGCATAACCTCCAATGAACCCCCAAAGAAAATAAAAAACAATACAAAAGCAAAGTTATCCATACACGGGACAGGAACGGGAATCTATGCATATTTCAGGAACACAAAAACAGGGATAAGGGAAAGAGTGTGCCTTGGATATGGCAGCGGCCCGATGGAGGATGAGAACTACTATAATATCCGCATTGATCCAGCTGAGTTTAAATAGAAGGAACGGCGCAAATCTGTGACCCTCCGTTTACGTAGAAAAGCATTGGGAATCTGGGAAGGGGGGCTGAGCACTCGCAAGCTGAGCGATTATTCCTGCTTAAAATTGTACAGGTTAACCGTCTATCAGTAACTTTTGGGGGATGTCTGTCAGAGTAAACATCTCTTTTTCGTTTAGAGGATGGCATAAATGGCTCAAAAGGTTAAGAAGTTTTTTTGGGTTTCTGGGCAGAATGAAAGTTATCAAGAGATTTATGGAAAGTAGAACGACAAAGAAAACGGGAGGAGGACGAAGAAAATGGAAATGAGGAACTTAAAATGGAAGGAGCCATTAATGGCCGTGGCATTAAAGGTGGTATTGGCAGTTCTTTTGTTGGTGGGTATCATATTTTCTGATTCTATTTATGCGCAATCAAAGGAGCAGGCAGAGAATATGGCTATATCGTCTGATTCGGCAGTGATAGAGCAAGGATCATTCGGAGGAAATATAAACTGGGTATTGTATGAAAATGGTGAATTGATTATAAGTGGGGGTGGAAAGATGAAAGATTGGGAGGATCCCGAATTTCGGCCTTGGGATAGGACAAGTATACGTAATCAAATAAAAAAAATTGTAATTGAAAAGGGAGTGACGGCGATCGGAGATCTGACCTTCACCATGTGTACAGAGGTAACAGATATAGATTTGCCAGTAGGACTGACAAGTATAGGAGATTCTGCATTTTACAGATGCAAAAGTCTGACCGATATAGAGATACCATCTGAAGTGACAAGTATCGGACGTTCTGCATTATCGGGGTGCGATAGCTTAAATAGTATTAATGTCCCGGAAGAGAATAATACATATTCAACTTATGATGGCATTTTGTACAATAAAGATAGGACGATTTTATTACAATGCCCAGGAGGAAAAAGTACCATTATGTTTCCAGAAGGGTTAATAGATATCGGGGATAGGGCATTTCGGAGTTGTAAAGGCTTGAGTGATATAAGCCTTCCAGAAGGGGTAAAGCATATTGGGAATTACTCATTTGCATATAGCAGAATGGGTAGCATAAATTTGCCTGAAAGTTTGGTTGAGATTGGAAATGGTGCATTTGAGGGTTGTTCTTTGACCGCTATAAAGCTACCCAAAGAAATATCAGATATTGGTAAGAGTACATTTCATGGGTGTGAAGCTTTAATCAGCGTAGAGCTATCGGAAAGGGTAGAAAGCATTGGAGGAAATGCATTTCATGATTGCAGTAGTTTGACACACATAGAATTGCCAGAAAATCTGATAAGTATTGGGGAAAGGGCATTTGTTGGATGTAGTAGTTTGACTGACATAGAGATACCATCTGGAGTGATAAATATTGGAACTAGGGCATTTCATTATTGCAATAGCCTAAATAGTATTAATGTTGTGGAAGAAAATAAGGTATATTCAACTTATGACGGCATTTTGTACAATAAAGATAAATCAATTTTATTACAATATCCAGGAGGAAAAGATACCATTACATTTCCGAAAGGTGTAGCCAGTATTGGGGAAGCTGCATTTTCCGAGTGCAAGAACTTAAGAAGCATATGCCTGCCACAGAGTATAACCGATATAGGAGACTATGCATTTGCATACAGTGATTTAAGAAATATAAGCTTATCTGAAGGAGTAAAGAGTATCGGGGAATGGGCATTTGATGAGTGCGAGAGCCTGAATACCATAAATTTACCAGATAGTTTGACTAACATTGGGGAGGGAGCGTTTTTTGGCTGTAGAGGTTTGACAATTTATGGAGAAGAGGGAAGTTACGCTCAAATGTATGCAGAAGAAAATGAAATTCCGTTTCAATTGATATCTTTGTTAATAAAAGTTTCTACAATTACTTTAACTCCATCTGAAGCAGAACTAAAGCCTGGCGAAACGCTACTTATAGAGGCAGTTATTGCCCCTGTAGATGCAGTAGACAAGCAATTGAAATGGAGCAGCAGCAACCCAGAAGTAGCATCTGTAGACAATGGCCTGGTAACGGCAATCGGTGAAGGAAGCACGACCATTACAGCTGAAAGCCAGGATGGCAGCAATGTATCTGCTTCCTGCGGCATAACAGTGCAGAAATCAGAACCCACCCCAATAGAAAAAGAAAACCAGTCCATCATAGGAACATCCTCCTATTCCAAAACCTATGGAGATGCCCCCTTTCAGCTGGACATTGCCCTGGAAAAAGGTAACGGAGCCCTTTCCTATGCCTCATCCAACCCGAAAGCCGCAGAAGTATCTGGCACGGGAGAAGTAAAAATCACAGGCGCAGGCAGCACAACGGTCACGGTTACCGCTTCAGAGACAGAGCAATTTAAGAAATGCGAGTACCAGGTTTCCATAAAGGTTGCCAAAGCAGCCCAGCGCATCAGCGGCAAATCCAGCTATAGCAAGGTAATTGGGGGCGGCCAGTTCCGTCTGGATGCGAAAAGGATGTCAGGGAACGGCAGCCTGAGCTACCTTTCTGCGAACCGCACAGTAGCAACGGTTTCCAATAGCGGCATGGTCACCATCAAGAAGCCCGGAAACACCGTGATAACCGTAACGGCGGCAGCGACCGCCAATTACAATGCCTGCACCTTCCGTATTAAGCTCAGTGTCACCGCCCCCAAGAAAGGCACAGCGCTGACCGACTCCAAAACAAAGGCAAAATACAAAGTTACCGAACAAGGGAAATCCGTAGAATACCTCAAGCCCAAAGACAAGAAGGTTACGAAAGTTTCCATCCCTGCCACAGTCACAATCTCTGGAGTAAAATACAACGTGACAGCCATAGCATCAAACGCCCTCAGCGGATGCAAGAAGCTAAAGGCCGTCACCATTGGAAAAAATGTGGAATCCATTGGTACAAAAGCCTTTGCCAGCTGTACGGCCTTGGGGAAACTGGCCCTCCCCGCCAAGGCGTCCAAAATCGGCAAACAGGCCTTTGCTAACTGCAGTAAGCTAAAGGACATCACCATCCAGTCCACCAAGCTGACCGCAAAATCCATTGGCACAAAAGCCTTCCAGGGTATCTATGCAAAAGCCACCATCAAAGTGCCAAAGGCAAAACGGGCAGCCTACCAGAAACTCTTAAAATCAAAAGGAGTTGGCAAAAAGGTGAAGGTAAAATAAGCAGCGGCATACCTTATGCCATCAACAACAGCTGAGGAAGAAACGCTATTATCCCACAGAGGCAGGAAAGAGTCTACAGGCCTGTAGATGCCAGAAAGCCTGCAGATGCCTACAGGTCTGTAGATACCAGCAAACCTGCTGGCATAAGAAGCAAAAATTATTACATCCATACAGAAATAAGAGAACCATACCTAACCTTGCAGAAAATATAGGAATTATATCAAAATTTGCAGAAAACAGGAAGACTATAGAACTATCCATAGAAAATAGGAGGAACATATCATGCGTAAAATAGGAAACGTATTAAAGAAAACAGTAGCAGCCATTCTGGCAGCAGTAATTTTAGTAACGGCAGCAGGGGGTACGTCCACCATGACAGCTCAGGCGGCGGCTCCCAAAATAGAGAAGAACCTGCAATTCCGCCTCTATAAAAATTACAAGTGGATGCCCGCCACCTTAATTTTAAATGCATCCGGAGGGAAGATAACAAAAATTAAATATTCAAATCCTTCCGTGCTAGAAGTATCCCTCATTAATAAAAAATATCTTGCGTTCAAGCTGAAGTCTGCCGGAAGTACAAAAGTAAGCTTTATGTATAAAGGAAAGAGGCTTACAACCAAGGTTACCGTAAAAAAATGGGTAAATCCCTGCAAGGAATTTAAGATCGGCAATAAGGATTATGCCAAAGTTTTTAACAAATCAGAACGTTATTACCTGAATCGCCAGAATAAAACAATTAACGCAAAAGTAAAGATTACCCCCAAAAAAGGCTGGAAGTTAGTGAAAATTGTCGCCCAGTCGGCAGATGAGATAAAAGAGCATAAGGTCAAGAATAATTCAAAAGTCAGGTTTTCCACACATCTGACAGGCACGGTAATCTTTGCCCATTTTAAAAACCTGAAAACAGGGGAGTACGAAGATGTGGCGCTATGGCGTTCCAGCAGTGAATTAAAAAGTGAGAATAAGTATCGTCTGGATATGTATAAAAAAGATGGGAAACATTCCATATGGATTTAGTGATTGATTAAGTCTTCGGCATTTCAGGAACGGGTAATCCGTATCGGGGAGGATGCGTTTTCCGGATGCAGCAGTCTGGAGAGCGTAGAACTCCCCAGCAGTGTTATAAGTATTGAGTATAGGGCAATTGGATTTATACAAGAGAACAGGGAAATAAAAAAGAACCCTGAACAAGATAAGGCAGGGCGGCAAAATTTAAGAAGTAATAGGGGACTTGGAAAGAAACAAAAATAAGAATTAACGAAAAGGTTGATATATAAAGAGATCCTTTTGCTGTCTCAGCCATAAGAAGCAGCCTACCAGAAACTACTGAAATCAAAAGGCATTAGCAAGAAAGTGAAAATAAGCCTAGCTATCCATGCAAGGAGATATAGTTATTAGAAAATCTGCTTACCAAAGGTGAAGAAACCAACGATTCATGCAAGGGAATATAGGGATATTTAATTGTAGCGGAGGAAGTGGGTGAGGTTGTATAAAGAAAGCCTGACGGATAAGGCTGCCAGAAAGAGCAGCGGGAAGGTGTCAAAGAAAAATATTGGCAAATGGAAGGAGGAGATATTAATGATAAAACAGATTTTAGCAGGAATGCTATCCATAATATTGGTTCTTAGTAGTATCAATATCATAGAGCCGATGGCAGCAGAAGTAACAGAGGAAAAAGAAAGCATCCAGCTGCAAGAGGATTATGTGGCAGAAGGGAATAATGGGTTTGGGAACATGCTGGCGGATGTGGTAAATAATAAAGCCGACCAGCAAGAAGAGAATAATGGATGTAATATTTTTTCCATCCGTATGGAAGGGACACAGGCAAAAGTATCTTTTGAAACTACGGAAGAGGCAATGCTAGTAGTGGGGATTTATGATGAAGTAGGCACTGCCATGCTGGCCAGTGGGAAGATGTTAGTGGAGCCAGGATGGACGGAAGCAGCTGTAGATATTGATATAGATAAAATGCCAGAATATTTCTATCTCCGTGGTTTTTTGATTGACCAGATTAATTTCCGGCCAATCTGCAATGTGTATGAGTCACCCTACTATACACAGGAAATGACAGAATTTCTACAGAAAACAGTAGATGATTATGATTCAGACCGTGTTTTGAACCTGGACGAAGATAAGACAAACAATTATGCAGTCTATGCAGAAAATGTAATCACAATAGCATCTGTGGAAGGGAAGAATGTGGTCGTTTCTGCAGATGATGAGAACGGGGTATATGTAATCAAATATCCTACAGAGCAGATTCTTGCATTAAAAGAAAATGATATTTTTGCCTATGCGTATGGAAATCAGCAAGTTTTAATTGTAAAGGTGGCAAGCCTGGAAATTAATGATGACACGGTAACGATCACTGGAAAAGAAGTAGAGATTGATGAGGCATTTGATGCTGTAAAAATTGATGGGAGTGATGGATTAGAAGCTGGGGAAGTGGATGCCAGTGGCTGTTCAGAAGGCGTCATTTATGAGGGGGTTGTAGAGTATCATGAAAATGAAATTACGCCTTATGGCATAGGGGATACGGTAACGAAAGATTATGCGTTTTCTCATAGGTTTGTAAATGTGGGATTGGCTTCAGACCATGCATCTGTTACGGTAAATGGCACTTTGACTTTACATATTGCTGCATCACTTTCGTATCTTCTGTTTGATAAGCAATCCTATGTGGAGTTGAAATTTGATTATGGCGGGGATATTACAATAGATATCAGTGGACATGCATCTGGAACCTTGGCTATTGCGAAAATATCTTATTCTCTGGCGGGTATTGTCAATCTTTCTGTTCAGCCCCAAATTCATCTGGATGCAAGCGCTCATTTGGAAGCATCTGGAGAATTAAGCGGGACAGTAGGATTTCGCTGTTCTAATTCAGAGGGAATGACAAATATTACTACAACGCCTAAGATTGAATTAGAAATGAAGGGAGATTATTCTCTATACATAGGTTTAACATTGATCCCAGAAGTGGATTGTACATTGGCACAGTTATCTTTGGAAGCAACGGTAGGGGCAACGCTTGCAGGAAGTTTCCGTACAAATTCTAGTGGAAACTCTACAGCGGATATGAAACATGATTGTGATTTTTGTATTGGTGGAGATATTCGGGTAAATTATGCTCTGTCTGGAAAAGTGCAATTTTTCCATTCAGATAAATATTCTTATGAGCAAAGTTTTGCAAATAATAGTGTAAAGCTGACAGATTATTATTACTCATTAACCCATGGAGAGTTTGGATTTACAACTTGTCCGCATATCCAGTATAGAGTTACAGTTACAGTGAAAGACAGTGAGGGGCTTCCTGTATCTGGGACAGCAGTGAATGGAAATTATGTTACAGATGAGAATGGCATGGTAATGCTCTGGTTGCCTTCCGGGCAGTGTAGCATTACAGTTGCAAAAGGAAATAGCGTCACTTCTCGGAATCTGGAGGTTGATACGGCTAAGAATGTTGTATTGAATATTGACGGGACAGGATGGAGTTCTGGTGAAGGGTCTGCGGGAAATGGGAACAATGGAATGATTATGGGGGCTGTTGGGTCTGTTAATGGACACGGAGTAGTTAGCGCGAATGCAGGGACGGTGGATTATCTTGTGGTAGGAGGGCCGTGGGCAAATTCTCAAGTAATGGCTGTTATGAAAGATGGAAGTATCTATGCATGGGGGAATAATGCATGTGGTGTATTTGCAGATGGAACAACCACAAAATGTATAACAAGACCGGTAAAAATTACAAGTGCAGCTGGTGATACTGCTATGTTGCGTGAAGGTACTGTAGCGGCACTTGCTTTATCTTATTATAATGGAGCAGCGATTACAAAAGATGGAGATTTATATATTTGGGGAGATAATAGATATGGACAGTTAGGGAATGGAACTACTGGCGATAAAGTTCTTACACCACAAAAAGTAATGGAGCATGTGGTACAAGTTAGAATTTATAGAGGGAGTATAGCAGCCGTTACTGTGAGTGGGGATTTATATGCTTGGGGAGATAATCAGTATGGGCGATTGGGCAAGGATTCAAGTTCTAATAATTTTTCTTCGCCTCAAAAGATTATGAGTAATGTGGTTTCTGTAGATTTATCAGAGTACTGCGGAGCAGCAATTACAACGGATAGAAGCCTATATACATGGGGATCGAATTATGGGATGATTGGGAATGGAACTTCTTCAAATGGTGAGCATTTCATAGTGGCTCCTACAAAAATTCTAAATAATGTTGTGCAGGTGAGCCTTGGCAGTGCTCATAATGCAGCAATCGTGGTAGATGGTACGCTATATACTTGGGGAACTAACAGTGATGGTGAACTTGGTGATGGGACTACCAACCCTACTTATACTCCCAAGGCAGTCGTTCGTAATATAGCAAAAGTAAGTATGGGATATCATTATACGGCTGCTTTGACAAAGGATGGGAATTTATATATGTGGGGAAGTAATCTTTATAGACAGTTGGGAATTGGCCGACTAGACAAGGATGCACATCCTAGGCCGATAAAAGTGCTAAGTAATATTGCTGACGTAAATGCCAGTAGCTACTTTTGTACAGCTGTCAGCATAGATGGGCTAGTGTATACATGGGGGACTAACAGCTATGGGCAACTTGGTAATGGAACTATGAACGATGTTAATATTCCAACTGTTATCCCAATCCCGTATTTCCCAGAATCCCTTTTCAGTTACAGATTAGAGCCAGATTCTATGAAAGGCAGTATGTTCTTTGATGCAGAAAATATTAATTCTGAATCTTCTGCCTTTTCTTCACGGGCGACATCAAAAACAGCCAGCTTTAAGGGATTACAGCCCAACCATACCTACAACTTTTACTGTATGAAATACAAAGGAAGCAAGGAGCCGCTTTCCAGCAGTAATCTTTTGTATGTCAGCCAGATGCAGTCTGACGCGAATGGGAATATCAGTGTTTCTTATACACCGACGGAAGACTATCCTACGCCTTCAGAATTTGTGCTTCCTATGGGGCAGGCAGATTTAAGCGCCGTACAACTTACGGTAGAGGATAAGACATACAATGGCAAGGAACAATTTGCCAATCCTGTGCTTACGAATGGCACACAGACGCTTACAGAAGGCGTGGATTATGAATTGTCTGGCAGCTACAGCGCAATAGAAGCAGGGACTTATACCGTGACAGCAAGCGGAATAGGAGATTATGCAGGAGTTCTGACATTTTCTTATGAGATAAAAAAGGAAGATTTTTCAAAAGTGGATATAAAAGAAATTGCGGATGTGATTTATTCTGGCGAAGCATATGAACCAAATCTGTCCCTTGCTTACGGAGATCTTTCCCTGGAGGAAGGAACAGATTATACCGTGGAATATCGCAATAATACAAATGCAGGGACGGCAGTTGCCATTTTAAATGGCACAAAAAATTATAATGGACAGAAAATCTGCCTGTTCCAGATCCTTCCCTGCAAACTGACCCAGGATATGGTAGAGGAAATTCCTTCTCATAGATACAGCGGAACGTTGATAGAACCATCTGTAGCACTAAAGAAAGGGAATTCTGCCTTAACCAGGGGAAATGACTACAGGGTAGAATATAAAAACAATACGCAAATCGGCACAGCCACAATCATCATCACAGGAAGGGGCAATTATACTGGCACCGTACAGGCAAATTTTGAGATTGAAAAGCAATTGGAAATCGCAGACGCTTTGCCCGTATTTCCCGCCCTTACCTATACAGGTGGCATACAGTCTGTAAAACCAGTAATTACCCTTGCACAGAAAACACTAGTGGAGGGAATGGATTATGAATTATCTGGTGATTTACACCCAACAGATGCGGGGACTTATCAGGTGATGCTTACAGGGAAAGGGGATTTTACAGGAAAAGTTACCCACAGTTACAAGGTTTTAGGTGCAGATTTGGCAGAAGCATCTCCAGAGCCATTGCCTACATGTATTTATGATGGAACACCGCATACGCCAGAGCCTGTTATCATTTATCAGGGCAGAACTTTGGTAAAAGATAGGGATTATATTGTCACTTACCAGAATAACACAGAAGTCGGGATAGCTTCTGTCGAGCTTAACGGTATTGGAAATTATACAGGAACGATTTCGTTGCAATTTTCCATTTTGGATAAAACAGATATTGCAGCACAGCATATTTACCTACCGCCGCTAGAATACAATGGTAGTATACAAAGGGCTGCGCCAATTGTAACATCTGATGAATCCGTACTAAAGGAAGGGAAAGACTATAAGCTGTCTGGAACTTATGAGGCAACAGATGCGGGGACGTATTCCTTTGAATTACAGGGAATTGGAACATACAAAGGAAGCATTTCCTTAACATATGAGATTGAAAAAGCACAAATGAAAAATGCCACGGTGGCAGATATCCCGGACTGTACTTATAGAGGAGATCCTGTAAAGCCGCAGATAAAAGCTTTATTTAACCAGATTTTATTAGAAACTGGCAGGGATTATACCGTGGAATATCAAAACAATATGGCTGCAGGTACGGGAATTGCGATATTAAAGGGTCAGGGGAATTATAGCGGCCAGCAGATCTGCCTGTTTCAAATCCTGAGTTTTGGAACAGAGAAGCCAGCTCCTTCCAACCCAGGTAATAATAAGGATCCGAATAACCCAAAACCTACGCCAACGATTCAGATACCGAAGAAGGGGCAGCTGTTAAAATTTGGAAAGCATAGTTATAAGGTTACTAAAAAAGGACAGGAAATAGCATTTCTGAAAACAGCAAGCAAAGAGACAACACTTAAAATTCCAGAAACAGTCAAAATTAAGGGCATTACCTATAAAGTAACATCAATTGCTGCAAAAGCATTTTCAGGGAATAAAAAGCTGAAGAAAATCAAAATTGGAAATAATATAAATTCCATTGATTCCAACGCTTTTTCTGGATGCACAAGCCTGGCCACTGTAACAATGGGCAAGGGGGTTAAAAAGATTGGCAAGCAAGCCTTTTCTGGCTGCAAGAAACTAAAGGACATTACCATCAAGTCCACAAAACTAACATCAAAATCCATTGGCGCCAAAGCTTTCCAGGGCATCCATGCAAAAGCTACAATCAAAGTGCCAAAAGCAAAACGGGCAGCCTACCAGAAACTCTTAAAATCAAAAGGTATTGGTAAGAAAGTGAAGGTAAAATAAGCCTAACAGCCCATGTAAGGAAACGTAGTTATTAGAAAATGTGCTTCCTGAAGCTGAGAGAACTTAACGATCCATGCAAGGGAACGTAGCGATTTTCAATCTGTAGCGGAGGAAGTGGGAAGGCTGCATAAAGAAACCCTAAAGGAACGTCAGTACTTAGCGAGGTGTTTTCGAGCTTAGTACTGTTACGTTCCGATCGGAGCGGGAGCGCGTTTCTGTTGCAGCCTTCCCACTTCCGCAGCGATTCGTATGGCCGTTCCCCCATCCACCCGTTTCATCTCAGCATCCCTGTTAGACACTTTTACCAGTCACTTCCACAGCGCCCTGTATGTCCATTTCCTCACCCTCATGATTAACAACAAACAGCACGCAAATTCCAATCAATGTCCGCTTAAAATTACTGCAAAAAGAAAGGAAAGCAGAACTTATGGATAAAATGATAAAAGCAATAAAACCCATAAATGTAATAAATGCTATAAGTCCAATAAAAGTACGCAGACCAAAGCCCCGCCCCAAACATTTCCTACCATATCTTCTGGCATCCTGCATCGCGTTGATATGCATTCTGGGAAGCCGCGATATGCCAGAAGTAAAAGCAGAAAACACAACACCCACCCCACCTCCCCAAACAGCCGTCATCCAAAACACTTTCGAACAAACCGATTATTCCAACATATTAAGAAACTGCATCCCAGAAAATATCGGCATATGCAGAACCTCTTTTTTAGAAAAACGCCCAAACAACGGCTACCAGGCTGCCATCTATCATCAGGGAAAAATTTACATTCAGAATTTTTCGGATCATTACCAGTTAGAGTCATCCCAGGAACTTGATTTAGAACTGCCCCTATGGGGCGGCCTCTTTTTCGGGAACAGTTACAATTATGTAATCTGCGGGAAGGAACATGATGCGCAGGCGGAGGCCGGAGGGGAAGTATACCGGATTATCCAATACAGCAAAGAATTTGAGCGTATCGCCAGCCTGTCCCTAAATAGTGAAGAGACATACACAGCGACCCCCTTCTACTGGGGGACTGTTTCCATAGATGAGCAGGGAGACACACTGACCGTATATACCAGCAGATTGAGGCCTGACGGGAAGCAGTCGAATATCGCAATCCATATCAATACAACCGATATGACAGTCTCAGACCGCACAGGGATGGCAAAATTCCCTGCAATGCACCAACAGGATTCTTTCAGGCAGCTTGTGAAATATGATGCGCAAAAGCTCCTTTATGCAGACGTATCGGAGGAAGATGGGAAGAGCAAGGTGTTCCTGCAGTTTGGGGAAACAAAAGAAATAGTGGCGGAAGGGGAAGATGAGTATAACAATACAAAAGACGCCGAACTATCCGGACTTGCCGTATCGGATACGCATTACCTTGTTGTCGGCTCTTGCACTTATCGGAGCTTTAATAATATTTTCCTGTCCAGTGTCGACAAAAATTCCGGTAAAGTGGAACGGCAATGGCTGACAGACGCTTTTACGCTTACAGAAAAATATGCCCACAATCCCCGGATTGTAAAAATTACAGAAGACCAATTTGCCATCCTGTGGGGCAGCCGAACAAGCCAATATATCCTTGTGGACGGCAGAGGGAATATCATCAGCGAACGGAAAGAAAGTCCCGTTCCGATTACCGACTGCGAGCCGATTTACGCGGATGGTAAAATTATATGCTTTTCAGTGGAAGATGGGACAATGGCGCTCCATGAGATAACAGACTTTTCCTTGAATGGAATCTACAAACCGGAAATCAGCACGCTGCGTTCTGGTCTTTCCTGGGATGGGACGGCGGATATCAGCTGGTATGACGACAGCAAGATGGAATTTGATATCTCCACCGCACAGCAGCTTTGCGGGCTTGCAGAGCTGGCGAATAAAGGAAATACCTTTGAGGGAAAACGGATTAATCTTTGCCAGGATATTTTTTTAAATGATGGGACCTATCAGTATATGTGGAAGCCGATTGCCGCATATTGGGGAGATAACGGCTATACAAATGTGTTCCAAGGAGAATTTTACGGAAATGGGCATACCATCTACAATATACGGACAGGCTATCGTGACGGCGGAGGGGGGTTATTTGGGCGTATTGGAGAAAAGGGGATTGTAAAATGCGTGAATGTTTCCCAGGGAATGCTCCATTCCGGAGGATGCATTGCAGACGTAAATGACGGCGTCATTTCTTTTTGCAATAATTATTCCACGGTTGGGGTATGGGATTTGGATGTGGTTGGGGGAATCTGTAATAAGAACCGTAATCTCGTCTATGGATGCAAGAACTATGGGGAAGTGTGGGGAAGCATGGCGGCTGGCATCGTCGGTTCCGCGCACTCGGATCTGGCAACCATAAGCCAGTGCAGCAATTATGGATTGGTCAGCGGAACCGAAGCTTCCGCTGGGATTGTGGCCAAGAATAGGGCATGGGTTTTCGACTGCTATAACAAAGGGATTGTGGCGGAGAGGCATTGGAGGAATGGGGATCGTATCTGCTATCTTTCTGGGATTGCTTATGAAAATCTGGATAGCGGCCATATTGCAAATTGTTATTCCGCAGGGGTATTTTCTTATACCGAGAAAGAGGGGCTGCCTAGGAAATACGGAATCTGCGGTAAGAATGAAGGAGGGGAAATAGCAGGCTGCCACGCCCTTTCTGGATATAGGCAGGATAATCAGGGGGCAGGGACAGCTACTTATGAAGAATTGGCAAGCCCTTCTTTTGTCCCCAAATTAAATCAGCGGAAATATTCTCTATTGCCTGTATGGAAAGAAGATATAGGCCATCTAAATGACGGCCTGCCAATTACTGCTGCAGATGAAAGCTTTTTTACAGGGCAGTGCAAAATTCAGCCGGAGCTATGGATTACGGGAAATGAAAATGGGGTAGAAGCAGATTTGGAGGCTGGAACCTATGTGTTGACGGCGAAATATTATTATAATGATTCGGATCCAGTCTTGACAATAGAAGACGCAGAGATTGCAGAGATTGCAGAAATTTCAGATGTCAGCATAATCCGGCTCAAAAAGACAGGGACAACTTACATCAATATACATTTTGATGAGACAGAAAATAATAGTAGCGCAGATTATCGGCTTATGCTTAAAATCAAAAGCAAGAACCAGTCCATCACAGGCACGCCTTCCTATTCCAAAACCTATGGCAACGCCCCATTCAAATTGGATGCTGCCCTGGAAAAAGGCAACGGAACCCTCTCCTATGCATCATCCAACCCTAAAGTTGCAGAAGTATCCGACAGTGGGGAAGTTACGATCACAGGCGCAGGCAATGCATCCATTACAGTCACAGCCTCCGAAACAGAAGACTACAGGCAATGCGAGTACCAAATCTCCATAAACGTAGCCAAAGCAGTCCAGCGCATAAGCGGAACGGCAAAATACAAGGTAAGCAAACAAGGGAAGGCTGTAGAATACGTCAAGCCCGAAGACAAAATGGCCGTGAAAGTTTCTATCCCCGCCACAGTTATAATCTCTGGCGTAAAATACAACGTGACAGCCATAGCATCAAACGCCTTCAGCGGATGCAAAAAGCTGAAGTCCATCACCATCGGAAAAAACGTAGAATCCATTGGTACAAAAGCCTTTGCCAACTGTACCGCCTTGGGGAAACTCACGCTCCCCGCCAAGGCATCCAAAATCGGCAAGCAAGCCTTTTTCGGCTGCAAGAAGCTAAAGGACATTGCAATTAAGTCCACAAAACTAACAGCAAAATCGATTGGCGCCAAAGCCTTCCAAAGCATCCATGCCAAGGCTACAATCAAAGTGCCAAAAGCCAAAAAAGCAGCTTACCAGAAATTGCTGAAATCAAAAGGCATGAGCAAGAAGGTGAAGATAAAGTAAGGCTAACTGACTGTGTAAGGAGACGTAGTTATTTAGAAAATTTGCTTCCGGAAGCTGAAAGAACTTAATGCTCCACGCAAGGGAACGTAACAATTTTTAATAGGTAGCGGAGGAAGTGGGAGGGCTGCATAAAGAAATCCTAAAGAATACCTTTATGCCAAAGTACTGGCAGGATTAAGGAAACGCTAAAGGAACGACTGTCCCTCCGTACTGTTACGTTCCGAACGGAGCGGGAGCGCGTTTTTGCCGGGGCCTTCCCATTTCCGCAGCGTTTCGTATGGCCACCTTTCCCCATCCAATGAAAAGTAACCGAAAGAATTATCTTATGCTCCAATCCGCACGTTCTTCCCCTGGAAGGCAAAGCCATAGGCGCGGATGCGCTCTTTGGGGATTCCCTTGGCAATCAGCGACGCGGCGTACTGTTTCTCCTGGATCTGCTTCAATGCGGCCTGTACCGTATCTTC
>CAJTNT010000055.1 GCA_910577785.1 uncultured Lachnospiraceae bacterium | reverse complement strand
AGGGTGAACCGGATGGAGCTGTTACTTACAAATGATGTGTATTTATTTTCCTCTAAAATTTTCACTTCCTCATCGGTGAACGCCTGCGCCCTCATAAAAACCTCCTTTGCCACAGACCATTATACACCTATGGAAGGAAAAATTCGATTCCCGGCAGCCGGATGTGGACAGCGAAGCTGGAAACATGAGCCACAGTTAGCCAGAGGGGCAGGGAGTGTGTCCACAATACGGGATTTGCTTTAACAGGGGTACTGTTTGGTGTCCACGAATTGGGATTGGGGCATTTTCCAGTGTCCACAAGATAGGATAGGGGTCAAAATTTATGTCCACATCTATGGGTACATTATAAACAATACATGTTCAAAATACCAATTATAGGAACGCATAATATATTTTTGATAAAACTCATATGGCTTCATTTTAGACAAATCATCTTTAATAACTTCCAATGGATATTCCATTTCATCACCTCATGCTTTATTTTACAACTCTTTTTCAAACATCTAAAATTCCATTTATATATAAATAGTCTTGGATAGATTTTGCTACTCCAAACGCTAATAAATATGGGACGCCATTTCCAACTGTTTTAAACATATCTGATAAACTCATATCTTTGGGCAATTCAAATTCTCTTGGTAAAGATTGAATGGCCAATGCCTCTGAAACAGAAATCCTCCTTATCTTATATGGATGTAAGTGTACTTCATTATTGCCGTATGCAGCTGTGGGTGAGTAACGCCATCTATGCAACCTTTTATATGATTTCCTACTGGCATCTCCCTCTTTAATTGCCTTCATTTTAGATAAACCATCCCTAGGTATAAAAAAACTATTTGCATTAGGGTGCTCATTTACTTTATTTTTATCAAACCAATATTCTACTGTCAACTCCTCTATAATATCTTTTGGCAAAGAAATCTTGCCATTTTCATGAAAATCATCCATATCAGGCCAATGAATCGCTTTAATCTGTTCCAATGAGTATTGCGAATAAGATACCCATGGAAACTCTGCATCAAAAACCTGACACTTCCTCTTATCTCCCAACACTTGAGACCTAATACCAAAAAGCAATATCCTTTCCCTATCTTGAGGAACTCCAAACTCAAGGGCGTTTGTTAATCTTTCTGTTGTCAGATACCCAGCAATGTGTAATTTTTCCTTCAATTCTTCAAAAAATTCTCTATGCCTCGCTGTTCGCCATAATCCTTTAACATTTTCAAAGAAAAAAAAATCTGGTTTCATTTCAATGATTAGATCAATATAAGCCGATGATAATTTTCCATTTTCACCATCTTTTCCTCTATTCTTACCTCCTACAGAAAAGTCTGGGCATGGCGGCCCCCCTATAAAGCCAACCATTTTATTTCCCATTTTTTCCTTCCTGATATATTCTTTTAATTCATCCTTCCGCTCACTCAAAAAGACATTTATATCTTCATTAAAATAACCATATTTTGGTTCTCTCATATCCATTTTTTCCCTAGCATACTGATAAGCCTTCAAAAAGGAAGGAGAATATTCATTCACAAATTCTATCATGTAACCCGCTTTTTCAAATCCAAGATCCAGAAAGCCACTCCCCGAAAAAAACGAAAAAATAGAAATTTCCTTTTCATTTTGTGTGAACTGCCTTATAAGTTTCTTTCCTTTTGATGTCAAAAGAAATTGTCCTCTTGCAATATCCTGCTGCATTATATAGCCTTCTGATTTCAATTCATTCATTATGCGGCCCACTTTATTTGTGCCAAACTGTACACTGCCCATAATATCCCTCTTGGACATTGGCACATCTTTCCATTTTGCCTGATTCATTGCCATACATTGTAAAACTTTAAATCTATCATTGCAAAAAAACTGTGTATACACATTAATTCTCCTTAAAGCACAGATAACCTTTGAACTATTTAGCCATTTCTGATCCGTGATTTTATAATAATTATTTTATTATAGCAAAAAAGCCAAAAAAAGTATATACTTTCCAACAAAAAAGGCACAAATGTTTGGTTTTCCAATATAGTTGCCAATCAAAGACCCCGCTGCAAGCAACCGAACCTTTGCTCTATGTAAACATGGCTATTTGCCTAGGTTCCTTTTAGGTGCATTGCTCGCGGAAATAACGCTCCATGACTGCATCCTTATCCTGGATTCCTCCAACCGCGCCCAACTGCTCAATACAGATTGATGCGCCAGCATTGGCAAACCTTCCGCATTCTGGCAGCGCCATCCCTTGCCCCAGCGCATAGAGGAAGCATGCTGTAAAAGTATCTCCTGCGCCTGTGGTATCTATGCACTCTGCCGAAGGATAGGCTGGGATCTCATAACGTTCCTCTGTTGTTTTGATCAGGCATCCCCTTGCCCCATCTTTCAGCACCACATGCCCCACGCCGCATGCCAGGAATGCATCTGCGGCCTCATCCCTGCCGCTTCGCCCTGTCAGCAGGCAGGCTTCCTCATAATTAGGGAAGATATAGTCCAATAGCGACAGGCATTCCCGCATATCCTCTATGGTCTCGCCGTTTTTGCATTTCGTCATATCTGCACATAGGATCAGGCCTTGTTCCTTGGCTCTTTTAAAAAGGCTTTGGAGGGCAAGATGATCAAAGGCCGGAGCCACAAAAATACTGGCAAAACAGAGGTATTTGCCGCCTTCCAAGGCTTCCTTTGGCACATCTTCCAGGCACAGCCTGCGCAGGCTGCCGTTGGGCGAGGTGATAAAATGCCGCTCACCCTCTCCATCTACGAGGACAATGTTGACCCCTGTATCAATCGAAGGGTCCCTATTCAGAAATTCCGTGCCAATCCGATATTCCTGGCATTGGCGCAGCACGTAATCCCCTGCCGCGTCCTGCCCCACCTTGCCCACCAAACGGACAGACGCGCCCAGCCCGGCCAATACGCATGCCTCATTCATGGCGTCCCCGCCCGTATGCATGGCAATCCTCTGCGCAGGCACAGATCCTTGCGCAAATACGCGGCTATCCACCAGCTGCGCCAGCACGTCCACAATTGCTGCCCCTATGATAATATAATCGCTGCTATTTTCTGTTTTTTTATCTTCACTTAATACCACTTTTTTGCTTCCTTTCGCCAATTTTTTTTACCTAAGGAAGGGTTTTTGAAATAACTTTTATAAGCTATCCTTAAACCATTCCTTATCTTACTTTCCCTACCGTCCGCAACAGAAGTATATGTAATTTCAGCAGCATAATGCCTCTGTTTTTGCGCATACATTCTCCTGAAAAGTTTCAAACTGTGCGGTTGGCATTTTAAGAAAGATAAAAAGCATTCATAACATGAATTTTCACTTTCGCGCAGAACACCAGCTGATTTGGGCAAGCCATGCCTCCCTTAGCGATTAGTTCCCCGGAGCGTTGCCCCGTCTGCGTGGGGCATGGCTTTCCCAAAGCAGCGTCCGTTTTGCCAACCGCACAGTTAGAAAAGTTTTCTCTACAGAATATATTTCTGTATTAGAACAGGAAAAGGGATACTGTCCATCCCAAAACAGTATCCCGTCCTCCATGTTATATTTAAGGCAGGCCTCTTCTGCCCCTTCGTTTATTCATTCATAACTACTGATATTCTTTATACCGGATAAGCCCCATTCTCCTTATCCGCAATCGTAGCGTCGACCTTTGTCTGCTGCGCCTCGCGGTATTTGAAGAACTCGGTGGCAACCTGTGGGAACAATGCGTAAGACAGCACATCCTCATCCTGCTGCTTGTACTGCTTCATCTCTGCCTCAATCTTGTGCAGTTCCGGCTCCAGCAGGTCTGCATAGCGGCAGGTAATCGCATTCTTCTTATCTGCCCCCAGCACCTTGTCCACGACTTCTGAGTTAAACGGTTTCACGGTCTGCCCATACTTTCCAAGCAGCACATCCTTGGTCTCCTTGGTGGCAACTTTATAACGCTCGCCCATCAGGACATTAAATACAGCCTGTGTGCCCACAATCTGAGAGGACGGCGTAACCAATGGCGGCTCCCCAAGATCCTTGCGCACCCGTGGGATTTCCTCCAGCACTTCCATGTATTTGTCTTCGGCATTCTGCTCCTTGAGCTGAGATACCATGTTGCTCAGCATACCGCCCGGCACCTGGTACAGCAGGGTCTGGATATCCACGCCCAGCACCTTCGGGTTGAGGAGGCCGCTCTTTAAAGCTTCCTCGCGCATCGGACGGAAATAATCTGCGATTTCCTTCAGCAGCATCTGGTCAAACCCTGGGTCTAACTCTGTGCCGCGGAATGCCTCCGCCATCACCTCCGTAGCCGGCTGGCTGGTGCCAAGGGCAAATGGCGACATAGCCGTGTCAATAATGTCGCAGCCTGCTTCTACGGCCTTCATACAAGTCATGGATGCAACGCCGGAGGTATAGTGCGTATGGAGCTCAATCGGCAGCTTAGTGGCTGACTTTAAGGATTTTACAAGCTCTTCTGCCTTATATGGGGTCAGAAGCCCGGCCATATCCTTGATACAGATGGAATTTGCACCCATCTCCTCAATCCTCTTGGCCATCTTTGTCCAATATTCTAAGGTATACGCATCGCCTAAAGTATAGGAAAGTGCAACCTGTGCATGGCCTTTTTCCTTATTGGTTGCGGTAACGGCTGTCTGCAGGTTCCTTAAATCATTCAGGCAGTCAAAAATACGGATTACGTCAATCCCGTTTGCAATGGATTTCTGTACAAAATACTCTACCACATCATCTGCATACGGACGGTAGCCCAAAATATTCTGCCCGCGGAACAGCATCTGCAGCTTGGTGTTCTTGAAGCCTGCCCTTAACTTGCGCAGGCGATCCCAGGGATCCTCTTTTAAGAAACGCAAAGACGCATCAAAGGTTGCCCCGCCCCAGCACTCTACCGCATGGTAGCCTACTTTGTCCATCTTATCAATGATTGGCAGCATCTGCTCCGTTGTCATACGGGTGGCAATCAAGGACTGATGCGCGTCACGCAATATGGTTTCTGTAATCTTCACAGGTTTTTTATTCTTTTTTGCCATGATCTATCCTCTCTATCTTTTTTGTTTAAATTCCAAATATTGCCATAAATACGCCGGCTGCTACTGCCGTACCGATTACCCCGGCAACGTTCGGGCCCATTGCATGCATAAGCAGGAAGTTGGTCGGGTCTTCGTCTGCGCCCACTTTCTGGGAGACGCGGGCTGCCATCGGCACTGCGGATACGCCCGCGGAGCCAATCAGCGGGTTAATCTTGCCGCCAGTAAGCTTGCACAGCAGCTTCCCGAACAGAACCCCGGCTGCCGTACCGAACATAAAGGCAATCAAGCCAAGCGCCACAATTTTCAGGGTCGTAAGGTTGAGGAATGCCTCCGCGCTGGTGGTCGCGCCTACGGAAGTGCCCAGCAGGATAACCACAATATACATCATCGCATTGGACGCCGTCTCTGACAGCTGGCGCACTACGCCGGACTCACGGAACAGGTTGCCGAGCATCAGCATACCTACCAAGGGAGCCGTCGTCGGAAGGATGATACATACCACAGAAGTAACCACGATTGGGAATAAAATCTTCTCCAACTTAGATACCGGCCTTAAGTTCTGCATCTTAATGGCACGTTCCCGCTTCGTTGTAAACAGTTTCATAATCGGCGGCTGGATGATTGGCACCAACGCCATATAGGAATAAGCCGCCACGGCAATCGGCCCCATGAGGCCCGTCTGGCCTAATTTCCCGGCAAGGAAGATGGACGTTGGGCCGTCAGCCCCGCCGATAATGGAAACGGCTGCCGCCGCCTTGTCATTAAAGCCCAGCAGGATCGCCATAAAATATGCGCCGAAAATACCAAACTGCGCCGCTGCCCCAAGCAGGAAACTGATTGGGTTCGCAATCAAAGGACCAAAGTCTGTCATTGCTCCTACGCCCATAAAGATCAGGGAAGGAAGGATAGACCATTCATCCAATGAATAGAAATAATAAAGTAAACCACCTACGCCATTGCTGGTCTCTTCCGGCGAAGCAATAATGTCCGGATAAATATTCACCAGTAACATACCAAACGCAATCGGAACCAGGAGCAGAGGCTCAAATCCCTTCTTAATCGCAAGGAAAAGGAATATAAAAGCCACCAGGATCATGACATAGTTTCCCCAGGTCAGGTTGAAGAATGCCGTCTGGTGCAGGAGGTTGGATAAAGTTTCTCCTACGTAACTCATATTTTACCTCCAAAAAAAGATTAGTTGTTTAAAGTTGCTAACAATGCGCCTGCTTCTACTGCCTGGCCAACTGTCACGTCAATGCTTGCCACGGTGCCGTCTTCCGGCGCAACTACAGGCGTCTCCATCTTCATAACTTCTAATACCAGGATCGTGTCGCCGCGCTTTAAGGAATCGCCTGGCTTGCTGTCAATGCTGAATACCTTGCCGGCCGCGCCTGCCTCAACCTTCACGTTCCCTGCGCCGCCTGCTGCCGGAGCCGGAGCTGCTGCCGGGGCTGCTGGAGCTGCCACTGGGGCTGCTGCCCTCCTGGGCGCTGCCACTGGGGCTGCGCCTGCCCCATTCTCTTCTACAGTTACATCATAAACGTTTCCATTAACGGTAATTGTATAGCTTTTCATCTTCATTTCCTCCTAATCATATACTCGTTTAAAATCTTCTCTTGATGGAACGCACTACAAAATCTTCTGTAGAAGTCCCCGTCGATGCTGCGATAGCGGCCGCAATTACTGCTGCCAATTCCAAATCATCCTGCGCGGGCGCCGTCGGTACAGCCGGTACAGGCGCTGCCGGCGCCTCTTTTGCGGCAGGAGCTTCTGCTGCCTGCTTCTCCTTTGATTTATTCTCAAGGTAGGAGAACACCTTAAAGCATGAGATAATCAGGCTGATCAGAATCAGGACTGCAAATACAATTCCCATACCCATCAGGGTATTCAGCCCAGCATTCGTCATCTTCTCGCCCAGTGTCTGGATCTGATCCACTGTAATATCGTTGACTTCCATGTTATGGTAATTATATACATAAGTCAGGATCAGCGGACGGCTCTCAAAAATGATTTTCTGTTCACAAGTCAGTGTCTTACCGGATTTCGTAACGACAAATTCGCCTAATTCCTTGAACTCCCCAACGCCTTTCCGGGCTTCTTCCCAATGGGCAATGAGGTTTGCCTGACGCATAATCTCTTCAATCTGTGACTCCGTAGCGCCGGCGGCTGCAGTTGCGAGATAGTTCTTCCTCTCCACCTCAGACATGCCGACCAGCATCAGGTAAATCTGCTTTTCCTGGTCAGACATATCTTTCAGCGCCATAACGGTATTCTCACATGTACTCTTTAACTGGTCATAGCTGTAACCGTTATAATCTACTGTGGTAGGATCCGCCCCGCATGCTGTCAATCCAAGTACGATAAGGCACATACTTATCATCAGCAATATTTTCTTCTTCATAAACGTCACCTTTCTATTTTGCTGCATGCTTTTTTACCGGTTCTCCCGTCCCCTTCGTATAAAGCATCTCAAACGCTGCTGCTGCATACTTCCTGGTGTCTTCCGGTGCAATAATCAAATCAACTTGTCCACGCCTTGCAGCTGTCTCCACAGAAGACTGCAATTTCTGGTATGCCTTCGTCTTCTCTGCAATCACATCAGCCGGCTGGCCTTCGTACATAATCTTCGCTGCCAGAGCCGCGTCCATCATGCCTACCTTGCTGCCTTCCCAGGCATATACCAGGTCTGCGCCAATAGACTTGCTGTTCATCATCACATAAGCGCTCCCATAAGCATTGCCAATGATGATATTTACTTTTGGCACAGTCGCCCCTGCAAAAGCAGCCGTCATACGCGCCATAGCCTTCGGCAGGTTCTTCTCGGAACATTCGGAAGCGCCGAAGCCCTCAACATTGGTCAGGGACAGCACCGGGATATCGAACGCATCGCAGAAATTCACAAACTCTGCCGCCTTATTGCATCCGCGGGCGGTCAGGGCAGCCTCAAAGCCCTCGGCCTTCTTACCATTTTCATCATAAATGGCTGTGGCGTTAGCCACTGCGCCGATTGTCCTGCCATTGAGCTTGATAAAGCCGGTCACCATATTTTTGGCAAAGCCCTTCTTCGTCTCGACAAAAAGGCTGCCGTCAGAGATATTGGCCAATGCCAGGCGCGTATCTTCCTTGCATCCTGCAAGGTTCTCGCATTTGCGGTTGAGGTCGTCTACGCATTCGTCCTCCCTGCCGCACTCTGCGTTATTGCCGGGCAGTACGCATACCAGCCCACGGATTTCCGCAAGGATCTCTTCCGCCGTCCCTACGCCGTCAATGCAGCCAGTATGGCTTTCCTGGTATTCTGCGCCTGCGGTGTCGCATTTCCCCACATGGTTCCCTTGGATGGCATTGGGGGAATTCACGAATACCCTGCCATGCTCTTTCTCAATGTAAGCAAAATCGCTTAATGCCGGAACGGCTGCAAGCCCGCCGCCGCAAGAGCCGAATACGGCGGAAATCTGAGGAACCACGCCGCTGGCCGCTACCTGCGCGGCATAAATCTCGCCAAAGCTGTTCAGCGCATCCACGGATTCCTGCAGACGCATGCCTGCGCAGTCAATCAGGCCGATGACAGGCGCGCCCATCTTCATTGCCATCTGGTAAATAGACGCAATCTTCTTGCTGTGCATCTCGCCGATTGTCCCGCGAAGCACGGAAGCATCCTGGCTGTACACATATACCAGATTCCCGTCAATCAGGCCATAGCCAGTGATGACGCCATCAGAAGGGGTATCAGACTGGCTTAGGTCAAAATCTGTGTTTCTTGCAGTTACCATAGCCCCGATTTCCATAAAGCTTTGCTGGTCTAAAAGACTGGAAATCCGCTGCCTTGCTGAGTTGGTAGAATTACTCATTACTTAAACCTCCATCATGTATTTTTTAAAATTTACAACTTTTCTTCCGATTGTAATTGTATCTCTTTTTGGGAGGGATTTCAATAGGGAAATTGTGAAATATTAAAAAAATATTAATGATTACTCCTGGGGAGGCGGCATACGAACTGCTGCGGATGCGGGAAGGCCGCAGCAGAAACGCGCCTGTGAAAAACCACAAAATATTAATTGTACATATGGGATGGGCGGACAAATTGCTGCACCCTTATCTTTTTTCGCCAAAATATAGTTTTTTCTCCATAAAAAACATCCTTAGAAGAAAATTTTTATACCAGGAGGGCTTCAGCTCCTTCACGCTTCGGGTGGCACGGATGGGGATTTGTGCGATTTTCCGTTCTTCTAGGTAGTATGTAATTTGCCCAATCTGCTCGCCTGACGCAATGGGCGCTTCTAGGCTGCTGGGGATTTCATAGACTTTGCGCACTTTCTCGTCGGGGCGTTTTAGGATCTGGATTTTTTCAGGGCGGATTTCTATGGGGAGCAAAACCTGCTGGTACAGCCTGCCATTCTCTGGCTGGGCGTTCTGGATGGGGATTGGCTCTGGTTTGGCTTCCTCTTCATAGACGTCTTCCTTGCGGTAATTTTCCAGTCCGTATTCCATCAACGCCCGTGTATCCGACCATTTATAGGTCTTGTTGTTAGGCCAGCCGCAGGCCAGCAGGGCTACCACAAAGGTACGGTCTTCCCGCCGGAGGGCGCCAATGTAGCAATAACCTGCATTTCCGGTAAAGCCTGTTTTGCCGGATAAAGCGCCGTCCATCATCTGCAAAAAGGCATTGTGGTTATTACAGTTAAATGTCCGGGTGCCTGCCAAGTTGGAGAAGGAATGGCTGGGCGTACGCGTTATCTCCAGGAAATTTTCATTTTGGATGCAGTAGCTCATGATTTTAGCCAAGTCTTCTGCAGTTGTGCCGTGTATGCCGTTCTCATCCTGCCCGTCCAGGCCGTTTGGCGTAATGAAATAGGTGTCTTTGCAGCCCAACTCTTTTGCTTTCTGATTCATCTTCCTGGCAAAGCCTTCTACGGTGCCGCCGATATGTTCCGCGATTGCAACCGCAGAATCGTTGTGCGACTCCAGCATCAGGGAATACAGCAGGTCTTTCAGGCGGAATCTGTCCTCCGTATTCATCCCTAGATGTACCTGGGGCATAGAGGCGGCATAACTGCTGACTTCTACTTCGTCCTCCAAATTTCCCTGCTCTAAAGCCAGGATGCATGTCATAATTTTGGTCGTACTGGCATTGGGCATATGCTCATAGCCATTTTTCTCATAGAGGACACGCCCGTTGTCGGCGTCCATCAGGACGGCAGATCTGGCATATAGGGTGAAATCCGGCTGCGCCTGTCCGGACGCCGCCGTTTCCCGCTGCCCTGCAGCCTCCGCGGCCTCATCCAAGACACCCTCCTGTAATACGCCATCCTCTAAATGAGCTACATCCCTATCCTGGGATACATCCACCCCTTCTCTTCCAGCATAGCTTTCTGCGGATACTTCTTCACCTTTTCTAGCGGCATCGCTTTCCGCTGACACATCTATCCCACTTCCCACTGCAAGGCTGCAGCAAAGAAAAAAAGCCAGGCATCCCCGAATCCTTATGTTCTTTCTATTTTTTGCAAAACCCTTCCTTTTCTTTTCCATGCTCAATGTCCCAGTTTTATTTTCCTTTCATTATATGACGAAAAAAGCCGCCTGATTCCCTTGAATCCCTTTTCTTTTTCCTCTATAATAAATATCGGTACGGCAACGGATCCCCAGGTAACGTTACACGATCCTAAATACCAGCATTCGACTATTTTCTTGCCTTCCCATTGACAAACAATCCTGCCAGGATGTACGTTCAGATGAAGCTTTTCCGACTTTCCATATGCGCTGTTTTTCTATTCTTCCTCTTTTGGGCCAGCGCAGCTCCCCAGACGGAGGCAGTCCCTGCCCAGAACCTGGAAACCGTAACCTTATTCTCTGATGTGGATTTCTGGGAACTGCCGGGCTGGTCTCTGAAGGCGGGCAGCATCAGCGCGGAAATTTCCAGGCACACCGGACTGGTGATTGACAGTGAAATCCCACCCCAGAATGCCAGCCGCATCCTTGCCCTGCGCATGTTAGAAGACAGCCTGCCAGATATCCTGGTACTGCAGGATTCCAACAGCGTTCAGCAGCTTGCCGCCTCCGGCAAAGTCTGGGATCTGCAGGAACTCCTGGAAACATACTGCCCAGGCTCCCATCTGCTGTCGCGTTTCCCGAAGGACATGAAACAGGCCTTGATACGCCAGACGGGCGCCTGGTACGCCTATCCCTCCCACATCAACTCCCTGGATGCCAAAGAAATCTGGAAGAGCAGCCCTTATTATGATGCCGTGGACAGACACAGCACGACTCTGGCCATTATCTGGAACCGGCAGCTTTTGGCCAAACTGGGTCTGGGAATCAAGGATGTCCAGACCCAGGAGCAGGTATTTGCCGCTTTTGAGAAATCCAAACGGCAGAAAACAGACCAGAGACAGGCAGTCATCCCCCTGCTTTTGGACGGCAGCCTTTACCAGGAATACTCCCTCCCCGTCCTCAACAACTCCTTCGGTGTGGAAAACATAGACAGCAAAGGGCATTACGCCTACCACTGGCTGCATCCTGCGGCGAAAGAGACGCTCGCCTTTGTAAATACCGCCCTGCGCGAAGGCTATGCCGATACCGAAGATCTGATGGCCAACAATACCAAGATAAAATCATATATGGCAAGCGGGCGCGTTCTCTGCTTTATTGGCAATACAGCCAATACCGACATAGATCCCCGCGAATGGATCTCGTCCGGCCCCATCCTCTCTGCTTCTGGACGCCGCCCGGTTCTGGGCAAGGATACCCATATGGAGAACGGGTGGCTCTACACCCTGGTGCCCAAAAGCTGCAGATGCCCCCAAAAGGTTGCCCTCTGGCTGGATTACATGAGCAGCGATGACGGGATGATGATGAATCATTATGGCTTTGAAGGCGTGGATTACCACTGGAATGCAAATGGAACAATTCGGCTTACAGAGGCCTGTGCCCAAAAACGGGCAGATTTTGCCGCTACCGGCTACAGCGCCTGGTGGAACTTTGGCAACATCGCCTGGGAACGCAGCATCCTGCCTCCACCTGGGGAAGATTCTGCCGCCTATCACAAAGATTTGATGGAATGTGCGCTTGGCAGCTACCCAGATACCTACTTGTTCAATTCTTCTCTGCTGTCCCTTCCCCAGGACTACATTGTCCCTGACAGTGAACTGGATCAGATACAGGAAAATACTGCGCAGTTCACCCAAAGCCAGATTTCCAAAATAGTTGCTGCCAGGACAGACCAGGAATTTGAGGAAGCTTACCTTTCTTTCCTTTCGCATCTGGAATCCCTTGGCATCCAAAAACTGGAGGACGCCATAGACCGGCAATACCAAAAAAACTGCGCCCTCTATGGAGAGACCATTGAACCTGTGAACGGAGGTGCTTTGCCATGACCTCCCCCCCAAAAACTTCTGGATCATTTCCAGAGGAACCTCCCTGAAAAATTCCAAGAAAAACTGGTGCTGCAGCTTCTATCCCTGGTTTCTGTCCTCTTCCTCCTGCTGATCGGCGCTTTCTGCGCCGCCAGGCAGTACGCCCAATGGCTGATGGCAGAAAGTACGCTGGAGCTTGGCCAGAATAACCTGCTCCTGGCCAAATCCCGGCTGGAAGAGCATTTCAGCCGCCTGGGAAGCCTGGCCGCAGTCCTTTCTTATTCTCCGACCACAGAACAGTACCTGATGCAGGACAGTTTAAGCCGCCTCCAGAGCGCCGAGGATCTCTCCGCCGTGTTTGCCAACACGCTGCTATTGGAAGAAAGCATCCGCAGTATTTACCTGTACCGTACGGACATGGAACAGATTGCCAGCTTTGGCAAGGAAGTCTCTATGCCAGACTTGCCGCCTGCCCCTCCCGAAATGCAGGCCATAGGCTCCGGCTTCCTCTCCGAGGGCGCCCATCATCTGTACTACCCCTTTTACTATCCGATTTATGATCTGCGCATGCCTGCCTCCCGCCGCCTGCTGGGCATGTGCGCCATTGTGCTTGCTCCGGATTCCTTGGATGTTTTCCTCTCAGAAAGCAAACCCACTGCCCACAGCGAATTATACCTAATGGACAAAAACAGGCGTATCCTTTCTTCTTCCCAGCTCACCCAGCTTTCGGACAGGATGCTGCAAAGCTCCCAGGAATACCAGGTACAGTCCATAACCTCCCCTGCCAGCGGCTGGCGCACCATAAGCCGCATCCCTGCATCTGACCTCAAAAAGCCGGATGCCGCCGCAGGCACGGTAATGCTGCTGTTAGGCGCAATTTTTGTGGCCCTGCTGCTTCTGCTGATCTGTTTCTGCTATTTCCATATCATCTGCCCATTGCGCCAGATGGAAGGATTTATCCGCAGGAACATCGAATGTCCGGAGGAACGCCTGGCGCTGCGCCGCAAGGATGAAATCGGAACCGTTGCCGGCAGCCTGGATCATCTTCTGGACACGCAAAAAGAGATGCATGAGAAAATACAGCTCTCCCAGAAAAAAATGTATGAAACTGAGCTTGCCAGCAAACAGGCGCAGATTATTGCCTACCAGAACCAGATCAATCCGCATTTCCTGTACAATACCCTGGAATGTATCCGGGATATCGCGCTGTACTATGAAGCTGACAGCATCGCGGAAATCACCATGGCGCTATCCTTCCTCTTCCGCTATGCCGTCAAAGGGAAGAGCATTGTAACCGTTGCAGACGAGACGGCATACATCCGGGAATACGCAAAAATCATAGAATACCGCTTTCTGGGAAAAATAACCATTGGCCTGGACATAGAGCCATCCATCCTGGACAGGCCGATGATGAAAATGCTGCTGCAGCCCCTGGTAGAAAACGCCGTATTCCACGGGCTGGAACAGCAGGCGGAAGATGGGCTTGTAAACATTCATGCTTTTTCCGGAAAAGGCGGCATACTGTGCTTTCACATTTCCGACGACGGCTGCGGCATATCCCCGGAACGGCTGCAGCGCCTGCGGGAAGAAATGCAGAAGGAGGAAAACAGCGAAGGGATTGGAATTGCAAATATTTATCGGCGGCTTAGCCTGTTCTATGGAAAAAATTTTTCTTTTTCCATTGAAAGCAGCCCCGGCGCGGGAACCTGCATTTCTATTTCCATACCTGAAACGGAGGCAAATTATGATCCCAGTATATTTAGCAGATGATGAAAAATGGGTACTTCTCGGATTAAAAAAGCTGATCAAAAAATCCGGCCTGCCCTTCCAGGTTATAGGAGAAGCTGACAATGGGCTTGCTGCTTGGGACGGGCTTTGCAGCCTGCGTCCCAAGGTATTCTTTACGGATATCCGCATGCCGAAAATGAGCGGCATTGACCTGCTGCAAAAAATCCAAACGGAACAGATGGCTATCCAGACCATCCTAATCAGCGGCTACGCTGAATTCGAATATGCCCAGTCCGCATTGCGGGGAGGCGCTTTTGACTACATCTTAAAGCCCATCCAGGAAGAGGAGCTCTTCCAGATCCTCTCCCGCCTGGCCTCCCGCCTCCTGCCAGAGCAAACGCTTCTGCCTGGCGAGGAACTGGCCGCCGGCAGCCAAGATACCATCCACAAGATCGTAACGGAAATCCAAGGCCGCTATACCCAGGATATCTCCCTGCAGGAATTTGCAGACCGATACCATATCAGCAGCAGCCACCTAAGCTGCCTTCTTAAAAAAGAGCTTGGCATGGCTTTCTCCAAATATATTACCTACCGGCGGATGGAACTTGCCAAAGAACTCCTTCGGGACAGGGGGCGCTCCATTGACCAAGTCGCGCAGCAGGTCGGCTACCACGACTATTTCTACTTCACGAAAGTGTTCAAGGAAAGCCAGGGGGTGTCTTCCAATGGCAGGAGCATCTGGGACAGCGGCAAGGTGGAGGGCAGCCAATCGACAGGCATCCGCTGCGGAGCCAGCCTGGAGGAAAACACGGAATACCAATGGAACGTCACCGTATGGGCAGCTGAGCAACTACCTCACAACACCCACAGACTGCAACCAGCGCGATGAACGTCTGTCCTGGAGCGGCGATACCCAGGTATTTGCGCAGACAGCTGTCTACAACTTTGATTCGGCTGCATTTTTAAATGAAATGCAGGAGATCTACAATGAAAATACCTGGATTAAGGGCTATGTCCCTTCTGTTATCGACCAGATCAACGGCTATTTCCAGAACTGGGCTGTGGGCTGGAGCGATGTGCTGATTATCGCCCCCTGGGTACTGTACCAGCAGACCGGCGACGCGTCCATCCTTACGGACAACTGGGACGCCTTTGTCCACTATATGGACTACCTGCACAGCCATGAGCACGGCGCCGACCAGTCCCCCGCTTCTGGCAACCAGAATTACGGCGACTGGCTTTCCTTCCAGGGCACCAGCATTGAGGTAATCAACGATTACTACTACGGCTACATGCACCAATTAATGGCAAAGATTGCCAGGATTACCGGCAATACACAGAAGGAAACGGAATACACCCAGAAATTCGAAGCCATCAAGCGCAAATTCCTGGCCACCCATGTCACATTTGACAATGGGAATCTTTCCATCAAGTCCAAGGAAGGCAATGTAGGCCTCCAATTTATGAACTGGACAGACAAAAAGGGCGTATGGGAGAACAATTCCCAGAGCTCCCTGCTGTGGATGCTCAAGCTGGGCTTCTATGACAGTGACGAAATGCGGGATGCGGCAGAGTCAAATGGCAAGAAAGCAAAGATTTCGGTTATTGTCAAATAGAACCCTGTGAAGAAACGGCAGGAAAATAATGAATTATTTTCCTGCCGTTTCTTAGGGAGGCTGCACACGAAGGCTCTTCTGAGCGCACATCGTACCACACCCATATCCTATCGTCTCCATGCCTCCCTTAGCGATTCGTTCCCCGAAGCGTTGCCAGCCTATTTATTTCTTGACCCTCACACTCTTCACGCTGCTGTAACTGCCGTACAGCTTCGTTTTGCCTACGGTTTTATAGGCACGGACTTTCACATAATATTTCTTTCCTGGCGAGAGTTTTTTCGTTACTGTCTTGGCAATAGTTTTCTTGGACTTCACGTACACAGACTGCGCTTTCTTAAATTTTTTATTGTCTGCATAAGAGATCTGGTATCCAGAAGCCTTGCTGTCCCGCGCCCACTTAACGGTTATCTGCTTTCTCTTGCTGCTTTTTACGCTCTTGACGGAGCATTTCTTGGGCTTTATTGTAACCGTGACTTTTTTATCTTTTGCTTTATTGTAGTTCTTGCTGGCTGCTGATTTTACAGTTACTGTTACTTTTCCGCAGCCGATAATGGATGCTTTGCCATTGCTGGCATTCACTTTAAGCACCGACTGATTGCTCAGGGCATAGGCCAGCTTTTCGCCTTTTGCCGTGGATGCTCCTAAGGAAAACGCGCTGTTGCCGTATACCTTCGTAAGGGAAGATTTTTTTACCTTGATGCTTTTTGCGGCCTTGCGGATGGTAAATACCTTGGTATTGCTGCCCGTATAGCTGGCAGACTGTGCCTGGATGATTACTTTTGCCGTCCCTGCGTTCACATTGTCTGCATAGGATATGCTGTAATCTGTGCCAGGCGCCAGCTCTTTGCCACCCAGCTCGACCCGGACGGAGGGTTTCTGTGGCTTGCCATTGTAAGTGAACTCTGTCTTTGCCAGGGTTACTTTTGCATTCTGCAGATCCTCAACGACCGGAATGGGATCCTGTTTTTTCTCTAAGGCGCTGTACGTGGCGGACAGGGCGGCCTTTGCCCCATCGACTTCCGTCTGGGTTGCCGATGCGTTGTCCAACACGGCTTTTGCTTTCTCAAGGGCTGCCTCGAAGGCGGCAAAGCTTTCCTCGGAATAATTTTCTTTGTTTTCTGACTTAACTTCCTCATAGAGCTGCAGGAGGGCTGCCTTATCCACAACGGCCGGCCCCGGCTCTTCTGTTTTCAGGGAAACCTGAAGGGTGGGAGCCATGGATGCATCTGCATTCTGGTTATTGGCTGCCCCGTCCCGGCTGACAAAGGTCAGTTCATAGCCCTTGGTCTCATTTACGGCAAGGGATAGGGTTTCCTGCCCCTCTGCAAGATTCTTGATAAAATCTGTGATATCAATGGAGACCTTCCTTCCATCGACGGCCTGGCTGCTGACATATTTATCATCCTGCGCCATAATCACATTTTGCGAACCTTCCAGGTCAAATTCCAACGAATCACGGTAACTGCCTTCCGCAGCCGCAAAGGATGGGCGGGTATTCCAAGTCACACTGCCCTCTGACCAGGCAGAAGATGGGGGAATCACTGCCGCGCGGATGGTATCCATGCCTTTCTCGCCGGAATTTCTCCTCCCCATATAGGTCAGCACAAGCTCTGCGGACTCTACGGCGTCCAGCCTGCCCTGGAGGCTTGAGACGTCAAACTTTAACAAGCCCATTTTTTCATCTGAATCATCCTTGGCGGTCTTGATTTCTCCGAGATAGCCATATTCGGCTGGGTTGGCAAGGGCTTCGCCAAAGATCTTGGTGCGGATATAATCCCGGTTGCGGTTCCAGTCCTTCTCGGTCTTCCAAGTATGGATGGTGGCGTCTTCCACAGAATAGAGGCTCTCTACCTGGATTTTGGAGGAACGCACCTGGATCTGCACTGTCTTTACCGTAGTGGTATGGGCGTCAGAGGCCTGAAAGGCAATGACATAGGTTTTGCCTGTATCCGCCTCTGTCGGCGTCCAGGAGAAATGTCCGCTCTGCGGGTTAAAATTTGCCCCCTCTGGCACATTTTCCGCCTGCAGGGTAACGGTATCGCCAGGATCGGCGTCCGTGGCTGCCACGTCAAATTCCAACGTCTGGCCGTCAGTCACCAGGAAGCTGCCTGTCTCAGGCGAGGTAAAGACAGGAGCGGAATTATCCGCAAAATCCTTCTCCACCTTCTGCACATTGGAGATAGCCCAATTCAGGTCGGAGGTAGAGGTTACTTTCTTGCCGCCGATGTACAGATCAGATATTTTCAGGCTTTCTGTATTGGTAACCCGGCACGTTGCGCCTGGGTTGGAGAACCAGCAGCCCTCCAGCACCACCTCTTTGATGGGGGTCTTGGTAATCGTCTGGCCGGTATAGCCGTCCGTGTCCCCGTTGAGCTTGCTGGCTACGCCTACGGCTGTCTGCGTCCCGCCATCCCCGCCGTTGATGACAAAATTATTGCCGGAACGGGAGGTATCAAAGGAACAGTTAATAAATTTCAGCGTCTCATAGCGCGGGTAAATGTCCGTATGGTTCTGCACGGTGATACCGTGGCCGCCCCCGGCAAAGCCTAGGGCGTTAAAATTCTCAAATGTATAATCCTTCATCTGGTAGCCATGCGCCTCGTGGCCTAAACGGATGCCATTCCCAGCCTCGCAGCTCCACTGAAGGGTATTCTTGACGCTGATCTGGCAGGTATCGGCAATGTCCCAACCGTCACAGTCTGCATTGTACCTTGCAAAGCCAGCGACTGCATTGGAAAATGCCTGGAAGTTCGCACTGTTGGCATCATTGTCTTCCGGCTTAAAAGAACTGAGGCCATGCACTTTTTTAAATAAATCCTCCTTTTCGGGGGCAAACCAACGGCTAGGATTGTAATGCCCAGAGGCAAAACAGTCGTCATTTCCCAGGGTGAACGCGCCGTTGATCGTCAAATCCTGGGAGCTGGCCATATCTGTCCCATCGCCCCAGGACATGGGGTAAGGGGTCAGGCCCTTAATATTGTTCAGGCGGATATGCTTGCCGCTGTGCGCCTCCCAGTTCCACTGCTTGGCATTGCGCATATAGGTATCGTTAAAGGTAATGTTTTCCGAACGCACCACCATCACGCCTGCCTGGTGGCAGCTCATATATGCGTCGTTGTCATCACCGCTCTGTTTCCCGTTCTGCTTGTAGTAATTTTCCACGCCATTGCCGTCAAACATGCCGCGCCCGGAAATGGTGATATTTTCCGAATCCCAGATACCCACGGCAGGCTCCATGGCCTCTGCACAGGCCTGAATACGGTTCTTCAAAAGGGCGCCTTCCTCTAGATAAATGTTCACATCCTTGCCCCTGCGGTTTCTGATTTCCAGGCCGGCATAGGTATAGGTCCCATTCGGGAAATAGAGGGTATCAAGCCCTTCCGTTTCGTAAATCTTATCTAAAGCTGCCTGGAAGGCATAACTCATATCATCCGCGGACATTTTTCTCTGGTTGGGGTAGCGCACATTGTTGGAAGATGCGTCTACGAGGTTCCCCGCACTATGGGTATACTGATAAGAGGCTTCCGCCGCTGTCCCTTCCGCCAGCTTAATCGTAACCTCCCCAGAGGGAATGGCCTGCTGCGCCTCCTGGTTGGGATGCTCCTGCAAATACTGTGCTGCAAATTCTTTGAAATCCAGCACGTTTGCGGCCTCCGGATCCGGCGCCCCGGTTTCTAAGGGATCATTAATAATGGCCAGGTATGGCTGCCCGGACTTGTTGGTGGCATCCCCATTGATCATGACAATGACGGAATTCAGGCTGGCTGCCTCTGACATCGTAAAGGTCAGGGTACGCTTATCTGCCCCCACTTTCAGCCCTTCCTGGGGATAATAACGCTCCGGATATACCTTGACGCTTTTGATTTCTTCTGCCACCGTAATCGTAAATTCTGGCTTACGGGTATCCGAAGAAAAGCGGGCAATGTCAAAATTATGGCCTTTCTGGTTATACTGCACCACCGGGATCTGGATACCATCCGCCTGTAGGGTATACTTGGCAGACATCACATCCGTAGACTCATTTTCAGACGTTGCCGGGTCATCCCCGGTAGGGGCATATACATGGATTTGGCTGCCCGTCTCTGCCGCAAGGGCCAGCCGCCCCTCTGGCGCCCCAATGGCAGGGGACGCCATGGCTGCGCATAGGATAACTGCCAATGCCTTTGATTTCCAGGTTCTCATTTTCACGCTCATTCCTCCTTCTGGGTTTTTGGCTTCCTTCTTTGAATGCTATACTATGGATTATGCTATGTAACTTTTGTTCCTGTCAATTGGAACCATACCGAATCGTTACATTTGTTATTATAATATTGCCAGAGGGGAAAATAAACCACATTTCTTAGGTATTGGACACATTTCTTAGATCACGAACATATTTCTAATTGCTGTCATATGAGATTCCATACATTATCCTTGAAGAAAATGTGTCAACTAATCTTGACAAAATCATTCCCTTTATCATCTGGGATACTGCCATATGCCTCTGGATCCGCTTGATGCTGCAGGGTCTTTATCCGAATAACAGCGGCGGTTGCTGGAATTGCGCCCCGGCGTAATTAAGCCCTCATGTTCATAGTAGCGCAGAGTATGTATTCCTAAATCTGTAAGCCTTGAAAATTCACCTATGGAGTATTCCAAAAAATCGGGAGAGATTGGAACATGAATCCATGTCATCCTGGCGGGGGAATCTCTGGGATACTAAACTAATATTCCACCCGCATCAGGCACAGCCCTTTTGCCGGAGCCGTATAGCCAGCTTTTGCCCGTTCTCTTGCCCGCAGAACCTCCTGTACGGATTCCGGCGTCCTTTCATACTTTCCCACTTCAATTAGCGTCCCTGTGAGAATCCGCACCATATGATAAAGAAACCCGCTGCCCCGGTAAGAAATCTGAAGTTCTCCGGGCAGCTCCCGGAATTCAACGGAATACAATTTTCGTATTGTCGATTTCTTTATCTTCTTAGCGCAAAAGCCCTGAAAATCATGCTCCCCGATAAGATAAGCAGCTGCCTCTTTCATCCTTCCCACGTCCAGAAATTCATCAAAATCATAAATGTATTTCCTCTCAAATACATTTTTTGTCGTATTCGTGGATATCCTATACAGGTACGTCTTTGCGCCTGCATTCAGCCTGCTGTGAAAACGTTCAGACACCTCACTCATCTCCGTTACGCAAATATCCTCCGGCAGATAGCAGTTTAGATAATCTCTGACGCCTTCGGCGCTGTATCCCTCTGGCAGATGCACATTCGCTACCTGCCCTCTGGCGTGAACGCCTGCGTCTGTCCGTCCCGCGCCGCTGATTTCTATCTGTTCTCCTGTCATTCGTCCCAGCGCAGCCTCAAGTTTCCCCTGTATGGTATCTTTCCCCATAGGCTGCCTTTGCCAGCCCGCATATCTCGTTCCGTCGTACTGTACAACCATTCTATAATTCATCTTCTTCACCGTCCTTTCCCAAAATCAAATACCTCGCGGCAATCGCCAAATAATACCTTTATTATATCACACCAAAAAGTACATATACTACACCTAAATCGTTTTACATAAGGAGGAAATCCTGAAAAAGAACGCAAAAACAAACCGCCAGATGCCCCATAAGACCATGGGGCATCCAAATCTGTTATCGGTTATCTACTTTTTCGGGATACATGTCATGATGGGCGAGACGGTCATAAGCCATCTCCTCCCATTTTGTCCCTTTCTTTCCGTAATTACAATACGGATCAATCGAAATCCCTCCTCTTGGAAGGAATTTCCCCCAGACTTCAATATACTTCGGTTCCATAAGATTTATCAAATCTTTCATAATCTTATTACAGCAGTCCTCATGAAAATCTCCATGATTCCTGTAAGAAAAGAGGTACAGTTTTAGGGATTTGCTCTCAACCATTTTTCTATCCGGGACATAAGATATGTAGATCGTTGCAAAATCCGGCTGTCCTGTAATCGGGCAGAGAGATGTAAACTCCGGACAATTGAATTTCACGAAATAGTCATTGTCCATATGTTTATTTTCAAAACTTTCAAGTACCTCCGGCGCATAATCCATTTGGTATTTTGTCTGTTTTCCAAGCGCATGTAACTCAGACATTTAATGTTCCTCCTTCACTTTAAGTTTTCTTGCCAGATATACGAAAGGCGTATCGCAGAAAGCAACAATTGCCTTAAACAGATACGTTGTAAGCAGAATACTCACAAACACCTCCGTGTCATACACACCCCAAAACGCGGCAAACGTAAACACCAGC
>CAJTNT010000054.1 GCA_910577785.1 uncultured Lachnospiraceae bacterium | reverse complement strand
ACGTAAAAGAACAAGAGAGCTGTTGGAGAAAGTCGGATTACATATTGCTCCAAATACAATCATTAAAAATTTGGGGAGCCTTGGAAGAAACCGGGAGGCATGGATCGGACAAATGGACTCCTATTGAGAGCGGCCTGCCAGGCGAGAATATCGACGTGCAGGTGACAGTGCAGGATATGGAGTACGACGGGAATGTATACCAATCTATTGACTGTATTATAGATAATGGGGACGGGCCATTTTGGGCAGAGCATCATGGAGCATGGGACCGGGTGCTGGCCTGGGCTCCGATGCTGCCGGTGCATATGCCGGATGAAGGCAGGAGGGATTAACATGAGTGGTCTGATAGAAGGACAAACGGACTTAAACATTGCGTTGAGGCGGACATGCAATATTGACGCTGACTATCCGTGCACGTATTATTATGCCACGCAGCACAAATATTTAACTACTGGGACAGACTGCAAAAGTACATGTTGTTATCCATGCGGAGAAAAGAATACGTGCGGATGGGCCTGTAATGCCTGCAGAAGCATATGAGAATGGCTGGCGGCAGGCACGTGAAGCGGGGTGATGCTGACTGAATACTGTAGAGCCCATACGGGATATGGACCTTGTCCTGGATGTGGCCGACTATCTGAAATCTAAAAATGAGCGGGACTATGTCCTGTTCATTTTTGGTATTTATACGGGACTGCGAATATCGGACATTTTGAAGTTCCGCGTCCGGGACGTGAGGGACAAAGATGCCGTGTATATCCGGGAGAAAAAAACAGGAAAAGAAAAGCGCTTCCCCCTGAACCAAGAGCTGAAGCCGGTGATCAGGGAGTACATACAGGGGAAAGAAGATTTTGAATATCTGTTTAAATCCCCAAACTTCCCGAACCGACCGATCAGCCGCCAGCAGGCGTACAATATCCTGTCTGAGGCGGGAGCGAAGTTTGGTATCAGCGGCATTGGCACCCATACGCTGCGGAAGACATTTGGGTATCACATGTATCAGCAGACGCATGATGCGGTCACGCTCAAAGAGATATTTAACCATGCGGATATCTCCATTACGTTGCGGTATATCGGCATTAACCAGGACAATAAGGATAAGGCGATCAAAGGACTGACGTTCAAAAAAAGGAAGCACGGCTGATCCCTTTTTCCTGTGTGAAAAATCGGCAGCGGCCTGCCGACGGGTAATGCATTTGACATATTGAGGCGTTGTCAAATGACAAGTCCGATTTTCGCGGCATTTAATGGTAAGAAATATTTATGCGCCATTTGACACAATAACAAGATATGTCAAATAAAAATGGCTTCGAAAGGAGAAAAAGGCTGATGGGCATGAGTGAAAACGATAAAAAGAAGGAATATCTCCGGGGCTATCGGGATTCTGTGTACCAGATCAGCCGGATTCAGGCGGAGATTGATGAGGTTCGGGAGCTCAAGGCAAGTGTGCCATCCTGCGGTACAGGGAAAAACCGAAAAAGCTGGAAGGAAGATTTATCCAAGCGTATATCACAGTTAAGCACTATGGAAGATAAGCTGAAAGCAGAGAAGGAAAAGCGCGTGCGCCTTTACATAGAGATTATGCAGGCGGTGAATCTTGTATCAGACAGCCGGGAGCGCGATGTGTTGTTTTACAAATATATCAAGGGATTGACACTATGGGAAATTTCAGGAAAAATGGGGTATTCAGAAAGGAGCGTCCAGCGTCTGCATGGACAGGCGCTTTTGCATTTTAAAATCAAAGATGTCGTGTAATGGCGGGTTTAAATGTGATATTATGATAGAGTAGTAAAACGGCAGAAGGGAAATCCTCCTTAAATTTAACCGCGCAGCGGCCAGGACATAGACAGCCTGGCCGCTGCTTTTTTATACGTCAGGCAGGTGATAGCCATGGTTGAACCGAAAATAAAACCTCAGCTGAAATTATTGGTACTAAATTATCTGGGCAAGTGTCAGGGCAATAAAGTGAAATCTGCGATAGAAGCAGGGTATTCACCAACATACGCCAAGAAACAGTCCTACAAATTGTTTCTGAGGAAGGATGTTCAGGAGTATATGGCCTACATGCAGACCAGAGAGGGGGATGTGACCAGGGGAATCATGGAACTGGAGGATATACAGGAGTGGTGGAGCAATGTCATAAGAGACCGCGGCCTGCGGTGCGGGGACCGTCTGCGGGCTTCTGAGCTCCTTGCCAAAAGTAAAGGTGTATTTAAAGATGAATGGAGCTGACAAACTATGTTTACGCTTAATACATTCTATAGATCCCGTGAGTGGGAAAGGCTGGTAAAAATCATCCGGCAGGAAAGAGTGAGGCCGGATGGGTTTGTATACTGCGGGCACTGTGGCAGGCCCATCGTACGTGCGTATGATTGTATCGGGCATCACTTGAAAGCATTAACAGAAGATAATGTAAATGACCACAGCATATCCCTGAACCCGGATAACATTATGCTGGTACATCATAAGTGTCACAATGTCCTGCACAATAAGCTGGGGTACAGCCACAGGCAGGTATATCTGGTGTATGGACCGCCGCTGTCTGGTAAGAGCAGCTGGGTGTACCAGGTGCAGGAAGCGGGTGACCTGGTTGTGGATATAGATAATATCTGGCAGTGTGTGTCAGGGTGCGAGCGGTATGTGAAGCCGGGACGGCTGAATGCTGTTGTATTCCATCTCCATAAGGACTTGATTGAGTGCGTGCGTATGCGGATGGGAAAATGGCAGAATGCTTATATCGTCGGAGGCTATCCCTTGACCAGCGAACGGGAACGGCTGTGCAGACTGTTGGGCGCGCGGGAGGTTTTCATGGACGCAACACAGGCAGAATGCATGGAGCGTCTTTCGCTCTGCGAAGATGGCAGGGACATGGGCGAATGGGAGCAGTACATTGACGAATGGTTCCATCGTTACATCCCCCCGCCCCTCAGATAAAGACAGGCAGCGGGGACTGTTGGGGGGCAGGCAAATCCCGCAGAAAAGGAAAAAATGAGATTTTCAGATTTGAAAATCCCAAAGATAAAGAAAGAAAGGGAAAACTATGGACAGGAAGCAGGAGTTACTGGAGTATATCTGCGGGGACAGTGATGAGGGCCGGCTTTTGGAGCCGGTCATAGAAGAATTCGTCCACTTGGAAGAAGAATTGACCAGACTGCGGGGCCTGCCCTTCATCCGGACGAACCCCAATAACCCGGCCCAGCAGAAGGCAACCCCGGCGGCCCGGCTGTACCGGGAGCTTTTGCAGCAGTATACCAATGTCTTAAAAATCCTGCGCAGGGCTGCCGGAGATGAAGATGACACGGCAGATTCCCCGCTGAGGGAGTGGGCAAGGGCACGCATGGAAAAAGAGGACAGTCCATGTTGATATGCGAAAAAAAGCTCTGGACGCCGGACAACAGTTTTCTGCTGGAGTACCGCGCCAGGGCCCAGACCGGGGAAATTGTCATTGGACAGGAATTATCTATAGAGCTGGATAATCTGGCCGTGGACATGAAGGATGACAGGTATATTTATAACCGGGATGATGCAATGCTCCGTATGGATTTTATGGAACACTGCGTCAGGCTGACGAAATCCCCCTTTTACAATCAGCCCATGGTGCTCATGCTGTGGCAGAAGGCACTGATTGAGGCGCTGTACAGTTTTAAGATGGCACAGCAGAGCCGGGAGCGTGGGATGTGGATTGACCGGTTCAAAAAGCTGTTGCTTTTGATTGCCCGCAAAAACACCAAATCAGAAACGAGCTCGGCGCTGGCCTTGTCGGAGCTGATTACTGGCAATGAGGGAGCTGACATTGTGGCATCCAGCAATGACGATAATCAGGCAAGCATTGTGTATGATGCGATTGACACCATGCGGCAGCTGATTGATCCAGATGATCTGGACACGAAACGGAATCAGCGTTTTATTCTGCACAAAGGGAATAACAGTAAGATATTCAAACTTTCCGACCGTACCCGGAACAAAGAGGGGCGGAACATTGATTTTGCCATTGTGGACGAAACCCACGAGATGAAAGAAAACATCATCGGCAAAAGCATTGAGCAGTCCCAGTCTCTGAAAGATAATCCTAAATTTATCAATATTTCCACAGAAGGATTTGTGCCGGATGGTTATCTGGATGAAGAACTGGCGAAAGCGCGGGCAGTCATCAGCCAGGAAGACCCGGACGATATTGCGGCGGAAAGGCTTCTGCCCTGGCTGTATACCCAGGACAGCGAGCTGGAGGTGTGGAACGGGGACCGGCAGAACCGTTTGTGGATGAAAAGCAACCCTACCCTGGGAATGGTAAAGAAATGGGAGTATCTGGAAGAACAGGTGGCCACAGCCAGAAAAAGCAAGGCAGACCGGATGTTTGTTTTATCAAAGGATTTTAACATCAAACAGAACGAGGCAGAAAGCTGGCTGAATCTGGAAGATTATCATTATGAATCTGTGTATGATCTGGAAGACTTTCGTGGGTGTGTGTGCCTTGGCGCTGTGGACCTGGCGGAGACCACAGACTTGTGCGCGGCCAAAATCCTGATGATGAAACCGGACGATAAAACCAAGTATATCTATCAGCATTACTGGATTCCGGAAAGCAAACTGGAGGATTCAAACGACTGGAATGCGGGGGCCAGGTACAAAGAGTGGGCCAGTGAGAAACTGCTGACTATCACAGAGGGAAATGACGTAGACCTGGCGGTGATTGCGGACTGGTTTTATCAGCTGTATAAAGATTTTGAGATACGCCTCTGGAAATGCGGTTATGACCAGAAATTTTCTAAAGACTGGATTGCCAGGATGGGGAAATACAGCTGGGAAAAGGCAAATGGGGATGACGGGGATCTGATTTTGATTCAGCAGAACGCCCAGACTTTAAGCAATGCCATGAAGCTGTGTGAAGCAGATTTTCGGCACCAGATTATTAATTACAACGAAAATGCAGTAGACCGGTGGTGCCTGGGAAATGCGGGAATCAAGGTAGATGATATCGGCCAGTGCCTCTGCGTCAAGATGGAAATGGCCAGACGGATTGATGGGGCGGTGGTGCTGATTATCCTATACGAGATGTATCGGCGCTACCGGACAGATTTCCGTCAGATTACAGAAAAGAGGTGACAGGCGTGGGCTGGTTAGACAAATTGAAACAGAAATTTACCAAACAGAGCACCTACGCAGATATGCTCAACGGCTTTACGCCTATTTTCTCCCAATTTGGCAACGACATCTATGCATCGGATGTGGTTGTGCAGGCCATTGGCTGTATTGTGAGGGAGATGAAAAAATTAAATCCCACCCATGTACGGGAGCGGGGAAGCGATGCATCCCTGGTGAATAACAGCATACAAAAGGTTCTGGATGCGCCCAATGAACTGATGACAGCTGCGGATTTTCTGGAGAAAATCACCTGGCAGCTGTTTTTTAATTACAACTGTTTTATCCTGCCCGTGTACAACCTGCGCAGAGATAGAAATGGCGCTGAGCAGAGGCAGTATACAGGTCTATACCCTCTGGCGCCTTCCCAGGTGGATTTTATCCAGGATGCGGCAGACGTGCTGTATGTAAAACTTACCTTTGCCAATAACTTTGAAACAACCGTGCGCTACAGGGATCTGATCCACATCCGGCACAACTTTTCCGTCAACGAATTCATGGGCGGTGATGAAAATGGGCAGCCGGATAATGTCGCACTGCTGAAAACACTGGACTTAAATAATGCCTTGCTGCAGGGGGTCTCCCATGCCATGAAGGCCAGTTTTGCCGTGAATGCAGTGGTCAAGTACAATACGCTGATGGATAACGGAAAGATGGAAGCAGCGCTTCGAGAGCTGGAGCAGAAGCTGAAGAATTCCGAATCAGGAATCCTTCCCATGGATCTGAAAGGGGAATACATCCCCATGGAGCGGAAAGTGCAGCTGGTGGATGAGGCAACTTTAAAATTTATTGACGAAAAGATTCTCCGACATTTTGGCGTGCCTCTGCCTATTTTGTCCGGGGATTATACAAAGACGCAGTATGAGGCGTTTTATCAGAAAACGCTGGAACCCCTGATTATTTCCATCAGCCAGGCTTTTACCAGAGCGCTGTTTTCGGAAAGAGAAAGGGCATTTGGAAACAAGATTGTCCTGTACCCAAAAGACCTGATATTTATGAGTACAGAGCAGACGCTGGAGATGATACGGCTTTTGGGCGACAGCGGCGGTCTGTATGAAAATGAAAAGCGGACCGCTCTGGGACTGCGTCCCCTGCCGGAGCTGGAAGGTGTGCGCAAGCAGTCCTTAAATTACGTGGATGTGGACATCGCCGCACAGTATCAGGTGGGGAAAATGTCAGGAAAAGAAGCGCAGGGAAAAGAAGAATCAGAAGAAGAATCGGAAGAAGAAGCCGAAGAAGGAGGCGGTGAGGATGGCGGCTAAGAATTATGAACGGCGCTCCTATGCGTTTGAGGTCCGGGCAGAAGAAAGTGAGGGAGCAAGCCTCATTACCGGGCGCCCCATTGTGACGGGAAGCCGCACGGATTTGGGGCCATTTGATGAGGTGATAGAGCCGGGTGCGCTGGATCATACAAAACTTACAGATGTGCGGTTCCTGGTGAATCATGACTTGAGCAGGATTCCTCTGGCAAGAAGCAGAGGAAACAGCGAGGACAGCACCATGCACCTTACCATAGACGAGAAAGGCATGTCTATCCGTGTGATGCTGGACACAGAAGGCAATCCGGAAGCGCAGGCTCTCTATTCCGCGGTAAAACGCGGAGATATTTCCGGTATGTCTTTCATGTTTCTCATAGACGGTGAGGAGTGGGAGGATTTGGAAAGCAGCCACCCGACGCGGAGAATCACGGATATTGCTGAGGTGCTGGAGGTCAGCGCAGTGACATTTCCCGCGTATGGCGCAACGGAGATTCACGCAAGAGCCCAGGGCGCAGAGAAAAGTGCCGGGGAAGCATTGGAACGGGCACGCCAGTTTCATGAGGCGCCAGATCAGAGGGAACTGGAACTGATTAAATTAAAAGCATTATATGGAGGTTTGTGATGGGAAGAAAAAAGGTATTGGAAAAACGGCTTCAGCGGATGCAGAAAAAGCTGGAGAGTTTAAGGAGTAAGCTAAAAGCTGCTGAAGACGTGGGGGAGGCCAGACAGCTGGCCGCGCAGATTGAGGAAGTCAACGAGGATATCCAGGATGTACAGGATGAGCTGGACGAATTGGAAGCGCAGGAGCCTGGGGGCGGTTCCAGTGGAGAAGAAGGCCCAGATGACCCAGAGGCTCTCGATTTAGACCAAGGGGGAGGCGAACCAGAGCCGAGAGGCGGTGAACCTGTGCCGCTTGGCGGGAGGGGAACACCAATTTCCAGGTTTTACTTTCCGCAGAATGCACACCAGCGCCAAGCGTCAGGCATCCTGGATTCCTTGGAATACCGGGAGGCTTTTGCGGCATACGTGCGCAGTGGAGATTCTGTAAAATTGGATGCCCTGGCCACAGAGGCACGGGCGGATGAAGTGCTTATGACGCCGGATGTGGGGAAAATCATTCCAAACACGATTATGAATGAGTTTATCCGGGAACTGAAAGTGTATGGAAATATCTATAACCGGGTGCGCAAGCTGAATGTGAAAGGCGGCGTGGAATTTCCCATTGAAGAGCTGGTTCCTACGGTTACCTGGATTACAGAGTCTACGGTATCAGATACGCAGAAAGCCCCGGAAATTAAGACAACCATCAGTTTTGGATATCATATCTGCGAGGCGCGCATTTCTCAGTCCCTGCTTTCCCAGGTGGTTACCCTGGCCGTGCTGGAGCAGGAGATTGCAAGGCTTCTGGCAGAGGCATTTATCAAAGAGTTTGACCGGATGGTGATTAATGGGTCTGGGACAGGACAGCCCCTGGGTATTTTAAATGACAGCCGGGTGCCCCAAAAACAGAAAATCAGCTTTACAGAAGCAGAGATTGCCAAATGGCAGACCTGGAGGACAAAACTGTTTGCCGCTGTACCTCTGGCATACCGGGGCCAGGGAATTTTAGTTATGACGCCATCCACCTGGGAAAGCCGCATTATGACCCTGGCAGATAACAATAACCGCCCCCTTTACCAGGAGACCTATAATCCCTCTACGGGGACAATGGACTGCAGATTTGCAGGCAAGGAGGTGGTTCTGGTGGAATCAGATATTCTGAAAGACTTTGATACCGCCGCTGAAGGAGAGGCGTGGGGGCTCCACTTTAAGCCCACGGATTATGCGGTCAACAGCAACCTGCAGATTGGATTCAAACGCTGGTTTGATGATGATAAAAACCGCTATGTGAACAAAGGATTATGCATTATGGATGGCAAGCTGCTGGATATCCATGGAGCATATATCCTGACCAAAGGCGCACCGGAGGCCGCAGGTACCAGCGGCGGAGAAGCGGGTGAAGAATGACAGCAGAGGAATTCCTGCCATTAGTAAAAAATGCCCTGGGGATTACAGGAAATTACCAGGATGAAACTGTCAAAGGCTACATCCTGGAAACCATGGAATATCTGGAGGATGCAGGCGTACAGAAAGCCTGCATCACCCCGGGAATTGTTGCCCGTGGTGTATCTGACTTGTGGCACTATGGGGCCGGGGAAGCTCATTTCTCCGAGTATTTTATGCAGCGGGCTGTCCAGCTGGCGTATAAAAATAAGGAGGACGCAGATGGCTGAGTTCAAACCGGCTTTACCGTACACAGCTTCGCTGGTTCTGTTGATTCCCAGGTATCGCACCATAAAAGGCGTTCCCCAAAAAGAATATCCAAAGCTGGAAGACGGGCTTTGCTTTAACGGCAGTTTTAAGACTTATGGCGGCACAGAGGCTGTCCACAACGGCGTGTACAGCGTATTAGATACGGGCAGTATTGAGACCTGGTACCGCCCGGACATCAAAGGAGACTGCCGGGTGGCGCTGGCACAGACCGGGGCTGTGTATGAAGTGATTGGGGAGCCGGAAAACATAAATATGCGGAATCAATACATGAAGTTTAAGGTACAGCGGGTAAAAGGGGGAGGGTGAATGTGGCAAAGAACACAAAAAACCGTATGTGGCTGGACACATCGGGGATGGAGGGGTGGATAGAAGCCCTGGATAAGGCGGGAGCCGATGTGAAAGAAATTGCAGACCAGGCATTGATGGAAACTGCAGAGAAAATCCAGGCAGATACGCTGGATGCTATGCAGGCTGGCAGTCTTCCAGCAAAAGGACGGTATGCGACAGGCAGGACAAAGAATCTGGTTTTAAGCGGTGTGAAGGTAAAATGGGAAGGTGGAAAAGCTGCGGTAAATGTAGGGTTTGACCAGACGAAACCGGGGGCGGGCATTTATCTCATCACAGGTACGCCGAAAATGAAGCCTGACCGAAAGCTGAATCAGATTTTCCGCCAGAAAAAGTATATGAGTGAGCGGACAAAAGAAATTGCACAGTTTTTCCAGGATGAGTTAGAGCAGATTACGGGAGAAGTATTTGACTAAATGGAAGACAAATTGATTGAAATTTTAGAATCATACGGATATCCAGTAAGACGTCAGGGCAGTCTGGCAGAAAATGAAGAATACCCGGATGATTTCTTTACTTTTTGGAACGCAGATTCTTATGATTCTTCTCGGTATGATGGAAAAACATGTGGAATTGTGTGGGATTTTGACGTGAATTTCTATTCGAGCAACCCGGCCCACACCTATTTTGTACTGGAATCTGCAAGAAAGAAACTGAAAAGCAGGGGGTTTCTCATATCTGGAAAGGGATATGACGTGCCCAGCGATGTGGCTACGCATACCGGCCGGGGGATGCGTGCAGAGTATTTGGAATATGACCAGAAAGGGGAATTATAATGGCTGATAAAATTTACCGGGATTACCGGGGAATCCGTGGTCTTGTTGCGGCAAAGATTTTGAAAGATACCGATGAGACCTATGAATGCGGTGAGCCGTTCTGGATTGCGGGTGCATCCACATTGACAAAAGAAACGGCGACATCTGCGGCAACCAAATATTACGATAACGTGCCTGCAATCATTATATCCGCAACGGGTTCTGATACCGTAAGTATTGAGATCAGCGCGGTAGATGAAAATACAGTGGCAAAACTGACCGGGCAGGATTATTTTGACGAGCTGGGGATGCTGGTGGAAGGCGAGCCGTCTAATGACTATTATGCATTCGGCTATATTACGGAAAAAACAGACGGTACAGAAGTGTTTGTGTGGCGGAATAAGGGCCAGTTTTCTGTTCCCAGCAGCACCCACGCGACAAAAAATGAAGGAACGGATTCTAATGGCCAGTCTATGACGTATACAGGCATCAGTACAACGGGTAAATGCGCAGCAACAGGAAAACCATTTAGGGCTACCGTTGTGGATCAGTCCAAAAATCCATGGAATGAGGCAGAATTCTTTGCCACTGTGCAGACGCCAGACACGATTAAGGAAAAAAAAACAACGCCGACAGTTTAGAAAATCAGGAAGTGCCAGTAAATGAGCATATAGACGGAGGTAATGAGGATGAATTTGAAACTGAACGTGTATAAAGATGAGTCATTTACAGAAATCAAACGGACCTGTGAGGCAGACCGCCTCCGGGTGCCTTACCGGGTGGCGATGTATGTAGCCCAGACGCTGGATAAGGCAGAGGATATCACGGACGAGAAGCAGATTTTAAAGGTAATCACCAGCTCCAGCGAGCAGGTGACAAAGATTATCAAAGCCACTTTTGGGGTCAGCGAATCAGAGCTGGAGACTGTGGATGTTGGGGAAATGTATGAGGTAGTTACTGAGCTGTATGGATATGTGGTTGAAAAATTCAGCGCACTGAGAGGGGGCGGCGGCCCAAACATGGGGACTGCGGCAGAGAATTAACTCTGCCGCAGTCCCTTTTTAGTATCAATCACAGTCTCAGCAGGACTTACTCAGGGCTTGACCCCATCCGGCTGCTGGATTATCCCTGTGAGGATGTCTTTGAGCTGATTAACGGGCTGGTGGATTACAACAGCAGAGAGGAAGGAAAGGAAAAAGCGGTCCCCGGCGGGAAGGAAATCATCACCCGCCGGGCAGATGACAGCTGGTTTTAGAAAAATAAAGGCAGGTGGAGCGCATGTCACGATATGAAAGTACTGCACGCATGGGAATGGATATTACGGACCTGAAAGCGGGCATACAGGAAGCAAAGAGACAGATTCGGCTGATTAATTCCGAATTTGAGCGCTCTACTGCAGGCATGGATAAATGGTCCAGCAATGCAGATGGTCTGAGCGCGAAAATCAAACAGCTGGGCGGCACGCTGGAGCAGCAGAAGAATATCTTAAAAAATCTTCAGGGCCAGTACGCGCAGGTGGCCCGGGAGCAGGGAGAAGGAAGCAGAGCGGCAGAAGAACTGCTGATTCGGATTAATAAGCAGGAAGCGGCTATCCGTAAAACAGAAGCGGGGATTCAAAGTTATACAAATCAGCTGGATAATCTGGGCCAGCACGCCGGGAATGCCTCTGAGGCCATGAAAGGGTCTGAGAAAGCGGCAGGGAGTCTTTCCGGCGCATTAGGCAAAGTGGGAGGATCTGCTGGCGGTCTGTCCAGTTTGGGCGGTATCGCCCAGACTGTTGGCGGGAAAATAAAAGACCTGGCACAGGCGGCAGGGGGACATCTGTTAAACGGTCTGAAAAGCCTGGGCTCTGTAGCTGGGGGAGCGGTAAAAAAGGGTTTGTCTGCCGCAGGAAGCGCGGCGTCCGGGGCGCTGAAAGGCGGTTTGAACGCGGCAAAGACAGCCGCCGGAGCCCTCAAGGATGGACTGGGAAAAGCTGCCAGCGTGGCGTCCGGGGCATTAAAGACAGGCTTTTCAGCGGCGAAGTCGGCCGCAGGGGCCCTCAAGGATGGATTGAGCAAAGCGGCCAGCGTAGCATCTGGTGCGTTAAAAGCAGGCTTTTCAGTGGCGAAATCGGCCGCAGGGGCGCTCAAAAATGGCTTGAGCAAAGTGGCCAGCGTAGCAACCGGAGCGTTAAAAGCGGGCTTCTCAGCGGCAAAGACAGCGGCGGGGGCGTTAAAAGATGGCCTGAGTAAAGTGGCAAGTGTGGCATCCGGTGCGGTGAAAGCAGGTTTCTCAGCGGCGAAAACAGCGGCTGGAGCCCTCAAAGACGGCCTGAGCAAAGTGGCCAGCCTTGCGTCCGGAGCGTTAAAAGCGGGTTTTTCAGCAGCGAAAACAGCGGCGGGGGCATTAAAGGACGGCCTAAGCAAAATAGCCAGCGTGGCATCCGGCGCATTTAAGAAAGGGATTTCTACAGCAGTATCTGCTGCAGAAACGCTGGAAAGCGCGTTAAAAAGCGTAGTCAGCGCAGTGGCGGCAATGGCGGCTGGAGTTGCCGCCGCTGGCGTAGCGGCTGGGGCGGCCATCGCGGGAGCCGCTGTAAAAGCGAATGAATGCGTCAATGTATATGCGGATTTTGAGGATTCTATGCTTCAGGTTGCGGCTACAATGGGAATCACCCAGGAAGAAATCGCAAATGGGAGCGACGCCTATGAGAAGCTGACCAATGCCGCAAAAGAGGCCGGGGCGGCTACCCGGTATTCGGCGTCTGAGGCCGGGGCGGCTCTGAATTACCTTGCCCTTGCCGGATATGACGCGGAAAAAGCGGTGGAGACACTGCCGAAAGTGTTAGACCTTGCGGCGGCAGGCGGCATGGAGCTTGCCACGGCTTCTGACCTTGTGACGGATGCTATGTCCGCCCTGCAGATGGGGACAGATGATCTGGATGTATTTATTGACCAGATGGCAAAGACTGCCCAGAAGTCAAATACAAGCGTCCAGCAGCTGGGCACAGCCATGCTGGAATGTGCCGGAACGGCGGCTTCCACAGGGCAGGACCTTACCACCTTAAACACCGCACTTGGCGTACTTGCGGATAATGGTATCAAGTCCGCAGAAGGCGGCACTCATCTGCGTAATGTATTACTTTCCCTGTCAGCTCCTAACGATAAAGCGGCGATACAGCTGAAAGCGCTGGGTGTATCTGTTTATGACGCAGGGGGCAAAATGCGGCAGCTTAACGAGGTTATGGCTGATCTGGACAAGAGCCTGAGCAGTCTGACGCAGGAAGGCCGCACCAACGCTATCAGCGATATTTTCGAAAAGACAGATATCAATGCAGTGAATGCGCTGCTTGCCTCTACATCTGGAAGATTTGGTGAACTTTCGGCACAGATTGCGGATTGTTCGGGCGCGGCATCTGATATGGCCGGTACGATGGAGGCAGGGCTTGCAGGTACTGCACGGTCTTTTAGGTCCGCTATGGAAGGGATGCAGATTGAGACTGGAGCCATTTTTGCGGAGCTGAAAAAGTCGCTGATGTCGGATGCTACCGAAGTTATCCGCAGTTTCACCAAAGACCTGCAGGAAGCGGGCGGTGACTGGGGAAAAATCAGCGAGGCTGTGGGAAAGGCAATTTCCCAGGCGGTTACCATGGCGGGAAGTTATCTGCCTCAGATTGCGGAGATGGGGATGCGGGTTCTGCAGACATTTGGCTCGGCGCTCATGGATAATTTAGATACGCTGGCGCAGACGGGCGCGTCTGTAGCTATGACCCTGCTGGGCGGCGTAGTTTCAGCGGTGCCTGCTTTTATTCAGGCGTCGGCGCGTATCGCGGAAACGTTTCTGAAAACCATCTATGAAAACCGGGGGCAGATTCTGGCGGCTGGCACGCAGCTGGCCGGCTCTCTGATAGAGGGATTTCAAACATATTTTCCCAGGGTGGTTGAGACGGCTGGCAGGGTAATCCCCCTGATGATTTCCGGCATAGCAAAGGGCCTGCCTCAGATTGCGCAGGCTGCCAAAAACATCCCGGGCGTGATTGTAAAAGCAGTAACTGCCTATCTACCCATGGTGCGGGATGCGGCTTCCCAGGTGATGCATTCTCTGTCAGAGACCGTTTCCCAAAATCTGCCAAGGCTTATGGAGGCAGGGGCGCAAGCCATAGATTCCCTGATAAAAGGCATCATGTCACACCGGACGCAGGTACTCAGTACAGCGGCAGAAATGGCAGGCGCCCTGCTGAGCGCTTTCAATGACAATTTAATGAAATTGAAAAGCGTGGGAGCTTCTGCCCTCAGCTCTTTTGCTGAAGGAATCAGAAATCAGTTTCCCCTGATACTGGACATTGCCGTTCAGGTAGTGGACACTTTGTTGAATATTTTGATTTCCAGCCTGCCACGCGTTATGGAAGCAGGGGCAGAAATACTTATCGCGGTAATCGAAGGAATCGGGAGCCGTCTGCCGTCTCTTGCCGAAAAAGCCGTGCAGGCGGCCGGGATATTTTTAGCGGCTTTCGCGCAGCAGCTTCCAGAGATACTGAAAGCCGGGGCCATGGCAGTGGATTCCCTAATAAGTGGTATTGCGGGACAGATTCCCTCACTGATTGATGCGGCTCTGCAGATTGTGGGTACGCTTTTGGAGGCTGTGAGCCAAGGGCTTCCCAGATTTGTGGAAATTGGGATTGCGATTCTTGGTGCGGTACTGGAAGGGATTATGAGCCAGCTTCCACGGCTGGCAGAGGCGGCTGTGCAGATCATGCGGGCGTTACTGGACGCGCTGCTTACCTATCTGCCGCAGATGATAGAGGCGGGGATTGCGCTCATAGAATCGCTGGCAGGCGGAATCATAGAATATCTGCCCCGTCTGCTGGACGCGGCCCTGCAGATTATCCCTATGATAGTCACTGCAGTAACAGAGAATCTTCCCAGGCTGATAGAGGCAGGAAAGGCCATCATTGGGGCTGTGGTGGACGCTGTGGCATCTGCCCTGCCTGTATTGGTGGATGCGGCAATACAGATTATCGGTACACTTTTTGATGCGTTGATGCGGAATCTGCCCAAAATCATCGAGGCTGGGATTGCTGTCATCCATGCGCTGATAGACGGAATTGTGAAATATCTGCCGCAGATTATCGACGCTGTTGTGCAGATAATGGAAGTGCTGCTGTCAGCCATTTTGGATAACCTGCCCCAGATTATTGACGCGGGTATTCAGCTGTTGACCGCACTGGTAGAAGGAATCATAAAGAATCTGCCTGCTGTGATAGATGCGGCTGTGCAGGTTATGGGTGCTTTTCTTGCCGCGGTGATGGACAGTCTGCCTCAGCTGATAGAGGCCGGGATTGCCCTTTTAGAAGCTGTAATCAATGGCATTATCAAATACCTGCCGAAGCTGATTGACGTAGCCATCCAGATTATTCAGGCGCTTGTAAAGGCCATCACGAAGAATCTCCCGCAGATTGTGGCGGCTGGAGTGGCACTTCTGACAGCGCTCATCGGTGGAATCGTGGACTGTCTGCCTCAGCTGATTGATGCGGCTGTCCAGATCATAGAATCCATTCTGGATGTGATAGCGGCGAACCTGCCGCAGATTATCCAGGCCGGCATCATGCTTCTTACCGCATTAATCGACGGGATTGTGAAATATCTGCCCCAGATTATTGATGCGGCTATGCAGGTGATAGACGCGCTGCTGAACGCCATCCTGGATAACCTGCCGCAGATCATTGAGGCAGGCATACAGCTATTGACCGCACTGATTAATGGGATTGTAAAATACCTTCCCAGACTGATTGATGCGGCCATTCAGATTATTGACGCGATTTTGAACGCCATCTTAGATAATCTTCCCCAGATTATCGACGCGGGCATACAATTATTGACCGCACTGATTAACGGGATTATCAAATATCTGCCGAAGCTGATTGACGCGGCCATCCAAATCATGGATGCCCTGTTAAATGCCATACTGGCAAATCTGCCCCAAATCATCCAGGCAGGGGTTATGCTGTTGACGGCTTTGATTAATGGGATTGTGAGGTATCTCCCGCTGCTGGTGGACGCGGCGGTGCAGATTATCATTGCTCTCATAGGGGCTATTGTGCAGAATCTGCCGCAGATTATCGCGGCGGGAATGCAGATTCTGGGGTCAATCGTAAATGGGATTATGGCGTGTCTGCCCATGCTGATTGACGCGGCAGTGCAGATTATCACGGCGCTTGTCAGTGCTCTTATACAATATCTGCCACAGATTGTGTCTATGGGGATATCACTCATTACGTCCCTGATTAATGGCATTGTATCATACCTGCCTCAGCTGATTGAGGTGGCATGGCAGATTATAGAGACTCTTATGATGGCCCTGGTGGATAATCTGCCTCAGCTGATTGCGGCTGGAGTCTCATTAATTAATACTTTAATCGCAGGAGCGGCAGAGCACCTCCCACGGTTTATTGAGCTGGCCGGGCAGATTGTGGGCGAGTTTATTGGCGGAATCCTTGCCGGACTGCCTCAGCTGACAGCATCCGGCAGCTCCATTATTGGTGCGTTGGCGGATGGAATTGCGGCATATTTTCCTATGCTGATTGATGCCGCCGGGCGGATTATTGGGAGCATACTGACTGTTATTATCTCAAGTATGCCGCAGATTGTGAATGCCGGATATACAGTGGTCAATTCCCTTGCGGGCGGCATTGCCGCCTACCTTCCCGCCATTGTGGAGGTAGCGGCTCGGCTCATATTGGCCCTGGTAAGCGCGGTTGTAGAGAATATTCCCATGCTGCTGGAGGCGGGAAAGAATATTATCAGCACGATTGTGAATGCCATTGTTTCTGCCCTTCCTATGCTCTTGGAAGCAGGCTGGCAGATTGTGGGCGCTCTGCTGGACACCATTGAGGAGAATCTGCCCAAAATCATTGAAGCCGGGGTTATGCTGATCAATTCGCTGGTATCTGGAATTGTGACCTATCTGCCCCGCATGATAGAGATAGCCATGCAGCTTTTAGAGGCGCTGCTTAATGCCATTACCCAGAACCTGCCCATGCTGATATCAGCGGGAATCTCCATTGTGGAAACGCTGATAACGGGAATTGTTACCCACCTGCCGCAGTTATTGGAGGCGGCTGGACAGATTCTTATGGCGTTGATTTCCGCCATCGGTGAAAATCTGCCCAGGCTGGCAGAGGCCGGACAGAATATCATGGGCACCATTGTGGAGACCATTGGAAACTGTCTGCCTATGATACTGGATATTGCTGGGCAGATACTGAAAATGCTTGTAAACGGCCTTATGAATAATATGGGCCGGATTATAGATACAGCATCCAATATCATCACCTGGATAGCGGACGGAATCGTGAAATACCTGCCTATGCTGGCAGATGTGGCCATGCGTTTGATTGGCGGGCTGATGGATGCGATTATGGCAAATCTTCCCAGGCTTTTGGATGCAGGCATACAGGTAATCCAGACAATCTGCACGGCAATCGTCAATGCGGCGCCCCAGCTGATTGCCATGGGCGCGGAGATTATCGGGCAGTTACTGCAGGCAATCGCCGATTGCGGCCCAATGATCATTGAGGCCGCTGGAAATATTATTCTGCAGCTGGCCGAGGGGCTGGTTAGTATGCTGCCTCAGCTGGTAGATGCTGCTGTGACTCTTATCCACTCTTTCATAGATACCATTATGTCTATGATACCGGAGGCTGTACAGATTTTTAAGGATTTGATTCCGTGGATTGTACAGGCACTTATGGAGCATCTGCCAGACCTGATTATGGGCATAACAGAGCTGATTGCGGCTTTGATTGAGGCATTGGGAGATTTACTGCCTGATGTAGTAACAGCGGTAATTGAGCTGGTTCCAATGATCTGCCAGGCTTTAATAGATGCGATACCTCAGCTGTTAGACGCAGCGTTAAAATTTTTCATGGCGATTCTGGACGCGCTGCCGGAGATTGTGCAGGCTTTGATGGAGGCTCTGCCCCAGCTGATAGACAGCATTACAAATTTCTTAATCGAGGCGGCACCTCAGATACTTGACGCAGGCTTACAGCTTCTGCAGGCTCTGGTGGACGCGATACCAGAGATTATACCGATTTTGGTAGATAATCTGCCGAAAATTATCCAGTCAATCGTGGATTGTTTTGTAGAAGCATTCCCTGTGGTGTTGGATGCGGCCATACAGCTTCTTATGGCGCTGATAGATGCCATACCGGAAATTGTCACGGCATTAATTGAGGCGCTGCCGCAGATAATAAAAACCATCGTCACAGCACTCATAGAAGCGGCGCCCCGGATTTTAGAAGCGGCATTTACCATGCTAATGATGATTGTGCAGGCGGCTCTGGAGATACCTGGAAAACTCGTGGACGCTATGGCCAAGATTGGTTCGGTTATCTTAGACTTCCTTAAAGAACTCCCTGGCCGTATCTGGGATCTGCTGGTTCTGGCGGTTCAAAAGTTTGCGGATTTTGCCGCTGAGGCAGTGATAAAAGCGGCAGAGGCTGGGGCGGGCTTTGTAGAAAAGGTTATAGAATTTATCGCCGGGCTTCCAGGAAATATCTGGGATTTTCTGGTGGAAGCAGTGTCCAATGTGGCGAAATGGGCCGGACAGCTGAAGGATAAAGGGATTGAGGCCGCAAAGGCTCTGGTTAAATCTGTGGTAGACGGAGTCAAGAGTCTTCCCAAAAAGATGCTGGAGACAGGGAAAAATATTGTGAAAGGCGTATGGGAAGGAATCAGCAAGGCCAAGGACGCCTTTAAGAAAAAGGTCAAAGACTTTTTCGGGGGCATAGGGGACTGGGCGAAAGAAAAGCTCAAAATCAATTCCCCGTCCAAAGTCATGGAGGAAGAAGTCGGCCAGCAGATAACAGCCGGAGTTGCCAAAGGTATCAGTGACAAGCAAAGTGACGTGGACAGCAGCATGGAGCGCCTGACAGATAGTGTGCTGACTCCCGCCGCCCAGATGACAAAGAAGATGGGCGAGGAATCCACAGCGGCAGGAAACGCTATGGCAGGAAACCTGGACAAATTGTTGTCAACAGTGCCGGGGATTATGACCAATACGGTGTCCGCGGCAATGAAGGCCATGGCTCAGTTCTCCAAGCAGATGGGTGACACGGCGGCAAAAGCGTCCAGTTCTTTCACGTCATCAATGGCCAAAGGAATTGCGTCTATGCAGTCCGCCATGGGCTCAGCCGGAAAGAATCTGGTAGCAGGTTTATGGCAGGGGATTTCAGGGGAAGCCGGATGGCTGTATAAATCTGTCACGAATTTCGCATCTGGCATTGTAAGGAATATCAAAAGTACCCTGGGAATTCATTCGCCATCCCGTGTTATGAGGGATGAGATTGGGAAAAATCTGACCCTTGGAATCGGTGAGGGGATCACCCGGAATGCACGGGCGGTTTATGACGCTATGCAGGGTGTACTTGACCGGCTGGTTTCCGATGCGGCAGACGCAAAAATCAGTGTGGGAGCTGGGGCGGCAGGACTGCGCGGCGGCGGAGCCCCTGAACAAAAGAATGGCGGAAATACTTATAACTTCTATCAGACAAACAACAGCCCGAAAGCGTTATCAAGGCTGGATATCTACAGGCAGAGCAAAAATGCCCTGCGGCACGCGGCGGCAATGGGGAGGTAAGGATGCTGGAAATTAAAGCAAAAAATGAGCAAGGGGAAGTCCTGGCATTTGGCAGGGACTCGCGGTATGCAGTTACCATAAGCGGTGTTTCCCCGGCCGCCGCCACAATTAACCTGAGTAAAGCCGCAATGATTGATGGGGCGAGATTTAACAGCTCCCGGGTGAGTGAGCGCAATATTGTGTTAATGGTGTATTTTTTGAAAGATGTAGAATCAGCCAGACTGAACCTGTACCGATATTTCCCGCCCAAACATAAGTGCATTCTTTATCTGAAAAATGGAGCCAGGGATGTCTGTATAGAAGGATATGTGGAGACGGTTGAATGCGATTTATACGCACTTGGACAGTGCGCCCAGATATCCGTAATCTGTCCAGATCCATATTTTAAAGATATTGATGATACTTATGCCGGGGTGCAGAAAATGCAGCCTATGCTGGAATTTCCCCTTATGACGGAAAAAGAGGGGCTAGAGCTGTCCCAGCTTTATAATGATGCAGTGAGCACTGTGGTCAACAAAGGCGACGTAGAAGCGGGCATGGTGATAGAGCTGAGGTCGTCCGGAAGGGTTGTGAATCCACGGATTTACAATGAAGAAACCCGGCAGGTCATAGGTCTGCGCATGGAAATGGAAGAAGGGGATCAGATCGCGATCAACACCAATGCAGGTGAAAAGTCGGTTACGCTGTACCGCGATGGAGTATTCCATAACGTGATTAACCGGCTGATGAGCAATCCCAGCTGGCTGCAGATGACAGCCGGGGCAAATGTATTTACCTATAAATGCGACGAAGGAAATGAGAGCCTCAGCGTGGTTTTCCGTTTCCGGGCGCGTTATATGGGGGTGTAATATGGAGTTTTACCTATACGATGAAAATTTAGTGATGACAGGTATGATTGATGACGCAGTGTCTGCTATATGGACGCCCAGGTATTATAATCCGGGGGATTTTGAGCTGTATCTGAGAGCGTCCAGCCACGCGGTGAAACTGTTGGGGATGCAACGCTATGTAAAACGGGCGGACATGGATTCCCTTTGTGTAATTGAGCATATCGAAATACAGGAAGACGAAGAAAGCGGGGATCACTATATTATTTCCGGCCGGGATTTGAAAAGCCTGCTGGAGCGTAGGATTGTATGGAGCCAGACATCTTTGAGGGGCAGAGTCGAGGAATGCCTGCGGAAACTGGTTTCGGAAAATGCCATTGATACCGCCCCGGAACGGGTAATTCCCGGCCTGGCTCTGGGGCCTGACAGTGGATTCGCGGAAACCATGGCAAAACAGATAACAGGGGCAAATTTGATGGAGGCTGTATCGGATATCTGCAGAACCTATCAGTGGGGCTGGGATATTATTTTTTCCAATGGCACACTTCAGCTCATTTTCTATAAGGGGGCGGATCGTTCTTATGGCCAGACGGACACAGATAACCCCTATGTTGTATTCTCAGCCGAATTTGACAACCTGATTTCCAGCATTTATACGCAGGATATCAGCCAGTTTAAAAATGTAGCACTGGTTGCCGGGGAAGGGGAAGGGAAAGCCAGGAAGAAAACGATAGTAGGAGAAGCATCAGGGATGGACCGTTATGAATTATATGTGGACGCAAGGGATGTGTCCAGCAATGAGGGTGAAATCAGCGAGACTGATTATATGGCCCAGCTTTATGGCCGGGGACTGGAGAAATTGGAGGCAGCTTCTTTAGGAGAAACATTTGAGGGAGAAGTTGACAACACCAATATGTATATCTATGGCGAAGATTACTTTTTGGGTGATATCGTAGCTGTAAAAAATAAGTATGGTATCACTGGAAACGCACGCGTGGTGGAGATGATTGAATGCTGGGATGAGAACGGTTATACAGCCGTGCCCACGTTTGAAACATTCGTGGAAAGGGGAACTCAATGGCAATAACGAGCGGATTTTTTAACTCTATAAATGGAGACCGGAAATATGATGCCAGACAGATTGGCATGTATCTGGGAAAGGTGGTCAGCTCGGGAGTGTTTCCTAATCCTTCCACGAATCTCCAGGTAACTGCCGCAGGCGGCATGAATATACAAGTGCATCCAGGGCGGGCAATGATTGACGGGCACTGGATGGATAATGATGGTGTGCATGTAATCACACTGGAAGACGCAGACATGGCGCTGGCCCGGATGGATGCGGTAGTCATGCGGCTGGACGAAAACGATGGAGCCAGGGCCATCGGGCTGGAAGTAAAAAAGGGAAGCCCATCAGCCGCTCCGGTAAGCCCGGTGATGGTACGAGAAGGATATGTGCAGGAATACTGCCTGGCGCTGATATATGTGCCGCCAACGAAAAATGATGGCACGCAGGAGATTATCCAGGCAAATATTACAGATACCAGGCCGGATACAAGTGTCTGCGGCTGGATTACAAGTCTGATCCAGCAGGTGGACACCAGCACCCTGTTTATGCAGTGGCAGGACGCATACCAGCGGTTTTATGACGCCAGCGGCGTGGAATTTACTGCCTGGCTGGATGGATTAAAGGAGGAACTGGGAGACAGCGTTGTGGGCACATTAACCGGCGCAATCGCAGAACTGCAGTCTAGCAAGACAGATAAAACAGTGTCGGCCACGATGGCTGATGCCATCGCAGAACTGCAATCAGGTAAGGCGGACAAAACAACAGTAGCCGCCCTGTCTCAGACCGTGTTGGGTATCAACACAACGAAAGGCGATAAGGCCAGCGTTAAGCAGGCCACGGTACCTGCATCCGGCTGGCTGGGGGATATTGTACCGTATCAATGCACTGTGCAGATACCAGGGGTCACAGCCGCCAGCATTATAGAGCTGGGAATATCCAGCGCAGCCACAAAAGACCAGGCCAGGGCCTGGCTGGATGCGCAGATTGTTGACGGCGGGCAGGGGGAAAACAGCATAACCCTGAAAGCGTTTGGCTGGAAACCAGCGGCAGATATACCGATTAATGTGGCAATCTGGAATTAGGAGGTGATACCATGGCAGAAACCTATACGCCGATACCTGGCTATGAGACAGCGGGCTACACGGATGACCAGGCAGTCTGCATCACGTCTGATAAAAAAATAGGCAGTATGGCGGGCCAGATCAGTATCCAGGGAGAGGCAAACAGCCAGTATATCCTCTATGAGATGAACCGGTATCATGATGGCGTTGACCTGAGCGATAAGCTTCTGCAGATACATTATGAGAGGCGGGACGGGGCAGGCGGAAACTCCACGCCGGTCAATGTCTGCATGTCTGACAGCCGCATCCGGTTTGGATGGGTTGTGCCTGGGAGTGCGACGGTTTTAGACGGCGTTTTAAAGGTCATGCCGTTTGCCACGGGCCTGTCCCCCATGGGAGATACCTATATTATCAAAACCCTATATGTGGAATACCGTATCAACGCAGGACTGGCAGTCAGCGGCGGTATTGAGGAGCCGGAGGAGGACTGGTATCAGGGCTTTGTCAGCCGTATGGCGCAGTATATGGATACTGCAAAGACTTATGCAAGCC
>CAJTNT010000053.1 GCA_910577785.1 uncultured Lachnospiraceae bacterium | reverse complement strand
GTCAATATTGATTTCAATGTGACATATTTCATTTTGTAAAATCATGGTCACACCTCCCCAAAACCTGATTTAATATTTTGAATATAAAATATTTGTCTGCCACCCGTAATGTATATTTATAGGCTCATATTATCTGGGTACACAATTCCGAAAAGGGAGTAAGTATTCTGTAAGCTCCGCTTCATTGCTCATTGGGGTAAGCGCCGTATTTCCGCTGCGGATCAGACCCACCTTTAAATGGTCAATCGACAAATAAGGAATTGTTTATTAAGACATCTTTCTATAAGATAACAACAATAACATAGCATTAATTGAGGGACAAAAACAGAAATTCTCCGAAAAGGATCCTCCAAGATAAAAGAACTTTTTCTCAATGGATAAAGAACAGATAACCAATCAGCGCAATCCCCCCTAAGACAAGCAATGCCGTTGGCAAAAATACCAGGAAGGCAGAAATCACCATTGCCAGGAAATCATTTTTTTCTAATGGGATCCCTTCTTCCTGTAAATCTATATCCTGTCTGGCTGCCTCACTTTCTTTGTGGAGTTTGTCCAAGGCGCGGTTCACTTTTTTCTGAAATAACATCTTTACCTCCTATAGCAGATCTTCCAATGAAATGTATCTTCGCAGAAAAAATACGATTCCTAGAGGGAGGGGAAATAGCCCAGCAACCGCTGGGGAAGCAAAAAGGCGCGCAACAGAAACACGCTCCCGCCCCGTTTAGAACCTGGCAGTATTAAGCCTGCCCCCTAAGCACTGAGGTTCCTTTCGGGTTTCTTTATGCGGCCTTCCCGCTTCCTCCGCTGCCGGATGGGATATACTATATTCCCTTGTATAACAAAAAGTTTTCCCCTTATTTCGGCACATTCAGCTTATGATGGCAGGCCACAAAATGCCCTGGCGCCACCTCTTCGAAGGGCGGCTCCACTTCCTTGCAAATCTCCGTGCAATGCCTGCATCTGGTATTAAACTTGCATCCCCTGGGCGGCTTTATTGGGCTTGGGATATCCCCTTCCAGCACAATCGCTTCTTTCTTATGCTCCACATCCGTCGTAGGAATCGCCGACAGCAATGCCTCCGTATAGGGGTGGCAGGGGCGCTCAAACAGCTCCGCCGTCTCGCACAGTTCTACCATATTCCCCAAGTACATTACCCCAATGCGGTCACTGATATATTTAATCACGCTCAGGTCATGGGAAATGAACAGGTAGGTAAGGTGGTTCTGCTCCTTTAAGTCCAGCAGCAAATTGATAATCTGTGACTGGATGGACACATCCAAAGCCGATACCGCTTCATCACAGACCACAAACTTGGGGTTCACCGCCAGCGACCTGGCAATGCCGATACGCTGCCTCTGCCCGCCAGAAAACTGGTGGGGATACCTGTGAATAAAATAAGAGGCAAGGCCGCATTTCTCCATGACTTCCATAATGTAATCCTGCATCTTCCCATCCCCTTTCTTATAGAGGTGGTGTGCCTGCAGGCCTTCGCCGATAATCTGCCCCACCGTCATCCTGGGGTTCAGGGAAGAATAAGGATCCTGGAAAATCAGCTGCAGATCCCGGCGCAGGAAACGCATCTCCGCATCCGTCAGGTTGGCCAGGTTGATGCCGTCGTCCAGATATTGCTCGTAGACGTCAAAATCCTTCTTGGATTTGTTCTGCTTCTTAAAGGCCTGGATCTTGGCTGCCTCTTCCTGGATCCGGCGCTCTTCCTGCTGCACCTGGGACTTAAGCTGCGCCAGCTTGTCTTCCATGGGCTTGACCGCGCCGTTAATCTCCGCACTGCTCTTGCCCTTTTCTTTCAGCGCAGACCTCTTATTGGAGATCTCTGCATTTGTCTGTGTAATCTGGTCATTTAGTTTCTTGCGGTTTAAGGTGGCGCGGTATTCACTGACATAGACCTGGGAAATCTCCTTCAGGTTATCCGCCACATAGAGTCCGCCAATCAGGGATGTAATATCCAAGAGTTCATTCTGGGCAAGGGTCTCCGCCTCATTAAGCCTCTGGAGTTCAATGTTTTTGGGCGTGCCTTCTGGCATCTTCTCCCATTCTGCGCGCAGGCTGGCTGCCTTTTTGCGGGCTTCCTCGCATTTCTGTTTTTTCTCTGGAAGGTTTTCAAAAATATCCGCCACATATTTTGGGGCAATTTCATCCACGTCGCGCCCATAGTAAATAGAACGGCCGGCAGTCTGGCGGTAGAGCTGCAGGAGCGTCCGCCCAAAGGTAGACTTGCCGCAGCCGCTCTCCCCCACCAGGCCAAAGGTCTCGCCTTCGTAGATATCCAGAGAAATGCCATCGTTTGCCTTCACGAAAAGCTGCTCCTTGCCAATCTGCTTTTTTCCAATCGGGAAATACTGTTTTAAATTTGAAATGTGCAATAGCACTTTTTTCTTCTCGCTCATATCTATCGTTCCCCTTTCTTCGGATAAAAGCACCGTACCGTATGGCCTGGCTCCACCATCTCAAGGGCAGGCTCCTGTTCCCTGCACTGATCCGTTGCATATTTGCAGCGGGGAGCAAACTTACAGCCCTTGGGCAGGTCCAAAGGATGCGGCACTGCGCCTGGGATAGCTTCCAAGCGTACGCCAGCAGGGGTGTCCAGCCGGGGGATGGAAAAGAGCAGGCCTTCCGTATACGGATGAAGGAAGCGGTTCTCACCGAAAATCTGGCCTACAGGCGCCATTTCCACCACCTGTCCACAGTACATGACTGCCACATCGTCTGCCATCTCATTGATGACGCCCAAATCATGGGTAATAAAGAGGATGGCCGTTCCTTTCTCCTTCTTCAGTTCATTCATCAGCTTTAAGATCTGCGCCTGGATGGTCACGTCCAGAGCTGTGGTAGGCTCGTCCGCTATCAAAAGCTTCGGCTGGCAGGCCAAGGCCATGGCAATCATCACACGCTGGCGCATCCCGCCGGACAGCTGATGGGGATATTGCTTGGCCACGGCCTCCGGGTTGGGGATCCGCACGTCTTTGAGCATCTCCACCACCATCTTGGCGGCTTCCTTCTTGCCCATATTCTGATGGATAATAAAAGGCTCGCTCACCTGGCGCTCAATCGTAAAGATAGGGTTCAGGCTCGTCATCGGCTCCTGGAAAATAACGGAAATCTCATTCCCACGGATTTTGCACATATCCTTAATCGACACATCCGCCAGGTTCCTCCCGTCAAAAACAATTTTCCCGCTGTCAATATAGCCGTTCCCATCCAATAATTTTAAAATACTCATGGCAGACACGGATTTCCCGCTTCCGCTTTCCCCAACCACGCCCAGGGTCTTCCCCGGTTCCACAGAGTAGGAAACACCGTTCACCGCCTTTATCGTACCTCTTTTGGTCTTGAAAAAGGTATGCAGGTCATTAAGTTCTAATAAAGCCATTGTGTTTTCCTCCTTCTAGCGCTCGTTTGATTTCGGGTCAATCGCATCCCGCAGGCCGTCGCCGACCATATTGATACAGATGACGCAGATACTCAGCATAATTGCGGGGAATACCCAACGCCACCAGTAAGTTTTGATGACCACGGAATTGACGCACCCATTGAGCATATTTCCCCACGTCGGGCGAGGCAGCTTGACGCCGAACCCCAGGAAGGACAGCGTAGACTCTGTCAGCATACAGGAAGCAAAATCCAAGGTCGCAGACACAATAATCACAGAGATTACATTGGGGATAATATGCTTGAACACAATGGAGGATTTCTTCACGCCCATGGCATTGGCCGCTGTCACGAACTCCTTCTCACGCTCTGCCAGCACCTGGGCGCGCACCAGACGGGCCAGGGATGGCCAGCTTAGGAAGCCAAGCACCGCCATCATCAGAACAATCCTCGCATTCTCAGACATGCTGTTGCCAATGATGGACGTTAAAATCATTGCCATTGGCAAAAATGGCAGGGACGCCACAATCTCTGTAATACGCTGCAGGAGGATGTCCACCCATCCGCCGAAGAAGCCGGACACCCCGCCGATGATTATGCCGATTATGGTAGAGATGACAACGGAGATCGCGCCGATGGTCATCGTCATGCGCCCGCCGTTCAAAAGCCTGGAGAATACATCCCTCCCCAGGTCGTCGCTGCCCAGAAGGTAGCCTTTTAAGCCCCAGGTAACGGTCTTGCCAGATTTGGTAATGGCATAATTCTGGTAGGAGCCGCTATAAATAGCAGAAACATCCTTCGCCGAAGCAGGCACGTCAATCTGCCCCTTATTGTCGCTTCCCCATGCATATACCTTCCCTGCTTCTGTCAGCGCTGTAAAATGTGTCCTGCCGCCTGCAATGGCCACGACCTTGCCGTCAATCTCCGGCAGCTCCATGGCGGCGCTCCTGCCTTTGCCCCAAACGCGCAGGGAGCCATCTTCCAGCAGTACCAGACCATTGTCTGCCGTGGCTGCAAGATCCACCACTTTCCCCAGATCTTCCGGGATGGCGTCAATGTCCGTTGGCTGGCTTCCCATATGCACAGCCTCCCCATCCTTGGTGACCGCCAGCAGCGTGGTATTCGCCACCGCGATTTTATCAATCTTGCCATCTCCCTTCTTGCGGGTGATGCGGATATCGTTGAGGTTGTCATTCCCCCAGTGGAGAATCTCTCCCCCCTCTGTCAGGGCAAAGGAAACCTGGTAGCCCGCTGCAATCTGCTTGATCTTCTTGCGCTTCATACCGCTGGGCGGCTTTGCCTGGCTCATACGGTTGCTGCCCCAGCAGATAACTTCCCCCTCTGCATTCAGCGCCATCGCATGGTCAAACCCTGCGGAGACGGCAACGACCTCTCCCAGCTCCTCCTGGGAAGGCAAATCCCTCTTAATATCTATCTTATTGCTGATTTTCGTACGCCCCCACACATAGACCTTTCCATTGTTATCCAAACCAACGCTAAAGGTTGCACCTGTAGAAATCATGCGCACATTTCCCTCAAGCTCCTTGGGTACATCCATCATATCCATGCCTGGCGCCACATTCAGCTGCGTCTCTTCTTTTTCACTTAATTGGATTGGGTAAAACAGCGGCCCTATCAGCACCACCAAAAACATCAGCAGGAAAACAACCAGACCGCCGATCGACAGCTTATTGCCAATGAAGTTTTTTATGATGGTCCGCATGGGGCTTTGGATCGCTTCTTCCTGCATCACATCCAATGCTTCCTTCTTCCCCCCAAACAGTCGCTTTTTGGATGCCCGCTGGGTATTTCCTTTTTTATTCTCTTTTTGCATCCTTCTTTTCCTCCTATTTATCAATGCGTACCCGCGGGTCTACCAATCCATAGCTTAAGTCTGTTACCAGATTGCTAATCAACGTGATAACGCAGTAAAGCATTTGGATAGCCAAAGCCACGTCAAAATCCTGATTCATCAGCCCTTTATAATACATCTGCCCAATCCCATTTAACTGGAAAATCTGCTCCACGACGATGGAGCCCATAAATACGCTCATAAACCAGCTGATAATCAGCGTCACAACCGACAGCAGCGCATTCCTCCAGGCATGGGAATAGATGACAACTTTCTCTTTTAGGCCCTTTGCCCGTGCCGTACGGATATAATCCATGCGCAGCGCGTCAATCATGGCCGCACGGACATAGCGCGTCATGCCGCCTAAGGAGGCTACCGTCATAACGATTACCGGCAAGGCCAGATAATAGAGCCTGTCCAGAATGACCGCCAGCCCGCTCCCCTGGAAATTAGGGGAGTTCATCCCGCTAATTGGAAACCAGCCCATCTGTACGGAAAAGAAATAAATCAGCACCAAGCCGATAATATAGACCGGCACGCTGTAGCCGACAATGGTCAGCACCTGCACCGCATTATCAAATTTGGAGAATTTCTTTACCGCGCAGAAAATCCCAAGGGGTATGGTAATCCCCAGCGCCACGACCGTGGCAAATATATTGATGATGATTGTATTTTTCAACGGCTCGCCAATGATATCAATGACATCATCCTTATAAAAAGTAGAATAGCCCAGATCGCCCTGCAGCAAGTTGCCCATCCACTTTATGTAGCGCACCGGGATGGGGTCGTCTAAGCCCAGCTTATCCCTGGCCGCCTGGTAGCGGATCTGGAACTGCTCATCGGAAACCTTCCCGCGCAGGCTCTGTACCTGGTTCAAGGCGCGGTCGCCTGGCGTATTATTGAATAAGATAAACATGATAATGGAAACGATGAAAAAAACCCCTACCATGTATACCAGTCGTTTTCCCACATACTTTAACATAGTTCAACCAACTTTCCCATTTTTTTGTTTTATAGCAACAGTCCAGACAAATGAAATCATGTCTGGACTGCTGCAGATTCTAACGGATGCCTTCGCAGCGCATTACTCTACGTTTGCATACAGGATTGCCTGGGCAATATTCCAGTTGTATCCATCCTCGTCATAGTCATGAACTTTGGTGGAGAAGAAGTCATGGTAGTCATTGGAATACAGTGGGAGCTCTGGTACAAGTTCGTTCCATTTCTGCATGAATTTCACCCAGTTCTCGCCATAGGCCTCATCGTTATCCTCTTCTGTCTGGTTCATAGCGACAGCCAGATCGTAAAGTTCGGTCCCTTCCGGATCTAACAGGCAGTTGATGTTGGAATCAGCGCCTGGCTCAAACATATAAGCTACATCATATGGATTGCCGAAGCCTGTTGCCAGGTTGAACATCTGGTAGGGATTTTCCTCGGACGGGTCATAGTAATGCTCCATCAATTCATTGAAGGTAACAACGGTCTGGTTAATCTGCATACCGGATGCTTCTACGTCTGGGTTCTTCTGCAGGCTGGTAACCAGCAGGTCGGATACGGAGTTATCTTCGGAAGAACACCATTCAATAATCAGAGGCATCATTGTGCCATCCTCTAACTTCTTGTAGCGGATGCCGGAGCCGGAATACTCAGAACCATCCTCGTTCAGCGTCCAGCCGCCTTTTTCCAGTAATTCTACAGCTGTTTCCGGGCTGTAATTATAAGCGTTCAGTGCATCCACTTCGTCTGCATGCTCATTCACCATCCACTGGGAAGATCCATACGGGCCGTTAACGACAACGCCGTGGCCGCCGGTAAATGTCTGGGCAAATGCATTCCGGTCAAGCAGATGTGCCATTGCCTGGCGCACTTCCACAAACTGCGTAGGACCCTGGTTACATTTAAAGCAGACCATGCCATATCCTGCACGCGGGTAATTTATATAGTCATATCCGCCTTCGTCTACCAGATCAAGCCCCGCCCCAATATCATTTCCGTCTGCACACTGCAGGAGGATATCAATTGCGCCCGTCTTCAGCTGATCCATCATGGTATCCTGGGCTACATATTTGTAAATTACGGTCTCAATATTGGCTGTCTGTCCCTCAAAATTCCCTGGGAATTCTGGGTTCTTGGTCAGGGTATAGGAATATGCGTTCTTGTCATAAGAAGTAAACATATAAGCCCCTGTACATACCGTTGGGTTATAACGGAACTCATTTACATTGTCAGAAATATATTCAGAGGTAAAATTATCAGAGAATTTAGCGCCATTTTCTGTCTCCTCAATGGTCACGTCCTCTGGTACCCAGCCCGGCATATATTCTGGCGTAATGGATACCAATGCCTTGCCATAATAATATGGAAGGAATTGCTTATCAATGGTAATAGAAAATGTCATATCATCAATTAAGTGTACGCCTTCAAAAGTGTCGGACTCGCCTGCGGAGTAAGCTGCATAGCCCAGCGCGTAACGCGGGTTACTCGCAGAAGCTTCGGCTGCCTCTAAGTCTACCAGCATCTCGTTGCTGCCCCAGAACAGGTAGGAGAACACATAATCCTTGGCGGTTACTGCCTCTCCATTGCTGAACTTTAAGCCGTCCTTAATCTTGATGGTATATGTCTTAGTTCCGTCATCGTTTTCTTGCTCTTCCAGTGAGTCTACTACGGTTTCATTCACTACCCATTTGCCATCCTGGTTTACGCTTACGGTATCAAGGCCGGTAATCATCTGGAACACATAGTAGTCGGATGCATTGTTGGTCCAGTATGGGGTCACGTCCCCGCTGGTCTCGGTGGGGTCGCCGATGATCACCTGCTTGTTGCTGTAAGAACCGTCAGATGCATTCTCATCGCCTGCATCCCCAGTGTCTCCGCCTTCTGGCTCAGCCTCTTCACCGCCTGTATTGGCATCGTTTTCGGCATTGGTGTCATTGTTGTCCGCTGTGTCGCCAGACTCTTCCGTTGCGTTGGAATTGTCCGCGCTGTTCCCCTGGTTGCCGCATCCGGCAAGCATGCTGATGGATAATGCACCTACCAGGAGAAGTGAGAGTAATTTCTTCTTCATACTTTTGTCCTCCTTTAATATAAGAATTTAGTAAAAAATATTTATTATAGGAACCCCTTCGGGAACCCTATAATCAGAAAGATTTATTATAGGAACCCCTAACGAAGCCCTATAAGCAGAAAAGATTTATTATAGGAACCCCTAGCGAAGCCCTATAAGCATTGGAAATGGCAAATTGTTTTATCTGCCTATCCGGGAAGATGCATCGCATCTTCCCGTTTTTATAAAAAGCTGCCAGGCAGCTTTTTACGCGAAACCATCCATGAGAATACCCTTTATAATCTCCTTCAATTTAAAACTCTACTGCGCAAAAGCTTACAAAGAGCGTTTTTATTATACCATAGTTTTAAAACCAGCGCAAACCGTTTTGATACTTTGGTAACATGTTACATCTCTGCCATATTATAACTTTAATCTGCTAAATTTACAATCTGCCTTACTAACTTTCCCTTGTTATGCCCATATCTTCGTTTATACAAGGAAATATAACATCCCTCACGATAGCAGTTTCTCAAAATGCTCCACAATTTCGTGTATACATCCTTCCTCGAAAGGATTTTTCAGCCCTGCCTCATCCAACATGGGGACATAAAATTTCTTTGCTGACAGGCGGCACAAGGCCAGGTAGCTGTCCCAGGCTTTTTGGAAATCCTGATCCATCTTTACCTTGTACTGAAGGGAGCAGATGGTAGACAGGCAGTAGTCAATATAATAAAACGGCATCTGGAAAATATGCCCCTGCATCTGCCAGCGCCCGCCTTTGCCAAAGAAGGGGTCGCTTTCATAATCCAGGTGCGGGCGGTACTCCCGTTCCAATTCCATCCAGGCCTGCTTGCGCTGGGCGGGGGTAAGCTCCGGCTGCCCATAGACAATATGCTGGAATTCATCCACCATACAGCCATACGGGACGAAACAGAGCCCATCCTCTAAGTGCATCCTACGGTAGTCCCCGGCACGCGAGCCAAAAAACCGCTCCATCCAGCCCTCGGTAAAATACTCCATGGACATGGAGTGGATCTCTGCCGTTTCCATTGTGATGTCTAAATATTCGCGGATCTCCTCATTGCGCATCAGATAGCCCTGGAAAGCATGTCCGCATTCGTGGGTAATGACATCCACATCCCCACTTGTGCCATTAAAATTAGCAAAGATAACCGGGGCTTTGAAATCCGGCAGGTAATCCATATAGCCGCCCTGGTACTTTGTCTTCCTGCCCAGCACCTCCATCAGCTCATGCTCCATCATAAAATCGAAAAACTCCCTCGTCTCCGGTGAAAGCTCCCGATACATCTGCTGCCCCTGGGAGAGGATTTCCTCTGGAGTCCCTACGGGGACAGGGTTGCCGTTTTGGAAAAACATATCATTGTCAATGTAGGAAAGCTTCTCGACCCCCAGGCGTTTCCTCCTGGCTTCATGGATTTTGGTGGCAAGGGGCACGAGATATTCCTTTACCTGGCTACGGAAACGCCCTACTTCCTGCTGCCCATAGCTGTTGCGGTTCATACGGCAATAGCCCAGTTCAATATAATTGTCATACCCCAGTTCCTGCGCCTGCCGGGTACGGTTTTTCACCAGCCGATCAAAGATTTCATCAATTTCCCCTGTCACGCCCATAAAATAAGCGCTGAGCGCCTGCCAAGCCTTCCGGCGCACGCCGCGTTCCTGGTTCCTCAAGAACTTGCCCAGCTGGGAAATGTTGTAGATTTTCCCTTCAAACGGAATCTCAGCCGTAGCAATCAGCTTGTTGTATCTGGAGGCAAGGGCATTTTCTTCCTGGCAGAGAGGGATAATCTTCACATCCATGGAGCGGAAGGCCAATTCCATATTTTTAAAAGCCACGGCTCCTATCTTGGATTCCATATAAGCACGGTGGGGAGAAGCAAACAGCGCCTTCTGGTACTCGTTGTCCAGGTTCTCAAGCACCGGCCCTATCTCATCGCAGAACTCCTGCTCCTTCTCATAGAATGCATCTGTAGTATCTATATTATGCCGGAACATTGCCAGCTTCATACAAGTTTGTATGTGATCTGTAAAACGGTAGTATTCCTGATGGATGGCAAATTGCTCCTGGCCGTCTGCGGCCTGTTTCTGCCGCTCTATCAGAGAAGCATAGGTCTGTTCTATCTGCTCCCTGTCCGGACGTTCATAAGGCATTTCTGATAATTTCATCTCTTTCCTCCTGATCTATATCATACGTGGACATTCGTCTTTCGGTAGCATACATCATAGAGTATAGCACAAAAAGACGTATTATACTACATTTTTATTACATTTTCTTTAAAAATTCTTAAAAAAAGGGCGCCGCAACGCGGCAGCCCCTTTGCTGATTCCAGACATTATTTTATAATCTTAACTTTGACTTTTACGCTCTTGTTGGTGCCATCGGTGGAACGGATGGTAATGGTCACTGTGCCTTTCTTGCCTTTCTTGGCAGAGACAACGCCATTTTTCACTGTTGCCAGCTTTTCATTAGAAGACGTATAGGACAGCTTCTTATTTGCGCTCTTGCCATTTGCCGTTACCACTGGCTTGATGGTGGCCTTGCGGCCTGCCTTTACCGTAAGGCTTTTCTTCTTGACCGTTATTTTCGTAACGGCATGCTTCATAATCTTAATCTTGATAGACGCAGACTTGCCGCTTCCATCCATGGCTTTTGCCTTAACGGCAATGGTCTTGCCTGCCCCCTTTTTCTTGGTGGTCACTACGCCTGACTTGAGGGAAGCATATTTGCTGTACTTCTTGTCAATGGAATAAGACAGCTTCTTATTTGCTGCATTCCCTGGCAGGACGGTAAATATTTTCTTGATGTCAAGTTTCTTGCCCACTGCAATCTGATACGACTTGGCTGCAGCCTTGACAGATTTTACCTTTACCTTGGGCTTGGCAACTAATGCCACGCGTAATTTTTCTACCATTGTGTCCACCTCAGCCTGGGTGGCATCGGCATCCTGGAGGAGCTGCCCTGCCGCATCCACGGCTCTCTGCACCTCATCCCAGTTCCGATAGCTGTCTTTCTGCCCTTCCTTCCTGGCAAGCTCTGCCTTACGGTTTTCAAAAGCAGCCTTTAATTCCTTAATGCTGACCAAATCCCCGATTGCCGTATCTAAGGCCTGTGCCGCCTCGTCTACTTCTTCCTGGCTCGCCTCTGCGTCAGCCTGCACATGCCTGGCATTTGCCAGCACATCCTGGAACGCTTTCCAGCTGCCAGCTGTGTAGCCGTCTTCCGCGATGGCTTCTGCCGCCTGGATTTTGGCGTCCAGCGCTGCCTTTTCCACGGCCTTCACTGCCTCATAATAGGCACGGTAGGTAACCGTTTTGCCTTCCTCCGCCGTTACAGAAGCCACCTTATCTTCTCCATTGTACCAGCCAGATTTCTCTGCGTCCAGGACATACTGCTGGCCGTCTTTTTCCATCTCTGCAGCCGGCCGTTCCGTCACGGCGCCTGGAAGCACCTTTTCCTCAGCCTCACCTTCTTTGGCATAAGCGTCAGCGCCCTGTGCCTTCAGGTAAGTCTCCACCTTCTTGGTGGCATAACCGGAAATCCAGCTGACCTTGTGGTTCTTCAGCTGAAAGCTGCCGCGGACTGCCGCAAAATTCTTGACAATGCCATTCTTCGGATAGATACGGAAACCATTGCCGCCTGGCTGCGTCACCTCATGCTCAATCCCCTCCGGATCCGTGATGTATATCTTGTAATTGCCCTTAACCGGATCTGTCGCCGTATCCATCACCGTACGCACACGGTAGGTACTGACTTCATCAAAAGCCAATGCGCCCGCAGCCTGGCCGCTTGCCAGCGCGTCATCTATTTCCTGGTCTGTGGGGTAATATCTGGCGTTGCCTACCACCTGCCCGTCGCCAATCTGGGTCTGGAAATAATAGGATGTGCCATAGCCATGTTTGAACTGAAGCCTCGCCCCGGTATCCCAGCAGTTTTCCGCATGAATCGAACTCCCATCGTTCATTGCCTCCGGAAGATAAATCACCGCCCGGTCATGCGTGGACTTTGAGCTTGGGACAAGGTCGTACTCTGTCACAAACAGCCCCTTATATCCCTTGAGCGGATGTATGGCGTCTCTGCTCTCCGTTTCTGTCCCGCCATCATCAAGCTTGCGCCCCATGGCGTTTACATCCTGCACCGCTTCATCACAAGGCAATACATTGACTGTAACTGTTATCTGCGTCCCGCCTGCCGTCCCTGTCAACGTATGCTTCCCAGCTTCCAGGTTTTTATCCCATGCCGCCCACTGGATTTCGGCCGGAGCCCCTTCGGATGCCACGCTCTTGGGGAGGACTGGCGCATTGCCTTTGATGACCGTATATTCCTTCCCCTCAATGGCAGCCTTATCCAACACGGAAGCCGCCTTGCTCTCCGCCTGCCGCAAAATTGCGGAAACCGCCGTACCCTCTGCCCCAGCCGCAGACACCATTGGCGCAGGCGCCAAAGTAGCTGCCAGAGCAGCCGCTAACACCAGTGAATTTGCCTTCCTGAAAAATCTCTTATCCATTTCCATCATCCCTTTCTTGCTTCTTCCTAATTCCTACAAAAATACATGTATCAATCATATCATTCCCGCCCACGGAAATACAAGGGACAAAAAGCTGCTTTTATCCTCTGATATGTTCCTGCGGCGTTACTGAAACCTCTGCGCCTGCTCCTGTATCAGCTCGCTGTCCGCAAAATAATTGATCTTCATCGCATTCCGCACCTTCTCAAGAGTCTGCGCCGCCATCTTTTCTGCTTCCTCACTGCCCTTTTTCAGTACCTCGTAAATATAGGGGATGTCTTTCTGCAGCTCTTTCCTGCGGCTGCGGATTGGCTCTAATGCCTCCTGCAGCACATTGTTGAGGAATTTCTTCACCTTCACGTCTCCCAGCCCACCCCGCTGGTAATGGGCTTTCAGAGCATCCAAATCCTCATATTCCGGCAGATACCGCCCAAAATGCTCTGGGCGGCAGAAGGCGTCAAGATAAGTGAACACCGTATTTCCTTCCAGGGAGCCCGGATCGTCAATCCGCAGATGGTTGGGGTCTGTAAACATGCTCATCACTTTTTTCCTTATCTCATCCGCCTCTTCGGACAGATAGATGCAGTTCCCCAGGGACTTGCTCATCTTGGCCTTGCCATCCGTGCCTGGAAGGCGCATACAGGCCTGGTTGCCAGGCAGCAATATCTGGGGCTCCACTAAGGTTTCGCCATAGACGGCATTGAATTTGTGGACAATCTCCCGCGTCTGCTCCAGCATCGGCATCTGGTCTTCGCCTACCGGGACGGTGGTAGCCTGAAAGGCCGTGATATCCGCCGCCTGGCTGATGGGGTATGTGAAAAAGCCCACAGGGATGCTGGCCTCAAATTTACGCATCTGGATTTCTGCCTTTACCGTAGGATTCCGCTGCAGGCGCGATACGGTCACCAGATTCATGTAGTAAAAAGACAGCTCGCACAGCTGTGGAACCTGAGACTGTATAAACAGCGTGGACTTCTCCGGATCCAGGCCGCACGCCATATAGTCTAACGCCACCTCAATCACGTTCTGCCGTACTTTCTCTGGGTTATCTGCATTGTCTGTCAGCGCCTGGGCATCGGCAATCATAATAAATATTTTGTCGTATTCTCCGGAATTCTGCAGCTCTACCCTGCGGCGCAAAGAGCCTACATAATGCCCTACGTGGAGCCTGCCGGTAGGCCTGTCGCCTGTTAAAATAATTTTACTCATAGTTAAAAATCCTCGCATCTCTCATCTGTTCTCTGTTGGCAGCAGCATGGCGGCGGTTCCAGAAAGCGCTGGAGCCTAGTATGCTGACACGTTCCTAATTCAACGAACGGCTTGCCTGGGCTTGTGAAAAACTGCCATGGCGCTGCTTTTCTTTCCCTTACACTATAATATATCGCCTATTTTCTGTCAAGAAGGCACGAAAAGTAACCAGAAAAGTATTGACAGAAATGGCATTTTCCTTGATACTTGAAGATAAGAGTACAGAAAGAAAGGATGGGTATTTATGAAACCAATTGATATTTATTATGAAAACCTGGCAGCCATAACCAAGAATAATTTAGAAAAACGCCAGTTTGAATGCCATTACTGCAAGACTGCTGCCGAAGCGGTATCCCTGGCTCTGGATATGGTCGAACCTGGCAGCACCGTGTCCTTTGGCGGCTCCATGACATTGGCGGAATCTGGCATGGGCAAAGCGCTGGCGGAAAGGGAGGACATTACGCTGTTAGACCGCAGCAAAGCATCCTCTCCGGAAGAAGTGGCTGAGATTTACCACCAAGCCCTGAGCGCGGACTATTATTTTATGAGCAGCAACGCCATTACCCTAGAGGGGGAACTGATCAATACGGACGGGACGGGAAACCGGGTGGCGGCCTTGATTTACGGCCCTAAGAATGTCATTCTCCTGGCTGGCATGAACAAGGTGGCGCATACGCTGGAAGAAGGGATTATGCGGGTACGCAATGTGGCCTCCCCCATCAACGCCAACCGGCTGGGGCGCAAGACGCCCTGCGCCTCGACGGGAAGCTGCGCAGACTGCCTAAGCCCGGACTGTATCTGCTCCCATACCGTCATTACCAGGCGGAGCGCGCCTGCCAACCGGATTAAGGTGATTTTAATAGGAGAAGCGCTGGGGTATTAATCGTTCGGTTGGCGTACGAGACATTGAAATCAATGGCCAAACACCGATTGAGGCGGTGGCATAACCATTTCTGATGTACGGCAACATCAGCCTATGTGTTCTATGACACATTCCACAAGCCCTTCATAAGTGGATTGCCGCGCCTCCTGGATCGCTTCTATGCCATTGGCCCGCAGGCAGGCTGTCGTCTTCGGGCCAATGCTATAGGCTCTGCACCGCCCCCAGTCTTTGCCAAAAGCATGGATAAAACGCTTTACCGAAGAGGCACAGGTAAAAAATACGGCGTCAAACCCTGCTGTTTCTATCCCTTTGGCAGGCTCCTTCCCCACCCCCACAGAATAGCTGCAATTTTCATAGACGGGAATTTCCACAAATTCGCAGGCTCCCTCCAACGTTTCCCTAAAATGGCTGTCTGCATTTGCCGCCTTGGGATACCAGACGATTTCCTTCCCCGTAAGGCGCTCTTTTAAGGCCTGCGCCAATGCATCGCTGTCGAACCTTGCGGGCATCAGATCCACAGAGATCCCTCTCTTCCTTAAGGCTTCCGCCGTCTTGGCCCCAATGGCTGCCGCCTGGCAGTTCCAGAGGCTGCGCACATCCAGCCTGCTTTCTTCCAAATTATCAAAAAAGGCTTCAACGCCATTTTGGCTGGTAAAAATCAGCCAGTCTGCGTTCCGCAGCTCCTCAGAGGTAAAAGTCCTCTGGATCCTTACAATTTCCCCCACCTGGATTTCACAGGCCTCTGCTCCCTGCCGCTGCAAAAGCTCCTGCAGGCGTGTGGGCGTTCCGCCAATCTTGGGAATCAGGCAGCGCCTGCCAAACAGCGGGCGGCGCTCAAAGAAATCCAGGCGCTCCCGCAGGGAAATCACCTCCCCCACGACAACCATGGCGGGGGATTGCAGCCCTGCCCGCTCTGTTTCCTGGGCAATATGGGCTAAATCAGAGATGCAGGCTCTCTGCCTAGGCGTGGTGGCACGGGAAACCACTGCTGCAGGTACTGTCCCTGGCATCCCTGCCCCTAAGAGCCTGTCCGCAATTTCCCCGACTTTGCTTAAGCCCATCAAAAAGACGCAGGTTTCCTTCCCTCCTGCCATTGCCGCAAAATCAATCTCCGCCAATGCATCGCCCTGGCTATGGGCAGTCACTACATGGAAGCCCTGGGAAATGCCCCGGTGTGTAATGGGAATCCCAGCATAGGCTAAGCCTGCCGTACAGGAGCTAACCCCTGGCACCACCTCAAAGGGTACGCCGTGCTCTTGCAGGAACAGCCCTTCCTCCCCGCCGCGGCCAAATACATAGACGTCCCCGCCCTTTAAGCGCACTACCCGCTCATATTCCCTGCTTTTTTGGAGCAGCAAGCGGTTAATCTCATCCTGTGGCATAGTATGGCAGTGGCTGGCCTTGCCAACGTAAACCATCTCACAGCCAGGCTTTGCAGCCTCCAGAAGCTCAGGGGAGGCAAGCCGGTCATAGACAATGCAGCCCGCCTCCCGGATGGCCTGCAGCCCTTTTACCGTAATCAGGCCCGGATCCCCCGGCCCTGCCCCTACCAGGCTGACCATGCCTCTGTTTCCTTCTGCCTCCTGGCTAACCATGTCTCTGTTTCCTTCCGCCTCCTGGCTTAAGTGAAAGATACTTTCGCCAGTCGGTTTCCCACACCAAAATTCCTCGCCCATCTCTTGCCGTATCAGATTTGCCGCCTTTTCTGCCAGTTCTGCCCCTTCCGTTCCATATACTGTCCCATACGCCTGCCTTTCCCCTGTCTCGTCTCCAAACATCACGTCCAGCCTCCAGCGGCCGTCCGGCTCTTTCCGACAGGCCGCTCCCACCGGGGTACGGCAGCTTCCGCTGATTTTCTGCAGAAAACCACGTTCTGCCTCTGCCGCTAAGGCCGTCTCCCCATCGCTCAGCGCATCCAGCATGGACAGAAGGCGCCCCTCGCCTTCCCGGACTTCTAAGGCCAGAACGCCCTGGGCGGGAGCAGGGATCATTTCCTCTATCTCCAGATACTGGGTAATCCGCGCTTCCATCCCCAGCCGGTGCAGCCCCGCCGCAGCCAGCAGGATCCCATCCAGACCCTCTTGTTCCATTTTCCGCAGCCTGGTATCCACATTCCCACGTATGCCTGCCACCTTCAAATCCGGTCTAATCCGTTTCAGCTGTAATTCCCTGCGCTTACTGCCTGTGCCAATCACAGCCCCTTCCTTCAGCGTGTCCAGGGATTTAGCCTGCCGTAAAATCAGCACATCTCTTGGATCTTCTCTCTTCCAGGGCTTTGCAAAGAGCAGCCCCGGCGCTGGGAAAGCCGGCATATCCTTCATGCTGTGTACGCCAATCTGTATCTCCCCAGACAGCAGCTTCTCTTCAATTTCCTTCACAAATACGCCTTTATCCCCGATTTCATGGAGGGGCTTATCCAACACCAAGTCGCCTTTTGTCTTGATCACCTGAATCTCAAACCGATCCTTCGGATAAGCCTCCGCCAGCCTGTTACGGACGCCCATTGCCTGGGCGAGCGCCAGCCTTGAACCTCTTGTGCCAATCTTATATTCCATGGTTTTGTCCTGCCCTATCTAATTTTTAATCATTTCCTGCCATGCAATGATTCTATGCCTTTGGCCTATCAAATCTGAAAAAGCTGCTTTACCAGCCTTTGATACGACTCCTGCTCTTCCTCCGTATCCAGGCGCTTCAATTCCTGTATGGGTTCCCGCAAAAGACGCTGCAGCGAAGCATTCAGCACTTTTTTCACAAGCCTCTGCTCTCTCTGGCTAAGTTCCATCTTCCGCTCCAGGTATGCGCAGCTGTCTGCTACAATTTTGCCGCACCGCTGCTGCAGGGACTCAATGGTCGCATCCACACGGCTATGGCGCAGCCATTCCAACGTCCCCATAAGTTCCTCTTCCAGCATCTTGGCTCCCGCCCCAACCAGGCGCTCCCGCTCCTTCCAGTTCTCCTTGGCAATTGCCTGGAGGGTATCTAAATTAATGAGCGTTGCCAACGGATCCGCTGCAAATGCCGTGTCAATATCCCGCGGCGCCGCCAAATCCAGCAATGCCATCGGATGCCCCAAAGAAAAATCCTCCTGCCTTATGATTAAATGGGGGGAGGCCGTTGCACTGATTGCTATGTCGCAGGAGCCAATCTTTTGGCGCCATGCCTCAAAAGGGATGATTTCCAATTGTGGGAATTCCACCCGCAGCCTTTTGGCGTGGGCATAATTCCTGCTGCATGCCGTTACCTTCACATCTGGATATTCATACACATAGCGAAGGGCCAGAGCCGCCGTTTTTCCACTGCCAATCACGAGGATTTTCTTCCCCCCTATCCCACAGGCTTCTTCTAACCTGCGGATGCCAATATAACTGACAGAAAGGGGCTTTTCACTGATTCTTACCACTGTTTTCATCCGTTTGGCGCTGGTGACAGCATCCCGCACAATTTTATTCAATTCCTTGCCGCTATACCCCAGCATCCTGGAATCCTCCAGCGCCTCCCTGACCTGCCCCAAAATCTGATCCTCCCCCAGCACAAGCGACTCCAGCCCAGCGGTAATGCGGAAAAGATATGCCATTGCCTCCTTGCCTTCCAATTCCCGCAGATATCCCTCTAGCGCGGCCTCTGGGAACATCCCCTGATAAATTCTTTGCAGTTTCCCTGCAACGCTGCCATCCCCTGTTTCCTCATAAAGATAAAAAACCTCGCTTCGGTTACAGGTAGAAAGCACCATACACTGCACTGCGCCCGCCTCCGCCGCTTTCTGGAAAAATTCCAATTTCCCTGCCTCCGTAAAGCTGGCCTTATCCCGGATATCCAGCGGCGCATCCTTAAAATTCACCCCCAAGAGCCCAAATTGCATGCATCCTTCTCCTTTCGAAAATATCTAGCCGATGCCCGAAAAGATATTTAGAAACGGGACAGATCGTCATCTGCCCCGTAAAAATATGTCCATGATCAGACACATAACATCCTGCGGATTATTCCGCCTCCTGCAAGGATTCCTCCTGCAGCTTATCGAACATCTCCATGCACTCGTCCACTGTCGCCCCCTGCATCAGCTCACGCACAATCAGGCAGGTGTTCCCCCATTGCTCCACCTTCATGCCCGCATTCGATCCCAACACATAGATATTCTCCTCAATCCGATCATTCAGCGGCTTCAATGCTGGAATACAGTCTACCTTAACATTCTTGGAAGGGGAAATCACCTTATTCGTATCCGCATAAAGCTGCAGGGATTCCTCCGACACGATGTAGTCCAGCACATCCTTCGCATCTTCCACATGCTCTGCACCCGCCGATATCCCATACCCCGTAACCGATACCACAGGCATTGGCCCGCGGCTGCTGGGGAACCCAATCACCTGCATATTAAAATCTAGCTCCCCATAGGCGGTCTCGGCGTTAGCCGCCCCCCAATAAGCCATGACAATCGGCGTCTTCTGCGCCATGAAATCGGGTCCTTCTCCTTCGATGGCCTCATAAGTAATCGCTTTCTCAGCATCAATATAGCCCAAATCCATCAGCTTCTGCAAGTATTCAAATCCTGGGCGCATATAATCGCTGTATTTGCTCTCCCCTTTATTCAGAGCCTCGATCTCCGCCTCGGTATTGTCTCCATTGTACAAATCCGCATATGCCTGGGCAAACACAAACGTTTCCAGCCACCAGCGATTTGCTCCAATGGGCGTCTCAATTCCATTTTCCTGAAACACCCTACAGCATTCCAGCAGATCTTCCGGCGTCTCTGGCAGGGACAAATGGTACTTGTCAAACATATCTTTGTTAATAAACAAGCCATAGGCCGCGACCTCCTGCGGGATGCCTACCAGCTTCCCATTCACCGTATTGGCTATTTTTACGACATCCCTTAAATTTTTCGCGCTCTCCAGACCGGACAGATCCAAAAGCTTCCCCTCCGCCCCCAAGGCCATGACCGTATCTGGATTCAGCAGATACAGGTCATCCATATTGTTGCGTACACGGTCAAGAGTCACCTCATCGTATGTCTTCTCCTGGTAATTCTCCGCCGTATAAGTCCGATATTCCACTGTCAGCCCCAGTTCCTCTTCCGCCTTGCCAATGGTCTGGTCAAAAGCCGTCCTGGCAATATTTGTCTTATTCGGCTGTGATTTTTCCATTGGCCCAAACAGATTGACAATCCTCTTTTCATCGCTATCATTTTTCATTAAATTCTCTTCCATTCCACTCCCTGCGCTGCATGCTGCCACCATACAAGCCATGAGTCCTGCCAGACAGCCAACAGCCAGCCTTTGCAGCCCTGCTCTTCGATTCCAACCCATTTATTATTCCTTTCTCTCTACATATTGGCGCAATGCCTTCTTTAACAGTTCCATATCAATCGGCTTCGCCAAATGGATATTCATGCCTGCATCCAGGGCATCCTTCACATCCTCTGCAAACGCATTGGCTGTCATAGCAATAATCGGGATCTTCCTGGCTTCCCTGCGCTCCATGGCGCGGATTGCCCTTGTTGCATCATAGCCATTCATAACCGGCATCTGGACATCCATCAGGATTGCATCAAATTCCCCTTCGGATGCACAAGCAAACCGTTCTGCCGCCAGCTTCCCATTTTCCATAATTTCGCAGGTCACCCCTTCCATACTTAGAAGCTCTGAGAGAATCTCCGCATTGATCTCATTGTCCTCCGCCACCAGCAGATGGAGGCCTTTGAGGCAAAACTCTTCCTCCCCCTCTGGAAGCGTTTCCTGATTTTTGCGTTTCCTCTGTATCTCAAGGATTTTCTCCTTAAACGCAGAAACAAAAAACGGCTTCGCAAGTACGTCTGCATTCCCGATATGAAACGCCTCTTCCTGCACCTCTTCCCCATCGTATGCCGTCAGGAACAGGATTGGCACAGAGACACCGACCTGGAAACGAATCTTTTTTGCCGTCGCAATGCCATCCAGGCCCTGCATCTTCCAATCCAGCAGCAGCATATGGTAATCTTCCCCTGCGTCATGGGCCTTTTGCACCATCGCAACAGCTTCTTCCCCGCCAGAAGCCACCTCTACCGCAATCCCCCGATCCATCATTAAGAGCTGAATCCCCCTGCAGACATCTACGTCATCATCTACAGCCAGAATACGGGAAATCCCGCTGCCCTGCCAGAACTGCTCATCCGCCTGGCTCTCTGGGATACGCAGCTCCAATTCCACCTGGAACAAGCTGCCCCGATCCACTTCGCTGGACACCTCAATCGTCCCGCCCATCAGTTCTACAATGTTCTTGGTAATCGCCATGCCAAGCCCTGTTCCCTGCACCTTGTTCGTGGTACTGTTTTCTGCCCTGGTAAAGGCGTCAAAGATCGTCTCCAGATATTCCGGCGTCATGCCGTACCCATTATCCTCCACTTCAATCCGAATATGCTCGAACTGGCTGGAGCGCTGCGGCAGGCCAACGATGCGGAACCAGATATCGCCGCCCTCCTTGGTATATTTGACTGCATTCGAAAGAAGATTAATCAAAATCTGATTAATCCTGGTCTCATCGCCTAGCAAATATTCATGTTTAACGTCAGTGACTGCAACGTGGAATCCCTGCCCTTTCTCCCTCGCCATAGGGCGGATAATCGCATCCACCGAGGAGACCAAGTCATTCAGCGTAAACTCCCCGATGGTCAGCACGACTTTGCCGCTCTCAATCTTTGACACATCCAGGACATCATTGATCAGGCTAAGAAGATGCTGGCCGGACGCCGCAATCTTCCTCGTATTCTCCCTAACCTTGGCGGGATTGTCCGCATCCCTTTCCAACAGCGTGGTAAAGCCCAATATGGCATTCATAGGCGTACGGATATCGTGGGACATATTGGACAGGAATGTGGTCTTGGAATTGCTTGCTATCTGCGCAGCCTGCAGGGCTTCTGCCAGCTGCCTGTTATAGATTTCCCGTTCTTTTTCCTGCTCCCTGCGGATCCGTTCCTGCTGCCTGCGGTTAAACGAATACAAAAGGCAGCACAGGAAAAATGCCGCCAGCATCACGCTGACCACAACCAGGATATTCTGGTTCACGGCTCTTCCTTCCTGCTGGATAGCTTCAATCGGAACATAACCAATCAAATAGACCGCCCCTTCATTGACCGCCCACATATAGATAAGGGATTCCTTATTCTGGATATCATGGTAAAACATAATATCCTTCCCTGTACGGATGCCTTCGGAAACCTCATCCTGGATATGTTTTTCCATGATATTATTGGCCTTATAAAAATCAACCAAGTTGACATGCCCCGCATTCCGTTCGCCAATCCCTTTGGGCTTCAGCACAAGCCGCTCGCTTTTTGCGTCCATGATATAAAGCATGGCCTTGCCATTGTAAAAGCCATCCGGCAGCGCCTCTTCAAAGGAATCAAAAATATATTCTACATACAGGGAAGCAATCTCCTGCCCTCCACGCATGACCGGGCATTTCATTGTGTACGCCCAGGTTCCCAGATCGTTCAAGTAGGATCGGGACAGGGGCAGCCCCTCCACCGTTGCCTCAGAGGAAAAATCCAGGCCTTCTTCCGTAAATGCCTCCCCTGTGTTGGAAATACCTACTGCTTTCCCTGCCAGTATAATCGAAACCTTGACCATTGTTCGGTTATCGTTATAGGAACTGATAAATTCCTCCGGCCGCTCCATAGACGCAATCTCCTGTGCCAGCAGCCCCTGAAATTCAGATTCTTTGATTAAAATTGCTTCGATTGTACCCTTGAGCAGATCTAGGCTCTCGCTAAGGTTATGGATTGCAGAAGAAGACATTTCCTGGGAGATTTTCCGCACGGTGGAAAATACCACGGCTCCTAACACACTGAAAACCACGATAATTGAAAGAAGCAAAAAAAATCCCTTATTATTCCTGCTGCCATTTTGCTTATGTTTCATTCTCATCTCCCTTTCGCATCCTCTGGCTAAAATCGGTACAATTTGCTATGATACTAAAATGCATGTGCCCGTATGCTCATCCTGCCCATGCATATCATCGTGGTGAATATTAGAATCCTGCTGACTTGTACAAATTGATATGCCTTTATATAGTGGAAGATAAACAAGAAAAAATCCCGCCATTCTCAACAACTACAGTTACATTATAATAATTTTTATATATTATACTCGAGGGGGCTACCGTTGTCAATACTTGGGCGAACCGGCAGAATAAACGCACGAACAGTAAGACGGACTTATTTGCCCATTTATTTGGCCAGTTCGTCAATTGCATCCAACATATCATTATCGTATAATACTTTCAGGACAGCAAGAATCACAGGAAT
>CAJTNT010000052.1:22260-23535 GCA_910577785.1 uncultured Lachnospiraceae bacterium | reverse complement strand
CAAGGCATACAGACCATCTTCAAATACGGGATCGCCTGCTGGAAGAAAAGGTGCAGGGTTGTGTTGGAAAAAGAGCTGCGGTAGGGCCGGCCTTTAACGAAAATGCATCTGATATGGCAGCCAAAACCGCCTGACATATTATGGTAATGGAATATGCTGGTATTAGCCGCTTTACTTTGCAGAGGCCAGAAAGGAGGCCAAGATGGACAGAGCCAGGAGAAAAGAGATTTTAGTCGGTGCGGAAGATTTTGTAGAGATTCGGACGGGAGGTTACTACTATGTGGATAAGACAGGCCTCATCCGCGACCTGATCCAGAAGAAGGGAAAAGTGACCCTCTTCACCCGCCCTCGCCGCTTCGGCAAAACCCTGAACATGAGTATGCTGAAAGCCTTTTTTGAGATTGGCTGCAGCCCACAGATCTTTGAGGGCCTGGAAATTGCCAGGGAAACAGAACTGTGCGAAGAGTACATGGGCAGATTCCCAGTCATTTCCATCTCACTGAAAGGGATCGAGGCAGATTCCTATGAAACTGCACGTAAGCTTGTCGCCCGCACTATAAATAAAGAGGCCAGAAGACAGAGGCGTCTGTTAGACCGTGCCATGCTTATGCCAGAAGAACAGGAACTCCTGGCTTCCCTGCAGGCAGGGGATATGGATGATGCGGCGCTTTGCAGCAGCCTATGCGACTTGTCAGAATTGCTTTATGAATATTACGGCCAGAAACCCATCATCCTGATTGACGAGTACGATGTGCCGTTGGCCAAGGCATCCGAGCATGGCTACTACGACCAGATGCTCCTCTTAATACGGAACCTGTTCAGCCAGGCGCTCAAGACCAATGACAGCCTGGAGTTTGCCGTCCTGATCGGATGCCTGCGCATCTCCAAGGAAAGCATCTTCATCGGCCTGAACAATATTGTCACCTATTCGGTTGCCGATGTCGAATGCAGCCAGTACTTCGGCTTTACAGAAGGGGAAGTGCATGCCCTGTTAGGGGAGTACGGCCTCCTGGTCCATGAGCAGGAGGTGAAGGAGTGGTACGACGGCTACCTTTTCGGCAATACAGGGGTATACTGCCCATGGGACGTGCTCTGCCACTGCAAGAAGCTCTGCGCGGATCCCAAGGCAAGGCCAAGGGACTACTGGGCCAACACCAGCGGCGACGGCATCATCCGCCATTTCCTGGAAATGGCAGGCACAGCCACCGCCAGGGACGAGATGGAACGCCTGGTCTCCGGGGAGCCAGCCTGGAAGAGGGTCCGCCAGGAACTGAC
>CAJTNT010000052.1:0-21873 GCA_910577785.1 uncultured Lachnospiraceae bacterium | reverse complement strand
CGGCGAAGGCTACAGCGACATCCAGATCGAATTGAAAAAAGAGAAGATGGGGATTGTCATAGAAGTAAAATACGCCGGCACAGGCAAGCTGGAGACGAAATGCCAGGAAGCCCTAAGGCAGATTGCGGCCAAAAAATACGGCCAGAGGCTGCGCCAGGAAGGCATGCAGGCCATCCTGAGCTATGGCATTGCCTGCCGGAGGGATGATTGCAGGGTTATGCTGGTGAAGGAAGAATCCAACACTTGACATACCGCGCTTTGTATGGTTCAATGGGAAACAGGTTGAGCTGACTCTTTGCCAATAGTAATATGCCATATTTATTTTTGTTAAGGAAAAATAATGGGCAGGTCTATATGGGCTGTTTCATTATGTAAGAGGTAGGAGATATGTAAGAGTCAGGAGTTATGCAGGAGCCAGAAGGGAGGCCAAGATGGACAGAGCCAGGAGAAAAGAGATTTTGGTTGGTGCGGAAGATTTTGTAAAAATCCGGACTGGGGATTACTACTATGTAGATAAGACAGGCTTCATCCGCGACCTGCTCCAGAAGAAGGGAGAAGTGACCCTCTTCACCCGCCCCCGCCGCTTCGGCAAGAGCCTGAACATGAGCATGCTGAAAGCCTTCTTCGAGTATGGTTGCAGCCCGCAGCTTTTCGAAGGCCTGGAAATTGCCAGGGAAACAGAACTGTGCGGGAGATATATGGGCAGATTTCCAGTGATTTCTATAAGTTTAAAGAGTGCAGAGGAAAAAGATTTTTCATCCGCCCGTTCCCAGATGTGTACCATTATTGGCAATGAGGCGCTCCGTTTCCAGTTCCTCCTGCAAAGCAGCAGGCTGACAGAATGTGAAAAGGCATTATACTGCCAGCTGATCACAGTGGACAGGGAAAATAAAGAAATGTTTTCCATAGCAGATGCTGTTTTAAACGCAAGCCTTCAGACACTTTCCAGCCTGCTCCATAAGCATTATGGCCAGAAGCCCATCATCCTGATTGACGAGTATGACGTGCCATTGGCCAAGGCGTCCGAGCATGGCTACTACGACCAGATGGTATTTTTAATACGGAACCTGTTTGGCCAGGCGCTCAAGAGCAACACCAGCCTGGAATTTGCCGTCCTGACCGGCTGCCTGCGCATCTCCAAGGAAAGCATCTTCACCGGTCTGAACAATATTGTCACCTATTCAGTTGCCGATGTTGAGTTCAGCAGCTACTTCGGCTTTACGGAAGGGGAAGTGCATGGCCTGTTAGGGGAGTATGAGCTTTCTTCCCATGAACAGGAACTGAAAGACTGGTACGATGGCTACCGCTTTGGCAATACAGAGGTATACTGCCCCTGGGATGTGCTCTGCCACTGCAAGAAGCTCTGTGCCGATCCTGAAGCCGAGCCAGAGGATTATTGGATCAACACCAGCGGCAACGATATCATCCGCACCTTCATCCAAATATCCAGGGGAGGCCACGCCAAATACGAGATGGAGCAGCTGCTTGCCGGTGAGGCCATAGCAAAAGAAATACGCCAGGACTTGACATACCGCGACTTATATGATTCAATGGATAACATGTGGAGTGTCCTTCTTGCCACCGGCTACCTTACCAGCCGTGGGAAAGCAGAGAGGAACAGGTTCTGCCTGGCAATTCCCAACAGGGAAATCCAGGAAATTTTCGTCAGGCAGGTAACGGAGCATTTCCAGGAGGCAGCCCAGAAAGACGGCGCAGCCATGGAGGCCTTCTGCACGGCGCTCCAGGAAGGGAATGCCGCAGAAGCAGAGAGAATTTTTCAGGGATTTTTAAGGAAAGCCATCAGCATCCATGACTATTCCATCAGGAACAGCCTCAAAGAGAACTTCTACCACGGCATCCTGCTGGGCTTCCTCAGCTTTAAGGAAGACTGGATCGTTTCTTCCAACAGAGAAACTGGAGAGGGCTATAGCGATATCATAATCGAAATAGAAGAGGAAAACATAGGGATTATCCTAGAAGTGAAATATTCCCAAAGCGAGGATCTTGAGGCCGCATGCCAGGAAGCCCTGGGTCAGATCGAGCAGATGAGATACGATGAATTCCTGCGTGACCAAGGCATACAGACCATCTTAAAATACGGGATTGCCTGCTGGAAGAAAAGGTGTAAGGTTGTGATGGAGAAAGAAGACTGACAGCAAGGTTATGCTTGTGAAGAAAGAATGAGTGCAAGGCTGCACGGGTATCCACCAGCGCTTGACATACCACGGTTTGTGTGATGCAATATTTATTTTTGTTAAGGAAAAATAATGGGGACTATAGGGGCTGTTTCGTTATGTAAGAGGCAGGAGTTATGCAGGAGCCAGAAGGGAGGCCGAGGTGGACAGAGGCAGGAGAAAAGAGATTTTGGTCGGTGCGGAGGAGTTTGTAGAAGTTCGGACAGGGGGTTACTATTATGTGGATAAGACAGGCCTCATCCGCGACCTGATCCATAAGAAGGGAAAAGTGACCCTCTTTACTCGCCCCCGCCGCTTCGGTAAAAGTCTGAACATGAGCATGCTGAAAGCCTTTTTCGAATATGGCTGTAGCCCACAGGTTTTCGAAGGCCTGGAAATTGCTAGGGAAACAGAACTGTGTGAGAAATACATGGGAAAATTCCCAGTCATATCCATCTCTTTAAAGGATGTCTGTGCCGACTCTTATCCTACCGCACGCCGGATGCTTATAAAAACGATAAAGGAAGAAGCAGTGCGTCAAAAAAAAAGGATGGACAGGGAAATGCTTGGCAAGGAAGAACAAGAAGCGCTGGCGGCTCTTCTGACAGAAAATATGGATGATGCAGATATTTATGCCAGCCTGCGCAGCCTGACAAGGCTTCTTGGTGAATACTATGGACAGAAAGCCATTGTCCTGATTGACGAATACGATGTGCCATTGGCAAAGGCATTTGAAGAGGGTTACTATGACCAGATGTTGCATTTGATACGGAACCTGTTTAGCCAGGTACTCAAGACCAATGCTAGCCTGGAATTTGCCGTCCTGACCGGCTGCCTGCGCATCTCCAAAGAAAGCATCTTCACTGGCCTGAACAATATTGTCGCCTATTCGGTTGCCGATGTTGAATACAGCAGATATTTTGGTTTTACAGAAGAGGAAGTGCATAGCTTGTTAGGGGAATATCATCTTTCTTCCCATGAACAGGAACTGAAAGACTGGTATGATGGCTACCGATTTGGCAATACAGGGGTATACTGCCCCTGGGACGTGATTTGCCATTGCAAGAAACTCTGTGTAGACTCCACCGCAAAGCCAAAGGATTACTGGATCAACACCAGTGGCAACGATATCATCCGCACCTTCATCCAAATGTCTGAAAAAGGCTTTGCCAGACAGGAGTTGGAGCAGCTGGCCGCCGGTGGAGTCGTGTCCAAGGAAATCCACCAGGATCTGACATACCGTGACCTATATGCCACTATGGAAAATATGTGGAGCGTCCTCTTTGCCACCGGCTACCTCACCAGCCGCGGTCAAGCAGGGAGTGGCAGGCTCTACTTGGCAATCCCCAACAAAGAAATCCAGGAAATCTTCGCCCGGCAGCTCATCCAGTATTTCCAGGAAGCAGCCCGGCAGGATGGCGCGGCTATGGAGGCCTTCTGCATGGCAGTCCAGGAAGGGAATGCCGTAGAAGTAGAAAGGTGCTTCCAGGCATTTTTAAGGAAGACCATCAGCGTCCATGACTATTCCATCAGAGACAGCCTCAAAGAGAATTTCTACCACGGCATCCTGCTGGGCTTCCTCAGCTTTAAGGAAGGCTGGACAGTCGCTTCTAACCGGGAGACCGGCGAAGGATACAGCGATATTGTAATCGAAATAGAAGAGGAACGCACAGGGATTATCATAGAAGTCAAATACCCCAAAAGTGAGAACCTTGAGGGTGCATGCCAGGAAGCCCTGGAGCAAATAGAACGAAACAGATACGACGAATACCTGCGAAACCAAGGAATGCAGACTATCTTAAAATATGGGATTGCGTGCTGGAAGAAAAGGTGTAAAGTTGTTGCTAAAATAAAGAGGGAGAAAACAGAGTCTTAGGGGTAAATGGGAGATTCCTTAAATACAATTAGTATATAAGATAAAATAGGGAGATGGAAAGATTCCATGGAGAAAAAACATCAGCCATATGGCTCATATGAAAGGTTTTTTAAGCGATTATTAGATATAGTATGTGTAATATTAGCGCTGGGGATTTTTTGGTGGTTATATGTAATTTTAGCAGTACTGATTAAGATAAAACTAGGTAGCCCAATACTTTTTAAACAAGAGCGTCCCGGCAAAGATGAAAAAGTCTTTAAGTTATATAAGTTTCGTAGCATGTCAGATGAAAGAGATGGAAACGGAAAGCTTTTGTCAGATGAAGAGCGTCTGGGAAGGTTTGGTTCTATATTACGGAAAACATCCTTAGATGAATTGCCAGAGCTTTTTAATATTTTAAAGGGCGATATGTCAATTGTTGGGCCGAGGCCGTTAGTGCCAGAGTACATACCTTATTATACGGAAAAAGAAAAGCACCGTCATGATGTTAGGCCAGGGCTTACAGGTTTAGCACAAGTGAATGGGAGAAGCTTTATTTCTTGGGAACAGATATTTGAATATGATATTTGTTATGTGGATCATATTACTTTTTTAGATGATGTGAAGATAGCCATAAAGACGGTTATTAAAGTTCTTTCGCACGAGAATATCGCAGATGTAACAGAGTCTACTATGGATGAAAATGGGCAGCTTCATTTTATGGTGGATGGAGTAGACTATATTTTGCATCAGCCGCTGAATGTGGAGAGAGGATACTAATATGCAAAGAGAAATTGGGAGCAATTTCTGGTTAAATCCAAATGTTGACTATAAAGACAAGGCAAAAGTTGATATAGCTAAATTTGGAATAACAGGTACAGATTTTGTGCTGCTTTCTACAGGAAGATCAGCAGAAAGTTGTGTGTTAGAGGCAATTGAAAAAAGAAATCCTGATATTAGAAAAGTTGCATTGTTGCCACCTTTTACTTGCGAAACAGTTATTGAGCCATTTGTAAAGCATAACTATGAGATTCATTCATATTCCATAGATAGAAAACTCAATATGTCGCCAGAAATGCTTAAGGATTCACTTATTCAAACGAATGCTCAGGTGGTTTTATTACATCGTTATTTTGGGTTTGATACACTAGAAGAGTGTGATGCTGTAATTAGAGAGTTCTCTCAAAAAGGTGTTATTTTTATAGAGGATAGGACACAATGTATATTCAGTGATTTTGAAGATTTATCCGTAGATTATGTAATTGGAAGCTTTCGGAAATGGGCAGGAATGCCGGATGGCTCTTTTGCTGTCTGTAAAATAGGTTTATTTCACAATAAGCCAGAACAATACGATGAAAGACTAGAAAAAGAAAAGCTAATAGCATGTTATTTAAAATATGGTTATATGGAAAATGGTTGGGAAAATAAGCCAGAATTTTTATATCAATACCAAAAGGCAGAGCATGTGCTGGATGAGCAAAATATAATATATAAAATAAGCCCAGTGTCGGAATCGGTTTTGGAGAAATTAGACTTGGGACAGTTAAAGAGAAGGCGCCGAGCTAATTATGAATATATCTTTAATGGGTTGAAAGATTGCGACTTTCTGGAAATTTTGACGCCAAGCCTTGATGCCCAGTCTACTCCACTTTACTTTGCAGTGATTTTAAAAAATAGGGTGAAATTACAGGAAGTTTTAAGGGAAGAGAATGTATTTGCACCAATTGTTTGGCCAAAAGCAGATATTACTCCATCAATCTGTGAAACGGCACAGGAAATTTATGATAGAATATTATGCATACCGATAGATCAGCGATACAATCTTGAAGATATGCAGAGGATATTAGTAACTATAGAAAAAGCTAAGGAATTTTGGAAATGAAAATTATAAAATTGTCATCAAGTAATTGTGATGTTTATAGTGAAAAATTAGCGCAGTATATTTATGAAAGTGTAAAAAATAGTGCATTTGAGAAATTCTGTACATATCAGGAGGCCGTAGAAAAATATAGTGAGTTAAAGGGATATTTACAGCAAAATCAAACAATTTCTCATGCAGCAATAAAGGATAATGAGTTAATTGGATTTATATGGGCCTATAAATATTCTTTTAGAGATGATAAAAATAGAATTTATGTAAGTGCCCTTCATGTTGATTCAGAGTATCGCGGTCAAGGAATTGGTGAAAAGCTGCTCCAAAAAGTTGAGGATGAAGCAAAGAGATTGGGGTGTTCTGCTGTTTTCTTACATACAGAAGCGTTCAATGATGGTGCGCTTAGATTTTATGATAGGATGGGGTATCATAGAGAAAGGGTGCAGTTAGCAAAGAAAATAGGATATGATTTTCAGAAAAAAGATGAAAACTATTCAAATAAAAAGGAAGATGTCTTAGAGGGAAGAATTTTGTCAATTAATAGTGAGTTTGTGTTTCAGCATTTATCGAAACTTGCTAACATGTATTTGGATAATGTATTGGCACATATTTTTACTGAAGGTTTTTTGTATGTTGATGCAGTTAAAAAGATGAAGGATTTAGCAAATTACCTTGATGAGGAAAAAGCATATACGTATTGTTTTTGTATAGAAGATAAAATAGCAGGCATTGTGTGGGCGTATCCTTATAAGTTTAAAGATGAAGAAAGATTATATATTGGGGAAATTCAAGTAAATGCTGAATATAGAGGAAAGAAAATTGGACACCAGCTTTATTCAGAAGTATTAAGGAAAATGAATGAATTGGATATTAAGACACTATATACACATGTTGATGCTGTTAATTTAGGTTCTTTAAAATTTCATTCGAAACAAGGTTTTAGGGATGAAGTGTATCAAATGGTTAAAGCTATATAAGGAATAGATTTGGGGGAAATACAATGAATGAAAGAAAAAGAATTTTAATTCTTGGTGCTGGTGATGCACAATTAAATCTTATAAAGGAGTCTCTTAATCAAGGATATTATGTAGTGGTGTGTGATATGAGAGAAGAGATGGAAGGGGCTAAAATTGCTGATAAATATTATAAGATAAATTATATGGATCAGGAGGCAATATTGAAAGTGGCAGAGCAGGAAAACATTGACGGAGTAACCTCTAACTCAGAACCAGCAATGTTAAATGTCGCGTATATTGCTGAAAAGTTAGGGCTGCCAGGAAACAGTATGAAAAGCATAGAGAAGCTTTTGTCAAAAAGAAAATTTAGAGATCTTCAGAAAAAAGTAGGAGTATTTGTCCCGGAACATTATGTTACGTCTTCTATTCAGGAATTATTGGAATATGCAGAAAAAATGAAGTATCCGATTATTATAAAGCCAACAGAAAGCTCTGGAACTCGGGGAACAACAAAAATATCTTCTTTTTGTGAAAGTACTATCAGAGAAGCCTATAATATATGTAGGGAATTTTCAAGAAATAATCTGGTTACAATAGAAGAATATGTTGAAATGAAATCTTTAACGGTTAACGATGCAGATATTTTTGTAATTGGTGATGAAATAATTTGGGACGGATGGTTGTGGGAAAACCGATCTAAAGATACGCCCATGCTCCCAATGACAGAGATTTTCCCGATAGCATTGCCAGAAGAGAAGCTTTGCGAAATTAGGGAAACGGTTAATAAGATTATACGTGCTTCAGGTGTTACACTTGGTGAATATAATGTGGAAACTTATTATACATTGGGTGATGAAGTTTTTGTAATAGAGATCAATCCCAGGCAGGCTGGTAATTATATACCGCAATTAATAGAAGAACATACAGGTGTTAGTTTGACGCGTTTGTTAGTTTCTACAGCTGTAAATGATATGAGTTATTATGAATATCTGAAAACTTTTAAAAGGGAAAATAATTATATTACCCTTCAAGTTGTTTTCAGTAAGGAGGATGGAATTTTTGATAGGCTATATATTAGCCCAGAGATTGAAGAAAATGTAAAATGGTGTAAAATGGCTGTAAAAGAGGGGGATAGGGTTGTACGCGGAATTAATGCAGCAGAAGCTGTTGCGTACGTTGATCTACAATTTGAATCTTATGAGAAGCAACATCATTTTACGGATAGTATAGAGAAGTATATATATCCCATTTTAAAGAATTAGAATTAGGAAATAAATAATGTTAGGAGAAGCAAAATGAACAATACCATAATGGAAATTTCTATAAATAATTCAGTACAATGGGATGATATAGTTTGTTCTTTTTCTGATTATGAAGTGTTTTATTTAAGTAAATATGTTATGGCATTTATGGAGGAAGATGATAAGAATGGTATCCCTATTTTGTTATATTATCAAAATAGGAGTGATAGGGCAATTAATGTTGTATTTAAAAGGGATGTTGCAGAAGATAAAAGGTTTGAGGAACTGATAAATAAAGGTAAATATTTCGATTTAAGCAGTCCATATGGTTATGGTGGTTTTTGGGGAAATATTTCAGATTATAAGGCATTAAATCAGGAGTATCATAATTATTGCGTTAATAATCATTATATTTGTGAGTTTGTCAGGTTCGATCTTTTTGGTGAGTTTTATAAATATTATGATGGAAAAGTGGAATCTAGAACACATAATGTTATTCGCAGTTTAGAGATGCCTATAGATGAAATTTGGATGGATTTTAAGCAGAAAGTAAGAAAAAATGTAAAAAAGGCCAATAGAAATGGTCTTAAAGTGGTATTGGATAATACCGGGAAATTTTTGGATGATTTTTTAAGGATATATTATGCTACAATGGAGCGTAGCGAGGCGGAAGCAGAGTATTATTTTTCTAGGAATTTCTTTGAGAAATTAAATGAAATGAAAAATAATATTATGTATTTTCATGTAGAATATGAAGATAAAATAATTTCAACAGAATTGGTAATCTATGGGGCAGAAAATGCATACTCCTATTTGGGTGGTACAGATAAGGATTATTTTGAGGTTAGACCAAATGATTTTCTAAAATATGAAATTATAAAGTGGGCGAAAGAAAAGGGATTAAAAAATTTTGTTTTAGGCGGAGGATATGGAACAGATGATGGAATATTTCAATACAAAGCATCTCTTGCGCCTCATGGGATAGAAGATTTTTATATTGGAAAAAAGATATATAATGAGGAACTTTATAAAAAGTTAGTTGGATTATGTAGTAAAATAAAAAATAAAGAGTATTTTCCATTGTACCGTGGTTAAAATGTGCAGTTTGACTGATTAATGGGGAAAATGTATTGTAAATTGAACAGCAGGAATAGTGGGTGTTGATTTAGAGTTTTGTTAGGAATTTTATAATCTAGATAAAATGTTGAATATCTTAATTGGAGTATTAATTATTGTTATTGTAGGTGATGAGAAAAATACTTAGTGAAAAATAGTAAATACTTAAATTAATCAAACTTCCCACATGAGGGTGTAATTATTTTTGTGTCTTTGAGATTCTGCTTTCCCATTATTTCCAGCATGGGATATTGCCCAAATGTCCAGTATTTACAAGGATTCGTGGGCGCTGCCCACACCCGGCCTCCGGAATAAGGCAAGGGGCATAGACACAAAATTAAGAACACTACCTCCCACATCAAAAATGGGATTCGCACCTTGAAAAATCAATACTTTAGTCCACAAAATACCCTTATACAGCTGCCTCTCTCCGTTCCAATGCATCCTGCATATATTTTGGGAGACGCTGGACAAAGCTGGCTGTGAATTCCCCTAGCTGGGCTTCTGTGATATGGAAATACTCCATTACAGTACCCATCAGTGCATCTATGATGATGCACATGGAGCGCTGAATGTAATGTCCTCCATTTCATCCAGAAGGCAGAAACAAAGCTCGCATATTGTCTTATCGTCCCCGTTCTCACGCCGGGGCACTGACAGCATCATGTAACGGGAAAAGACAATGGCAACATGGGCATTCATGGCATCATAAGAGATGCCCCGGTACTCTTTTACAAGGTTCAGATAAGATTTGCATCCCTTGAAGAAGACCTCTATATCCCAGGGTTTTCCATAAACCCAGAGGATTTCTTCTTCGGAATGCCCCGTATCCGTGCTTACGAGTAGCAGCCAGTCCTTCCGTCTGCTTTTATTGCGCACGTACACAAATTTTGCCGGGATGCTTTCGCCGTCTTTTTCAACTGTCACAGACACAGAAAGAAGATAACGGGAGGAGCTCCTGCGCTTTTTGTTCCAGCTGTAGATTTCCTTCATATTGAGTTTTTCACCATTATATAGGTATTTCGTTTTGCTTTTCTTGACCATGGCAATCCTGTCAAGATGTTCCTGTTTTTTCAAGGCAATCATAGTTTTCGGTGCGGAAAACCAGCTGTCAAACAGGACATACCTGGCAGTGATGCTTGCACACTGGGCGAATGGATCAGCTCCACCATGACATCTGTGGCTTTGTAGCGTGCCTGCAGGCGTCTCATCCCGGCAAGGGAGCGTCCGTCACAGGGCTTTCCCTTCACAAAGCTTCATCTGTATATAGAAGCCCCTGTCGGAAAATATCATACAGATTTTCTGTAGTCTGTGGTATACTAGACATGGCATGGACCTCCTTGCTGTGTAATTGTGTTGGGCTAATTCAATTGTACTACATACAGGCGGTCTGTGCCATTTTTATGGGTTAAAGTGTTGATTTTCAAGGTTTAGCACACTAAATGGTGTGGGAAGTTTGAGTTAAATTATTTAAAAGGATTACAAATAGTGTATATTTACATGAGCAATTTTAAAGCTAGGAGAAGGAATAAGATGAAAAAGGTATTGATTATAGCAACGATTGAAGGTTTTTTAAAATTTGAAATTGAAGATATGCGGATATTACAGGAAAAAGGATACGAAGTACATACGGCTGTGAACTCTAAAAATGTGAGGATAGAATTGCCATTAGATGGAATAAAGAAGCATCAAATTGATTTTGAGAGAAATCCATTATCGAAGGAGAATATAAGAGCATATCAACAGTTGTGTAAATTAGTAAAAAGCGAACAGTTTGCGCTAATACATTGTCATACACCTGTAGGTGGTGTTATGGGGCGAATTGTTGGACATAAATATAAAATAAAAGTGATATATACAGCCCATGGTTTTCATTTCTATAAGGGTGCACCATTAAAAAATTGGTTGATTTATTTTCCGATTGAGTATTATCTATCGAAATGGACAGATATTTTGATTACAATAAATAGCGAGGACTTTTTTGTAGCGAAAAAAAAGTTTAAAATGAGAAAAATTTTTCAAATACCAGGGGTGGGACTTGATATAAATACATTCTATTATCGAAAAAATTTTCCGAGAGATGAATATAGGAATGCATTGGGAATAGGTAAGGAAGATTATATGGTTTTATCAGTGGGGGAATTAAATGACAATAAAAATCATGTTTTAGTGATTAAAGCAATTGCGGCTTTAAATAATAAAAAGGTTCATTATTTTATAGCAGGAGTAGGAAATAATAGGGATAAGTATACGGATTTAGCAAATAAATTGGGCATAACGGATCAGATTCATCTGTTGGATTATCGAGAAGATATTATGGAGTTAAATCATTCAGCTGATATATTTGTTTTCCCATCTATTAGAGAGGGAATGGGGATGGCTTCGTTGGAAGCTTTGGCATGTGGAACAATTGTTTTGGGAATGGATATTAGGGGAGTTCGGGAGTATGTCATAGAAGGAGAAACGGGATTTTTGTTTGATAATCAGGTTGAAAGCTGTATGAGATGTATTAGAAGAAGCTTGAATATGTCAATAATAGAAAAAGAAATAATGAGAGAAAAGTGTATTAACCGGGCAAGAAGATATAGTCGTAAATATACAGATAAAATTATGAGGGAAATTTATAAGCAAGTGTAAATTTGATAGTCTAGATATTTTTAATACTTTATTTTTGTAATAAAAGGTAGAAAAAGGAGTAGTATTAAAATATATGAAAGTTGCTATATTATTATCATCTTATAATGGTGAGGATTTTATAAAGGAACAGATTGAGTCATTATTAAAGCAAACTGGAGTGGAAGTGGATATATATATTAGGGATGATGGTTCAACTGATAGTACAATAAAGATAATAGCAGAGTATGAAAATAAAATAAAAGGTTTTATAAGAGGGGAAAATATTGGTGCTTGTAATAGTTTTATGCAATTATTACAAGCTGTTCCTTTGGCATATGAATATTATGCATTTTCTGATCAAGATGACGTATGGGAAGAAAAAAAATTGATGCATGCTGTAAATAGATTGGAATTATATGAGAAAAATGAGCCAAATTTATATTATTCTGCATTAAATAGAGTTGATAAGTCATTGAAGTTTATTGATAAAATAATGGTTGACATACAAACCTCTTATGAGTTTTCATTAGTTCGGAGTGCCTTTCCTGGCTGTACTATGGTATTTAATCTAGCTACTGTAAAAATAATTCAAAGCTATAATCCAAAGCAGCAGCTTATGCATGACCATTTTTTGTTTCAGATTGTATCGGGAGTAAATGGGAATATTTTCTATGATGAAAATAGTTATATAAAATATAGAATTCATGGAAATAATGTTTCAGTTTTCGATTCATCAAGAGTAAAATTATTGAAGAAAAGGTTAAATGATTTCATAGTTAGGAAGAATGCAAGAGTATGCGCGTTACAGGAGTTTAGTGTAGGATATGGTTCTTTTTTAGATAGCGTAAATAAAAAAATATTAATCAAATATGTGAATTATAGAAATTATAGTTTGTGCAAGCGTGTGAAATTAGGATTGTCAATAAGAGATAAAACAAAATATAAAGTTATGTGTGCTTTTGTAATGGGATTAAAAAAATTTTAAAAAAATTTTAGGGTATATGGGTAGAAAGATTTTTATGAGGTTTGAGATGAAAATGAAAGTGTATGCAGGAATTGTAACATATTATCCAGATATAAATTTGTTAAGGAAAAATATTGAGAGTATTGCGCATCAAGTAGATAAGTTGATTGTTGTGGATAACGCATCAGATAATTCTATAGAAATTAAAAAAATAGTAGATGGGATATCAAATGGGCTACTTTTCTGTAATAAGAAAAACAAAGGAATTGCATATGCTTTGAATTTAATAATGGAGACTTCATATGAGGAGAATGCTAATTGGGTTCTGTTGCTTGATCAGGATTCTACATGTCCATCAAATCTTATACAAGAGTATTTGAAATATGCACATAGGTTAGATGTGGCAGTTATTACTCCTGGAATTAATGATGTGAATGATATTGATAAGAATGAAATAGATAAAAGGGTAGAGTTAGTCATAGAGTTTATAACTTCTGGTTCATTAAATAGAGTGGATATATGGAGAAAAATGGGAGGGTTTAATGAAGATTTATTTATTGATATGGTCGACTATGATTATGCATATAGGTTATGCAATAAAGGGTATAAAGCAATAAAAGTAAACGAAATTAGTCTGGATCATGCAATTGGGAAACGCAGTTATCATCGTATTGGAATAATAAAGTGTAGTACATATAATCATAATGCGTTTAGAAAATATTATATTACGAGAAATTCATTATTTTTAGCTAGAACATACCCAGAGTATTGTAATATTTATTTGATGTATTTACGGATATTTAAAAGAATGTTGATAGTATTGTTATTTGAGGAGAATAAATGGGAGAAAATTATAAATATGATAAAAGGAATTCGCGATTCTAAAAAGATAACAAAAAATTATAAATAGTTTGGATATAGTGGTTGTTAGGTTTTGTTTATAGAGATATTGTGTAAAATATTGTTATAGAATGGAGATTTACTATGGAGGTAGTTTTTTCACAAAATGGGACATACCTGTTTTATTTTGTAGTATATATTTTTAGTATATTTTTATTAGGGTTATCTGAAAATGTAAAAAACAAGAAAGGAATTTATTCCCTTTTTTTTATGGTTTCGTTTCTACTGTATATAGTAGTGGCATATAGAACTGTGGGAGTTGATCGGGAAACTTATGTTGAAATGTTTAGTTATACAGAATTCTATATGCATAATTATAATTTCATGGTAATGGAACCGTTATATTTTTTGCTAAATATATTTGTATATTATGTTTTTGGAGACATATTATTTATTCAAGTGTTTCAGGGTATTATTTATGCTGTTTCCGTGTTTAAGCTTCTCCTTTTTTGTAGGAGTAAAAATTGTAATACGATTATTGTATATTCATTTTCTATATCTACCATATTTTTTTATATGATGGGATTGAATAGGATGTGTATTGCAGTCGGAATTTTCACAATTGCTTTTATTAATTATTTGACAAAACATAATAATATTCGTTTTATTATGTCATTGATACTTTGTTCTCTATTTCATTATAGTGCAATATTGATGTTATTTTTGTTCATTTTTTTATTTATTATAAAAAACAATAAAAGGATTAAAAATTTAGTTTTGTATATGGGATATTTAGTGCCTATTGTTCTGTATGCTTTTTTAAAAATATTTCAAGATGTACTTGTAAATAGACTTTTGTCTACAAAGTATAGTGGTTATGTGGAAGTTGGATTTTCCATATCAAATATTATATCTGTAATATACGTATTGCCAATAATAATAGTATATTTTTTAATAGGGTTTAAAAGTGAAAATGAACAGGAGGAAATATTTCTGCAAAAGCAAATGGCAATAAGTATATTAACTTTTCATTTAAGTTGCTTTTTTGTAGGTGCTTTTAGGTTTAATTTTTATATGAATGGCTGGGTTGCATATATGTATGCAATGCTTTTTAAGCGGTTTAAATTTAAGCCTAAAGCTGGGAAACTATTATTTGAAGGATTATTTGTAATATTAATCACAGTATATTCCATAGTTGTATTTTTTGACAGTCCTTTTATTACAGAAAAGATAGTGCCTCTTATGTTGGAATTTTAATGATGATTAAGTTATGATGGAGGAGTTAAAAGTGAAAAAGAAGGTTTTATTTATTGCCGGAAGTGCGGTATATAATCAGGATGGATATAAATCAAGAATTGAAATGGAAATGGGTTTATTGTATAATTTCGAGTTGCATATTCTTATACCAAGAATATTTGAAAATGAAATTGATTTTCAAAAAGATGTGTTGATTCATTTTCATAATATAAAAAAGAATAGAGGGATAGTTTCTTTTTATAAATATATAAAAGATTTTCAGAAATGTGTAGATGATATAATTACTTTATACAATATAGATCATATTATTTGTGAAGGTTTAGGGGCTGCGATAAAGACCGTTAATAGTTCTTTAGCTAAAAAGAAAATAATAATATATGATTGTCATGGTACAGAAGCAGATGAGTATTATTTATATCATAAAAATATAAAGGGATATTTAAAGTCTCAAGTTTTAAAATTCTATGAAACAAAGGTTGTACAGAAATGTAATATTTTGATAACAGTAACTGAGGCGCAATATAAAAAGTGGAATATAAGAAAGAAAAATTTTGTTTTACCTATGCTTCCGGCAGAACATTTTTTGAATAATAAAAATTCTAGAAATCAAATAAGAAAAAAATATAATATTAGTAGTAAAACTAAAGTTTTCGTATATTCTGGAGGGAATGAAAAATGGCAAATGAGTGATTATATGCTACATGTCTATAAATTTATTGAGGATAATAGTAGAGATGTTATGTTATTTATTCTTACACATGATGTAAGTGAGTTTGAAAATATGGTTAAGGCAAAGAAAATAAAAAATGTTTTAATTACATCTGTAAAATATGAAAATATGCCAGCGTATTTAGATGCATGTGATTTTGGATTTTGTTTAAGAGAGAATAATATAATAAACTTAGTTGCATCTCCAACAAAGGTTTTAGAGTATATGTCAAGAAATGTTAAACCTATATTGACAGAATATGTTGGGGATTATTCTAAAGATTTAGGAAAGAATGATTTAGCCTATATAGTTGGTGAGGAATTTTGTCCTGATATTTTTACAAAAGAAGATAATTATATGGGATGGGATTATGTTAATAAATATAAGCAAGAAATTAGAGATAAATATATACGGTTGTTTAATGCTTGAGAAATAATAAATAAAAGTTTTGAGGAACTAATATGAAAATGTTGATACTGGAGTTTTGGAAAAAAAAGGAAGTTCAAAATGGAATGTGGTTATATTTTCTTCAAATTTGTAATACAGTAATTCCATTAGTTACATTGCCATACATAACAAGAATATTAGGGGCTTCTAAGTATGGGATGTTTTCTATCGCAATTAATTTAGTAGGGTATTTGCAGGCTGTTGTTGAATACGGATTTGGAATGTCTGCAACTAGAAAAGTGGCATTACTTGAGATAGATGATGGGAATAGATTAAATAAGATATTTTCTGGAGTGATATATTCAAGAATTATACTTTTTGTGATAAGTTTCATTATAAGCATTGTGTATATTATAGGATCTCATTTAACTAATGAGACAGGAATATGCATAGTATTATTAGAATTAACATTAATAGGTATCTCCTTGCAGTTAAATTGGCTTTTTCAAGGTAAACAAGAAATGAAGTTTATTTCTATTTCTAGTATTATTGCAAGAAGTATATCTGTTTGTTGTACTTTTATTTTTGTAAAACGACCACAGGATATTTTTGTATATTGTATATTTTATGCAGCCTCTCCTATTTTGGTTAGTGTCATGGGAATAATTTTTGCCTATTCTCGGTATCAAGTTCGATTGGTAAAATTGACATTAAAAGAAATAATAGATGAATTAAAATCTGGTTGGTATGTTTTCACAACCCAGCTGAGTTCAAAAATTTTTGGTGCAATTGGAATCACCTTTTTGGGAATATTTTCAACCGACATAGAAGTTGGAATATATTCTGCAGTACAAAAAATCCCATATATTCTACTTTTGATTTGGACTCCGATAAGTCAGGTCTTATATCCAATTTCAAGTAAAAAAATGAGTGTTTCTTTTGCGGATGGGAAAAGATTTATATATAAAATGAGGAAATATATATTTATCTTATTTGGTGGCATTGCGTTTTTTATTGCTATATTTGCAAAAATGGTTATATCCATTTTATTTGGGTATGAATATGCAGTACAATATTCCATTATTTATCCTTTGCTAATATGGGTATTATTGGGGATTAACAATAATTTTTGGGGAATTCAAATAATGCTTGGAAGTGGACATGATAAAGAATATAGCCGTTGTTTTCAATTAGGTGTATTGTGTACAGTTATATTTAATTATATTTTGATTTATATTTTTAAATCATGGGGAGCAGCAATAGCTCCAGTACTTTCGGAAGGAGTCTTAGCAGTTGCCCTTTTTAGGCAATTGAGATGTATTGAAAAAAGTGTGTTGGAATTAAGTTTAAAAATGATGAACCGATAGATAATGAATGAAGTTTTGTATTAGAAGAGTGAGGGAAGAGAATGAAAAAAATCATGTTAGTATTTGGGACAAGGCCAGAAGCAATAAAAATGTGTCCATTGGTTAATGTATTAAAGGGGAGAAAAAGTATTCAGACTATTGTTTGCGTTACAGGTCAGCATAGGGAAATGTTAGACCAAGTATTAAATGCATTTAATATAGTGCCAGATTATGATTTATCTATTATGAAAGATAAACAGACTCTTTTTGATGTGACAACAAGTATATTAATAAAGATAAAAGAAATATTAGAGATTGAGAAACCGGAAGTTGTTATTGTTCATGGAGATACATCTACAACATTTGTTACGGCATTAGCATGTTTTTATCTAAAAATTCCAATTGGACATGTGGAAGCTGGGTTAAGAACATATAATATTTATTCCCCATATCCAGAAGAATTTAATCGGCAAGCTGTTTCTATTATTAGCAAGTATAATTTTGCGCCAACACAATTATCGAAGAGTAATTTGCTGAAAGAAGGAAAGGCGGAAGATTCGATCTTTATTACAGGGAATACAGCTATTGATGCATTAAAGACAACGGTTAGAGAGGGATATAGTCATCCAGAACTAGAGTGGGCAGAGGGAAGTCGGCTTATTATGATTACTGCGCACAGGAGAGAAAATCTTGGGGAGCCAATGAAACATATGTTTAGGGCAATTAAAAGAGTAATGGATGAACATTTTGATGTAAAAGCAATTTATCCAATTCATATGAATCCTGTTGTAAGGGAAATTGCAAATGAGATTCTTGGAAATGAGGAAAGGATTCATATTATAGAGCCTCTTGAGGTACTGGATTTTCATAATTTTTTGAATCATAGCTATTTGATATTGACAGACTCAGGAGGAATTCAAGAAGAGGCGCCAAGTTTGGGCAAACCAGTACTTGTTATGAGAGATACAACAGAAAGGCCAGAAGGAATTGTAGCTGGTACTTTGAAGTTGGTTGGAACAGAAGAAGACTCAATATATAAGGAATTTAAAATGTTACTGACAGATCAAAAAGCTTATGATGCTATGAGCCATGCATCAAATCCGTATGGAGACGGATTTGCATCTGAAAGAATTGCTGATATCTTAGAATTTGGAAAAGCTAAAAGGTAGGAATATAATTTTCCTGATGACCTAATATATAATTTGTTCAAGCTTAATGGGAAATGCTCTTAAAATCATGAAATGGTTTAACGTAATATTCCCTAGCCATAGAGAATGGAAAAGTAAATCTGATAGATTATCTTACTATAGTCTGGGATATTACTGAATTTTCCTGCTCTTTCCAGTGCGCCTTTGCTTTTGGCCTGATAATTTTTCTTATCTGACAATAGAAAATATAGTTCATTTACAAAGTCATCTTGTGAGCGGCATAGTTTACCACAATCTGGAGTTACAATATTCTTGAGGCCGCCCACAGGTGATGCGACTACTGGCTTTCCGAGCGAAAGCGCTTCCAGGGCAGCAAGAGGAAAGCCTTCCAAGCTAGAGGGCATGCATAAGATTTTCCCAGCATGGAGCAGCCCATACGGATTTTCCAAAAAGCCATACATATGGACATTGTTGTCCAAGCCGAATGCCTGTATCTGTTCCTTTGTTTCCTGGAATAACTCCCCATCTCCAATCATAACTGCGCGTACTTCTGGAAGCCTTTCTGCCAAATCCTTGATAATATTGATAAAGAGAAGCGGGTTTTTGGGGCTGGCGCATCTTCCTAAAAAAACAACGTCAGAGGGTACGGCCAGCGAGGCAGAAAGGGCTTTTGCCCGTATGGCGGATATGTCGATAGGATTTCCCAATGAGATTGTTTTCTTTAAAAAGCATTTGCCGAAAATGTATTCTTTCATCATGGAATCGGAAACGGTTATAATTTTCTTATATCGGATGCAGGAAATGCCAAAAATAAGTGATTTCCAGGTCAAATTTCTTGCCCAAACCGGATGGCTGTGTACATGGATTATGACAGGGATCCTGTGTGTGGAGAGGGTGGACAGTATCCCTGCTGTAAAATCATGGGCATGAATGATGTCCGGCTTAATCTGCTGGATGGCTCGCCGGATGTTTGGCACACTTAATCGGTTTACTGGATAAAAGGGGATATTATGCTTCTCTAAATATTTCTTGATATTACCGTCTTTTGAAAGGTAAATCCCATCAGCTTGGCTTTTCATCTGTTGGATGATGGCGATTACAACATTTTCTGCCCCTGCGTAGGATCCGGTATTTAAGATATGTAAAACTTTGATTTTTCTCATGTCTGGCCTTTGCCCCTTTATATTTATTGCTAATATACAATGCAGGTATTCCTGGCATTGTATGGAAAGTATCATTAAATTTTAAGGTAAATCTTTATTGGTTGCCCTGCTTCATAGTATATACAATTTGCATGAGAATAACAAGGGGGATTATTACGAATATAGTCAAGTATTTCTTGGTGGAAAAAACTATGTAAACGGTAGATAGGTTCTTTCCAAACTTAGTTGATTTTATCTTTTAAAAGCAATATAATATAACTAAGATTATAGAAAAGGGCGTAGCTATATGGTTGAATTTATCAAACTTCTCAACAAAGATTATGAATTAGTGCATTATCAGATAAAAGACAAGGCAATTATTTTCCATATTCAATCCGGCAGGAAAGAGCTGACATGTCCGTTCTGCGGTTCAAAGTCCATGCGTACCCATTCTACATATGAAAGGGAAATTCAGGATCTTCCGATCCAGGAGAAAAAGGTTATTTTATTAGTAACTACACGGAAGATGTTTTGTGACAACCCGGAGTGCCAACATACGACATTTGCTGAGGTACATCCTTCTGCAGCGCCAAAGGCCCAAAAGACGGACCGTCTGGCCAAAAATATTCTTCATACTTCAGCACAGTTAAGTTCCCTGAACGCGTCAAAGCTTTTAAAAAGCGGCCATATCACAGTATGTAAAAGCAGTATTTGCAGCCTGCTTAAAAAAAATGCCAGCGATTGTGGATAAGCCTTCTGTTACAAAAGTTTGTGTGGATGATTTTGCACTCAGGAAAAGGTTCCCCTATGGAACGGTCATGGCCGACCTTGAGAGCCATCGGATCATTGGCCTGATCTCTTCCAGGGAAACCACTGATGTCGCCAACTGGCTTGCAACATTTCCTAATATCCAGGTCATATCAAGGGATGGGGCAGCCACTTATTCTTCAGCGGCAACAGGCTCACATCCTGAAGCGATACAGGTTAGCGACCGGTTCCATTTGATAAAAGGGCTTTCAGAAGCCATAAATAAATATATCATCCGGGAATTTCCTGCCAGGATAGAGATCCCACTGACGGAGGAGGTTTCAGAGGAGAGGAAGGCCCTGTATAACACTGCAAACCGTCCACTGCGGATCCGCTTTGCCCATCAAAAAAAGGAAGAAGGGCTGACCGTACCCGGTATCGCACTGTTGATGCATCCATGCCCTACAACAGTCCGGAAACACCTTGCCATACCAGAAGATGAAATCCCAGAAAACAAGGCAATCTCCCGGGAACGGCAGCACCAGTTGGCAATGCGGCAGAAACAGTGCGGGGTCGATGAAGCCCGGAAGCTGGCAAAGGCCGGATATCCAACCGAACAGATCGCCACCATGATGCACCATACACGCAAAACAATACAGAACTACCTGGACCCTGGCTATCCTGTTGCAAATGGCCATTATAATGGTAGGATTCCGGGTAAGCTGGCTCCCTATGAGAAAGAAGTCATAGGACTAAGGAGCCAGGGGCTTACATATCCAAAAATCCATAATATCCTCTGTGGAAAAGGATATACTGGAAGTGTCGCTTCCCTCCGGATGTTCATGCAAAAAGAGAGAGCGCGGATGCAGGAACAGGAAGAACAAAACAAGCCCCAGCCGGAATTTATCCAAAGAAAGTCGTTATGCCAGCTCATTTATAAGAAACTGGAAGATGTTGCAACAATCACAGCAGACCAATATGAGCAGGCTTTAGAAAAATATCCGTTATTAAGCCAGCTATATACTCTGGTGAAAGAATCCCATACAGTAATGTTTTCGCAAAAACCTGGAAAGCTAGATCTATGGATAAAATCCGCAAGAAAATATGACATACCTGAACTGCAATCATTTATGGAAGGCATCTGTAACGATGTAGAGGCTGTCAAAAATGGAATTGCCTACTCTTACAATAATGGTCTGGCAGAAGGCAGTGTAAATAAGATTAAGGTTATAAAGCGGATCATGTATGGCAGGAATAGTTTTACATTACTAAAGGCAAAAGTATTGTTCCATGAACTTTCCTACACTGAATTCAACTAATCTTGGAAAGAACCTATCTACCGTTTACATAAGAAGTAGAGGAAAATATGGAATAACACTTTAAAATCAACTAAGCGTGGAAAGAGTCGGTAGATGCCGTTTGCTTTTTATCCGTTGCATTTGGGTGCGCAGGAGCATCCTGCTAGGCACGGCAGACAGAAATTGAATTTTGAGTTCAATGAC
>CAJTNT010000051.1 GCA_910577785.1 uncultured Lachnospiraceae bacterium | reverse complement strand
TTTTCAAAGAACAATTATCGTTCAAAAAGGACGTACCTTTTGACACCTAAATCATGAAAGGTCTAAATAACTAATAATGTACGGAGAATGACTTGTAATAATTATCTTGCAATCATCCAAAAGCTGACTTATAATTTGTATATATGCTTGAAACAGTTTTGGATGAACAGAGTTCTCTGGCTCTTCCATCGCTATCAATGAAATATTGCTGACACTGGACACAATTATCTTAGTCAATATCATAAATACTCTCTTAGCTCCATCTGACATCATCGAAAAGTTAACTGGATTCGCCAAGTTTTTATCCTTAACAAATAACACATAACTTGTTACTATGGGCAGCTCCTAGACCGTGAATAGTAATAATTTACTTTATTACCTTAAGCAAAAAGGCTCTCAGCGGTTATCTTACCACCAAAAGCCTTTTTCTAACGTAATGTAATACACACTATGGAACCAAACAACTTTCGTCAAGTAATGTACTATGGAATATTTCATCGTGCAGGCCTGCTAATTGCAGCGGCGCTTGTTCAGCAGGAACGCATTCTTGTACACCGCTATTTTACGGCTGCCTAACGCTTTAGCATACTGGCTTTACAGAACCCCGTATAAACGGCTCCATCCTGGAAATATTCCACATACAGCCAATTCTCACCATCTTTCTCTGTATAATACCCATAGCAATAGATCTTTGCATCTTTCTCTGCTGCTGCAAGAACCGCCTTCTTTTCCCCTGCGCCAGAATACAGCTTTATCTTCCCTTCTGCCTGATATAACCCAGCCAACGCATTGTCTTTGGAAGCAGCATATTCTGCCTGTATGGAAGCGCTATGCCTGATTAAATTCTTGCTGGCTTTTTGTATTGTCTTGGAGGCAGGATTGCTGCTTTGTGTGTTTCGAATGCCGCCTGCCGCCGGATTACTGTCTGCTACATAAGGCGTCTTATCATCCGGCACTGCTTCTTTCTGGCAAACCGGAGCCTCTGCTTCATCCACTGCGTAAGTTGGATCTGCCGGATCTGCTGGCGCTTCCTCTGCTATACCTGGATAATTATCCGCATCTTCTGCGTATTCATATGGCCATTTTCTGCTCTGTTCATCATCGCTGCCACACACCCAGTCATCCTCATCCTCTCCCCAGCCTTCGTCTTCCCAGTCTTCCTCTTCCTCTCCCCAGCCTTCGTCTTCCCAGTCTTCCTCTTCCTCTCCCCAGCCGTCCTCTTCCCAGTCTTCCTCTTCCCAGCCGTCCTCTATATCTTCCGTATCATCTTCCCATCCGCCTGCATCCTCCGTATCATCTTCCCACTCGCCATCAACGTCTATCTCTTCTTCCAGGCCTTCTTCCATTGATTCCTCAATGGCTTCATCCACAGACTCATGCCCCATTTCTGCCGCAAAGCTTACACTTGGCGTTGTGGCAAGCCCGATTGCAATGGCAATTGCCATGGCCTTATAATCATTCTTTTTCATCTCATAGCCTCCTTCCTCTCTTCTTACAATGAGAATAATGCATAAGTTGCTTTTTTGATACCGACAACATCCACTGACAGGCGGTAAAGCCCTTTGGTAAACGCCTTCTTTTCTTCCCCTGAGGCAATGACATAATTTGTATCCATGCTGGAATGCGCCCGTACCTTAATTACCTCTGCCGTAAATTTAATATCATCGGAAGGAGCGACTTTCTTCCATGCGCCATTTACAAATTTTTCCACGGTGTAAGGGTGTCCGTACCAATAATTCTTTCCACTTCGGTTGAGGATCTTTACCTTAACCACAATATTCTTGGACTTCTTCACTGCCTTAACCAGCTTCACCCTGGAAACCTTGCGGTCACTCTTCACGGTTACCTTGCAGCTATATGTCTTCCCTGCAGCCTTTGCCTTAATCCTGCAGGTACCTGTCCTGCCTTTCGTCCGCACAGTCACAATCTGCTGGTTCTTCCCCCTGCTTCCCAAAACAGAGACAATCCGGCTGTCTGTAGAAGTCCACTTCACCTTTGCGCCTGCGTCCAATACCTTCAGCTGCTCCGTCATGTTCGGATACATGGTCAGTTTGTCTTTTGAAATTCTGCACTGCTCAACGGGAAGCGTTGGCTTCGCGTCCGCCGTCTCCCCCTGGGCCGCTATGCTGCCTGCCATGCACAGAAGCGCCATTGCCAGCGCCAATACCTTTTTGCCTCTTTCCCTTTTTGCTGCTCTTACCATCCTTTCTCTCCTTTCTCTCATCCATACAAGTTTCCTTCCCTCACCATCCCTATAGATACCATAGATTCCCAAAATGTTGCACCCTGATTTTTTTTATTTCTCCTTTTTATAGTCAATACTTTGAAAAGATCCGTCCTATCATGCGATTTTTGCCATTGCTTCGCTGATAAAAAGCAACCAGGCTTATTGTTTTCTTGATTTCCGGGAATTCTTCCGAATGGATTGACGCTAATTTTACTGTAAGATATGATGAAACAGAGGTGAGACAATGAAAAACCCAAATATTGCCTGCATGCTGAAAGCATACCGAAAACTGAACCATTACTCTGTGGATGATATCGTCTTAAAACTAGAAAGCCACAATCTCTCTGTAGCCTCAAAGACTATCTATGGCTGGGAAAGCGGCCAGACACAGCCTGATGCCGATACCCTGCTGCTACTCTGCGAAATATACCACATTGATGACATCTTAGGTACCTTTGGCTATCGGGATTCCAATGAAAAACTAATCCTATCTGAAGAAGAACGGGAACTGATCCAGCATTACCGTATTTTCCCTGATATGCAAAATGCCGTAAAAAAGCTGTTAGAAATGTAATAGGCCAGCGCACTCGTGTACTGGCCTATCGCTTGCAATACGCCCCCTCCATGGGATACCTCTCAGAACCCTTCAAAAAAAGAATACGGATCCACATTCGGATTCGAATATGGGTTGGAATAAGGATTCGGATAAGGCTCTGAATAAGGAGCCGAAGCATCCGGACTCCCTAATTGCTGAAGGACTTCATTCAAGTACTCCATATACCCCTCTATCCCGCCAAACTGAACATAGATAGTAAGAATCCCGTAGAGCAGGAACAGGACGCCGAAAATGAGGGCAAGAACCCCCAGAATCAGCCCTATCTTCCCATAGCCCCCCGTCTTCATCTCCCCACCCTTGGAAAGCAGCGCAAAGATGACTGCCAGCGACCCAAAGATAAATGCCGGGTAAATACAGCAGCTCAATGCAATCCCCAGAATTCCCATTACCAGGGAAGCTACTGCCATCCCGGCAGAACGCATTTCTATATAAGACCTGCCTGGCCCATAATCCATACATACACCTCCTACCTAAGACAAACGCCTACTGCATAATATTATCATATACTTCCCCTGCCAGCCTGTCAACTCCCGCTTCCCAAAAATTGACAAGGCCATGATTATCCGTTACAATAAATGGCACAGAGTTAGCACCTATGGACAGGAATACACGGAACGGCGCATTGTAACGCCACAGTTCCTAACCTTCCAAAAAACCATAAAACCGGCATGCCCCAAAATAATTACCAGAAAAATGCATATGCTATCTAGTGTGTACGAACGCCATGCCCACAGGGGAGCGTCAGCCCATTACGGAAAAGGAGCGATTAGAGAATGAAAATATCAGTTATTGTACCTGTTTACAACCAGGAAAAATATATCGGGCGCTGCCTGGACAGTATCCTTGGCCAGTCCTTGGAAGATATTGAAGTCATCCTTGTTGACGATGGTTCTACTGATTCCACGCCTGAAATACTCCACAGCTATCAGCAGAAGGATCCGCGCATTACCATCCTGCAGCAACAGAACCTCTACGCCGGTGTGGCAAGGAACAATGGTCTTGCGGCTGCACAGGGAGACTATGCTATCTTCTGGGATTCCGATGATTATTTCGCAGAGGACGCGCTGGAGTCCCTCTACCGTGAGATTATAGAAACGGACGCCGATATCTGCGTAGGGAACGCCACCAAAGAAGACGTGCAGACAGGGATTGTCCGGGAACGCTGCTACCTCAACTGGAACATGATCCCAGAAAAACGGCCGTTCAATGTCCACGATATCCCGCAATATATCTTTAATTTTGGGAAAAACTGCGCCTGGAATAAATTATACAAAAAATCATTTATACAGAAACATAACCTCCAGTTTTCATCGTCAAAACAGGCAAATGACGTATCTTTTGTCATGGCATCCCTTGTTCTGGCAGAAAAAATCACTGTCACAGACGAAGTAACGGTCTTTTATCAGTACCGAAACGAAGGCAGCCTGTCGGGCAATGCGCTGCATGTTATGGAAAATATCTTACATGCCTATCTGGAAGTTCGGCATTTCCTGCAGGAATCAGGATACTGGGAGAACCCTGCCATCCAGCAAAGCTTCCTCAACAAAGCATTTGGCACATTCTCGTTCTTTTTTACTATGTTTGAGGATTATGGCGAGTATAAGATTTTCTATCAATATTTTCAGGACAAGGCCTTGCCGGCTTTGGAAATCAAGAAAGAAGATAGCAGCCTGATGTTCTCTGCAAAAAGCGCTAATGAGCTCTTGGATCTCCTGTCCTGTGAAGCAGATGAATTTATTTTCCGGCGCTATGCCTATTATCAGAAAAAGAACCTGCAGAATATGGATAAATTCCTGCGCACAAAAGGCAAACTGGAAAAATCAAACCAGCGGAATTCCAGGCTGAAAGAAAAAGTTGAGAGCCAAAAGCTTGAGAAAGAACAGATGAAGCAAAAACTCCTGGAACGGCGGGACAAGATTAATTTGCAGAAAGAAAAAATACAGCGCCAGAAAGAAGCCCTGCAGCAGAAAAATGAAAAAATACAACAGCAAAAAGAAGCCTTGCAGCAGAAAAATGAGAAAATACAGGATCAGAAAGCCTTGCTGGAGAAAAAACTGGTCAAAGCGGCGCTGAAAATCCATAATCTGATTTCCTGATGAGCTTTAGGGAGGATGGGCATATAAGCCGCTGCGGGAGCGCATTCCTGTTAGAAACGACAGGAAAACGAACCTTCCGCAGCGGCCGTAACGCCATCTCCCACTCCCCATACCATGGACCGTACCCCATTCTGAGGCAGCTTACCGCCACGATCCACGGCCTGAGAATGCGCTGCAGGAGCGCATTCCATTTACCCCTTTTCTACCAGCTTCTGCATCATGTCCACAATCTTCTCTGATGCATGCCCGTCATCCACGCACCCTCTTGCGGCCAAAAACTTCTCCGTTGCCTTCTGGTACTGCTCCAAGTCAAAGCTGCGTATTTTATCCGCCAGTTCAGCATTGCTGCTGCAGATAGGGAACGGCGTCTCCTGCAGCGGATAATAGAAGCCCCGGTTGTCTTTGTAATTTTCGATATCCGGCGTATACAGAAATCCGGGCTTGTACCGCAGCACATAATCACAGATCCAGCTCGAATAATCCGTAATCCCCAGATCAATTGCCATCATCAGTTCCTGGATATCCGGATAATTGTTGGCGTCCAGCACATAGGGCAGGGTACTGGCCACGGCTGTCTTCAGGCTGGAATGGTGCGCACGGTTGAGGATCCGCCACTGGCCGCCAAACCGCTCCTCCAGCGCTTCCTTCAGCTTTTCAAAATCAATCGCTTCAAACTCCACTGCTTCGGCGTCCTTGCGGAACGTCGGGGCATATAATGCCAGATGGACGTCCGTCCCCACTTCAAAATATTGGCATACCTTCTGCTTGATCCTGGCAATTTCTTTGTCCTTCAAGAAGAAAATGTCATTTCTCGCATGCCCCAATACCTCAATGCTGCTCTTATCCCAAAAAGAGGTTCGGTACACCATCGTCTCAAAGCTGCTGTTAGAAATGCAGATATCCGTCAAAGCGCCGCATAAACGCCCCTTTTCATTCCGTTTCTCATCATGCACCACATCGGGCCCTATCTTCTTCAGCCCCAGGGAGCCATGCATGGTCTGAAGATAGACCTGCCCTTCCTTCTTCTCCACCACACCCTTGGGGAAATTAAAGGCATTGTCCACCCACACCTGCGCCCTGCTCAGTTCGTTATAATACTCCTTGGTGTTGAACCTCACCAGCTTGACGCCCTCCGGGAAGGTTCCGGCCACTTCCTGCGGATCCTTTAACGTCACCCACACCTGGCGCCAGGGGAGTTTCCTTTTGCGTATCTCCTCGCCGATGTATTTGGGGTTGCAGGTATAGTCGCCCTGGAAGGTAAAAAACATCACCTTTCCCTTCTCAATGGGGTTTTTCCTCATGGTATTCCTATAAAAATGCTGGATATAGAATTGAAACACCGCCCGTTTCACCTTGCGCACAAACCTCTGGCCTTTTTTCTTCCCTTTGAGAAAGCGCGAGCGAAACATTTTCTTGCATTTTTTCCCCCTCTTTTTCGCAAAACTGCGAAAACGTTTTTTCAGCCCCCCCAGGAAACGCTGTGCCCTGCGCTTTATACGGAACGGCAGGCCCTCCGCCTTTACCCACAGCAGATCCTTATGGGTCTTCCGCAAAACCTTGGGATACTCCTGGTTGAACTGCGCTTTCCAGCGGTCAATATCATCCTGCCGCAGGTGGATATCTGTCACAATCTCCCCATTAATCATATCGGCCAGCTTTTCTGAAATCTCATCGCGTTCACAGACACAGAGGTTGTTGGTGTCACGGAACCCCCTAGCCCTGTGGTCAATAGCAATGATGATGCTGCGTACCTTGTGCTGGATGGCATAGACGCCGCCATGGAGCCGTGTCCCAACATAGTCGATATCGCCAGAATTGAGGACTTCCTGGTATCTTTTCAGGGAAGAGATCCGCTGGATGTCTTCCACATTCTCAAAGGTATCCAAATATGGCTCATCCTGGCTTGTCTGCCCCCAAAAATACAGTTCTTTATAATTATCACGCAGAATCTGTATCAATTCCGCATCACGCTTACGGTTCCTCTGCACCTTGTATCCGCTGAGACTGAAAATCACGCGGCTCGCCTTCTGCGTGGGGATCTGCTTGCAGAAATCCGGCGTAATCTTCCACAGCGTCGGGCACCCCGTATTAATGGCCTTGAACCCGGCTTCTTCCAGCAGGCGCTTGCTCTCTTCGTCCCTTACGCTATGATAGAAATCCGGCCTCAGAATCCTCTGGTATAATTTCTTCGAATACCGTGTAAGCTCGCCCTCGCTCAATGTCGTGCCAACGCCCGCCATAATGCAATTATCATAAATCCAGCTGTCCAGCCTGCCAATCGGCCATTGCGCCTGGGTCTTCTTAATATCACGGCTCAGTAAATTCGTCCCCATAATCAGCTTAAAATCCGCATCATAGGCAAACTGGAGCTTCTGGCTCCCTTTGATGTACCGATCCCTCGGCAGGTTCTTTACATGCGTGCCAAAACGCATAATAAAACAGCGATCCAGAAAAAACGACATCTGATCCTCCAGACACTGCAAAATAATCTCATCACCAAGATTTGTTGTACCAATCGCTGTATCAAAGACAACTACTTTTTTCATAGTAAATTCCTTTCCATACCCATAAATTCCTCCTGGCGCTGTTCTCTTCCTAACAAGTTTTGATTTCCCTATTATATTCTACATTGCCTCGGCATTTTGTCAAGACCTTTCCTGCTAAAATTTGGCAAATGTATTGCCTGGATGGATATTCTATTTCCAGTATATTAATAAGTTTTCCTAGAATCTGCGGCAACTATTCCATGTCAACCTTATTTACTTTAGGAATTATTAGGAACATGCAGAATAACTTACCATATCTAAAATTCACAAAAACATGAAAAAACTTCTCCAAATTTTCCCCGATATCTGTTATACTGATTGATATGCACAATAGCCAGGGCAGTGATGAATCACCCCAGTCATTCCTGGCGGCAAAATACTTTAAAAGGAGAACCCTATGGAACATATGGAAAAATCAAAGGTATACTTTACAAGCTTTAAGACATCCTTCACGGAAAACATCCCTGCCAAGCTGAAACGCCTAATTCTGACGGCGGGCATAGGAGACATTGATTTTACGGACAAGTATGCGGCGGTCAAAATCCATTTCGGCGAGCTGGGCAACCTGGCTTTTTTGCGGCCGAATTATGCCAAGACCGTTGTAAGCGCTATCCAGGAATTGGGCGGGAAGGTATTTCTGACCGACTGCAACACCCTCTATGTGGGCAGCAGGAAAAATGCGCTCGACCATTTAGACACTGCCTATGAAAATGGATTTAGCCCGTTTTCCACTGGATGCCATGTGATCATTGGCGATGGGCTGAAAGGGACAGACGAGGCGTTGGTGCCAGTGGACGGCGAATACGTCAAGGAAGCCAAGATCGGCCACGCCATTATGGATGCGGATGTGATCATCTCGCTGACCCATTTCAAGGGGCATGAGATGGCCGGCTTTGGCGGCGCACTGAAAAATATTGGCATGGGCTGCGGCTCCCGCGCTGGGAAAATGGAAATGCACAGCGAGGGCAAGCCTTATGTCTCGCAGGAAAAATGCATCGGCTGCGGAATGTGTACCAAAGTCTGCGCCCACAATGGAACCTCTGTTACTGACCATAAGGCTTTTATTAATCAGGAAAACTGCGTAGGCTGCGGCCGCTGCATCGGCGTCTGTCCCAAAGACGCCATTGAACCTACCTTTGGCAAATCCAATGACGTCCTGAATTATAAGATGGCGGAATACAGCAAGGCTGTCTTGCAGGGACGGCCGCATTTCCATATTTCCATTGTCTGCGATGTATCGCCGAACTGCGACTGCCATGCGGAAAACGATATCCCCATCATTCCTAATGTCGGGATGTTTGCCTCCTTCGACCCGGTGGCGCTGGACGTTGCCTGCGCGGACGCCTGCAACCGCCAGCCAGTGATCGAAGGCAGCGTGATATCCGGCGGCAGCGAAGCCGCAGCCGATGGCCACGGCCATGACCATTTCCACCTGGCCCATCCAGATACCAATTGGAAATCCTGCGTCGAGCATGCGGAGAAAATCGGCATCGGCAGCCGGGATTATGAATTGATTGAAGTGTAATGTAACGGCTACTTATAGGCTGGAGGCTTGCTGCCGTATTGTTTTCATCAGCTCCCTCCTTTGCGCTATTACATGCTGCGGCTGAACCGTCCCTTCACTTCCAGGTTCCGGCCATTTGTTTTAAATTGTTTCACGTACTAGTAACAATTCAGCTGAAACTATCACGCCGCAAACTGGCTGTGATAGAGTTCAGAATAAAACCCGCCCTGCTCCAGCAGTTCCTGATGGCTGCCCTGCTCCAAAATATGCCCATCCTTCATCACCAGGATAATGTCCGCCTCCTGGATGGTAGACAGCCGGTGCGCCACGATAAAGCTGGTACGCCCCTGCATCATCCTCGCAAAGGCATTCTGTATCTTCATTTCCGTACGGGTGTCGATAGAGGACGTGGCCTCGTCAAGAATCAGCATCGGCGGCAGGCAGAGCATTACCCTGGCAATGCACAGCAGCTGCTTCTGCCCAGCGGACAGGCTGCCACCTTCTTCCCCGATTACGGTATCATAGCCCTTCGGCAGGCGCTTGATAAAGCTGTGGGCATGGGCGGCTTTGGCCGCTGCCACCAACTCTTCCTCCGTGGCCTCCGGCTTGCCCATAATCAGGTTCTCGCGGATGGTCCCGGCCTTCAGCCAGGTTTCCTGCAGAACCATCCCATAACTCTGCCGCAGGCTCTGCCTGGTCACCTGGCGGATATCCTGCCCCTCCACCTGGATGCTGCCGCTGTCCACGTCATAGAAACGCATCAGAAGGTTGATAACCGTCGTCTTACCGCACCCGGTAGGCCCTACGACCGCCACACGCTGTCCGGGGCGTACCTTTAAGTTAAAATCCTCAATCAGCTTTTTCTCCGGCGTATAGGAGAAATACACATGCTCCAGATCCACATGCCCCTGCACGCCCGCCAGCACGGCTGCATCTGCTGTGTCCGGCGCCTGAGGTTCTTCCTCAATCAGCTGGAATATCCGCCCTGCGCATGCAAGGGCGTTCTGCAGTTCGGTCACCACGCCGGAAATTTCATTGAACGGCTTTGTATACTGATTGGCATAGCTCAAAAAGCAGGACAGCTGCCCTACCGTCAGCGCCCCCCGCATCGCAGAAATAGCGCCTGCCAGCCCTACGCCCGTATACACCAAGCTATTGACAAACCGGGTGGACGGATTGGTCAGGGAGGAAAAAAAGGTGGCCTGCAGCGATGCTTTCTCCAGACGCCCATTGATCTCGTCAAAAGCCTCCAGCACATCCCCCTCCTTGGAAAATGCCTGTACTACCTTCTGGTTCTCTATCATTTCATTGATCAGGGAAGTCTGTTCCCCGCGGGTTGTAGACTGAAGCATAAACATCGAAAACGTCCGTTTGGCAATAAAGCTTGCCACGAACAGGGACACAGGCGTGATAACCACCACTACCAGAGTGATTTTCACGTTGATACTCAGCATAAACAGCAGCGTCCCCAGAATCGTGATTACCCCCGTGAAGAGCTGAGAAAATCCCATCAGGAGGCCGTCCGCAAACTGATCCACATCTGCAATCACCCGGCTTACAAGTTCCCCATGCGAATGGCCGTCGATAAACTTTAGAGGCAGGATTTCAATTCTGGCAAAGGCCTCACGCCGGATATCCTGGATTACCTCATACGTAATTTTGTTGTTGCATACATTCATCAGCCATTGCGCCAGGGCTGTCAAGGCGACAATCAGCCCTATTTTCCACAGCAATTGAATAATCACGCGAAAATCTACCTGTCCCGGCGCCAGGATATGGTCGATTACCTGCCCCGTGACTACAGGGATATACAAGGTAGATACCACGGTCAGCACTGCAAAAATTAACGACAGCACAAGGAAAACCTTATAGTGTTCGATGTATTTTAAAACCTTCTTCAGTGTCTGCGTCTGCTGTTTTCTCTTCCCTTTTTCTTTCATGGCTTCCTCCAATTCTACGGATTTCTGGCAATATCTGGTATTCCTATGGCTGGATTTCTGGCAAAGCCTGATATGCCTATGGCAGGATTTCTATTGCTTTTTATATTGGGACTCATAGATTTCACGGTATACCTCGCAGCTTTCCAGCAGCTGCCCATGGGTTCCTATGCCTGCAATTTCCCCGTCATCCAGCACAATAATCTTATCGGCATGCTGAATGGAAGAGGTCCTCTGGGATACAATAAATACCGTTGGGCTGCCTTCCATTTCCCGGATGGCCTTCCGCAGCCTGGCGTCCGTAGCATAGTCAAGGGCAGACGCGCTGTCGTCCAGGATGAGGATTTCTGGCTTCCGCACCAGGGCGCGGGCAATCGTAAGCCTCTGCCGCTGCCCTCCGGAGAAATTCTTGCCTCCCTGTTCCACCCTGGCGTCCAGCTTCCCTTCCTTGCCCTCCACGACTTCCAGAGCCTGGGCAGTCCGCAGCGCCTGATCTATTTCATCCCCGGTGGCGTCTGGCTTGCCCCAGCAGAGGTTTTCCCGGATAGTTCCCTGGAACAGCACCGCCCGCTGCATCACAATCCCTACTTTCTGGCGCAGTTCCCCGATGGGATATTCCTTGACATTTTTCCCATCCACAAGCACCTCCCCGCGGGTCACATCATAAAACCTAGGAATTAAATGCACCAGGGACGTTTTTCCAGAACCAGTACCGCCAATGATACCGACCGTCTCCCCTTCTTCCACGGAGAAGTCAATCTCCGACAGGCTCTCCGCCCCAGCGCCCTGGTACGCAAGGCCTACATGGCAAAACTGCACCTTGGGCGTCCTTCCAGCGCTGGTTTCTGCCGGCCTTTGGGAGCCTGCCGCCCATTCCCGCTGGGGCAGATCTGTATCCTTGGGCATGCTGCTCTCAATCTCCAGGACGGATTCTACGCGGTTCCCACACGCCACGGCTTTTGTAATCAATACAATTAGATTCGCCAGCTTTACCAGCTCCACCAAAATCTGGGACATATAATTGACCAGCGCCACCACTTCCCCTTGGGTGAGCGCCCCGATATTTACCCGGACAGCCCCAGTGTACAGCAGCAGGACAGTCGCCCCATTGATAATCACATAAGTCACGGGGTTGAGGAAAGCGCTGATTTTCCCCACATGGTTCTGCATAAAGGTAAGGCTCTCCAGGCATTCCTCAAACCTGGCCTTCTCTTCCTCTTCTTTGTGGAATGCGCGGATTACCCGCGCCCCGGTCAGATTTTCCCGCGTAATCCCCAGCACCTTGTCCAGCCGTTCCTGCACCTTGCGGTAAAGGGGAATGCTGACAGCCATAATGCCAAAAACCACCGCTGACAGCAACGGAATCGTCACCGCAAAGACCAATGCAGCCTTAAAGTCAATCGTAAAAGCCATCACCATTGCGCCAAACACAATAAATGGCGACCGCAGAAACAGGCGCAGCACCATATTGACGGCCGACTGCACCTGATTGATGTCGCTGGTCATGCGGGTAATCAGCGTAGACGTCCCCACCTGGTCGATTTCTGTAAAAGACAGCCCCTGGATATGGGCGAACAGCCGATGGCGCAGCTTCGTGCCAAATCCTGCCGCAGCCTTGGCCGCAAAATACTGTGCCGTCACCGAACAAGTCAGGCCAATCAGCCCCAGGGCTACCATGATCAGGCACATCCTCTGGATATAGCTCCTGTCCCGGTTGGCAATCCCCACATCGATCATTGCTGTGACCACCAGAGGCACAATCAGCTCAAAGGAGGCTTCCAGCATTTTAAACAACGGCGCAAGTACGCTCTCTTTTTTGTAATCCTTCAATAGAACCAATAATTTTCCCATATGGTTTCCTCCCTTGCCCTCAGTAACCCCCTATCCCCTTTTTCAGCCTTTTTACCAATACTGCCGCCAGAATCCCCACCAGAACCCCGGCAGCCGTCCCCGACAGAACCAGAACTGGAAGGTAATACGCCAAGCTAGTATTTTCCATCACCAAAATGGCCACAAAAATCTGCCCTACATTATGGGACACGCCGCCCAGCACACTGACGCCTGTAGCTGAAAAAACCTGTGCCTTCCTGGCAACCGCCATGACTGCCAGGCTCAGCATCCCGCCTGCCAGGCTATATATCATACTCGCAGGGCTGCCAAAGGTAAATCCCGCCAGCACAATCCGCACCAGGGACAGCGTAAATGCCGCCCGGACTCCCATTGTATACAGCGCCACAATCACCACCAGGTTTGCCAGCCCCAGCTTCACGCCTGGAATCCCAAGATTAATAGGAAGCAGGGACTCAATATACGAAAACACAAACGCCAGCGCTGTCAGCATCCCCATATAAGCCGCTTTTTTTGCCATAGACAACCCCCTCCTATATTTAACTGTTCCATACCTTCACAGCTGCCTTTCCCTATCACTGCTTCGTACTCTCATGGCTGCCCTTTCTCAATGCGTCATTCCATCCACTTCCGCTTCCTGTCCGTTCTCAATCTCTACCACAACCTTATTGGGCAGGCATACCAGGCTTTCTCCCCGTCTGCTCACCGGTCGGTGATCCACGCAGATTTTATCCGGGCAGGAAGCCTCTGTGATATCCGCCCTTCCATCCTTAATCTCTAACAGGTTATAACTGCCGTCTTCCAGCTGGATTTCCACGGATGTATCCTGATCCAGGGGATAGCGCCCCTTTTCCTGCCCATCCACTTCCACCACGGCCTCCGCCTTCTGGGTATCGGCCGCCAAATACCAGGAAATTCCCCCAAATGCCGCCAACGCGGCAAGCAGCAGCCCTGCAATTAAAATGACATCATTCTTCTTCATCTATCCCAAAACCGCTGGAACAGCGGATCCCTCCATCTTCCATCACCCACAGCGCCTCCACATCCTCAAGCTCTTCCACAAGTGCAAGCCCCTCTTCCTGCCCCATCACAAACAGCGCGGTAGAAAAGGCGTCCGCCATGCCGGAATCCTCCGCCATTACCGTCACGGAAGGGAAGAACTCTGCCGGCATCCCCGTCTCAGGATCAATAATATGGCAGTACCGCCTGCCATCCACCTCATAATACCGCTGGTAATCCCCGCTGGTCACCAGGGATCTGCCCGCCAGCTCCACAGCCTGTACGTAACTGCCCTGTGCCTCTGGACGCGGCTTTTCAATCCCCACCCGCCAAGGCGTTCCGTCCGCCTTTGCGCCTACTGCGCAGACATTCCCCCCAAGGCTGAACAGCACATGCTCCATGCCAATCTCCCTGGCATACTCCGCCAGGCGCTGCGCCGCAAACCCTTTGCCGATGCTGCCCACATCCAGCCGCATTTCCTCATCTTCCAGAAAAACCGTGCCTGCCCCTTCGTCTATCACTAATTTGCTAATATCCGTATGCTCCGCGCAGGCTCCCAGCAAATCAGCAGGCGGCAGCTGCGCATTCTGCGGATTCTCTATCCCCGCTTCGCGGTATTCATGCCATACCGCCAGGACACTGCCGTATGCAATATTCACTTTGCCTTCCGTCCTTCGATACATATCTTGCCCTAATTTCAGCAGTTCTATTACCTCCGGGTCTGCCTCCACTGGGCGCCGCCCTGCAGCGTCATTGATATCTTTGATATTATGGACTCCCTCATAGCTATGGTAAATATCAAACAGCTGGTGGTAACGCTGAAGCTTTGCGTGCAGAAGCTCCACCTGCTCCGTAAAGATTTCTTCGCTTTTCGCATACCCTGTAATGCTGGTTACCGTATCAAAAACATCCAGAAACGTCGCCTCATAGCGCTGCATCCCTCCAAAAGAGGAATGCCTGGAAAGCACGGCCAGCAGAAGGGCTGAGAATAAGAGGGCTGCTGACATAATATATTTTTTCTTCATGGTACAAATCTCCGATGCTTGCAAATTTATTCCCAAAAACAAACGCAGCCCCCTATGGACAATCTCCCTCTGCCAACAGCACAAATCCCTGCCCGCAAAGAAAGATTTCCCACTCAGAGCCACGCCTCAGACGGGATATATACACAATATTAAAACTTTTCCCTATTCCGCACTGTCAGACCCTTCTGCATCCTTAGTGTCTGCAGCTTCATCGGCCTCTCCTGCGTCACCTCCTGTATTATCATCGGCCTCTCCTGCGTCACCTCCTGCGTTATCATCGGCCTCTCCTGCGTCATCTCCTTCGTTATCATCAGCCTCTCCGGCGTCATCTCCTGCGTTATCATCAGCCTCTCCAGCGTCACTGCCTGTATTACCATCGGCCTCTCCAGCGTCAGGATCCGCTTCCTCTGCCCCTTCTGCATCATGGTCATGGTCATGCTCATCTTCCGTCTCTGTCTGCTTAATGGTAAAGAACTCGTCAAATTTAACCTTTGCCCACTCGTCCTCATTCACTTCGAATTTGATATCCTTCTTGTATCCATCGCAGATCTCTGTATAGTGCTCATTCTTGCGTTCCTGGACAATGCTCTCTTTCTTCTCTTCGGTTGCTTCCTCATCGAACGTACTGTCCATCCGCACGACATAATAGCTGTCGTCTGTCGTAATCACTTCGCTGATTTCCCCTTCTTTCAGCTTATCGGCAGCTTCACGCACTTCTTCTGCCAAATTCTCCTCATCTGCGCCGTATGAATAAGGCGTAACTGTATACCCGGCTGTCTCTGCGGCTGCCGAAAAATCATCTGCGGCACTTGCTGCAAATGCTTCTACCTCGGTCTTAAGGTTCGCTTTCTCTTCCTCGGTATACTCTACGGTTTCTCCATCCTCATCTGTTGTCGCATGGTTATTGACCTGGACATAGGAAATCGTCTTCTGTGCCGCTTCGTCATCTGAAACCTCGGTATCCACTTCCTTATCCATTTCTGCCCGCATCTTCACCTGGATGGTATTCAGGCGCAGCATCTCCTTCACATACTCCTTTGTAGCGCCAATCTGGCGGATGGCAGCCTTGGTATTGTCCGACATAAATTTCTCCGCCGCCTCGTCCATCTTGGCCAGTTCCTCATCGGTAATCTCTACCTTATAATCCGCCATATGGTCTTCCAGCAAGTAAAGCGTCTCAATATTCTCCGTCACCTGCTTCTTCACAGAGGTCTGCATGTCCGTACCCTCGCCCATCAGATCCTGTGTCCACATCGTATTTCCAAACATCGTGCCCAGCTGTCCGTCATAAACTGCCTGCTGGTACCTGGCCATAAAATTCATAAAGCCCAGAGAAATTTCCTCCCCCTCCAGGGTTGCCCCAGCCTTATTGGCATCAATTGCATTCCCGCAGCCAGCAAAAACTGACATGCCCATTGCCGCTGCCAGCAAAAGCGGCAGGATTCTTTTTGCTTTCATCGTATCATATCCTCCTCTGTATCCCTTTTCTTGTTCCTATTCTATGCCATACGCATTGATTAATACTCAGAGCAATGTTACTATTCACGGCCTAGGAAGCCGTTCCTATCACTCCTGAATCATGCCCTTACGGACAGTGCGCAAATACGCAGGCCGCAAGAACAGTTACATTATAATTCTTTTTCCCAGCAGTATCAACTATTTTTGCTACATTTCACGAATTTTTCACTGCCTCCACCAACATTTCCCACACATCCTCAAGAATCCTCCCCACAAGCTCCAGCGTTCCCGCTCCCTTCTTCTTCCCGCCCTGCCCCTTGCTATACTCCAGATAAGGCGCCTTCGCATCCCGCACAAACTGCAGCGCCCCCTGATAACGCTCCGCCAACGGCGCCACATGAGATAGGCAAATCCTCGCCTGGCCATAAAAGGTGAAGCGGATCCTCTCTCCCATCTCCTTGACTTCCGTAAAATAGCACCGATGCGCCCTGGCCTTGAGGCATGCGATATCCAAAAGGTTCTGCACCGACTTCGGGGGCTCCCCAAAACGGTCTATCAGTTCCTCTAAAATTTCCTCACTCTCTTCCTGGCTCTCAACCACCGCAATCCGTTTGTAGATTTCCAGCTTCTGGAATTCATTGGGAATGTAAGAAACCGGGATAAAGGCGTCCAGCTCCAGCTCAACCGCAGTGTCAAACTGCTCCGGCTCCGCCTCCCCTTTCAGTGACTTTACCGCCTCATTGAGCATTTTGCAGTATAAGTCATAACCCACTGCCGCCATATGCCCATGCTGCTGCGCACCCAGCAGGTTGCCCGCCCCGCGGATTTCCAGATCCCGCAGTGCAATCTTAAAGCCGCTGCCCAGCTCTGTAAACTCTTTGATGGCCGACAGGCGCTTCTCCGCCACTTCCTTGAGCATCTTGTTCCTTCGGTACATAAGGAAGGCAAAAGAGGTACGGCTGGAACGCCCCACGCGTCCCCGCAGCTGGTAGAGCTGGGAGAGGCCCATATTGTCTGCGTCATGGATAATCATCGTGTTCACATTGGAAATGTCCAGCCCCGTCTCAATAATCGTCGTTGACACCAGCACATCGATTTCCCCATTGATAAACTGATACATAATGTTTTCCAGTTCCCGCTCCTTCATCTGCCCATGTGCAAAGGCCACGGACGCCTCCGGTACCAGCTTCGCCACCTGAGAAGTTACTTCCACAATCTGGTTCACGCGGTTAAAGACATAATAAACCTGTCCGCCCCTGGCCAATTCCCGGTGGATGGCCTCGCGGACAATCTCCTCATTATATTCCATCACATATGTCTGGATCGGAAGGCGGTCCATCGGCGGCTCCTCCAGCACGCTCATATCACGGATGCCGATCAGGCTCATATGGAGCGTCCTCGGAATTGGGGTAGCCGTCAGCGTCAGCACATCCACATTTTTCTTCAGCTGCTTAATTTTCTCCTTGTGAGTTACGCCAAACCGCTGCTCCTCGTCAATCACCAAAAGCCCCAAATCCTTAAATTCCACATCTTTGGAAAGAACGCGGTGGGTACCAATCACAATATCCACCAGGCCGCGCTTTAGATCGGCCACTGTTTTCTTGATCTGTGTACTCGTACAGAAACGGCACATCAAGTCAATCCGCACAGGGAAATCCTTCATACGCTGCAGAAATGTATTGTAATGCTGCTGGGCAAGGATGGTGGTGGGCACCAAATAGACTACCTGCTTGCTCTCCTGCACGGCCTTAAATGCTGCCCGGATGGCAATCTCCGTCTTGCCATACCCTACATCCCCGCAGATCAGGCGGTCCATAATCTTCCTGCTCTCCATATCCCGCTTAGTGGCTTCAATGGCAAGCGCCTGATCCTCCGTCTCTTCAAAGGGAAACAGTTCCTCAAATTCGCGCTGCCATACGGTATCCTCCCCATAGCAGTACCCCTCTGTCCGCTGCCGTACGGCATAGAGTTCCACCAAATCCTTGGCGATTTCCTGCACGGCGCCTTTGACCCGCTTTTTGGTCTTGGCCCATTCCTGGCCGTCCAGGCGGTTGATTTTGGGGCGCTTGGCATCTGCCCCGGCATATTTTTGGAGTACCTCCAGCTGGGTCGCCAGCACATAGAGGGTGCTGCCCTTGTCATATTCAATTTTCACATAATCCTTGGCCGTCTTCTGGATTTCTACCTTTTCAATCCCACGGTAAATACCCACGCCATAGCGTTCATGAACGACATAGTCGCCAATGCTCAAATCCGAAAAGCTCTGGATTTTCTCTCCCTCATAGACTTTGCGCCGTTTCTTTTTCTTCGGCTCCGCGCCAAAAATATCGCTCTCCGCAATCACCAGGAACTGGATATCCGGGTATTCGAAGCCCTTGCGCAGCTTGCCATATGCCACCATCACCTCCCCCGGCTGTAACGGATGGCTGTAATCCTCGCTGTAAAAACTGTTCAGCCCCTCCTGCTGCAGGTCGGCGGCAAGGTTCTTTGCGCGGGTGCGGGAGCCGGACAAAAGGATAGCGCGGTATTTTTTCTTCTTATACTGCTGCAAGTCCTTAATCAGCAGCTCAAAGCTACGGTTATAAGAATTGATCGACCTGGCCGATATCGTATAGCGATGCCTGGCTTCCAATTCCCCTAAGCGCATATCCAGGGTAGTAAGCGCCACGCATTTCTGCCGCCCCGCCCTGGCAAAGACCTCTTCCCAATGATACAGGGCTTCCATCTGGCCTGGCAGGAGATAGCCCTTCTCCAGGCGATGCGCCATACTCTCCAGGAACTCCTGTTCCACGGCTCTGCCCTTTTCTGCCAGCCGGGCAGGCTCATCCAAAAATAACGCCATGCCATCGGAAAAATAATCAAAGAGGGAGGCTGTCCCATCCAGAAAATATGTCAGCAGGCTGTCCAGGCTCCCGCTGTACCCCAGCTCCCGGATTTCCTCAGACAGGGAATCCACCATCGTCTTAATCCGATACGCCTCCTCGGTCTTCATTTCTTTGCGGAAAGCCTGATACAGCGTCTCCCCATCCTCCTGCAGCCTCTGCAGGCCCTCTTCGATCCTCTCTGGGAACAGAGATACCTCACAGGCCGGATAAATGCGCACCCGCTCCAGATTCTCAATCGAACGCTGGCTCTCCGGGTCAAAGCTGCGCATAGAGTCAATCTCGTCCCCCCACAGCTCAATCCGATAAGGATTCTCCTCTGTTAAGGGGAAAATATCCAGGATGCCGCCGCGCACTGCAAACTGCCCGGCGCTCTCTGCCTGGTAATTGCGCTCATACCCCATCTGTACCAGACGGGCCTTCATAGCCTCCATATCCAGGACATCCCCCAGGCAGCAGGTAAGGATTGCCTTCTCTACCTCCTCCCTTGGCGCCAGACGGTCCATCAACGCGTCAAAGGTAGTGATCACCGTAACGCTGGGCTGTTCGAGAATGGCTTTGATTGCCGTCAGACGCTGAGCCGTCAGCAGGTTCCCGCGGATATCTGACTGATAGAACAAGACGTCCCGCGCCGGATAATACACAGTTCGCCTGTCAAAAAAACGATAGCTCTCATAAAATTCCTTCGCATTCTGCTCTTGGGAGGTCACCAAAATGGCGCTCTCCCCCTCCTGCAGAAGACTGTACATGAAATGAGGCTTCTGGGCGTCAATACACCCAGAAACCTGCAGTACCTCTTTCTTGCCTTTCTTCAATTGGGTTTTCAGTTCCACATATTCTTTTAAGCCCAGCAGGGGCTCCGTAAAGCTCTTCATAAATGCCTCCCTTTTGCTATGCAAAAATCGCCCCTCACTCATGAATCATATTATTTGACCTTCGCGGCATTCGTCAAATATCCATCTAAACATGGCTATTTTCTTCCTTGCCTAGGAGAATAAATGTTACAACTTGCGCAGGATTTAGTTAAACTGGTTCATCGCTTGGTCTGTCTCACCCCGCACCATAAGGGAAGCCGCTTCACAGGCTCTCTCAAAGGACTCCTGCATCAGCTTCCGCTCCGCCTTAGGAAAACGGCCCAGCACATAATCCGCCAGATCCCAGCCGGGAGGCTTCTCACCAACGCCTACCCGAATCCGCTGAAATTCCTGGGTGCCAACATGGCTGATAATGCTCTTAATGCCATTGTGTCCCCCGGCGCTGCCTTTCTTGCGGATTCTAAGCTTCCCCGGCGCAAGGCTGACGTCATCATAAATCACAATCAATTCCGTTGCTGGATCCAGCTTATAGAAATGAAGGATTGCGCCAATGCTCTCCCCACTCAGGTTCATAAAGGTCTGGGGCTTTGCCAAAAGCACCCTCTGCCCCTCGATGATCCCCGTGCCGCACAATGCGCGGTGTTTTCTTTCCTTTAATTTAATATGGTATTTTGCCGACAGCAGATCAATCACCTCAAACCCCACATTATGGCGGGTCTTCTCATACTGCCCCGTAGGATTTCCCAATCCGGCAATGACGTACATCGTTGGTTTCCTCTTTTCTATGATTTCTTAAAGGGATCAAATACTAAAATACACCAGTACTGCAGCCCCTAAAATAATGCGGTACCAGCCAAATACTTTAAAGTCATGCTTGCGGATATAGCCCATCAGGAAGCGGATGACTGCCACCGACACGACAAAAGAAACGCCAAGGCCTGTCATCAGGATACCCAGTTCCGCCCCGGTAAAGGACAGGCCAAATTTCAGAAGCTTCAAAAAGCTCGCCCCAAACATGACCGGGATTGCCAGGTAGAAGGTAAACTCCGCAGCTGCCGTACGGGATACCCCAATCATCAATGCACCGATAATTGTGGCGCCGGAACGGGATGTACCCGGAAATACCGCCGCTGCCAGCTGGAAGAGGCCGATCACCAATGCAACCTGATAGGTTATCTCATCTGTGTTGTGGATCATGGGGCGCTCGCCCTTATTGCAGCTTTCTACCACCAGAAAAAGGATGCCCACGGAAATCAGCATCACAGCTACGACCCAGAAATTATAAAGATGCTCTTCCAGCCAGTCATCAAACAGCACGCCCACAATCCCTGCCGGGACACAGGCGACCACGATCTTGCCCCAAAGCCCCATAATATTCCAGTCTATCTTTTCCTTTTCCCGAAAATGAAAGGGAAAAATCCGTTCCCAGAACATCAGCACTACCGCCAGGATGGCGCCCAGCTGTACCACGACCAGGAACATGCTCCAGAACTCTGGGGACACCTTCATCGGCATGACTTCCTCCAGCAGGATCATATGCCCTGTGCTGCTGACGGGAAGCCATTCTGTAATCCCCTCCACAATTCCGTATATCACGGCTTTCATAATTTCCGACATAATACGCATCCTCTCTATTTATGTAATATCCTGCCCCGCTGTATGTACGGCGTATGCCCTATCCCCATAAGCATCCGTCCTGCTGCTTGTATGGCGTATGCCCCGCCCTCACAACGGCCGGGTTCTGCTGCTTGTGCTGTACATACTTTTGCAGTTATTTGTTACAGTATATCACACTGCGGCAAAATTTAGGAATAAATGTGATTAAATATTTATTAATTTTCACATTATTCCTATCCCTGGCATACCTTAATAAAAAAGGCAATTTTCCATGACAATCTATACCGTCCGCCCGAATGACACTGTGGACAGCATCGCTGCCCTCTTTGGCATTTCCCCCCAGTCCATAATCTATGACAACCAGCTCGCGTATCCCTATCCTCTGGCCATCGGGCAGGCTCTGCTCATCGCAGCAGATACGCAGGCCGAAAATCCGCCCATTCCCGCCCATGTCGGGGGCTATGCCTACCCCTTCATTGAACGGGAGATACTGGAAGAAACACTCCCTTACCTCTCAGATCTTTTTATTTTCTCCTATGGATTTACACCAGAAGGCGAACTGATCCCCCCGGCCTTAGATGACTCCCCTATGATTGCCCTCGCAAAAGCTTTTGGCACAGCCCCCATTTTAACCTTAACGCCCTTTGACGCCAGCGGGCGCTTCAACAATAACCTCATCAGCCAGCTGATACACAACGCTTCTGCCCGGGAGCAACTGATCGCAAACCTTTCCAGCCAGATTACAGTCCGTGGGTTTGAAGGGGTAGATATTGATTTTGAATATATCCTGGCAGAAGACAGGATTCCGTTTGCAGATTTTGTCCGTGAAGTGCGTACAGCCATCAATGCCCTGGGATTTCCCGTCTCCGTAGCCCTCGCACCCAAAATTTCTGATACGCAGACCGGCTTATTGTATGAAGGGAAGGACTATGCCCTCTTAGGGGAGGCCGCGGACTATGCGCTGCTTATGACTTATGAATGGGGCTATACGTACGGCCCGCCCATGGCCGTAGCTCCGCTCAACAAAGTCCGGCAGGTCGTGGAATATGCCCTGACGAAAATCCCTGCCGCCAAAATCCATCTGGGCATCCCCAACTATGGATATGACTGGACACTGCCCTTCGTACAGGGCGCCTCCAAGGCCACAACCATCGGCAATGTACAGGCCGTCCAGATTGCCATTGCCCAAGGCGTCCCCATCCAATTTGACGAAACCGCCCAATCGCCCTATTTTAATTACACCTCAGAGGGGATGTTCCACGAAGTATGGTTCGAAGACGTGCGGAGCCTGTCCGCCAAGTTCGGGCTGGTAAAAGAATATGGCCTCCGGGGCATGGGCTACTGGCAGATTATGCGCCTCTTCCGGGCAAACTGGCTGCTGCTGGCGGATACCTTTTCTATTGTCCGTTAGATACACACAACCACAGAAGGATTTATTTCAAAAATACCCCAAATCTTTTCTTCCTAAAGATTTGGGGTATCCTTTTCTCTAGTGCCGCAGATCGGAATCGAACTATAACGGATATTCTGAAATACTGATAGAAATGGGATTTCCGAAATCCCCTGACATATGTACATACAGGGTACATACCTAAAAATATCATTCTTCTATTTCTTCAAACTCCGCTTCATGTTAAATTTGCAACGATGGGTCTCATATATACTAACAGTAATGATGGTGCATTCGCTTTTAAAAGTTTATTTACCATTTCAATTTTCATGTCATTCGCCCATTTAAATTCCGCCTTCCTATACATTTTTCCAAAAAAAAGCTTCAAATCCTTAATTATAAGGATTTGAAGCACTGAATCCTAATGCCGCAGACCGGAATCGAACCGGTACGATGTCGCCACCACAGGATTTTAAGTCCTGCGCGTCTGCCAGTTCCGCCACTGCGGCACACATGGGACCTATAGGGCTCGAACCTATGACCCTCTGCTTGTAAGGCAGATGCTCTCCCAGCTGAGCTAAGATCCCATATAACGACCCAGAAGGGACTCGAACCCTCGACCTCCGCCGTGACAGGGCGGCGCTCTAACCAACTGAGCCACTAGGCCACTTACTAAAGTATAACAAAATTATAGCTATTTGCAAAGCCATAAGCCTGTATACCCTGGAAAACCCATACAGCCGCTACAAGACACCCCCGAAGGCCTGCAACCAGGTCAAGCCCTC
>CAJTNT010000050.1 GCA_910577785.1 uncultured Lachnospiraceae bacterium | reverse complement strand
AAATTTGCATAGATTTATAACGGATTACGCAGATTAAGGGTAAAAAACAAAAAATGAAAAAAGCGCCGGAAAGCTTGAAATATCAAGGTTTGAAGGCTTATGAAGGGATATAAAAGATATGATTAAAATATTATTCGTCTGCCACGGCAACATTTGCAGAAGCCCGATGGCAGAATTTGTAATGAAAGACATGGTGAAACGGCAAGGCCTGGCTGACCAGTTCTACATTGCCAGCGCTGCCACCAGTACGGAAGAAATCGGAAACCCGGTGCATTATGGCACCCGGAACAAATTGGCGCAGGTAGGGATTTCCACTGCCGGAAAATATGCCGTGCGCATGGAACGCAGGGATTACCAGGAGTATGATTACATTGTAGGCATGGATCGCTGGAATTACAAAAATATGCTTCGGATTTCCGGCAACAAGGATAAAGACAAAAAAATCAGCCTGCTTTTGGATTATACAGACCATCCAAGAGATGTGGCTGATCCCTGGTATACAGGGGATTTTGAGAAAACATATGAAGATATTATGGCCGGATGCAAAGGGCTGCTAGAACACATCCAGCAAAAAGGGCTTGTATAAGGATATCCCTTTCACAGCCTAATCCATTCGCCCCTCTGCATAATCTGCCGCCTCTTTTACATATTGGGCGGCATTTTGCCGGATATTTTCCATCTCGGAAGCAGTGACAGAACGCACAACCTTCCCTGGGTTTCCAATTACCAGGGAGCCATCCGGAACCACTGTATTTTGGGTGACAAGGGTTCCTGCCCCAATGATACAGTTGCTGCCGATTTCAGCATGGTTCAAAATAATGGCGCCCATTCCAATCAAGGTATCGCTCTTAACTGTGCATCCATGGAGAATGGCGCCATGCCCCACGGTAACCCGATCCCCAATGGATAAGCCTGCGTCCTCATCCACATGGAGGACGCAGTTATCCTGGATATTGGTATCCGCCCCAATCACAGCATCGCTGTTCTCTGCCCGGACAACCGCATGGAACCAAACGCTGCTGTTGTCGCCAATTGTTACATTGCCCCGCACCACTGCGCCTGGCGCAAGATATACATTTTTCCCGAAATAAGGCTCTTTCCTATTTGCCATCTTATGTTACCCATCCTTTCCCTATAGGGATACCATGCTGCCTCCGCCCAATGGGCAGGACTGCCCCCCTACTTTCCATACCATATCATACCCCTAAATCTTATTCTATATTTTTAAACTGCGCCATATACAGGTTATAGTAATGCCCCTTCTTGGCCATCAGCTCCGCCGGGCTTCCCTGCTCAAGAATCCCGCCCTTATCAATGACGAAAATCCGGTTCGCCCGCTGGATGGTGGACAGACGGTGGGCAATGACAAAACTGGTGCGCCCCTTAAGCAAGGCCTCAATCCCCTTCTGCACCAGAAGTTCCGTATGCGTATCAATGCTGGAGGTGGCCTCGTCCAAGATAAGGATTTTAGGCATGCTCACCATTGTCCTAGCAAATGCGATCAGCTGCCTCTGCCCAATGGACAGCCCGGCGCCACGCTCTTTCAATACCGTATCATAGCCTTTTTCCATCTTCATGATAAATCCATGGGCATTGACAGCCTTGGCGGCAGCTATGATTTCTTCCTCTGTGGCGTCCATTTTCCCATAGAGGATATTTTCCCGCACGGTTCCCTGGAAAATAAAATTTTCCTGGGTCATCACGCCCATCTGGCAGCGCAGGCTTTCCATGGAGACTTTCTGGATGTCATAGCCGTCAATGAGGATCCTGCCCTTTTGCACATCATAGAAACGGCTAATCAAGTTTACAATCGTTGTCTTGCCCGCCCCGGTGGGGCCAACCAGCGCAATCGTCTCTCCCGGCTGTACCTGGAAGCTGACCTCTTCCAGCACTTTTGTCTCCGCAGGCGTGCCTTCATCGTAGGTAAAGGATACCCCCTCAAACTCCACCCTGCCCGCAATCTCTGGCAGTTCCGCCACATCCGCGCCATCCGTAATGTCTGGCTTTGTATCCAGAATCTCAAAAATGCGCTCTGCCGCCGTCAGGTTTGTAATTACCTGGTTATAAAAATTGCTCAGGTTCATCACCGGGTTCCAGAACATATTGATATACGTCCCAAAGGCCACCAGCATACCTATGCTGATGTATTCCCCGCCAATCATCTGGATTCCCACCCAGTAAAGGATCATCGCGCCAATGCCCCAGCAGAAATCAATCGCTCCGCCAAACAAGTCGGCAACGCGCACAGCGCTAATAAAAGACTGTTCGTGTTCCTTGACCAGCCCAGCGAAGATGTCCTGCGTCTCATCCTCCGCATGGAAACTCTGCACTACGCTCATGCCGGCAATGCCTTCATGGACATAGGCGTTTAAGTTCGAGCCCTTCTTGCGGAATACCTGCCAGCGCACATGGGAGAACCTCTGGATAAACCATATGGCAACCGCCATCAATGGGATGCTGCTTAGGGATGCAAGGGCAAGCCTCCAATCCTTGATCACCATAATCACCACAACGCCGCAGATGGTAATAAAATCAGGGATCAATGTAGTGACCGCATTTGTCAGCACATTTTTCAGGGAATTTACGTCACCGATAATGCGCGCCAGGATTTTCCCCGTAGGACGGCTGTCAAAAAAAGAAAAAGACAGCGTCTGGATATGCTCATACAGCTCCTGCCGGATATCCAGCAGAATCTGGTTGGAAATCCGTGCCATAACATACATGCGCACCTTCACCATCACAATAAAGACCAGGTTAATGCCCAAGGTCAGCACAGCCAGCTTTGCCAGGCCTTTCATATCCTGCTGGGCAATGTACACATCAATTGCTTCCTCAATAATCAATGGATTAATCAGGGAAATGACAACCGTAACCAGCATGCAGGCCAGCACACCGATTACCTGGATTTTATATTGGAATAAATGGTCAAAAAGCCGTTTCAGGGTCTCCTTCTTGCCAATTCCTTCTAGTTTTTCGTCTTCGCGAAAAGAGTTTACTGCCACACAATCACCCCCTTCTATAAATTCTGTAAAGTTTGTGCCACATCGCCATATTGCGCCAGGTAAGTCTCGTAATATAATCCTTTCTGCGCCATCAGCGCCTCATGGGTTCCGCGTTCCTTAATCATGCCGCTTTCCAGGAACAGTATCTCATCGGCACGGCGCACAGCGGAAATCCGATGGGCAATAATAATTTTTGTGGCCTTTAGGCTGTCTAAGGATTTCTGGATTTCGTATTCCGTTTCCATATCCAGGGCGGATGTAGAGTCGTCCAGGATCAGCACCGGGTTCTGTTTTGCAATCGCCCTTGCAATGCTAATCCGCTGCTTCTGGCCGCCAGAAAGGCCGACGCCCCGTTCGCCGATAATCGTCTCATAGGCCTCTGGCATTTCTTCAATAAATCCTTTGGCCTGGGCAATTTCTGCGGCATGTACCATTACGGGGCTGCCAAGAGTTTCACGCTGCCCCATTTTTATATTCTCAGAAATCGTATCCGAGAACAGGAACACATCCTGCATCACCGTACCAATACTGCCGCGGAGCTGCTTGAGGGAAAGTTCTTTTACATCTGTGCCATCCAGTCGCACGCTCCCAGAAGATGCGTCAAAAAAGCGCATCATCAGATTTACCATTGAGGTCTTGCCAGCCCCGGTCGCCCCCATAATGCCCAGCGTTTTCCCTTCAGGGAGCGTAAAGGAAATATCCTTCAGGATTTCCTGGCTGCCCCGGGCAAAGGAAACGTGGTCAAAAGACACTTCGCCCCGCACCGGTTCCAGCAGGACCGGGTGCTCTGGCTCCTGGATGGAAGGCTTCTGCTGGTAAATTTTATTGATTTTCTTGCAGGAGGCAATGGCGGAGGATAGGTCATTGGTCAGCCAGCCCAGCATTTCCATCGGCCAGACGATATTCCGGCAGTATTCCGAAAATGCCACCAGGCTACCCAGGCTCATTGCCCCATCGATCACCTGCGTCCCGCCTATAATCACCATCCCTACCGGAAGCAGCTTGCCGGTAAATTGGAACAGCGGGTAATAGCGCACCAGTAATCTGGACTGCTGCATATTCAGGTCGTAGTACCGCTTGTTGTGGGAGAGAAATTTCTTAATCTCAAATTTCTCCCTGGCAAAGGCTTTGACGGTGCGGACGCCTGCCAGGTTCTCTTCCGCAATCGTAGTCAGCGTGGCGTTTTCCTCACTGATCGCCTCATATACTTTATCCAGCCTGCGCTCCATAAAAATAGCGGTAAAGCCCATCAGCGCCATGGCCGCAAGGGGAAGGAATGCCAGCTTCCAGTTCAGCGCAAACATACAGTACAGCACAATTGACACATGGATGACCACCTCAATCATCAGCATCCCCACATAGCCAAGGGCATTCCAGACAAGATCCACATCATCTTTGACCCTTGCCATCAGCTCCCCTGTATTGGTATCGTCAAAATACTCCATCGACAGGCCTTCGATGTGGGTAAACAAATCTTTGCGGAGCCTGGCTCCAATCTTGGCGCTGACCGTATCAAAAATAAATTCCTTCAGGTAACCGCCGACACTCCTGCCGACGCCGATAATGACAATCATGGCCAGCAGAAAGCCCAACAGCTGCATATTGCCGCCAATAATTACGTCGTCAACAATGCTTTTTGTAATCATCGGGTAGAGCATGTCGAGCAGGATTGCCGCTACCATGCAGAAAATGGCAAATACATAGGCATACCAGTAATGCCCAATGTATGTGATAATCTTCCTCATATAATCTTCTCCTTTCTTCCCTCTGTGGCTGTCAATTTCCAAGGAACAAAGCAGGCAAGCCCAGTTCCCCACTTCCTCTATTCATGGGGGTGGCTTACATACTTTGACGCGCCGCGTGCAGCCGCCTTAGCAACATGTTACTTTTTGCACGCATGCACACATCATTTTTTGCCATATAGGAAAGATACTTTCACGCTTTCGTCATACAAGGTCTTTCCTATTAGGCTAAAAAACCCCGCAGGTACCTGCGGGGTGGTTGTTTGGCATATGTAAATGCAAAGCAAACGCATCTATTACTCTGGCAATAAAATATCACAACTAATGGAAATCCGAACAGACAGGATGCTGTAATATGAAACCGCCAGGGCAATACGTACAGCATCTCCCCATTCCGCTTTAAGCGCACAAAAGGGCATAGGTAAGAAAACCGGGCGAATGCTGTTTCTCTACGGCCACAGAGGTAAAACTATGATTCTTGTTTATGAAATTATTTTTATAATTATCTTTGTTCTTGTGTCCTAATTTAATCATGGATTTTACCTCTCTTTCTATATTATTTTAAATTCTGGAACATGTTCCTATTAAAACATAGACGGGAAAATTTGTCAATGGTATTTTTCATTATTTTTGAGCCATAACATAAACCTGGCATGGATTGGCTTCATCCCATAAATGCCTCATGCACTCAAATTCATGGAATCCAACCCTTTCTAAAATCTATGACAAAATATACAAAGATAACTGTAACGGAGCAATGGATACATCCAGAATTTTTTGTTGAAAAAACAGCCGCAAAATGATAAGATAGAACAGATACGAAAACGATTATTTACAGACAGGAGGTTTCACATTTGTCCAAAATCAAGGAAACGATTACCCGTGTTACCAGCAAGCTTTCGCCGCTGAATTTTCTGTTCCTGCTATTTGCAGGGATTGTCAATGCCGTTGGCGTTACCATCTTCATTGCCCCAGTGCAATTATATGACAGCGGAATATCTGGTACTTCTATCCTGCTTTCACAGGTTACGCCCAGCTATCTCTCCTTGTCCTTCTTCTTAATCCTGTTAAACATCCCACTGCTGCTCTACGGCCTCAAAAAGCAGGGCATCGCTTTTTCTGTCTATGCGATTTTTGCCGTTTGTGTCTATGCAATTTTTGCATGGCTGGTTACGGATGTATTCCCGATTGATGTGAGCATCGCCTCTCCGCTTGCAGGGACGGATTTATTCTTATGCGCCGTCTTCGGCGGCCTGATATCCGGCATTGGCAGCGGAATGGCCATCCGCTTTGGCGGGGCGATGGACGGAATTGAAGTGATTGCCGTAATCTTCGCCAAAAAGGTTGGCCTTTCTGTCGGCACTTTTGTGCTGATTTATAATGTCCTTCTCTATATTATCTGCGGCATTGTCATGGGAAGCTGGATTCTGCCGCTGTATTCCATTGTTACTTATGTTACGGCCTCTAAGACAGTGGATTTTATTGTGGATGGGCTTGACAGCTCAAAATCCGCGATGATTATCACCACCAAACCACAGGAAATTGCCAAGGCTATTTCCGATGAATTCCAGACGGGCATCACCATCCTGGATGCGCATGGCTATTACTCAGATGAGCCCAAAACGCTGCTCTATGTGGTGGTAAACCAATTCCAGACTGTCAAGATTAAGTCCATTGTCAAAAAGATAGACCGCAATGCCTATATTGCAATTACGCCGGTGGCAGACCTGTTCCATGGGAGCAAAGACCATGCTGCCTGATATTCAGCCTGGCAAAAAGTACAATGGCCATACGAACGGCTGCGGAAGCGGGAAGGCTGCAGCAGAAACACGCTCCCGCTCCACAGCCATGGATGGAAAGCCACTGCATTTCCCTGGCTTTCTTTCTTCTTTGGCTCTCCGATTACCTGCCGCTTTTACACAGGACAGAAAACTGCCATCCTGCTTACCCCGCTTTCGGCAGCTGATCCAGGCTTTTAAAGGTATAGCCCATTCCTTCCCATTTGCTTAAAAGTTCATCCAAAATCTCCCCGTTCGTCTTGGAGGTGTTATGTAACAGCACAATTGCCCCCGGATGCACCCGTTTCAGCAGCTTGTCAAACGCCTCCTCATGGGTTGGCTGGCTGTCCTGGTTCCAGTCCACATAGGCCAGGCTCCAGAAAATCGTGCGATACCCCAGCTCCTTGGCAAGCTGCATACTGTTCTCGCTGTACTTTCCCTGAGGCGGGCGGTAATATTTTTCCATTGGCTGCCCCACCGTCTGCTCATACAGGCTCTCCAGCTCCCCCAGCTCCTTGGAAAATTCTTCCTTGCCCATCTGTGACATATCCGGGTGGTGGTAGCTGTGGTTGCCCACGATATGCCCCTCTTCCAGCATCCGCTTGACTAGATCCGGGCTGGTCTCCAGATAATTGCCCACAATAAAAAATGTGGCATTTGCCCCATGTTTTTTCAGAGCGTCAAGGATGGCTGGCGTATTTCCATTTTCAAAGCCGCAGTCAAAGGTAAGGTACAGCACTTTTTCCTGGGTATCTTCTGCATAATAGGCGTTGTACTTAGCCAGTTCCTCAAAACTGGCATTCGCCACCGGCGGCTGCCCTTCCTCCTGGAAGCTTAAGCCCCAATTGCCGTCCGCCCCAGGCTGGATGGCTCTGCCTGACACGGGGGCAACCTGGGCGGCATACCGCCCCAGGAAAAAGGAGGCCACAAATAGAAACAGCACAATTACAACAGATGTCCCTTTTGCCTTTTTGAAATCCATGGAATTCTATTCCTTTTTCGTTTTATTACATATATATTGGCATCCGGGAGTTTTCATGCAAGATTCTCAATAATGGAAATAATCTTCCGGGCAGGGCGGCACGCTGCTCCTGTCCCAGCTCATGCCAAAGGTTCTGGCAAACATACTGTCGCTGACTAGGAATACAGCGTAGAACCTAGATAAATCATTGCACTGCACATCAATAATATACCATTTGCCATTCACGCACACTTCATTCCACTGATGGCTGGGGTTGGAGGCGCTGGCGTCTGCATGGACATAATAGCAGCCAATCCCAATCCCGTCACACAAAGCTTTCATCGCCCTGGCATAGCCGGAACACTGCGCCTCCCCATAGACCAATGCGCCCCAGGCCGTATTTGCCCGGTTCAGCGCCCAACTGGGGGCATAGGAGCAGACAGAGACCAGATAGTCATGCGCCATCTTTACCTTCATATAATCCGACATCGTATCGTCAATATAATGATCTTTGAAATACTGTACCTTTTCCCGTACCTGGTTCAATTCTGCCTGGCTTAGGGACGGGCCATAGACGCTGCCTGGGGAATAGCTGCCCCCGCTCAGCACAGATCCCTGGGAACTGATGACCACCGTCTGCTGGGAATAGGGGCCATAGTCTTTCTTCCCGCCGGATTCCCGGTAAGCACGCATACGGAAGGTATAGGCGGCGCCTTCCTGGCAGTTAAATATGTATGTCGTATTCGTCTCATTCCTGGAAACGGAACTGAGTTTCTGAAAAGACTCATTGCCTTTGCGGTAAGAAAGCTCCAGCCCAGTGGCTTTCTTTACCTTTGTCCAGCTCACACGCACTTGGCTCTTACGCTCCGATACCGCGCTCATCTTTGGGGCGGCGACCTTGGTCTGCACCTTCAGAACTTTGGAATACGCGCCGTAAAATGTGGATTTCCCAGACTTTTTATAGGCACGGATTTTAAAGCGGTAAGTCGTGCAGGGAGAAAGCTTTTTCACAGCCAGAGAAGACGACTTGGCCTTAAGGGTTTTGATTTTCTTGTACTTTTTGGATTTCGGCTGGTACTGGAACACCTGGTAGCCGCTAATGGAAGCAGACTTTTTCCATTTCAGTGTAATGGAAACGTCCGCCCGCTTCCCTGCTTTAAATGCAGACACCTTACGCGGCAGGATCTGAAACGTACGCTGGATAGCTCCCTTGTAATTGCCTTTGCCCGTTATTTTGGCCGTTGCACGTCCTGTCTGCCGGTTATTCTTGTAAGTTACGGTGTAGTCCCTGTTTTTCTTCAGCTTTTTGCTGCCATCCTTGAGCTGTATGGAAGGCTCAATTTTCTTCCCTGTATATGTCTTTTTGGAGATCTTAGAACAAGACAGCTTCTTGATACTCTTAGGCAGGATACGGAAAGATACCTGCTTTGTGCCTTTGAAGGGCGCCTTGCCTGTCACTGTAATCTGGGCAGTGCCTGCGTTTACATTATTTTTGTAGGAAATGCTATATGCAGCTGGGGAAAGCTTCTCCCCCTGGCAGGTAAGGGCAATGGCAGGCTTGATGGCCTTGCCGCTGTAAATAACATTGGCGATCTTGCCCACCGAGGCGCTGGAGATATCCCGGAGGAACTGTTCCAGCGACACAGTTACCGACAGTTCAAATGCACTGCCCGTATCATATGTATAAGATACTTCCTGTGCAGAAGCAACCAAACATCCACCCTCAGAACCATCCTCCCAGGATGCCCCATGCAGGTTGCGGATCCGAGCTGCGCTGTCTGCCAGGACAAATGGAAGGGTAAACCGATTGTCCCCGTCCGCTTCCACTACCCTGCGGTTACCCTCGCAGCGGAACTCTTCTAACGCCGGCAGCGCCGAAAGATCCAGCTCAATCAGGCTGTTCCCGCTGCAGTCTAAAGATTTCAGCCCTGTAAAGACCTCAATCCCCTTTAAATCCAAAATCCCCAGGCCAGAGATATCCATCGACACTACAGAAGAAATCTCCGTCTCAGATAAATACCCATCCCGATCCGCATCCACGGCCTCTGACAGGTACGCCGCAAAGGCCACGTCCGGAAACCGGGAACTGTCTATAGGAACCCGGTTCTCCCTAACCCCAGCCTCTGGCTGTAAATTTGAATACAGCCCTGCTTCTGGCTGCGCCTCTGTTTCTGGCTCCGGCTGTACCTCTGTTTCTGCTTCTGCCTGCGCCTCTGTTTCTGGCTCTGCCTTTGCTCCTGCCTGCGCCTCTGTTTCTGCTTCTGCCTGCACTTCTGTTTCTGGCTCTGCCTGCACTTCTGTTTCTGGCTCTGCCTTTGCTCCTGCCTGCACCTCTGCTTCTGGCTCTGCCTGCACTTCTGTTTCTGGCTCTGCCTTTGCTCCTGCCTGCACCTTTTCTTGTACTTTTGCCCCTGCCTGTGCCTTTGATTCCGTCTCTGCCTGTAGCCCTGGCTCCGCCCGCAGCCCCGGCTCTGTTTCCAAATCTTGCCCTGGCAAAATAGCATTTTCTTCCATCTCTTGCCAGAAAGGACTCTGTCCTTTCATTATGCTTTCTTCTGACCGCCCCCTAGAAATGGCATATGCAGGCTCCCCTACCATTCCGACACATAAACTACATGCCAATAACCATGTTACAAATTTCTTTCCTTTCATCTTAAATTCCTCCTCCACTTAAACACAAAATTTTACTACTTCCCAATTGATACGCATTTTTAAGATGCACACAATATAAACTATCGCCCCTCACTCCGATGCCAAAAAGTTACGCAGCGTTTCCAATGGAGCCGCACTGCCAGAACAAAGCATAAAAAGGGCGTCATAGCAGTTCCCTTCAAACAGCGAATTATATCCGCATTCCATAAGCAAGTTATTTGTTTCATACAGATACGTCTCATAACGGATTTCACTGTCAGCCGGCAGCCGGAAGGGATGCAGTTTATCATGGATACACCAAAACTGATAAAATTTCAGCAAAATTAAAAGCTTGCGGATGGCGTCATAATTTTTCGAAGCATCTATCCCCTTAATTAACATATCCAGAAGCTCCGTATATGGGAAGTGGCGCCTTCCTTTGGAGGGCAGCCTGATATCACTGATATTAATCGGATCCTCTGAGCCAATACGCCCATAGATGCATTTCAGCATAACCGGGATAGATGTAATATCATTATCCTCAGTCAAAAAATCCAAAAGCTCCCCAGGTTTATGTAAGCACAAGATCTCCTGTACAACCAGCCCGCAGCTTTCAATTTCCGCCGCATCGACATATTTCGGAACCTTTCCCTTCTTACCTTTCTTCCTCCCCTTTTCCTCGTCCTCACAGTTCCCCTCTTCTCTCTTGTATACCTCTTTTAGCCTGACGGCAATCTCCTTATCTGCCTTCTTGCCCCGTATCTCACCCAGCAACCGGCAGATGTTTTCTTTGGCACGCTGGTTGTTATGGTCTCCACGGAAAGCCCATGCATTCCTCCTAAAATACCCTTTCACTTCCTCATCCGTAGCATACTGCTCCAACTGCTGCTGGATCTCCCTTGTATAAAGCACATTTTCTGAAACAGGCGCTTCCATTTCCAGAAATGCCTGAATTTCCATAATCAATTGCTGTGCATGGCAATAGGGGTAATGATTCAGAAAACAATAGTAATATACCGCTTCTTCGAGCCGATGGCAGTTAAAGCTTCTCTGGAAAAAGACATGGTTAAAAAACCAATCGACGTCATCCGCCGAAAGCGACAGGGCGAAGCAGAGCAAATAAATACGATCCCGCGTAGTATCGTTGACTTGCGGGATCCCGGATATGCCCAGCCAATTTGAAATCGTTTTCCGAAGCGCATCATCGACAGAAACGCCCATCGCCTTTATTTTTGCCAGGATAAATTTCCTTTTTTCACCCAAATTGTCCGGATCGCCCTCATAGGCGGCACGTTTCAGAAGACGCGTAAGGCCTTCTGAAAATGGCCGGTCAAATTCCTTCAATAACTCTTCTAATTCCTCTGTATGCTCCCCCAAATCATGCGCAAAGTCGCTGGAAAAGTTTTCCTCGTTGATTTCTGCAACCCTGCGCCTGGCAAGCCGTGTGTACGTATGTTCCATAATTTCCTCCCTGCGTCTGGCCTGTGCATAATCCCGTATCTTTCCAAAGCCCATCTATATTGCTGTAAAGAACTACAGAAAACTAACGCATACATCTGTATATCCCACGCAATCTACATAAGTTATCCCTGCTGCTCCTAAGTATAGCACACTATCGTGCATTTTGGAAAAAAATTTCACATATCCCGAAAGATATCTGCTAGAATAGATATAATACAAACTATTTTTAAGGAGGTACGCATGCCTGACACAAGAACCCCTTTAAAGGAAGGAACGATCCTGCAGCTGGACAAAAACTATGTCATCCAGGAAGAGATTGGCCGCGGCGCCAGCTGTCTGGTGTATGATGCCTACTATACCGATTCCGGGAAACACAGGGTAAGGATCAAGGAATGCTTCCCCTATCACATAAAAGCAACGCGGAACCCTGCCAGCCATATCATTCCCGCCAAAGGCCGCGAAGCCCAGTTTGAAGCTGCAAAAACCGCCTTTTCGGATGCTTATAAGAGAAATACGGAACTCCGCAACCGGGAAGGACTAATCAACGCCACCATTGATTCCAAGTGGATGCATGCACAAAACAACACCATATATTCCATTATGGGCTATATCGAAGGCACCGACTATCAGAAATTTACCGAAGAATGCCTCAAAGACATCTTCACCCGCATGAAACGGCTGTGCAAGCTCCTCGCAGGTTATCATAAAAACGGCTACCTGCACTTAGACATTAAGCCGGGAAATATCCTCATCCCCTCCGATACCAAGGAACAGATTGTACTGTTTGACTTTGACTCGCTGTTAAGAATAGAGGATTTAAAAAATGGGGACGAAATCCACCTCTCCTGTTCCCCTGGCTTTTCTGCCCCTGAGCTGGTACAGGGCGATGCAGGCCGTATTGGCGCAACAGCGGATATTTTCTCCATCGGAGCCGTTATTTTCTATAAAATATTTGCCAAAACGCCAGGGGCATGGGATTTGGCATGGAACGCCGCCTATGATTTTTCAGCAATTGCCTTTGCCGATGACCGCTACCAGCCGAAATTATTTCCAAAGCTGACAGAATTTTTCCATAAGACATTTTCGGCAGCCGTCCTGCGCTATCAGACGATGGAAGAAGTAACTGCAGCATTGCAAGAGCTGGAGAAATTATCGGACGTGGAAGGCGTGATGCTGCTCCACAATTTCTCCTACAAATTCCCACAGTTTGTCGGCAGGCGGGAAGAGCTTCTGCAGATTTGGGACAACTTCCAGGAAACAGACACCGTATTCCTCTCTGGCATGGGCGGGATTGGCAAAACAGAGCTGGCCAGGAAATTTGCCAGCCAATACCAGAACCAGTTCAACCGCATTGTCTTCTTAAGGTTTGCCGGTACGGTTATGGATACGCTCTGCTCCAATGAACTGATGATTGCCGGATGTGGGATAGAGGAACAGGAACCCCTTGCAGACTTTTATGCCAGGAAGCTCACATGCCTCCGGCAAAATGCCGGCAAAGACGATTTGATTCTGTTAGACAACTTTGACCACAAGGATGGCGGGCCTGCCATTGAAGAGGACGAGCATCTCAATGATTTGCTGAACTGCGGATGCAAGGTATTGATCACCAGCAGGGAATCATTCTGGGGGGAATACGATTATACACAGATTGAGATACAGCCATTGAAGGACAGCCAGGAATGCACCGCCCTCTTCCAGAGAAATAACAGCAACGAGTATCCCCCAACAGAATGGGAGGCCATCCACCAGCTGTTTGATTTATTGGAACGCCACACCATGACAATCTCCCTGCTTGCAAAATACCTTCTCCATACGGCGCAGAAGCCCTCTTCGCTTCTGCAGCAAATGAAGCAAAAAGAAGGCATTACAAGCACCGAAGCACTCCCCGTACGCCACAATAAGGATGAGATGCGCAAGGAGCGGCGGATTTATGGCCATCTGCAGATTCTGTTCGACCTCTCCGGCTTCACCCAGCTGGAACGCGAACTGATGGGAAGCCTCTCGCTCCTGGGGCCAATCCGCATCCAGAAGGCTGCCTTTTTACAATATTTTAAGCCAATAAAAAACAACATTTCCTGCGGCTCAGAAGAGAAGCTGACAAAAGACAACATTTCTGGCAGCCCAAAAGAACAGATGACGAAAAACAATGTTTCCGGCGGCTCAGAAGAAAAGCTGACGAAAAACAACATTTCCGGCAGCGTTGAAGAACAGCTGGAAAATTTAATTCAACACGGATGGGTAGAGTGGAACCTTAAAACAGATAAAATCTCCCTGCATCAGATTATCCTTGATCTGGCATACCATACCCTGCATCCCACAACGGAAAACTGCCCTCATATTGTACGCTCTATGGCTTCTTATTTTAAGGAGGAAGAACCCAGCCGCATACAGCGGGAAAACCGGCGCAGGCTGGCAGCATATTTTATTGACCGCATCCAGGGCGCTGATCTCCAGCTAGCAAAATTATATTATACATACTGCCATTACATCCAGGCAGATAGCCGCATCCTCGCACAGGCAAAACAGATCTGCAGGGATATCCATTCCTATGAAAGCACTCTCCTGGCGGTAAAACTCTGCCATTTAGAGATCGCTTTCCTGATTCACCAAAGAGAATGGATCGAATTATTGAATGAGGAAGAACAGATGGAACAGGCCTTCCAGGATGTTTATCAACAGGTACTCCAATTAGAAAAAGAAATTTGGGCAAATTTAAGGAGCGCCATTCTGCCTAATATCAATGATACTGTGGTACGGCTACTCCTGGAAACGGCAGATGCCGTGGAAACACTTGCCAACCGGCTCTGCGAAGAATGCATGCTGCTGGACGAACCCGTTTTTTCCGGATTAAACCATATTTACCAGGATGCCGAACAAACCTATCTCTATACCTGCAAACTGGCCGAACAGGAATTTATCAGCTATCATGTGAAAAATGATTTATATGTTAAGACGATTGATTTCTATGCAGAAGACGATTTCAGCCGCCTTTACCGCTGCGCATATATTGGAAATCAAAGCAAGAGCGCCTATTATTCTGAAAAGCTGCATGCGGTAAGGGCTGTTTTAACCAATGCCAAAGAGATGTTCCATTCCCACGAAACTTCCTACCTGGAGGCGGGCCATCAGGCAAGGCAGAACCAACGCCATGAGGACGCCATCGCCCTCTACCAAAAAGCTTTAGAAAAAGACGAATGTCCTGCCGAGGACATCCGCTATGAGATAGGCAGATCCTACCTTGAACTGCAGGAATACGAAAAAGCAGAAACCTTGCTCTTAGATGTTCTGCGCATAGAAGAAGCAAAAAAACAGAATACCATCTGCACACTGGAAAGATTAGTGGAACTCTATGAACGGCAGGGAATTGGCGAGCAAGTAATTGCATATTGCGAGCAGATCCTCCACAGCCAGGCCAGCCTCGCAGCAAAAGGAGACAGTACCGCCATTGCGCGGATGCTTGTATTTGAAATGAAGAAGGCAAGATGGGAAGGCGGCGGAGAAATACAGAATAAGAAAGGCAGATATTTGGCATGGGAGCCATATTTTCAGACACTGAACGCCTGCCCGGAACCCGACCCGATCCTGCTTCCCGCCTATTGCGACTATGCAGCCTACTGCCGGGAAATTGGCCAGCCTGGACGCGCACTTGCCCTGCTGCTCTCTGCTGCCGAAAAATATCAGAAGAGATACCACGATGCTGAGGCTAGAAAATTATATGACTGCATAATTAAGAATTGCCGTTGGGAAAAAATCTGTGAGGAAGGCTCCCCCAAGGATTGCTGTCGGGAAGGCTCCCGCAGGGAAGGCTCATCCGAGGATTGCTGTCAGGAAGGCTCCCGCAGGGAAGGCTCATCCGAGGATTGCCATTGGGAGAATATCCGCAAGGATCTCTATATCCGGGCAGTCTTGCAGGAAGCCGAACTCCTATGCGAAGGCCAGGATACCGCCAAAGAGGCGCTGGATTTATGCCGCTATGCGGAAAAGCTCATCGAAGAGGGAACACCAGATATGGAATACCTGGAAGCATTCTTGTATCACATAGAGGCAAATATTTATCAGCATTCCCAAGCAGATTATAACTACGACCTATATAAGAGCAAGGCCAGGCAGTGCAATTATTACCTTCTGACCGAGCGTCGGCTGGAAGAACACCGCAACTTAAGGGATGCCATAGAGGAATGGAAAGATACTGCGAACGATTATATACACCTGGATAACTCCGCTATGGCCAAACGGTGCCTGGAACGTATGGAAGCAGAGGCAGAAAAGAAAGGGAACATGTCCGATTACCTGAACTATTATTCCGCATGCTTTGCCTGGATCCAGATGGATCCTGACCAAAAAGAACTGCCCGCCTACACAAAAGCTCTTTACCGCAAACTGGCTCAATCCATCCATTACAATGCGGAAACTGTGGATGATACACTGTGCTTGCGGACATTGGAGGTAATCCAGAAAAATGCATTTGCCTATGGAGCATATGGCAGCGCACTTTATGCAGGCCTGCTCAGCGCGTCTATCCTGTTAGACGAACAATGGGACAGCAAGGCAGAACTGGCAGAAGAGCTACCAGAGAAACAATGGGACAACACAGCGGAACTGGCAGAGGAACTCCTAACAAAACCAGCAGGAGAACTCCTAACAAAACCGGCAGTACAAGAAAACAGGAGCGCAGAAAGCATTGAGCAAAAATGGGCATTACTTCAGGAGGATTATATTCGCAAAATAGAAGGCATCTTCCCTGAAAAAGCAGCGGACGAAAAATGGGATGGCTTCATTCAGCTTATCGGTCAAATTATGGCAGGCATCGAAGGACATGCAGGATTTGAAAAACTCCATGCCGCGTTAAGCAGAATTGAAAAAAGATACCGAACCGCACAGATAGATTTTAAACGATAAGGCAAAGCGGATATTTACTGGCGAACAAAGAGCCTACGTTACTTTTGGGCGGGAAAAGGAATTGTGATGAATGGAAAAAATATGGATAGCATGATTCGGAATCTTTATGCAAAAATAGTTTTAGGGGGAATTTCTGGAGATGCAGCCATCAGGGAACGGGAAGCAGAGGTTGATAAAGAGTTGAAAAGCACAGAAATAGAATTAGGCCAGCAAGAATATGAAAAATTCCGGGATTGTGCCTTGTCTGTGGCTTGCATGTCAGAAGAGCTTGGATTCTGCCTTGTCTGTGGCTTGTACGTCAGAAGAGCTTGGATTCATCCTGGGAATGCGGTATGTAATAAGCAATATACACAGAACATGCCCGGGAATTTTCATCATTGTATTTCAACAAGGATGCCGTCCGCATATGGATGGTGTCCATGCCAGCGGCAACCGTGTTTTCCTCCAGATTCACGGTTGCCTCCACCAGTGCTTTCGATTCCACAATAGGCTGCAATATGCCATCCCAGGCTGGCTCTTCCACTGCATTCAGGAATTCCGATGCAATTTCCTGGTTTGGGATATATACTTCCTGTTTCTGCCTGTCATACGCCAAATAGCCCAAATGAACCAGCAGGGAAAGCACATCATCTTTTGTCCTCATTGTCGTCATGTCGTTCTGGAATTTTCGTGGGTTTATGCCGCAGCGCCCGCGGCCCCGCATCAGGGCGATTACTGCTGGCACAGCTTCCTCACCTCATCCTCGGTAAAGCCCACAAATTCCGCCAGCCCTCCCGGATTCATCATTGAATACTCATCTAATATATTAATACTTTTTAATCGGCAAAATCCCTGTCATATAAGCCAGGCTCACATACGCCCGATCCTTAAAGAGCAGCTTCAGAAAATCCAGGTATTTTTTCTGGGCAGCCTGGCATCCTTCGCCTTCGGAAGAGGCAGTCCCACTCATCAATAATAAAAACAAATCCCCTGATAGCCTGGGCATGGCTCTGATAAATCTGTTCCAGGGCATTTGACAGTCCCAGAGAATTTTCCGTAAAGCAATCCCCATATTCTGCCTTGAGTTCCCGCATCACCTCTGTTTCTATACATTTAGGCAGTCCCCTAACTGCAATGAGCCCGAAAGAAACTGCTGTATATTCAAATAAGTCACATCGTACTGGTTCAGGTGCGCTGTAAATTCCTTATTTTCCAAAGCCTTCAATCCCTCGAACAGCTTCTTAGAACTGTATCCCTGGCTGTAATAGGCAGCTAGCATTGCCGCTGCCATGGATTTCCCAAAACGGCGGGGACGGCTTACGCAGAAACAACGTTTATTTTTATTTATCTTTTGATTCGTAAATAAAAGCAATTCTGATTTATCAACATAAATATCATCATTAGATTGCATTTTTCATAATTCCTGATATTACTTAATCTCAATGAACGATACACGGAACCGCCTTTTTTCTCACTGATATATCTTGCACTTATAATGTTATATGAATAAACCTTACAATGCCCTAATAACACAGTTTTTGGAAATCCGATTCATAGATTTAACAAATCCACTGATATAATACAGCTATTGTTGTGCTTGGCAGAAAGTAACTGTTAAGGCACTGAGCAATTACTAGAATAACATTAATTATTATGTAAGAAATACGAGGTGACTAAAAAATATGGATAACATGATTCGGGATCTTTATGCAAAAATGGTCTTAGGGGGAATCTCTGGAGACGCAATCATCAGGGAACGGGAAACAGAGGTTGATAAAGAGTTGAAAAACACAGGAATAGAATTAGGCCAGCAAGAATTTAAAAAATTCCGGGATTGTGCCTTGTCTGTGGCTTGCATGTCAGAAGAGCTTGGATTCATCCTAGGAATGCGGTATGCAATGCGGCTGTATCGGGAATGTATGCCGAACACTAGGGATAATTGGCTATATTAAAAGAATATTAGAGAAATATATACAAGATAATTGGAAAAAACTGCTTTTTTTCATGAAATTTCTCAAGCTTATGCTCTAAAAGAAAATTGGGAAAAAGTAAATGTCGGCATCATGTTTGATGCTGTGTTAGCAAAATTTTTAGCTTACCCTAATCTGACAAAAAACTGCTGGACACAGTGGAAAGAGAAACGGATACCAATGAAGACGAGATAGACGAGGAAGTAATAAAAAAAATTTAATAGAAATAGAAAAAAATATGGAGCAATTTATGATGAACTAGAAATTCTACAAGATTATAATCTTTACCTTACTGTAGCCGAACAGATAAGAACACGAAATTTAAAGACAGAAACACTTAATAACTTTAAGGAAAAAGTGAAAGAACTCTCAAAGCACTCTGTTTTTACAGTAGAAAAGATTCCCCCATGCACTGCTATAATATGCACAAAGTATCCTTACAAGGAAAAAGATGGCATTGAAAGCAAACAAATTTGCAAAAAACGAAAGGAGAGCAAAATGATTTTTATTTATTTAATTCTTGGGTATTGGGCAGCGAGAAAGACAATTTATGCAAATAAGATACGAATTGGCACATGGATGAGTTTGGTTATGACAAGGATTATGGCATGGCAGCTTTATTCCTGGGATGGCTATTGATACCATGGGCCATTATAAAATTATTAAGAGAAGGTTAGAAACCTGGAAGCTAATTTGAAAACGATAACTTATGGAGGAAAGAATTGGAAATATGTACCGATGTAAAAATAGATGAGAAAGTCGAAGTTGCGGTTTCTCATCGGGACAAGATTTTTTCTTCTGACAAGACGTTCCATAAGCAGGATGTGACAGACATAGATCTTCCAATGTTGCCTGTTTGGTGAATGCTTGACTGGATCCGTATCATTCTGTTTAGTTTGTTAGTACCGATTACATATGGCTTAGCTTTTTATCAGTTTTATTTTCTGTCAATCTGGCAATGTCAAGACAACTCAGGATTAGGCTGATTTCAGGCAAGGTAATAAAAATACCGATTTGCCAAAAGGCGGAAACGTCTAAATTTTTAAAGGAATTCAACTACCCTCAAGAAGAGATTCAAAAGAATGATGATGATTTTATAGACGAATATGCGTGGATGCGCAGAAAAAAATGGTCGACAAACATATTGCTCTATATTACATTTGATTTTGAAGAAAAAGATTTCAACTATATGCAAATCCTTCTTCTGGAATGCAATGATTTTAACGGAAACACCTGGACAAATCCTGCTGCATCTTATGTGGTGTGAAGAAGGCTACTGTGTTGACAGTACTGGAAAAATTGTATCCTTTCAGCCATAAACCCATACAAACCAATCCTGAAACGCACAGGCAGGAACTTATCCTGCCTGTCAGCTGGGGAAGAAACTGGAGATTCCTATGAATGATCCCCCTCCCGCCCATGGTACTGTAAAGTTTTACAGCTCTATTCTCAATTAAAACCCTTCATTTTCAAGGATTACACCACTTTTTGCAAATAAAAAAGCAATGACCCCCTTTTTCGTGTATAATGTAGTTCCCACACAAACAAAATACGAAAGGTAAATCATTGCTTTATGGATAACATTATACTATATTTATTTAAAATCATTCAAGAACAATATCAGCAAATCTGCTGGCTTGTTCTTTTTATCTGCAGATACATCCCTCTCAAGCAGTGGGCACATGAAGAACTCCATAGCCCTAAATACCAAAAGTTCCTCACAGACAAACTCCCTGTCATCAAACCTTTTATCAAACAGGACTGGCAGCTCTGGAACGAATACTACCGCCTCCGCTACGGCAAAGCCGTTAAACCCGTCAAGCCTCATAAAGGCAAGCCCCGTAACGTTCCCTCTGACACCGTCTGCCCTCTCTGCGGCGCCCCTCATGACTACCTCTATGACAATTCCGGCGGCCGCGGACAATTTAAGTGCAAGGTCTGCGGGCAAACCTTTGTCAACGGTGAAAAAGCAACCTCCCAGTTAAAACTACAGTGCCCTTACTGCGGCCATGCACTCCAGCCCGTCAAAGACCGGAAACATTTCCGTATCCATAAGTGTGTCAACGACAACTGCACTTACTATCAGCGGAATCTCCGAAAGCTCCCCAAAGGGCTTCCACAATCCGAATACTGGAAATACAAACTGCGGTATCTTTACCGTGAGTTTTCCGTAAACTTTTTTGATATGGAACTGAACCAGCTCCCAAAGTGGGCAGCCTCCTTCCGGTATAAGAAAAACAACGCCTATATCATGGGGCTGTGCCTTACCTATCGGGTAAACTTAAAGCTCTCCCTGCGTCAGACCGTACAGGCCCTGAAAGAAATCCATGGCATTGACATCTCACATACCATGGTCAACAGCTATGCCAAAACAGCCGCTGTCATCATCCGTCCCTTTGTCGATTCCTATGGCTACAATCCTTCCAACGAACTTGCCGCTGATGAAACTTACATCAAAATCAAAGGGGTCAAAGCATATGTCTGGCTCATCATGGATAAAGTGACGCGCTCCATCCTCGGCTATCAGGTCTCCACTTCAAGAGATGTGGGGCCCTGCATTCTTACCATGCGTATGGCATTTGATAAATTTAAGGAATTCCCCGGCAGAACCCTGAAATTCATTGCTGACGGATACAGCGCGTACCCGCTTGCCGCCCAGCAGTTCAAGATTGAAAAAGGCTGGGACGTATCCATCACACAGGTGATCGGCCTTACCAATGACGACGAGGTATCCAAAAAATTCCGGCCATTTAAACAGTTGATTGAACGCCTGAACCGAACCTTCAAGGAATCTTACCGCGTCACCTGCGGTTACGGTACGGACGGCGGCGCAATACACAGCGTTTCTCTGTGGGTCGCTTACTATAACTTTCTGCGTCCTCACGAAAAATCCGGCGGCAGGGAACCGCTGAATAAAGTGGAACTGCTGGAAGGTGCCGGAAATATGCCCGGTAAATGGCAGCTCCTGCTCTACCTCGGCCAGCAGGAAATCTTAAAGCAGCAGCAGGGCGAAGCCCATATCTGTTCTTAGATTCCGAGCCAGAGGGAATGACCTAGCCATCCCGAAGGGACCTGCCCTTGATGGCACGTCAAAACAATGCTACAATGCTGTGAATCAGACGGAGAAACTGGTATCTGTTCTTGAGTTCTTCGCCGTCGGTAAGACGTTCAGAGCATTGCTTTGGCGTGCCGTCAAGGGTGGCGGACACTGCCAAAATCAATCGTATCTACCATTATCAAGGTTCTACTGGAGCCTATTTTTTTGACTCCAGTTTTTCATAGGCTACTTTACACTACCCCGCCCATCGCTTTTCTCAAACAAATCGCCTAATGGGCAGCCCAGGATATCGCTTAGCTTGTCCAGGTTTTCAAAGCGGATGGAATGGGTCTGGTTTGTAACCATGCGGTTAAAATTCTGGTAGCTTAAATCCATCCGCTTAAACAGCCAGTATTTCGTATGGTTCTGCTCTTCTAAAATCTCCAGTATTCGCAAACGTACCATAAATAGCGCCTCCTCATATCAAATCTATACACTGAGCGTAAGGATAAAATTTTTTTTATTATACAAGAAAAAGTATTCTTATATAACTTATGCTTAAGATATATAATGTATACATTTGATAGGAAGGCAAGTTAAAATTAACGGGAATCCGCCTGCTGTGCTGCCCAAGGGCCATGCCTGTAAAAAGCAATAGACAGTATTGTCGCAACGCACCATCCGACTGGCCATGCCCACCAGATTCCGGTTGCGCCAAGCGCTGTTTTTGAGAAGCAGAATGCCAAAAGGACACGCAGGATAAGATCGGTAAAAGTCGCTATCATGAATTCCTTCATCTTCCCTGCACCCCTTAAGATACCATCCGCTACTAACTTAGTGGAAACCACAAAGTAAAAAGGCGAAAGAATCTTTAAATAGATGATGCCAGTATGTATGGCCAGTTCCGTAGGTTCCTCCAAAAAGAGCTTTAAGACCACGCTCCCTCCAAAGAAATAAAGCAGAAATAACGGCATGCTCAACATCCAGACCAACTTAACGCCAACTTTAAATCCCTGCTTCATACGTGCCAGCTTCCCTGCCCCCAGGTTCTGTGCGGTATAATTTGAAATCCCGTTACCAAGGGTAGTAAATGAGGTTATGACAAGATTGTTTAATTTGACAGCCGCGGAATACCCGGCCATAACCGGCGCGCCAAATCCATTGATAATCCCCTGGATCACAATGTTTCCAAAGGAGATGAAGCTTTGCTGCAACGTGCTTGGAACAGCAACCACGGCAATCTGTTTTAAAATCTGGAAGTCAAAAATGGGCACTTTTCCTCCGCTTTCCATCTGAGCAAGCCTGCGGAATACAACTGCCGTTGCCAGGATACAGCTGATTCCCTGGCAGAGGAATGTCGCCCATGCCACTCCTGCAACTCCCATATGAAATGCTCTCACAAAGCAGATATCAACGGCAATATTTGATATAGAAGATACTGCCAGAAAATAGAACGGCGTCCTGGAATCACCAAGCGCTGTGAAAATACCAGTTGCGATATTGTAAAAAAACACGAACGGCAAACCCCATGCATAGATGTCCAGATATAATTTGGAATCGGCAAACACTTCCTCCGGGGTCCGTATCAATCGAAGCAATAATCCCGATCCAGCAATTCCAACCAACATCAATAAGAAGCAAATAATCCCACTGAAAATACAGGCAGTAGAAACAGCCGTTTTCACTCCTTTCCAATCTTTGGCGCCAAATAGTTTTGAAACAACAACAGAACATCCCATGTTACATCCAAATGCAAATGCAAGGAAAATCAATGTGATTTCATAACTGTTTCCAACCGCCGCCAATGCATTCTCACCAACAAATTTTCCGGCGACCAGGCTGTCGGCAATATTATATAACTGCTGGAAAATAATACTGCCAAAGAGCGGCATACAAAATTTCCAGAGTACGGTTTGCGGGTTTCCTACCGTCAAATCTTTATTCATATTCAGAACCCTCCATTTCTTCCATGCTGCCTGTTATCCTTTTTATGCGGCTATTGACAGCAAGATTGCTTTTTCTTGTCTGCTGTATTATAATACGTTATGAGATATATGTAAAATATGAAAGAAGATATACAGATATATGATTATGATATATGAAGTGCAACAATGGAAATTCACTATAACGATTACAGGGTATTTTATAAAGCACGGCAAGGAATATAAGATATGATAATCACAGGGTATTTTATGAGGTGCAGCAATGACTATCCAGCAGGATGATTTCAAAGGATTTTATTATGATATACAAAGTGTGGCAATAAATGTCTGGCAGGATGATTACAGGAGATTTTATGAGGTGCGGCAATGAATATTAGTTATGATTATTACAGGGTATTTTATTATGTTGCAAAATATAAGAGTTTTACAGGGGCAGCACGGGCGCTTCTGAATAACCAGCCCAACGTTACCAGGATAATAAAAAAGCTGGAAGAGGAACTGGGGTGTACTTTATTTATAAGGCAAAGGCATGGGGTGGCTCTCACCCCGGCAGGGGAAAAATTATATGCGCATGTTTCTGTTGCTTTTGAACATATTTTACTTGGGGAGCAGGAAATTGCCAGAAATAAGGGGCTGCAATCCGGCGTTGTTATGATTGCCGCCAGCGAAATCGCTTTGCACTGTGTGCTGCTTCCAGTCCTTAAAAAGTTCCGTAAATCCTATCCTGGCATCCGCATCCGGATATCAAGCCATTCCACGCCACGGGCAATTGATATCCTAAAAAAGGGGCTAGCGGATTTTGCAATGGTAACGGCGCCATTTGAACTTCCGGCGGGATTATCTTCCACTGTTCTGCGGACGGTACAGGAAGTGCCAGTATGCAGCCGTACCTTCCCTCTTCCCACTGGGACAGCCCTTACCGCTGCGCTTATGAAGCAGTACGCATGGATTGGACTTGGTGAAAAAACGAGTTCCTTTCTCTTCTATTCGGACTATTTTCATAACATCGGATTATCATTTTCACCTGACGTGGAAGCTGCCACTGCAGACCAGATTTTGCCCATGGTAAAATCCGGCTTGGGGATTGGATTTGTTCCAAGAGAATTTTTGGAACAGGAGAATATGGAACATCTGACTATGCTTACTATGGAACCGCCTATTCCAAAGAGGAATATTTGTGTTCTGAAACGACAGGACGCATCACTTAGTATGGCTGCTTCTGAGCTTGAAAAACTGGTTCGGCAAACGAAAGGAAATGACAATAGCGAGAGGGGAGCTTCCTGACAGGCCTTAACAGATATCATGCAGCCTGTTATCGTGTACACTTCCCGCAGCTTTCCATCTTTCATCCTAAGCACCACATCTGTTCCTCCGTAATGCCCACGCCTTCCAGCAGGGATGCCGCATACGGCTTTGCGTCCTTGGGCGCAACCTTGCACAGCTCCAGGGGGGAAGCACACATTTTCCATAACAGTCAATAGCAGGAAAAGATGGAATGCCTGGAAGATCATGGGCAGCGTGACCTCATCACCTGCCTGGCGATGGTAACACTGGGCAGCCTCTTTGGTTAAAATTTCTCTTTATTCACACATTGATAAATTTTCTCAGGATCCAATATAAGCCTATGCTGGCTGGCTGCTATATTCCTCCAGGTATGCCGCTGCCTCTTCTGGTGACAGCCCCGCCTTTTCCTGCAGCCTTTTTA
>CAJTNT010000049.1 GCA_910577785.1 uncultured Lachnospiraceae bacterium | reverse complement strand
ACTGCTACACCTTCTTCAAATTCTACACAGCCATAATCCCCAAACAACGAGGCAAAAGTAGTTATCTTCTGCTCTGACAATCCATCAATTTCCACAGTAACCACATTCCTCTCTTCATCCAGCCCGATTCCTGTGATTGTAGTTAACAGCTCATATTCCGGCGTTCCTTCCCTATATGCAGGATAGAACTTTTCATAATTGTCTGTAATCTCATCCTGTATGGCTGCCAGCTCATTGTAAGAATGCGCAACCACCTTATATTCTATATCATCCGCCATAACATCCTTTGCCTGCTGCGCTGCTTCCCCGCTTAATTCACTGACAACATTAGCATCAATATCCTGTGCCATATCCTCCGCGGTAACGCAGACCACCAACTTATTGTTCTCATTAATATATGCCCCGCCATACTCTTCGGCATACACATTTTCCTCCGCATCCGGGTTCACCCTCATGGCCTCTTCGATTTCAGCATATGCGGCATTGGCCCCCTGCTGTGCCTCTGCCTTTTGCTCGAATTCCTCCATTTCCGCCTGCACCTCTGCCTGCATTTCTTCATACATTGCTTCTAACTGGCTGCCCTCTTCCATTTTCTCTGCATTCACATGTGCTGCCAGCCCACAAACGATCATACCCGCTGCCACTAGGATTGCACTTACTTTTCTTTTCTTCATACACATATCCTCCAAACTTTGACCTGTCAATGATTATCTCAGATTCAGCAACCAGCTTGTCTATTGCGCCACAAAATTCATGATTCTTCATGAGAATCTCCTTCCATTTTACATCGTATTTATTTGATCTGCGGATATGCCATAATAACATAGGAAATCAGGAACACGCCCTCAAAAATTAGATCTATCCCCTATCCAACAAAAGAAAAAACAAAAACGAACAGCCATCTCCCACTCTATCCAGCAAAATTTTACACTAAAACGTCTCATACTCAAACATATAGGTTCCGTCATCGTTCACGGTATCATCTAGGTTATTGTCGTCCCACCAAAAATCCTTCCATTGCTGACCAGCTATTATTTAAGAGTCCGCATTTTGATAAATTGTTGCAAAAAATTCTCCGCCCGCATAAAAATAATTCTAATTTCTATATTGCGACATCCATTTACAGTTTTTACATTCTCCATGCCTGCATTTTCTTTCTTTAAAACGATAAGTTGCTGTTACATTACTGCAAATAGGAAAAAACAGCTCTATTTTGCAATTAATACAAAATAGGGCTACAGCCTAAACACTTTAATATAAGATGTTCTTATGAACCGTTGCGGAAATAGAGAGGCCACAATAGAAATGCACTCCCCCGCTTCCTCTGCTATAGATTGAAAGTTACTACATTTCTAAGCTACCTGCGCCAGTTATCCTCAAAGGTATACCCCAGTTCTGCCAATTCCTCCAGTTCCTCCTGGGCTTCAGAAAGAAATTCTCTATCCCCCCTGTTTATCTCTATACGCACACACTGATATACACCTGTGACACCTGGAAAACTGGCATCCATATCCTTATCTGTTGCAGCTATAATGACATCACCGTTCATAAGTTCTGAAAACATTGTCTCATCTTCTGTATGTAACATAACTAATCCCCCCTCACCATTCTCTCCCAGAACAATAAAGGATGATCCGCTATCAGCCCTCACGTAATATCCCCTACTGATATCGTCGTAATCAGAATAATCCTGGAAGTTAGGGTTACTATTTTCCCCTGCATTTTGACCAATCGGCTGCTCGCCAGCCTCTTTATCCCGAATCACAATAACTACAGCAAGGGCAATGCAGACAATTACTGTAATACCAAACAGTATCCATGGAACTGCTAGTTTTTTTCGATTCATAGTCATCCCCCTAATTCTCGGTATTGCTTTAATAAGGTTGTACATTTAGATAATGTGCGATTTCTGAAGCTTTTACATAAAATCCATAAACATTAAGTTCTTCTTTTGCCGGACAACCTTTTATTATTCCACATGGCCAATACTCACCATTGGCATATGTGTACACGATTCCTCCACTATCACCTTTTTCGCAAAATTTGGGTTCAACTTTTACAAGATTAATAAAAGAAACCCCAATCCAGGTAGCACCTATAAATATCTATTTCACCGTCCTCCTCACTGAAGCTTCCTTTTATCATTTCCTCCGTCACATCCCCATATTCCTTAGCTGCAACTGCACCGATCAGCAGATAGTCCTTGATTTCCTGCTCGCCTTCCTCATAACACATATCAAAAAAATCCTCATATGGCGTCTGCAGTTCCTGTTCGCAGTATTCTTCTATTGTCAACCCATCTGCTTCCGCCATGCTTGCATAACCTGTCACAATCTCCAAAGAATGCTTTGCCACTTCCTCCTGATCCATATCAAATTCAGCGCCCTCTTCCAGCCTGCCTAATACATCCTCCCTGCATTGTTCCGTATCCACATACTTTTTATGGCTCAGTTCCCTTTTCGATATCCATTCCCGGAACTCATCGTAGGAAGACAGGTCAAAATGATCTTCAATAAAATCCAGGGTAACTTCCTCTATGCCGTAATCGTCTGCCAGTTCCTCCTCATACACGTCTATCTCTTCCTCTGTTATTTCCGGCGTCTCAAGGTGATAAGAAATATCACTATAATCCCCAAGGCTAAGGATGGCAGACCTCTCAATATGCATTCCTTCCAAAAATTTGCTGACAACCGGATGTATCTCTATTCTGCTATTTGCCTGGGAGGGTGCGCATCCTGCCAACAACAGACACATTGCATATACAGCCAGCATCCTACCTGGTTTTTTATTCCTTTTCTTAGCGATCCCGTTCCTGCCTGATTTCCCATTCTTTTTCCTCATTTGCAAAATACCCCCATGCTACACTGCCTTGTGAAACAGCTTTGCTTTTTCTATCTCTTCACCGTATCTATTTTAATATCTCTGTATTTATTACTATATACCTTTTTTATCCTATTGTCAATAACTGATTGGGAAATTTTTACAAAATTACAGCAATATTTTTCTATTTTTTATCAAATATAGCTGCCAACCCCTTATTTATCTTTCTATTCATTTTTCATTACTATTATTTCCGCAATAGATTATTTATCCTTCCGCAGTCTTCCATGCAGCTACTCCTTCTCCTCATAAACAGCAACTGATATCCTCCTGCATTTCTTGTGGAAAAGAATTTTTAATGTGTTTCGCAAGAAAATGTGATAAAATACAGAAAAATTTATGAGACAAATTTATGAGAAAGTAGGTGGTAGTATGTTAGCGATGGCCAAAAAGGCAACAGATTATACACATGACATTGCTTATTATGCGAAAGATAGCAGATTAACAGAGCCGTCTGACGGCAAAAGATATGAGTGGCGAAAAATGATTGAGCTTTCAAAAGAATTGGGCAGGCCACTCACTGATGCAGAGGCAGAAACATTTAGGGTAACGTAGGATGACCTGTTCTTTGATTCCCGAGATATACAGAAATGAAAAAATAACGATAAAAATCGCCATGCAAGAAAAGCTATTACACCTTCTTGCATGGCAAGGTTTTCCCCACTTCTTACGCGGCAAGGTTTTATTCCCACTTGCAGCCCGGAAGGCCGCTCATAGTAATATTCCCCTTATTTCTTCGGCAATGCCGTCTTCTTATCCACCATAACCTGCTCTTCCAGGCAGGTGAAAATCCCGTCTACTTCCTTTTTGTCCATCTTCGGCGTCACCAGGCTGACCACCGGCACAACCACAAGCCCCAGCACCATGGCAATCGCACCCGCATTAATCGGCGAAGCGATATAGGAAAAGAACATGTTGGACACCGTAATGCCAATCCCACAGGCAAAGCTTGCCCAAACTGCGGCGCGGGTCACGCCTTTCCAGTAAAGGCCATAGAGGAACGGCGCCAGGAATGCGCCTGCCAGCGCCCCCCAGGAAATCCCCATCAGCTGGGCAATGAACTGGGCAATCGACTTCGGCGGAAACAGAGCCAGCACAACGGAACATACGATAAAGAACACCAGCAAAATCCGCATACAGAGCAGCTGCTTTTTCTCGCTCATTTTCTTAATAATGTTGTCCTTCAGGAAATCCAGCGTCAGCGTGGAGCTGGAAGTCAGCACCAGCGAACTCAGCGTGGACATCGAAGCCGACAGCACCAGCACAATCACAATGCCCACCAGGATATCCGGCAGTGTGGAGAGCATAGACGGGATAATAGCGTCATAAATCACGCTCCCATCCTCACGGTAAATGGCCGGCGTATCAAAGAGCCTGCCGAAGCCGCCCAGGAAGTAACATCCCCCAGACACAATAATTGCAAAAAAGGTAGAAATAATCGTACCCGTCTGGATGGACTTCTCATCCTTGATGGCATAAAACTTATGTATCATCTGCGGCAGCCCCCAGGTTCCCAGGGATGTCAGAATAATAACACCCAAAAGATTAAGCGGATCCGGCCCAAAGAAAGAAGTAAACGCACCCTTCTGCCCCATCGTTACCGCCACATCGCTTTCCAGCTCAGCGAGGGAACCAAGGGCATGGAGGAACCCGCCCTGTCCATTGAGCACGGCAGCAATCACAGCCACAATCCCTGCCAGCATGACAATTCCCTGGATAAAGTCATTGATCGCAGTCGCCATATACCCCCCTAAAATAACATAAACACAGGTCAGCACCGCCATAGCAATCACGCAAACCTCGTACGGAATGTCAAAAGCCATGCCAAACAGCCGGGAAAGCCCATTGTATACCGATGCTGTATATGGAATTAAAAATATAAAAGAAATCGCCGAAGCCGCAATCCGCAGGGCATTGCTCTGATAGCGTTTGCCAAAATAATCCGGCATCGTGGCTGCGGATAAATGATTGCTCATAATCCTTGTACGCCTGCCCAAAATAACCCACGCCAGAAGGGAGCCAATAAAGGCATTGCCAATTCCAATCCAGGTAGAAGACACGCCATACTTATAGCCAAACTGCCCCGCATATCCTACGAAAACCACCGCTGAAAAATAAGACGTGCCATAAGCAAACGCGGTAAGCCACGGCCCCACGCTCCGGTTCCCTAAGACAAAGTCATTTACATTGGTGGCATGTTTGCGGGAGTACAAACCCACCCCCACCATAACGGCAAAAAATACAATTAGAAATATAATTTTAATAAACATAAGATACCTCCTGAATAATCCTATTCTTGTAATCATGAATCTTGCAATCATGGTTCTTGCAATCATGGATCTTGTAATCATGAATCTTGTAATAACAAATCTTGTAATAACAAATCTTGTAATAACGAATGAGAATACAATAGATGAAAATATATGTCTTCTCTCATGGATTTTTTCTGATATTTAGGTAGCCCTGTCATCTTGTTTTATTTTGTTAAGCCAATTTGGCATCTTAGGGCAAATTCTTAAAATATGTGGATACCCAAAACACAGAAAGAACCCTCTCATATCACTGCTATTTATTTTACTTTTTCAATTTAACGCTTTGGCGCGTTAAAGTCTATGGGCATAAATATTTACTACAACAGGCGCTTATAACGATTCCATCTGTCTGCAAATTTATATTTAAACAACTACTTTCCCCCTAACAAAGACCTTCCGCCATTACAAAAAATGTTACGTCCTGCAGCCTGTAGCGAAGGAAACGGGGAAGCTGCATAAAGAAACCCTAAAGGAATGTCAGTACTTAGCGAGGTGTTTTCGAGCTTAGTACTGCTACATTCCGATCGGAGCGGGAGCGCGTTTCTGTTGCAGCCTCCCCGCTTCCGCAGCGGCCGTTATGCCATCCCCCCCAATAACCTTAACGCATTTCCACCTAATATAGCATCTAAAACTTCCTGCGAAAGCTTCATGGAACGCAGGTGGCTCAAGGACTCCCGCTGGCCGCTCCAGGGGCTGTCCGTAGCAAAGAGTATCTTGCTGCCCCCATGCTTTTGGAGGATTTTTAAAAACATCTCATCTTCCATAAAGCCAAAAGTATAGGCCGTGTCAAAATAGACGTCTTCACCAGCCAGCATTTCTTCCACTTCCTCCCACAGCCCAAAAGCGCCATAATGCGCCAGCACCATTTTCTGTGGCTTTACCTGGTCAATGACTTTGCGGATGCGGGGAACCGTACAGCGGACATTATCGGGAAAGCCAATGTCTACGCCAGCATGGATAACGGAAATCAACCCTAATTCGGTAGCGTAATCCAGGATCCGCATGTATTTCAAATCATCAAAATAGGTATCCTGATAGTCTGGATGAAGCTTAATCCCCGGCAGTCCCATATCACGGATGGCCCGCAGCTCCCCCTTATAGTCGGCAGCATCCGGATGGATGCCGCCAAAGGAGAGCAGGCGGAGGGGCTGCCCCCGGTATTTCTCATTCATCTGCTGGGCAAAACAGTTCACCGTTTCAAACTGCTCTGGCTTAGTCACGACGGGAAGGACAATAGACACGTCCACGCCCGCCTTTTCCATTGACCGAAGCAGGCTGCCTTCCATCCCATCCGTAAATGCCTTGACATGCGCAATGTTCTCCAGCTTCTCAATCGTCCTGGCCGCAATCTTAGGCGGGAAAATATGTGTATGGAAATCTACTGTCATTTTATCCCCGCCTTTCTGCTAAGCATTCTCATAGCCTTTCAGAAATGCTTTTTGGTTGATTTCTACGGTTTTGGGCGGAACGGTCTTCTGGATTACCTCCAGCCATGCTTCCTGGGAGAAATCCATATGCCTGGCCGCCATGCCGAGGACGATAATATTGAACACCTTGGCATTTCCCAGCTTTTTGGCCTCTTCCATGGCATTGATTTTATAAACTGTATGCTCCTTTTCCAGGCCTTCGATAATCCCCTGCGGATACTTGGCCGCTCCCGTCACAACGGTAATCGGCTCCATCTGCTGCTCATTGACAATGAGGACACCGTCCTTTTTCAGGAAATGGGCATAACGCAGGGCTTCCAGCTCTTCAAAGGCAATCAGCACGTCTGCCTGGCCTTCCTCCACAATCGGCTCCGCCACATTCTCCCCATAGCGCACAAAAGTCACAACGCTGCCGCCCCGCTGCGCCATGCCATGGACCTCTGATAATTTCACATCATATCCGGCTTCCAAAGTGATTCCGCCAAGGATACGGCTGGTCAGGAGCGTTCCCTGGCCGCCCACGCCTACTATCATTATATTCTTCGTCATTTCTGCCTCCATCTTCTCTTTTAAATTTCCACCTGCTCAATGGCCTGGAATTTGCAGAGCTGCATGCACAGGCCGCATCCATTGCACATCGTCTCGTCAATGCGGATGGAACCGTCCTCTGCCTTAGTCAGGGCAGGGCATCCTGGCTTTAAGCACAAGCCGCATTTCTTGCAGGCGTCTGTAACCGGCCTGCATTTATAAGGAAATACATTCCCTTTCAGCAGTACGCAGGGGGACTGGGCAATAATGACAGAAACTGCATCCCTTGCCACCTCTTCCTTTACCGTCTGCTCCAGCTTCTGGGTATCAAAGGCATTTACCTCTATCACATGCGCAATCCCCATGGATTTGCAGAGATGATAAATACTGATGGCCGGCACCGTCTCTCCCTTGAGGGTCTTGCCCGTGGCGGCATGGTCCTGGTGGCCTGTCATGCCTGTGGTGGAATTGTCCAGGATCAGCACCGTCCCCGTCCCCTGGTTGTAGACCATATTCATCAGGGAATTGACTCCCGTATGCATAAAGGTAGAGTCGCCAATTACGGCTACCCAGTTTTTGATGTACTCCTTGCCCTTGGCCTTCTCCATGCCATGGAGGGTAGAAATGCTGGAACCCATGCAGACAGTGGTATCAATCACATTCAAAGGCGGAACAGCGCCGAGGGTATAGCATCCAATATCCCCTGCCGCATGGATTTTCAGGCGGTTCAGTACGGAATAGACGCTTCTGTGCGGGCAGCCAGGGCAGAGGATCGGCGGCCTGGCCGGAACCTGCGCCGGGGCTTTAAATTCTACCTTCTCCCCCAGAACCTTCTCGCGGATCATATTGGCAGAATACTCGCCCTGCACGGTGAAGATTTCCTTGCCAATGGCCTCAATCCCCCAGGATTTTACCTGCTCCTCAATCACCGGCTCAAGCTCCTCGAATATGTACAGCTTCTCCACCTTGGAGGCAAATTCCTCAATCAGCTTCCGCGGGAGGGGATGCACCATACCAAGCTTCAGCACAGAAGCGTTGGGACAGGCTTCTTTGACATATTGGTAAGGGATACCGCTGGTAATAAAGCCAATCGAGGTATCGTGATATTCCGCGCGGTTTATGGGGAAGGCGCTGCCGTCCTCGGCCATGGCTTTCATCCTCTGCTCCACATAAACATGGCGGCCAATGGCATTCCCCGGCATCATCACGTATTTCCCAGGATCCCGCTGGTATGGCTTATCCTCTACCTCAACGCGGTCCTCTAAGGTAACGGTTCCCTGTGAATGCGCCAGGCGGGTAGTCGTCCGCACAATGACAGGGGTATCGTATTTTTCGCTCAGCCCATAGGCATATTTTACAAAATCCTTGGCTTCCTGGCTGTCGGATGGCTCTAAGACAGGCACCAGGGCAGCCCTGGCCACGCAACGGGTATCCTGCTCATTCTGGGAGCTGTACAGGCCGGGATCGTCGGCTGCCACCAGAACCAGGCCTCCGTTTACGCCGCTGTAAGAGATGGTGTACAGCGGGTCGCTGGCCACATTCACGCCTACGTGCTTCATCGAAGCCATAGCGCGTACGCCGCTGATGGATGCGCCAATGGCAACTTCCATGGCAACCTTCTCGTTGGGGGACCATTCTGCATAAATGTCATTGTATAAGGCAATATTTTCGCTGATTTCCGTGCTGGGCGTGCCTGGGTATGCGGCAGATACTTTCACGCCTGCCTCATATGCCCCCCGGGCAATCGCCTCATTTCCCAGCATGATTTTTTTCTCCATGTTCTCCTCCTTTATGTGATTGCGATAAATTTCTTCCAAAATGTGCGGGTGAGCAGTATGGGGGCTGCTTTGGCCGTTTCGGGCGTTGGTTTGGCCATTCGGGCGTTGGTTTGGCCATTCGGGCGCTGGTTCGGCCATTCGGACGCTGGTTCGGCTGCCCCATCCCCCACACAGACGGGGCAACGCTCCGGCAAACTAATCGCTAAGGGAGGCATATCCCCGAATGGATATTGGATGTGATACTATGCACGCTCAGGAGAGCCTTCGCGTGCAGCCTCCCTACGGAACGTGCCGTTCCTTAGCGCTGGATTTCGCCTCCGCTAAAACCGCCCCTGAATTGTCTGCTTAGGGGGATGGCGCATCCGAACCTGCTGACATTGGCTGTGTAAGATGGCTGTTCCGCTGCTTAGGGGGATGGCGCATCCAAACCAAGTTGACATTGGCTATAAAGGATGGCTGTTCCGCTGCTTAGGGGGATGGCACATCCGAACCAAGTTGACATTGGCTATAAAGGATAGCTGTTCTACTGCTTAGAGAGATGGCGCATCCGAACCTGCTGACATTGGCTGTGTAAGGCGGCTGTTCCGCTGCTTCAATGATGTCATAACTTAGATTCTTTTTAAAGTTAATGCGCCATAACTTAGCTGTCATAGCCTTATGGTCATTTATTGAATCTACCTGCGTTGTCTGCAGCGATAATAATGTTGACATTCTTGTATCATCTTCTCATAGCCAGGATAACACAGGCCTAATATATAACTGCCACAAAATTTTATATGTTGAAAAACTATTGGAATTTCCCACAAAATACCAGCCGCACAAATGGAAATTAATTAAATTCTATCCAAAAAACTTGGCACTTTTTCTATTTTACCATAAATCTTATCTATATTCTACAAAAACTTACATCTTTTCATTACCTTTTTAAAGCAATGAAGTTTTTTCCAAACTCTCTTGTTCCTACTATGCTTACTCCCCCAAAGCCTAAACCGCAATGTTCCGATGTCTCTGCCAGGACAGCTATTTTCTGATTCCCCTATTCTCCTTCTGCCATGCTTCCTCTATAAACTATACTACCAAGAAAACATTGTTATAGAAAGATAAAAGTATTCGCAAGAGTAACTTCTGTTGGGCAATGCCAGCAGGTTGGGGCAAGACATCCCCCTAAGCAGACAATTCAGGGGCGGTTTTAGCAGAGGGGAAATCCAGCGCTTAGGGAGGCTGCACGTGAAGGCTCTCCTGAACGTGCAAAGTACCACATCCAATATCCTATCGGCTGCATGCCTCCCTTAGCGATTAGTTCCCCGGAGCGTTGCCCCGTCTGTGTGGGGGATGGCTTGCCCAAACCTGCGTCCCTTCCCCAACAAAACTTTAATGCCTTACCCAAACCTGCGTCCCTTCCCAACAAAACTTTTCTCCCCTTAACAGCAAGAGAAAAGAAGGCCAGAACATGCCGCCGCATCCTCTTGCCTTCTCTCCATTATAAATCTGCCTATTTTTCAAAAAGCCGCCTATTTCTTCGCAAACTTCGTACGGAAGATATACCACAGCGCCCCGGTGAGGCATACGGAAGAATATCCGCCGCAGATAATGCCTGCCATCAGCGGAAGCGCAAATTCCTTAATGGACGTCACGCCCAGGATAAAGATCATAAATACCATAATAAATGTCGTCAGCGAGGTATTGATACTCCGGGACAGCGTCTGGGTGATACTCTTATTTACAACCTCCTGCAATGCTTCCGCATCCTTCTTGCGCACGCCGCCCAGGTTCTCGCGGATACGGTCAAAGATAACGATGGTCGCATTGATAGAATAACCTACAATCGTCAGCATACATGCGATAAAGGTATTGCCCACGGAAATCCTTGCCAGGGCATAGAAGGCCAGCACAACCAGCACATCATGGATCAGCGCGATTACCGCGCCCCCTGCAAAACGGATATCCTTAAAGCGGAACCAAATGTAAATCAGCATACAGATCGTAGCGGTGATAACTGCCCAGATAGCGTCCGCCTTCATTTCCGAACTTACCGTAGAGCTGATATTTTCTGCCGTAATGCCGTCCTCGCTTACGCCGAACTGGTCAATCATGGCCTGGTTGAGGGACTCCCTCTCCGTCAGCTCCAGGGAACGCGTCTTAATGACTACCTGGTTCGTGCCTTCGATCTTCTGTGTCTGCACATTGCCGTCCTTGGTAATCCCTTCCACTACAGGGACAATCTTAGAGTCAATGTCGGCAATCGAAAAATCTTCATTAAATGTCACGGTCGTGGATGTGCCGCCGACAAAATCCAGGCTGTAGTTGAGGATATTGCCGTCCTTGGCCGCATGGATGCCCATTCCCACAAACCCTGCCACAATGGCGATCAGGGAAATGGCAAAGCAGATATTGCGCTTGCTCAGGAAATTGATGGTCTTGCGCTCTTTGGTGGCGCCATAGAACTTGGCGTCCTTAAGCCCCAGGGCATAGAAACATTTCATCAGCCACCGCGTCACGACCAGGGCTGTGAACATGGACAGCACAATACCGATGCCCAATGTGTAGGCAAAGCCCTTTACCGTCCCTGAACCGCGGATTCCCAGCACGACTGCGGCAATCAGGGTGGTGATGTTGCCGTCCACAATGGCGGACAGGGCTTTCTCGTAGCCAATCTTCATCGCCGCGCTTACTGATTTGCCAGCGCCAATCTCCTCACGGATACGGGCGAAAATAATAACATTGGCGTCTACCGCCATACCGATAGACAGGATAATACCTGCAATACCCGGCAGGGTCAGGGTGATGTCAAAAATCCACAGTGCAAATACGGTCAGAGCAGAATATAAAATCAATGCCAGGCTGGCCGTAAAGCCTGGAGCCAGATACATCACAATCATAAACAGCATCACCAGCACAAGGCCGATGGCGGCTGCCTTGAGGCTGGTGGAAATCGCTTCCTCACCCAGCTGTGCGCCCACTACCTTAGAGTGCAGCTCTTCCAATTCCAGGCTCAGGGAACCGATGCGGATGGTAGAAGCCAGCTCTTCCGCTGCCTCAAAACTCTCCATCCCGTCAATCTGTGCCGTGCCGCCGGAAATGGCCTCCTTTACGTTCGGTGCGCTGATGGTCTGCCCATCGTATACGATTGGCATCGACTTGCCTACATTATTGGCCGTAGCATCGGCAAATTTCTGTGCGCCTTCATCGGTCAGCGTCAGTTCCACCACATATTCCCGGTTGCCCATCTGGTCATTATAAGTGCCTCCCTGGGCGTTCTTGATATCCGTCCCTGTCAGGAGGGTATTGCCGTCCTCATCCTGGAATTCCAGGGAACCCGGCTTGCCCAGTTCCTCCAAAATATGGTTCGCATCGGAAACACCCGGGATTTCAATATTGATACGGTTATTCCCTTCCTGATAGACCGTGGATTCTGTACTATATACTTCCACACGCTTCTGCAGCTTATAGACCGTGTCTTTCATGTCTTCTGCAGACGGGTTGTCGTCCACTGCCTGGTAAGTAATGCTGACACCGCCCGCAAGGTCCAGTCCCAGCTTAATGTTACGGCTCTCACCTACGCCAACTGTTGAGATAATGGTTCCTGCATACCAGGACATGCCAGCCATAATGGCCAGGATCAAGACCAAAATCCCCAGAGCTTTGCTTTTCTTCATGGTTTTTCCTCTCCTTGTTATTTCTGCTGCCGCTCCCCATAGCCCACCGGCCATGGGCGGCTTCTTAAATTTTTACTGCCCTGCATCCTCTGCCAGGGCGGCTTTTATCATAATGGCACACTCAATCCGCTTTTTCTGCAGCTGGCAGCCAATATCATAAACATCCGTGATGCTCCCATGGAAATGGTAGGAATTGGCGGCGCAGCCGCCGCTGCAGTAGAATCTGGCAAAGCAGTCCCTGCATTTTTCCTTGGCGTAAACGTTGCATTGCTTAAACTCCTTCTGGAGCTGCACATTGGTCACGCCGTCCGCCACATTTCCCATAAGGAACGGCTCACTTCCCACAAACTGATGGCAGGGATACAGATCCCCCCATGGCGTGACTGCCAGGTATTCTGTCCCAGAACCACAGCCGGAAAGGCGCTTTGCCACGCAAGGCCCGCCCTCCAAATCTATCATAAAGTGGAAAAATTGGAATGGCCTCCCCTCCCGCTGCCGCCGGATGACTTCCACTGCCAGCCTGTCATATTCCGCAAAGAGCTGGGGCAGATCCTCTGCGCGCAGCGCATAATCTTCCTCTGGCGCTGCCACCACCGGCTCCACGGATATCTGCTGAAAGCCCAAATCCGCCAGATGCAGCACATCCTGCGAGAAATCCAGGTTGTGGTGGGTGAACGTCCCGCGCACATAGTATTTCTCCTGGCTCCTGCTCTCGGCAAACTTCTGGAATTTGGGTACAATCAGGTCATAGCTGCCTGTCCCCTTGCGGAAGGGGCGCATCCTGTCATTGACCTCCTTGCGCCCGTCAATGCTTAAGACCACATTGGCCATTTCCCGGTTAGCAAACTCCATGACCTCCTCATTCAGGAGCACGCCGTTGGTCGTCAGGGTAAAGCGGAAATTCTTGTTGTGGATTTTCTCCTGTTCCCTGCCATAGGCCACCAATTGCTTCACCACATCAAAGTTCATCAATGGCTCCCCGCCGAAAAAGTCAACCTCCAGGTTACGGCGGCTGCCAGAATTGGCAATCAGGAAATCCAGGGCTGCCTTGCCGACCTCATAGGACATAAGGGCGCGCCTGCCATGGTATTCCCCTTCCTCCGCAAAGCAATAACGGCAGGCCAGGTTGCAGTCATGGGCAATATGCAGGCACAAAGCCTTGACCACAGTGGGGCGCTCCTTAAACTGGCCTATGTAGCCTTCATATTCATCTTCCGTAAAGAGCTGGCCGGAATCCGCCAGGGACTTTACCTCCCCATAACTTTCAATAATATCCGCCTCCGAATAGCTTTGCATAAGCTTGTCCTGAATTTCCTCCCTTGTATGGGACTGGTACAGGGGGATTAAATCATATGTAACATCATCCACCACATGCACGGAACCGCTGTTCACATCCAGGACGATATTATATCCATTGTTCTTATATTGGTGAACCACAAAAAGCTCCTTTCCGGTAACGATAACGCACAAATGACCGCTCGTGCAAGGCGAACGGTCCATGCTTAAACTCTTATAGTGAGACGTATCTGAAAACTATTTGTTCTCACAGCTCTGGTTCCCTACGGTGCAGCTTGTCTTGCATGCGGACTGGCAGGATGTCTGGCATTCCCCACAGCCGCCCTTTTTTACCGTGTTCTGTAACTTCTTCGTATTTAATGTCTTAATGTGTTTCATGGTATGCATCCTTTCTATAAAATGTAATAAAAACTGTGCCGAAACTCAATTGAATATTGCCAACGCGAACATTATACCACACTTTTTTTCAGATGGAAAGTAGAAAAATAAAAAAGTGTTGGAAACGGCTGGGAAGAAAATGATTACGCAGTTTGTTCATATAATCTTTACACAATTCTCATATTATGAACACACGCACGTCACATTTTCCTTCTATACTATGTAGCATAGAAGAAAGCCATTACCAATTGATTGGTTGATTCTCAATTATCTTTTTCATAGCCTTGCCGAAAGGCAAGGTCCTCCCGCTAACACAGTGTATCCTCACTTTTTTATATAAATCTTTTTCATATTGAAAGCCGGTACAGAAACTGTACCGGCTTTCTAAATTTCCAGGCGCATGTCCATGTATTTCATATAAGCGCGGAAGGCAGAGGGGATGGGATAGGCCGCCTCCGTATCCTTTCCTTCTACAAACAGCATCTTACTCCTGTTCTCTGCAGGCCCTTCCACCCACACCGCATACCCTGCCATATGCCATTCCACATGGGAGAAGATATGCTTGGCCTCCTCCAATTTCTGTATGCGGACGGGGGACAGCTTCTGCTCCCTTACCCACTGTAAGGCCTCTTCCTCGGACAGATGCCCCGCGGCATTGGGAAATTCATACAGCCCAGCCAGCAGGCCTTTGGCAGGCCTTTTGTGAAGGGCAACCTTCCCCCCATCCCGGATGACAAATACCGTTTTTTCTTCCATACGCCGGGGCTTTGCCTTGCTCTTTACCGGAAGCTGCTGCCAGATTCCCTGCTTTTGGGCCTCGCAGAAGGCCTGCCAGGGGCAGCTTGCGCACAAGGGTTCCCCATTGGGGAGGCAGACGGTTGCGCCCAATTCCATCAGCGCCTGATTGAAGGCTCCGGCCTGGGACTGCGGCATAACCGCCAGAAGCGCCCGCTCCACCTTGCTGCGCGTGGACTGCTTCATAATATCAGAATCATCCGCCGTTACCCGGGAAATGACCCGCAGGACATTGCCATCCACTGCCGGAACCGGAATCTGATAGGCAATCGAGGCAATCGCGCCTGCCGTATAACTGCCAATGCCTTTTAGCTTCCATAACTTTTCATAATCTGCCGGGAGCGCCCCGCCGTATTCCTCCACAATTGTCCGGGCGGCAGCCTGCATATTCCGTACACGGTTATAATACCCCAGGCCTTCCCACAGCTTCAGCAGCTGATCCTGCGGGCAGCGCGCCAAATCCTGTACCGTAGGCAGAGCCGCCATGAAACGTTTATAATAAGGCTTTACTGCTTCTACGCGGGTCTGCTGCAGCATAATTTCGGACACCCACACATGGTATGGCGTAGGAGATTCCCGCCAGGGGAGGATCCTGGCGTTCTCCCGGAACCACTGAAGCAGCGGCTCCACTGTTTTCTCTAATGGAAAATTCTCTAACATGGCTCTTTTCTAATCCTGTCTTTCAATCTATTTCTTCCAATACGTCTTTTCCCAAATCCGTATTTTCCAAATCCTGTCTCATTTTATAACTGTCTTTTCTGAAACAGTAATCTCATTGTAACACAGAAAAGCCCATTTTTCCAAGGGATATTTTATTCCCATTTTCACAGCGTTTCGTACGGCCCCCCATAAAAAGCCGCTACTCCATGACCCGCTCAAGCCGGCTCCCCAGGCGGCTTAAGATCTCATTGCTGATCGTCCCCGCCCAGCTGGCAAGGTCTTCGGCGCGGATTTCCAGATCCCCGGACCTGCCAATCAAGATAGCCTCATCCCCCGCCCTCACCTGCGGCACATCCGTGAGGTCTACCAGCATCTGATCCATGCAGATCCGCCCGATGACCGGCGCCTTCCTGCCATGGCAGAGCACATACCCGCAGTTTGACAGGCTCCTGGGGATGCCGTCTGCATACCCGATGGACAGCGCGCCAATCTTACGGTTCTCCCCTGTCCGGTATGCAAGGCCATAGCCCGCCCCTTCCCCCCGGTATAATGTTTTCACAGTCTCTACCCTGGCCTTTAACGACAGCACGGGATGCAGCTGTAAGGGCGCGTCCACCTTATCCCCTTTGCCGCTGAGGATCCCGTACAGCGCAATCCCTGCCCTGGCATAGTCAAAACAAAGCTCAGAATAATTTAAGATGCCATAGCTTCCCTGCAGATGGCATTTAAAACCGAAAATCCCCTTGCGGTGCAGTTCTTCCACCACAGACTCAAAGTGGCGGATCTGCTCCAGGGTGTAAGTACGCTCCCACTGGGTAATCCCATCCGATGCGCACAGATGCGAATAGATACCCGTGACCTTTAGATTCGGGAACCGGAAAATCTCCAGGATCCCTTCCAGGTTATCCCACCGTTCCCCTAAGCGGTGCATTCCCGTGTCAATGCCGATATGCACCGTAAATCTGTGGCCATCCTCCTGCATTTTCCTGGCATATTCCAAATCAACCACTGTCTGCGTTAAACTATAATACGCCAAATCAGAAAACTGGCCGGGATGGGTATAGCCCAGCACGAGAATTTCTCCCCAAATCCCTGCCTGGCGCAGCTCAATCCCTTCCGCAACGGAAGCCACGCAGAAGCTGTGTACCCCCTGCTCCTGCAGTGCGCCTGCGATAAGCGGCGCGCCATGGCCGTAAGCATTTGCCTTTACCGCCGGCATCAGGGCACAGTCCGCTGGGAGAAGCATGCGGAATTGACGGATATTGTCCATAAGATGCCCCCGGTTCAGTTCAATCCACGCCCTTCCTTTCTGATACATGATTTCCTCATCCCTTTCCGTATTTTCCCTTTACCCACTGCATCCCCCATGCAATCAAAATGGACAGCGCCACCGATGCTATGCAGACGGACAGATAATGGACAAAGGACTGATTCACAAAAATGTCCGTCATCTTCATGACGCCGGCCGTCCCACGCACGAGGATAATGCACAGCGGATGTATGATATAGATGATCATGGAGCAGTCCCGCGCCAGGGCAAGCGCCTCCCCTTCCAAAGAAAGCAGCCACAAAAACAGAAAAAACATCGCCGGAAGCAGCAGCAGGTACATGCTGTTATGCTTCTGCCACTTTAGGCTATAGCTTAACAGCCCCTCCCCCAGCAGGCCCGCCAGGGAAAGCAGGAAGCCAAGGCATGCCGTCTGCCTGGGGAGGCGGATTTTCCCATTGGCAATGATTACGCCCAGCCACAGAAAGACCGGGGCAAAAAATATCCCGTTCCTGGTATAAGAGCTGATGGAAAAAATCCCTTCATACACGGTCTTCAGGACATGGTTCTGGCTGATAAGGCCATAGTAGCTGTCCCCCAGCAGGCCAACCAGATATAAAATCAGCGTTATGACAGAAATCATCGGCGGGCGGCAGATTTCCAACAGCCCCACAAGCAGCAGGCAGCCCAGCAGCACAGCTGGCAGATACCATAGATGGTAGAAGGTTCCATCCAAAAAAATTTCCTTCATCCATCCCCCAAAGCTATGGCTCAGCTGGCCAGAATAGATTTTGATAGGAAAATAAAGAACGGTAGCAGCCGCATACAGCAGCGCTGTCTTCCTTAAAAATTTCCACACCTTCCCACAGGCGCTTTCCCGCCCGGCCATGGAACGGCTTACTGTCCGCTGATAAGGCGCAAGCACAAAAAAACCCGTTACCATAAGGAAAAATGGGACGGCAATGCGCCCAAAGCAATACGTCACCAAAAAATCTGCCGCCGGGCTAAAAGAATCCAGCGGCCCCGTATGGATTGCCACAATCAGCAAAGCGGCAGCCAGCCGGAAATTATCAATTGCCCCGTAGGTTTTTTTCTGCCTCATGCATCTGCCTCCTTAGATTTTGCTTAACAGACGGCTCACCAGTTCTGCAAAGGAAATGCCAATCTCTTTCATCATATTCGGGTATCTGCTGTGGCTGGTAAAACCAGGGATTGTATTTACCTCATTAAAATAAATCTCCCCCTGCGGCGTCAGGAACATATCCACCCTCGCAAAATCGCTGCAGCCCAGGCTGCGGTAAATTTTTGCCGCCGCAGCCTTCACCTCCTCCGCCTTCTGCGGGGAAATCCGCGCCGGGACATGGATGCTGGAGGATTTGAGGGTATATTTCTCCGTATAGTCAAAAAATCCCTGGGATAGCTCAATCTCATCCACTGCGCCAATCACAAGCTCCTCCGTCCCCAGGACAGCACAGCCTACTTCAAAACCATCAATCATTTCCTCCATAATCACATAAGAATCATAAGCAAAGGCATGCTGCATAGCCGCCTGCAGCTCCTTGGCGCCAGCCACCTTAGTAATACCGAAGGAAGAGCCTGCCCGCATGGGCTTGACAAACAGGGGATATCCCAATTCCTGCGCCCACTGCGCAACCTGTGAAAAGCCCTCCAGCTCCGCCTCCGTCACCGTATGGGAAGCCGGAACCTTCACGCCGCATTCCCTGGCCAGGCGGTGCGCCGTTTCCTTGTCCATGCAGACCGCAGAGCTCATGGTATTGCATCCCACCAGCGGAATCCCCGCCAGCTCCAGCACGCCCTGCACCGTCCCGTCTTCCCCATTTTTCCCATGGAGGATTGGCAGCGCGCCGTCCAGGGAAAGCGTCTCCACGCCCTCTTTTTTCAGCAATAAAATCCCATGCAGCTCCCTGTCCGGGGATACTGCCACCGGAATACAGCTCCCCTCCTGCTGCCAGCTGTCACTGGGAATCCTGTCTGCCTCCCCACGGTACAGATACCATTTCCCGTCCCTGGCTATCCCAATCAATACCGGCTCATATGCCTCCGTATCAATATGTGTGATAACCGCATACGCAGACTGTAAGGAAACCTCATATTCACTGGAGCATCCCCCGAATAATATGGCTATTTTCTTTTTGTTCGTGTTCTTGTCTTTCTTCTCTGGCATTTCTCTTCTCCTTCTATTATAATTCCATTTTCTTCCTTATTATTCCAATTTTATTTCTTCCTATGCGATGGCCCGTCCTGCCTTGCGCCACAGGCGTGCTTTCATTAAGACTATACCCTTCCAAGGTGACGCGGCCGTGACTTTTTCATGACAGATCTGTCACCTCAGGCAATCATGATCTAACTCTGCCGCCAACGGAGCATCTGCCTGTTCTATCTTTCATTATACGGAACGAACAAGCCATATACATTAAGATTCCCTTTATTTTTCCTAAGAAAATATTAACGTCCCTATATTTTTTTATGAAATTGAAAAAATGCCTGTACCATCCCAACGGCTTTACTGCTTCTCTAAATTTTCCGCCATTTTTAGAAGTCCATGTCTTAGAAGTCCTAGAAGGCGCAGAGTAAAGCGTTCATCAGCAGAAGGGAGGTGAAGCCTCATGAAGACATATGAAACTCCAGAACTTGAAATCATATCATTTGATACGGATGACGTCATTGCTACTAGCATCATAGATGGCGGGGGCGACGGCTGGGGAGACGATGGCTGGGGAGACGAATAAGATACACAAAAAAGGGCTTGACAAATCCCCATTCTCCCTCTATAATTGGCATAAATTGCGGCGCTGCCTGTCTTCTCCTTTCTATCGGGCAGCTGTCCGCAAGATTATGAAAAGGCGATGGAGCCGCCAAACCGTGTGACACTCCACTGTTCCCGCAACACAGGACAGATGGGTTCCTAACTTTAGGCAGGCTCCGTGATAGGAATAAGTAGCAGGGAGGACCCACCTACAGAAAGCAGCCGGAAGATGAGAGGCGCAGGCAGGGCTTTTTGTGAATACATCCTGGAGCTGCACACCGAACAGGCAGAAAGCCCGCCCTTTTATGGCCGGAAGATGCATCAGTAGGCTGTGACGGTTTTGCATCCGTTATATTGCAGGAGTGCCATCGATCCATACACCAACAGAGCTTAGCCCCAGCAAGGAGTTCCGCCGTATATCCGGCAAGAAACCTTGCCATCATGCAAGCACACCAGGCACTTCCAGAGGCAGCCCGCGCGAGCAGGCTGTGAACAAAGGTGGTAACACGGGTATCTATCCCCCGTCCTTTTGGAATATGCAAGAATACCATGCATTTCCAGGGACGGGGTTTTTTATTGTTTATTATTGTTTACTATATATTATTTTAAACCTACAAGGAGGAAACGTTATGACCGTATATGACGAACTGGTTGCCCGCGGGCTGATTGCCCAGGTAACAGACGAAGAGGAAATCAAGGAACTGATTAACCATGGAAAAGCCACATTTTACATTGGTTTTGACCCCACTGCCGACAGCCTGCATGTGGGCCACTTTATGGCGCTCTGCCTGATGAAGCGCCTGCAGATGGCCGGCAACAAGCCGATTGCCCTGATTGGCGGCGGCACGGGGATGATCGGCGACCCTTCCGGGCGCAGCGACATGCGCCAGATGATGACCCCAGAAACCATCCAGCACAACTGCGACTGCTTCAAAGCGCAGATGAGCCGCTTTATTGACTTCTCCGAAGGCAAGGCGCTGATGGTCAACAACGCGGACTGGCTGATGGACCTGAACTATATTGACGTACTCCGGGAGGTAGGCCCCCACTTCTCTGTCAACCGCATGCTGACTGCCGAGTGCTACAAACAGCGCATGGAAAAAGGCTTAAGCTTCCTTGAGTTTAATTACATGATTATGCAGAGCTACGATTTCTACGCCCTGTTCCAGAAATACGGCTGCAACATGCAGTTCGGCGGCGACGACCAGTGGAGCAATATGCTGGGCGGCACAGAACTGATCCGCCGCAAGCTGGGCAAGGACGCATATGCCATGACCATTACCCTGCTGCTCAATTCCGAGGGCAAGAAAATGGGCAAGACCCAGTCCGGCGCCGTATGGCTGGACGCCAAGAAGACTTCCCCCTACGACTTCTACCAGTACTGGCGGAACGTGGCCGATGCTGACGTGCTGAAATGCATCCGTATGCTGACCTTCCTTCCCTTAGAGGAAATCAACCGCATGGATGCCTGGGAAGGGGCGCAGCTCAACCAGGCAAAGGAAATCCTGGCCTTCGAGCTGACGAAACTGGTGCATGGCGAAGCAGAGGCCCAGAAGGCACAGGACGCTGCAAAAGCTATTTTCTCCAGCGGCAATGCAGCCGATATGCCTTCCGTTACCCTGGCAGATACGGATTTTACGGACGGCACGATTGACATTTTGAGCCTCCTCGTAACATCCACCCTGGCCTCCTCCCGCTCCGAAGCCCGCCGGGCAGTAGAACAGGGCGGCGTCTGCGTCAATGGCGATAAGGTGACAGACATCAAGGCTTCTTACGGAATGGATGCTTTTACGGACGGCATGGTACTCAAAAAAGGCAAGAAGAATTTCCGCAAAATCCTCCGAAAAGATTGACATTTTCCCGAAAAGTATTATTATAATATCTATCTATTATGAAAATACTTTTCGCAAAGAGGGCAGCTAAATATTATTTTAGACAATATCTGCAAAGCCGGGATCGTACAGCTCGTAGCCGTAGGCAATACGATTCCGGTAGCCCTTGACGGAGCCTTTAAATTAAATGAAATTGGCATCCGGGCTATGGCAGGGACAATCTGGGAAACCCAGCTGGCCTTCTCCCTTTCTTTGAAAAAAGGCGATGTGCTGATTGCCATTTCCAATTCTGGAGAATCCCGCCGGGTGGCTAAGATGGTGAAGATTGCCAAGGAAAAAGGCGCGACCGCCATCGGGATTACAAACAATCCAAAATCCACCATTGGGCAAAGCGTGGATTACCACATCCAGACAGCCACCCGGGAAAAGCTGTTTATGAATGAGATCTGCTTTTCCCGGGTCTCGGCCATGACCGTGATGGAAATTTTATTCCTGTTTTTGACCGTAGACCAAAAGAAACGGTATGAGCAGACGCGGGAATACGAAAGCCTGATTGCAGACGAAAAAGTATAAGGGCAAATAGACGAGGCAATATATATTTATGGAAAAAAACCTAACGACAGGAAGTGTTTTCAAGACAATTGTATCTTTTTCCCTCCCATTTCTGCTGTCTTATTTTCTGCAGACGCTCTATGGCATGGCGGATCTGTTTATCATTGGGCAGTTCTATGGGGTGGACAGCACGACAGCCGTCTCCATCGGCAGCCAGGTCATGCATATGCTGACCGTTATGATTGTAGGGCTGGCCATGGGCTCTACGGTGCTGATTGGGCGCGCCGTTGGCGCCCGGGACAGGAAACAGGCCAGCCTGGCCGTTGGCAATACAGCCGTCCTCTTCCTGTCCCTCTCTGTCCTCGGCGCCGTCCTGCTGCTCTGGGCGGCAGAGCCGATTGTATCGCTGATGTCCACCCCGGCAGAAGCGGCGTCTGGCACAGCCCGCTATCTGACTATCTGTTTCCTGGGGATTCCTTTTATCACGGCATATAACATCATCAGTTCTATCTTCCGCGGCATGGGGGATTCCAAAAGCCCGATGTACTTTGTGGCGGTTGCCTGTGCCTTTAATATCGGACTGGACTATCTGTTCATCGGCGGGTGCGGCCTGGGAACAGCAGGGGCGGCTCTTGGCACAACGCTCTCCCAGAGCATCAGCGTGGTGGTTTCCCTTTTTATGGTTCGGAAACGCGGCATGATCCCAGGCATCTGTGCCGCCGACTTTAAGCCGCAGAAAAAGATGATGGGCGGCATCTTAAAAATTGGCGTGCCGGTCGCCATTCAGGATGGCTTTATCCAGGTTTCCTTCCTCATTATCACCATCCTCGCCAACCGCCGTGGGCTGAACGATGCCGCAGCCGTAGGAATTGTGGAGAAGCTGATCGGCATCCTCTTCCTGGTTCCATCTTCCATGCTGTCTTCCGTGTCTGCCCTCTCTGCGCAGAACATTGGGGCAGGGAAGCATGGCCGGGCAAAAGAAACCCTTAAGTATGGCATACAAATAGCCGTTTGCTTTGGCGTGGTGGCTTCTGTCCTGATGCAGTTTGCCGCCGAAGGGGCAGTCAGCCTGTTCACCGCGCAGGAGGAAGCCGTCCGTCTGGGCGGGCAGTATATGCGCGGATATGTCTGGGACTGCATCTTTGCGGGCATCCATTTTTGCTTCAGCGGGTATTTCTGCGCCTATGGGCGGGCAGGGATTTCTTTTGTGCATAACCTGGCCTCCATCCTCTGTGCGCGTATCCCTCTGGCCTACCTGGCCTCCAGATATTTCCTGGATTCCCTCTTTCCCATGGGGCTGGCCGCGCCTGCTGGGTCGCTGCTGTCAGTCATTATCTGCATAGGGGCGTTTCTGTGGATGGAAAAGCAAAATCGGATGGGTGCGTTGCATGGGGAAGGGCTTTTGTAGGTTATATTGGGGAATGGATCTTAGCTTTTATAAATATATCACTATAAAAATAGGCAGGTAAAAAGTGTCTGGATCCTTTGTAAAATCTCTCGTATAAATTAAATAGCGCCTCTCCTCTAAATCTGATTTCCATGTAAGCATTTTATCATATATTTTCTGTATACACATAGTTCCTCCTGATTTTTATGATTGCCGCGCCAGAGGGGGGCGGAAACGTACATATTGACGCCCTCTCCCACCTGTCGGCCATGCTGATGGATGAGGATTTTAGAACACCCTGCTGACGGCAAAGACGCCGGATGAATTTATCCAGATTATTGATGAAAAGGGCAACGAGCTGGACGGCATCAAGAAGCAGAAGGCCTTAGAGCAGCCCAAGGACGGCTACCGGGTGCTGGATCGCCTCCAAAGCGATCATTGCCAGAGAACAGGAAAGCCAAATCTTAGAAAAAACCCAGGTAATTAAAAAAATAACTTTCAAGGAGGAATCTCACCATGACAAACTTAAATTGGGGCATCTTAGGCTCCGGCTGGATTGCCCAGGAAATGGGCGAAGCCTTACAGACAGTAAATGGCAGCATCTACGGTGTTTACTCCGCCAACCCCGCGCACGCCCAACGATACGCCGCCACTTATTCCGTCGCCCACTGTTACAAAAGCGCTGAAGAAATGCTGGCTGATCCTAATATTGACATTATCTACATCGCAACCCCACATAACCTCCATTACCAGTTTATCCGCCAGGCGCTGCTGGCAGGCAAGCATGTGTTCTGTGAAAAATCCATTACCGTCAACGCCTCCCAGCTGCAGGAATGCGCCGCACTCGCCGCCGAGAAAAACCTCGTCATCTGCGATGGCGTGACCCTGTTCCACATGCCCCTCTACAAGGAACTCAAGAAACGCATTGCCAGCGGCGCGATCGGCCAAGTAAAGATGGTGCAGGTAAACTTCGGCAGCTGCAAGGAATATGACGTGAACAACCGCTTCTTCTCCAAGGAGCTGGCTGGGGGCGCCCTCTTGGACATCGGCGTATATGCCGTATCCTTCGCCCGCTACTTTATGGGCAGCAAGGCCAATGTTGTCCTCACCACTGCCAATTACTTTGAGACCGGCGTCGATGAGAGCAGCGGCATCCTGCTGAAAAACCCCGACGGCGAAATGGCTGTCATCTCCCTGACCATGCGCGCCAAGCAACCCAAGCGCGGCGTAATTGCTGGCGAAAAAGGCTACATTGAAATCAACAACTACCCCCGCGCAGACAAAGCCACCATCACCTACACCGAAGACGGCCGCACCGAAACCATAGAAATCGGCTCCACTGCCAAAGCGCTGCAGTACGAGGTAGAGGATATGCAGGACTACGTGCAGAACCGCACCGGCCAGGCGAATTTCCAATATGTCTGTGACGTAATGGACACCTTAACCGCCATCCGCAGCCAATGGGGCATGGTATATCCCTTTGAATGACCGATAGATATTTATACTATATTATCTCTGTCAAATAAATAGCCCCTGGGGCATGCTATTTCTTGTTCCATATACCCAAGTATTCCCGCGCAATTACCCTCCACACTGCGCCACAATATACCCAAAGGCGAAGCAGTCAACAAAGAAGCGATCCTGGCTTCTGATGTGTTGCCCTGCCGGAGTTGACACGGTAGCCAACGGCAATTATGGCAGATAGCGAATAAAACTTATATTGATAGGTTTTTCCGTTATCCGCAACTTGTGCAAAATATGCACAAGTTGATTCCTCAGACAATTCGTCACTTTCATAGATGTTTTTCAAATGTTTTGTGATAACGCTTCTGTCTACATCGAAAAGCTGCCCAATCGCTTTTTGTGTCAGCCATACATCGTGATCCTGAACACGAACTTCAATACCGTCCTCGTGGGCATCCTTTGTAAATACAAGAAAATCCACCGTGCTGTTTCGGATCTGCAACTTTGTATTCTTGTTCTCAGCCATTATGTATCACCATCCAATCATTCCTTATCGGAGCTGCTCTTTCTTTCTTGCTCTGCTCTTGTAAACATTATGCTTGTTCTTGCACTGAGGGCTGCAAAATACAGCACTTGGTCTGTTTGCGACAAAAGCTTTGGTGCAATGCCTGCAAAGCTTAATCGGATTTTCGTTGTCGTTTTGTCCTTATCTGGTTTCATCCATGGTATTCTTCCCCCATAAAAATAAAATCTCTGCCAAATTCCAGTAGGAATTTTTTCATAGTTTTTATCATTCCTTTCGCTTCGCTCAAGGCACAAACAAGTTATGAAA